>CACWPL010000010.1 GCA_902762785.1 uncultured Ruminococcus sp. | reverse complement strand
CGATCAGGCCAACAAGTACAAGGCCATCTTCCAGGCCGCGATGGACTGGAACACGAATCCGCGTTCTGACGGCCGCGTGACCGCCGTCTGCATCTGGGGGCCGGACGATGCCCATTCCTGGCTCTCCTCCGGCTCGAACGCGCTGCTCTATGATGCCAGCGGCCAGCCCAAGGAGGCGTATACGGCACTGACCTCCATGATCCCGCAGAGCGAGTGGGGCGACGGCACCGTCGTGCCCGGCCGTGAGGTCAAGGTCATCGAGCCGGACGAGAACGGATGGTACTTCCACTCCACCTTCGAGGGCTCCGAGGACGGATGGTCCGGCCGCGGTGCCGCGAGCGTGGCCGTCTCCCCTGCCCTGACCTACAAAGGCTCCGGCGCGCTCTACACGGACGGCCGCACGGCCTCCTGGAACGGCGCCTCTATGCCGATCAGCGCCAACCCCTTCAAGCCTGGCGAGACGTTCAGCTTCTCCGTCAATGTGGGCTATATGGAGGGCGCGGATACGACCGACTTCAAGTTCACGCTCCAGTACACCGGCTCTGACGGTGAGCCGCACTACGACGAGATCGCCAGCGCGACCGGCAACAAGGGGCAGTGGGTGCAGCTCGCGAACGAAAACTACACGATCCCCGAGGGCGCTTCGCAGATGCAGATCTACGTCGAGACGTCTGATGATTCCACCGGCAGCTTCTACATCGACGAGGCCATCGGTGCCGTCGCCGGGACGAAGATCGAGGGCGCCGGCCAGCCGCAGGTCCGCAAGGCCGTGCTCGGTGATGTGGACTGCGACGGCGTGATCGACGCGATGGATCTTGCGCTCGCCAAGCGCGGCGTGCTCGGCAAGTTCGCCGACAGCATCGCCATGAAGGCCGCCGATGTCGACCAGAGCGGCACCCCGGACGTGACCGACATCGTCCTCCTCACCAAGTACATCCACGGGATGATCTCTGAGTTCCCTGTTGCTGAGAAGCCCGCACCGGCGATCGACACGGCCAAGTGGGACAGCTACCAGGAGACCGCCTCCCCGCAGATGATCGAGTTCTACCAGAACGCCATCTACCAGATGGGCAACACCTCCCGTCTGTGGAACGCCGTGGCCAAGGCCGAGAGCGGCGCGCCCACGACGGTCGCCTATCTCGGCGGCTCCATCACCGAGGGCAACCACGCCCCCACCTGCTATGCCCAGCGCTCCTTCGACTATTTCGCGGAGACCTTCGGCACGGGCAATAACTGCAAGTTCATCAACGCCGGTCTCTCCGGCACGTCCTCGGCGGTCGGCCTGATGCGTGCGCAGCGCGACATCCTCGACGCCAAGCCCGACGTGATCTTCATCGAGTTCTCCGTCAACGACCATCCCGAGCAGCTCTACAAGAAGAGCTTCGAGAGCCTCGTCAAGCGCTGCCTGATGCAGGAGCAGGAGCCGGCGGTCATCATCATCATCAACCGCGCGAAGGGCGGCTATTCGATGCAGGAGCAGATGGCGGCGGTCGGCAAGCTGTATGACGTTCCTGTCATCTCCATGGACAATGCCCTCACAAAGGCCTTCAATTCCGGCCTGCTCAAGACCGACGATTACTACACGGACGAATACCACCCGCATGCCGACGGCGCGAAGCTCATCTCCGACTGCATCGGCTACTACTACCGCCAAGCCCTCAAGTCGGCCAACCAGTCTGACGCCTACACCATCCCGACCGGCAAGGTCTACGGCAATGAGTACGCCACGGGAACGATCGTGCCGCTCTCCGATCTGAAGGACCTCCAGACCGGCAGCTTCAAGGCGGACAACTCCAACACGCGCTTCGCCTACGGCTTCACGTTCCAGAAGAACACGGGCAATTCGCCCATGACCTTCACCACGGAGGGACGCGGCATCTTCCTCGTCTTCCGCTCCAACCAGAATTCCTCCCTCGGTACCGCGCTCGTGACCGTCAACGGCAAGACCGCGGAGATCTCCGGAAACCGGCAGTATGCTTGGGGCGGCCCGGAGGCGGAGTTCGCGTACATCCAGGACGCCAGCGGCAAGCTCGATGTGTCCATCAAGCTCGACAATGGCGGCGCCGATTTCAATATCTACGGCATCGGCGTTATCAAGTGACAGATCCTAACCTTTTTCATAACGATGATGCCCTCAGTGGAAGCTGGGGGCATCGTGGTCTTTCGGGGGATATGCTAAGTGTGATGTCCCCCGCCTCCGGCGGGGGGGCATCATGAAGAATTATTGCCCTCAGTGGAAGCTGGGGGCATCGTGGTCTTTCGGGGGATATGGCGGCTCTCGGCTCGCTGCATGGTCTCCTGTAAAAAAGGTATTGAAAAATGTTACAGGATGTGGTATAATAACAATGTAGGTGTCCCGCACGACGCGGGACTCGGGGCAGATCCCCGCCCTGCGCGGATGCAGTGCGTCCGCACCAAATAACAAATTGGAGGTCTCTCAAAATGGGAATGTTTGACAAGCTGATCGCAAATCTGCAGGCAGCAAAGAAGACCATCGTCTTCACGGAGGGCACGGATGCGCGCATCCTGTCCGCGACCGACCGTCTGCTCAAGGAAGGCCTGATGGGCGTCGTGCTCTGCGGCAATGTGGACGAGGTCAAGGCAGCGGCTGCGGCCGGCGGCTTCACCATCGACGGCGCCGAGATCATCGACCCGCTCACCTATCCCGAGATGGATGCCCTCGTGGCACAGATGGTCGAGCTCCGCAAGGGCAAGATGACCGAGGACGAGTGCCGTGCAGCGCTCAAGAAGTCCAACTACTTCGGCACCATGCTCGTCAAGGCCGGCAAGGCTGACGCGCTCCTCGGCGGCGCGACCTACTCCACCGCGGACACCGTTCGTCCCGCGCTCCAGATCATCAAGACCAAGAAGGGCTCCAACCTCGTCAGCTCCTCCTTCATCCTCTTCCGTGAGAAGGACGGCGCCGAGGAGAAGATCGCCATGGGCGACTGCGCCATCAACCTCGGCTACACCGACCGCCTCGACAAGGAGGGCAATGTCGTCCTCTCTGCGGCAAGACAGCTCGGTGAGGTCGCCGTCGAGACCGCGCGCACTGCGGCGTTCTTCGGCATCGACCCCAAGGTCGCTGTCCTGAGCTTCTCCACCTACGGCTCCGGCAAGGGCGGTACCGTGCAGCTCTCCCATGACGCCGTCATCGAGGCACGCAATATCGACCCCGATCTGACCATCGACGGCGAGTTCCAGTTCGACGCCGCCGTTTCTGCTGAGGTCGCCAAGACCAAGTGCCCGGATTCCAAGGTGGCCGGTCAGGCGAACACCTTCATCTTCCCGCTGATCGAGGCAGGCAACATCGGCTACAAGATCGCCCAGCGTCTCGGCGGCTTCGAGGCCTACGGTCCGATCCTCCAGGGCCTGAACGCCCCGATCAACGACCTCTCCCGCGGCTGCACCGCCGATGAGGTCTACAAGATGGCCATCATCACCGCCGGCATGGCGTGATCGGTCCGATCGACACTTGACCTCGCGTGCCGCAGTCCCTTCGTACTGCGGCACGCGTTCTTTTTATAGGAAAGGAGGCAGCCATGGACGCCGACATCCGTGCGCTCACGCCGAACGAATACCCCCTCCTGGAGGACTTTCTGTACCACGCCATCTTCCTCCCACCGGGCGTGGCGCCGCCGCCGCGGGAGATCCTCCAAGATCCGGCGCTGCGCGTCTATGTGGACGGCTTCGGGACGCGTCCGGGCGACTATGCGCTCGGTGCCGCGGTCGGCGGGCAGGTCGTGGGGGCGGTCTGGTGCCGCATCATGCAGGACTATGGCCACATCGACGACGAGACGCCCTCCTTCGCGATCTCGCTCCTCCCTGCCCATCGCGGCCGCGGCATCGGCACCGCGCTCATGCGTGCCATGCTCGACACGCTGCGGGCGGCCGGATACGCCCAGTGCTCGCTGGCCGTGCAGAAGGAGAACTACGCCGTGCGCATGTACCGCAGGGTCGGCTTCACGGTCGTGGACGAGAACGCACAGGAATACATCATGCTCTGCCGTTTATGAACGAGATATGACGCGGATGCCTCGCTGCATGGTGAGGCATCCGCGTTCACGATAAGATCCATCCCCTATCAAAAGTCCACCCGTGTCCAGCGCCGTGCAGATGCGTGAAATGCCGTGTCCAAGGGATGTTTTTGTGCATATCCTATATTTTGTCCACCAAATCTGCGAAAAGTGAGTTTACAAAAGTGAATAGATCGTGTACAATATAAACAGAACGTAAAAATTCATTTATATATTATGGATGATACGGAAGCTATCAATTGACACCGCTCCGCACGGCATCGTCGATAGAACGGCACGGATCTGCAAGCTCGTTGGAGGTAGATCGGCGCGGCCGGCACGGGGCAAGACAACGACTAGGAGGAATGGAAAATGGATCTGAGAAAACTCGTGACCAAGGTACTCTCGGCCGCGATGGCCGGAACGATGCTGCTCTCCATGGGGACCATGTACAGCAGCGTCACCATCACCGCAGATGCCGCTGATCTCTGCGTGGTGAACACCGACAAGACCTATCAGCGGATCCGCGGCTTCGGCGGCATGAACCACCCCGAGTGGCAGAGCTACAAGGGCGGCGGCGACATGACCGATGCCCAGATCCAGACGGCGTTCGGCAACGGCGACGGCCAGCTCGGCCTGACTGTGCTGCGTATCTTCGTCAGCGACAACAGCAACGAGTGGAAGAACGCCATCCCGACCGCACAGAAGGCGCAGAAGCTCGGTGCCACGGTCTTTGCGACCCCGTGGAACCCGCCTGCTGCGATCCGTCACAGCGGCTCCGGCGGTGCCAAGGGCGGCAAGTACGTCCTCAACGACGGCGCCGATGCCGAGAAGGCCTACGCCAAGCACCTCAACGACTTCGTCAAGTATTGCGACAGCCAGGGCGTGCATCTGAACTCCATCTCCGTGCAGAACGAGCCGGACTTCGCTGAGGACTGGACGGCCTGGACGCCCGACCGCGCCGCGAGCTTCATCGCCAACTACGGCAAGGCCGTCGTGGCCGGTACGAACACCAAGCTGATGTCCCCCGAGAGCTTCCAGTACAGCCCGGAGAGCTGGGGCAACGGCAAGGCGTACTATGCCGCCATCATGAAGAATTCCCAGGCGATGGCCAACTGCGACATGTTCGGTACCCACTTCTACGGCACGCAGCGCAGCTGGATGGATTATCCCGCCCTCAAGAACACCGGCAAGGAGATCTGGATGACCGAGGTCTATGTCCCGAACTCCGACCACGATGCAAACGAGTACCCGATGGCGCTCGATGTCTCCGAGAACATCCACAACGGCCTCGTCGTTGGCGGCATGAACGCCTATGTTTGGTGGTACATCCGCCGCAGCTACGGCCTCATGACCGAGGACGGCAAGGTCTCCAAGCGCGGCTACTGCCTGGCGCAGTATTCCAAGTATGTCCGCCCGGGCGATGTCCGCATCGACGCGACCGAGTCCCCTGCGAACAACATCCTGATCTCTGCCTACAAGCACAGCGACACCCAGATCGAGATCGTTGCCATCAACAAGAACGACAGCGATGTACAGCAGCAGTTCTCCGTCGGCAGCCGCGTCATCACGGACGTTGACCGCTACCGCACCTCCGCGAACGAGAACCTCGCGAAGACCAACGACCTCGAGCATGCCGATTCGACCTACTGGGCAAATCTGCCGGCCAAGAGCGTCTCGACCTTCGTCGTGACCCTCAAGAGCGACGGCAAGCCCCTGCCCTCCGACCCGAGCGCCCCTGTCCCGCAGGAGCCCATCACCCCCGATTCCAACGGCTACTACTACCACGATACCTTCGAGAACGGCACCGATGATTGGGAAGCCCGCGGCGGCACGAGCCTCGTGATGAGCGGCCGTGTACCGTATGCCGGCACCAACGCCATGCTGATCCAAGACCGCGGCAGTGCTTGGCACGGCGCGCAGAAGACCCTCGATGCGCTGACCTTCAAGGGCGGCGAGGCCTACAGCTTCAGCGTGAACGCCTACTATGACGGTGAGGATGCGCCTGAGTCCCAGGACCTCATGCTCTCCCTCCAGTACACCGACTCCGCTGGTGAGACCAAGTATGGCCACATCGCCCAGGCGACCGCCTACAAGGGCCACTATGTACAGCTCGCGAACACGAACTACACCATCCCGTCCGGCGCGACGAATCCGATTCTCTATGTCGAGAGCGCCGAGGGCTCGACCAGCTTCTACATCGACGAGTCCATCGTGGCCGTGAAGGGCACGCAGATCGCCGGCGCAGAGCCGTATGTACCGCCCACGGAGCCTAAGACCGAGCCGACCACCGAGCCGACCACCGAGCCCTCGACCACGAAGCCCGAGACCGTCCTCCCCGGCGACCTGAACTTCGACGGCCGTGTCGATGTCTTCGACCTGGCGCTCGCCAAGCGCGGCCTCGTCAGCGGCTTCAAGGATGACAAGGCCAAGACGGCTGCCGATGTCGATGGCAGCGGCCAGGTACAGGTCAGCGACATCATCATGATCGCCAAGTACATCCACAAGACCCTGACCAAGTTCCCCGTCGATTCCCTGACCGTAGAGACCAAGTCCATGGACATGGCGTCTTTTACGGCGGCGTGTCAGAGTAAACTGACCGAGTACGAGCCCGCCAGCTCGCACCAAGAGGTATCCGGCACGCAATATGGCACCCTTCAGAGCGGCAAGTATTATTCCACGACCTGCAAGCGCGAAAAGCCCTTCAACATCCTCCTGCCTGCGGGCTACAGCACGTCCAAGCAGTACCCCGTGCTCTATGTGATGCACGGCTACTGGGAGGATCAGGACCGCATGTGCCGTGAGAACATGGGCACGCGCCAGATCATCGGCAACCTCATCGCATCGGGTGAGGCCAAGGACATGATCGTGGTGTTCCCCTACATCTATTCGAGCGACACGCAGGCCGCCTGCTCCGGCATGGACGACTTCAACAACGCCGCCTACGACAACTTCATCAACGACCTGACCAAGGACCTGATGCCCTACATCGAGCAGAACTACAGCGTGAAGAGCGGCAGAGATGACACCGCGATCACGGGCTTCTCGATGGGCGGGCGCGAGTCCCTGCTGATCGGGATGCAGCGCAGCGACCTGTTCGGCTATGTCGGCGCGATCTGCCCGGCACCCGGCGTCACCGGCGCGTTCAAGTGGGACAGCGGCAAGGAGCCGTATCTCGTGATGATCACGGCCGGCAGCAATGACACCGTCGTTTACGACACGCCCAAGCCCTACCACGAGAGCTTCGAGGCGAACGGCGTCCCGCACATCTGGCACTATGTCAATGGCGGCGCTCACGGTGACAACTCCATCGTCGCCCATCTCTACAACTTCGCCCGCTTCGTCTTCCAGGCGACGGAATGACACCAAACACCCGCGAGCCACGGTACGAGAAGTATCGTGGCTCGTTCCTGTTTGGCAGAAAGAAAAGGCACGGTGCAGCGCGCACCGTGCCTCTGTTTGTTGTGCGATGTCCGTCACCCATTGAACCGGGCGAGGAACTGCTTGACGCGGTCGGAGGCGCTGTCGCCGAAGAGCTGCGAGGGCGCGCCCTGCTCGACGATCACGCCGTGCTCCATGAAGATGACCCGGTCGGCCACGTCACGGGCGAAGGCCATCTCGTGCGTCACGATGACCATGGTCATGCCCTCGGCCGCCAGCTCCTTGATGACCGCCAGGATCTCGCCGGTCAGCTCCGGGTCGAGTGCAGAGGTCGGCTCGTCGAAGAACAGGATCTCCGGCGACAGCGCCAGCGCACGCGCGATCGACACGCGCTGCTGCTGACCGCCGGACAGCTCGCAGGGATACGCGTCCGCCTTGGCCTCGAGGCCCATCTTCTTGAGGAGCTCCTTCGCACGCGCCTGTGCCTGTGCCTTGTCCGTCTTCAGGACGACGGTCGGCGCCTCGGTGATGTTCCGCAGCACGCTCATGTGCGGGAACAGATTGAAATTCTGGAACACCAGACCCGTCTTCAATCGGATCTGGTGCAGGGTCTTCGTGTCGCGGTAGCCCTCCGCCGTCAGCATCGGCTCGCCGCAGACGGAGACCGTTCCGCCGTCGGCACGCTCGAGCTGCGTCAGACAGCGCAGCAGCGTCGATTTGCCCGAGCCCGACGGCCCGATGACCGCCACGACCTCGCCCTGTGCCACATCGAAGGTGATGTCCTTGAGGACGTCCAGCTCGCCAAAGCTCTTTTGCAGTCCCTTGACCTCCAGCATATTCGCCATCACACACACCTCCTTATTTGTAGTAGTCCAGCTTCTTCTCGGCCAGACCGAAGAGCATCGTCAGCACCGTCGCCATGACGAAATAGAACGCGCCCGCGAGGAACAGCGGTGTCAGGGAGCTGAACGTCGTCATCTGCTTTTTGGCGATGTACATGATCTCCATATAGCCCATCGCATAGGCGAGGGACGTGTCCTTGACGAGCGTGATGACCTCGTTCGAGGAGGCCGGGATCACGCGCTTGACCACCTGCGGGAGGATGATCCGGAAGAACGTCTGGAGCCGCGTGAAGCCGAGCATCGCAGCGGCCTCATACTGCCCCTTGGGGATGGACTCGATGCCCCCGCGGAAGATCTCCGCGAAGTAGGCCGCGTAGTTCAGCACGAACGCCAGCAGGATCATGCGGAACATGTAGACATCGCCCGCGTCGCCCTTGAGCTCCACACGCTCGAGGAGCGTGCGCAGGCCGGCCGGACACGAGGCGCTGCTGCGGATGGTCGGGACGGAATAATAGACCACGATGATCTGGAGCAGCAGGGGCGTGCCGCGCATGATGAGGATGTAGAGGTTCGTGAGCCACGAGAGCGGCTTGAACCTGCACATCTTCATGAGCGCGACCACCATCCCGAGCGGGATGGCATAGAGCAGCGTGGCGCCGAACAGCTTGAGCGTCGGCATCAGGTATTGCAGCATCAGGCCGAGCAGATGCAGTATCTCTTCACTTGTCATATAATGCCTCCTTCACGCAGTCCTCCTGTGACTGCATACATTTTTATTATACCATGATCGGGCAGAGACCTGCAAGTGACCTTTTCTCTATCAAATAGACGAAATACCGCATCTCTCGACATCTGCGGTACGAATCTTGGATACGCGAAAAGTCCCTGAAAAATCGCCCGAAAATGGCGGGATCTTGTGAGGCGTGCCGAAAAAACGTGCCGACACTTTACATCTTCGGGGGAATGTGCTATGATTAAACTATGCGCGTGCAGATCTGCACGCAGGAACGATAAGGAGGATCATATCATGAGAATGAAGAGAATGATGGCGGCCCTCGCTGCCTCCGCGATGCTCGTCCTGACCGGCTGCGCCCCGGCTGCACAGACCGGCAGCACCGGCGATGCCGGCAGCGCTGCGCCCGCAGGTGACGATTCGCTCCAGAAGGTGCTCGACTCCGGCGAGTTCGTGCTCGGCCTGGACGCGTCCTTCCCGCCCATGGGCTTCACGGACGAGAACAATGAGATCATCGGCTTCGACATCGACGTGGCACAGGAGGTCTGTGACCGTCTGGGCGTGAAGCTCGTCAAGCAGCCGATCGTATGGGACGCCAAGGAGCAGGACCTCGATTCCGGCCGCATCGACTGCATCTGGAACGGTCTGTCCGTAAACCCCGGCCGCGCTGAGGCCATGAACCTCTCCGAACCCTACATGACCAACGAGATGGTCTTCGTCGTGCCCGCTGACAGCGAGATCAAGGGCCTCTCCGACCTGCCCGGCAAGACCGTCGGCGTACAGCTCGGCTCCACCGCGGAGGAGATCCTCGAGGCTGCCGACTTCTATGCCGACATCCACGCGACGCCCCTCGAGGACAATGTCGAGGCGCTGCGCCAGATGGAGCTGGGCTTCTCGGACACCGTCTTCATGGATTCCGTCGTGGCCAACTACCTCATCACCTCCAACGGCAAGGACTTCGTCATCCTCGATGAGGGCCTCGAGCAGGAGGAGTACGCCATCGGCTTCCGCAAGAACGACCAGGCGCTGCGCGACGAGGTGCAGAAGACCCTCAGCGAGATGAAGGCCGACGGCAAGCTCGGCGAGATCTCGACCAAGTGGTTCGGCAGCGACGTGACGACGGTCAAGTAAGATGGTGAACGTGCTCTGTGCCGTGCCGTTCCTCCTGCTGGGGGCGGTCTGCCTGCTCGTGGCATATCTGGTCGGCTACCGCGCCGCGCAAAAGCCGAAGATCTGCACGTCGCAGACGGTCGGGCGCGTCACAGGGCGCTCCTCCGTCACCTATGACGACTTCCATCTGCCCGTCGTGACGTACACGGTGGACGGCACGGACTACACCGTCACCGGCCCGCGCTTCGGCGGCGTGACGACCGTGACGGCCAGCATCACCGCCCCGGGCGTCACCATCGACCAGCTCATCAAGAGCGGCACGAACCTCACGGTCGACGGCGCGCTGCCCCGCTACATCCACCAAAAGGGCGACGGCAAGGCAACGGAGGAGGTGCTCGAGGCGCGCTATCCCGTGGGCAAGGAGGTGCCGGTCTTCTACGACCCGGCCAAGCCGAAGCGTGCGTTCGTGGAGCGCTATGCACCGCTCCCGCAGCTCTTCTCGCTCTGGATGCCGGCGGTCCTAGGGATCCTGTGCATCGCGGGCGGGGTGCTGTTTTTGGTGCTGCATCCGTTCGCGTGACGTTTTTTGGACGATACGAAGCCCCCGCGGGAGACCACGGGGGCATTTTCGTGTAGACAGGATCAGTATGGCGTCCAAGTCACGGCCTTTTTGATGAACAGGCAGAAGAGCACGACGACGGCAGCGCCCATGACGACCAAAAACACCGCGTCCCACAGAGAAAGACGGCGGGAGACCTTGGGCGAGCGCTGCGTGAGGCGCCGCACGAGCACCCAGATCACCAGCAGGATGGCCATTCCTGCGATGCCGATGAACGTGATGCTGCTCATAGATACTGCCGGAAGAAGGCGCACATGTCCTCCCGCGCGGTCCGGCCGTCCTCGCTGCGGACGTCACAGTGGAAGACATGGAAGAGCGGGTGTGCGTCGTCTCCATACATCTGATACGCATACGGCGCCCCGCAGCGGTCGAGCACGGGCAGGAGGGACTTCGGCTCCTCGCGGAGGAAGTCGCCGTTCGACGTCATCACGAAGCACGGCGGGAAGCCGGGCGTCACGAAGGACGTGACCTCGAGGCAGGCGGCCTGTTCCTCGGTGGGGGCGAAGTCCGGGAGCGAGTCGAGCGGGACATCGCGAGTGTAGAGCCCGCAGCAGAGCCCGAGCGCACGGAAACGGAGCCACGACGGCGGCACGATGCCGACCCGCGCCGCATACGCCGCATTATGAATCAGGCACGCGTAGAGCGCGATGCCCGTGGCACCGGCCGAGTCGCCGGTCGCGAAGATGCGGTCGGTGTCGAGGCCGTACTGCGCGGCATGCTCGCCGATCCACTGAAAGACGGCATTCGCGTCCTCGAGCGGCGCCGGGAACTGGAACTCCGGCGCGAGGCGGTAGGTGAAGTTCACGACCGCGAAGCCCTGCTGTGCGAGGGCCATGCAGAAATACTGGTAGCGCTCCTTGTCGCCGTAGACCCACGCGCCGCCGTGGAAGCTCACGAGCACCGGGAGCGCGCCCGCCGCCCCCGCGGGACGGTACACATCAAGGACGTTCCAAACGGGATCGGGGCCGTATTGGATGTCGTCGAAGCGGACGATGTCGGCGGGGCTGGTCAGGCCGGCATCGCGCGCGTCGTCCGCGGCGGTGAACTGCGCGCGGATCTGGTAGCTTACCTCAGACATAGGGACACCTCCTCAGTGCTTTTTGCGGCCGGAGCGGCCATCCTTGGGGCTTTTTTTGGTATTCTTGGGAGACGGGCGGCCACCGCGCCTGTCAGACGGACGGACGTTCCGCGTGTCGTTGGGACGGCCCCCCTTCCCTGCCGCGGGACGGTGCGCGGCATGTGGCTCGGCGGGGACGAGGCAGTCCGGCCCGCTGCCGATCAGGTCGCGCCTTCCGGCACGAATCAGCGCCTCGCGGATCCGCGCGTGGTTCTCGGGCTTGTAGTATTGCAGGAGCGCACGCTGCTCGGCCTTCTCCTTGGGCGAGCGCGTGACGTGGACGGGCTCCATCGTGTAGGGGTCGAGGCCGGTCCAGAACATGCAGGTGGAGATGGTGCCGGGGGTCGGGTAGAAGTCCTGCACCTGCTCGGGATGGATGCCCTCTTTTTTCAGATAGCACGCGAGCGCGATGGCGTCCTTCATGGTGCTGCCGGGGTGGCTGCTCATGAGGTAGGGCACGAGATACTGGTCCTTGCCGAGGCTGCGCGTCAGCTCGTAGAAGCGCTTCGCAAAGCGCTTATAGGTGGAAAAATGGGGCTTGCCCATCTTGTCGAGGACGGCATCCGAGCAATGCTCCGGGGCGACCTTGAGCTGGCCGCTGATGTGGTGCTCGACGAGCTCGCGGAAGAAGCTCTCGTCCGGGTCGCAGAGGAGATAGTCGAAGCGGATGCCCGAGCGGATGAACACGCGCTTGACGCCCGGGAGCGCCCGCAGCTTGCGCAGGAGCGCGAGATATTCCGAATGGTCGGCGATGAGGTTCTTGCACGGCTCCGGCGCGAGACATTTCTTGCCCTTACAGAGGCCATATTGGAGCTGCTTGTCGCAGGAGGGACGGCGGAAATTGGCAGTGGGGCCGCCGACGTCGTGGATGTAGCCCTTGAAATCGGGGTACTGCGTGAGCATCTTCGCCTCGGCGAGGACGCTGGCCTCGCTGCGTGCGACGATGCGGCGCCCCTGGTGGAGGGCGATGGAGCAGAAGTTGCAGAATCCGAAGCATCCGCGGTCGTGCGTGATGGAGAAGCGTACCTCCTTGATCGCGGACACGCCGCCCATCGGCTCGTACATGGGGTGGTAGGTGCGCATGAAGGGCAGCGCGTAGACGGCGTCGAGCTCCTCCTGTGTCAGGGAGAGGGCGGGCGGGTTCTGCACGAGCATCCGGTCGCCGTGGCGCTGGAGGATGCGCTTGCCGTAGATCTCGTCCTGCTGGTCGTACTGGATGCGGCAGGCCTTGGCGTAGGCCTCCTTGCTCTCCCTGACCTGCTCGAAGGAGGGGCACTGTGCCGCGCCGTAGGGGGTGTGCTCAGGGGCGGTGAGGTAGCACGTCCCGCGCACCTCCGTGATCTCCGAGACGGGCACGCCGTCACGCAGGAGCCCGCAGATCTCGACGATGCTGTGCTCGCCCATGCCGAACATGAGCAGGTCCGCGCCGCTCTCATAGAGGATGGACGGGCGGACGGCGTCGTCCCAATAGTCATAATGTGCAAAACGGCGCAGCGACGCCTCCAGTCCGCCGATGAGGATGGGGACGTCCGGCCCGAAGATCTCGCGCAGGCGGCGGCAGTAGACGAGGACGGCGCGGTCGGGACGCATCCCGCCGCGGTCGCCGGGAGAATAGGCATCGGTGCTGCGGCGCTTCTTGGCGACGGTGTAGTGCGCGACCATGCTGTCGATGTTGCCGCCGGTGACGAGGAACGCGAGCCGCGGCCGTCCGAAGCGAAGGAAGTCGCGGTCAGAGCGCCAGTCCGGCTGGGGGAGCATGGCGACGCTGTAGCCCTGTGATTCGAGGATGCGGGAGATGATGGCCGCCCCGAAGCTGGGGTGGTCGACATAGGCATCGCCGGTCAGATAGACGAAGTCCGGCTGGTCGACGCCCTGCGCATGGAGCTCCTCGGGCGTGACGGGCAGGAAACCAGACATGCGGCCGCCTCCTTTCTGTTGGTAGTCTCTCTCTTAATGATAGCATATTCTTGCAGAAAAAGCAAGGGGCACGCGCGAGCGCACGTCTCTTTCAAAATAACAGTTGCTTTTTCCGGCGAAATGTGGTATAATAGACTATATTTATAACTTAAAGGAGATCACCAAGCTATGATCTATGATACGATACTCGATGCCATGGGGCACACGCCCATGATCCGGCTCGGGCGCATGAACAAGCCCGGGAACGCCCAGATCCTCGTCAAGTTCGAGGGACTGAACGTCGGCGGCTCCATCAAGACGCGCACCGCCTACAACATGATCCGCGCCGCCGAGAAGGAGGGCAGGATCGGGCCCGACACCATCATCGTCGAGCCGACCAGCGGCAACCAGGGCATCGGCCTTGCGCTCGTGGGCGCTGTCCGGGGGTATAAGACCATCATCATCATGCCCGATTCCGTCAGCGAGGAGCGCCGCAAGCTCGTGCGCCACTACGGCGCCGAGGTCATCCTCATCCATGACGACGGCGACATCGGCAAGTGCATCCAGACCTGCCTCGACACTGCCCTCGAGATGGCCGCGAAGGACCCGAACGTCTTCGTCCCCCAGCAGTTCGCCAATATCAACAACATCGGCGCACACAAGTATTACACCGCCCTCGAGATCCTCGAGCAGACCGCCTGCCCCATCGACGGCTTCTGCTCCGGCATCGGCACCGGCGGCACCATCACCGGCATCGGCGAGACCCTCAAGTCCCAGAACCCGAGCATGGAGATTTGGGCGGTCGAGCCGGAGCACGCCGCGATCCTCGCCGGCGGCACCGTCGGCACGCACCTGCAAATGGGCATCGGTGACGGCATCATCCCGCCGATCCTGAACCGCGAGATCTATGACCACATCCACATCGTCACCGACCACGACGCCATCGAGACCGCCAAGCGCCTCGCCACCGAGGAGGGCATCATGTGCGGCATCTCGAGCGGCACGAACGTCGCTGCCGCGCTCGTCCTCGCCGAGAAGCTCGGCCCCGGCAAGACGGTCGTGACCATCCTCCCCGACACAGCCGAGCGCTACTTCTCGACCCCGCTCTTCGGTGAGGAGTGACCCCCCCAAAAAACGACGCCCTGACGCGAGGTCAGGGCGTTTTCGTTCATCTTACAGCGGCGTAGGGCCACACGCCCTCCGGCTTTACCAGCCATTCGGCGGTGCAGCTCCGATGGAGGATCGTGTCGCGGCCGAGCACCAGGTTGATCGGCTGCTCCTTCAGATACGGCGTGTACAGGAGCTTCACGTGCCCCACATAGCGCCACCGCTTCGTTCTCATCCGCTCGCCCTCCTCACGAAGGGCGGTGATGTGCGGCATGAGGAACGTCCGCAGGTCGCCCGTGCAGCCGCACGCCCTCTTGACGGCACCAAGGAGCCGCTGGCGGTCGAGCTGCATGAGGCGGATCTCGGTGATGTCCTCCTCGCGGAGGGTCTTGGCATAGGCTTTGCCAGTCAGGGGCTCGCCGCCGATCGCCTTGGGGCGGCAGGTGATCCACATGACGTCGTACTCCTGCGTGGAGAGCGCGTCGTCAAGGAACCAGCCGTCGGCCAGCTCGCCTGCCCTGTTGCGGTACTGCACCTCGAAGGCGAAGGTCGGCAGATCGTCGTTGATGTAGTGGAGCGCGCACTTCTCGTCGATGATGCGCGCGGTGCCGTTCGGAAGCTGTACGATCGTGTCCTCCCCGGCGATCTGGCGGTCAAGGTCAGCGATGTCCTCATAGGACGTGTAGGCGCCCGACGCCTGCCGGCGCGGGTAGTAGTGGCGGAGCAGGAAGGACTTGACGATGCGCTCGCCCTTCATGTCGCTCGAACGCAGGGTGGCGGTCTCGGTGGGCGTGTCGCGGCGAATCTTCGTGCGCTTGGACATAGGACATGCCTCCTTTTGCAGAGAGAACGGTCTTCGCAGCTTACATCCTTAGTATACCACACCGCACGTCATCGTGCAAGGGCGCTCTCGTCAAATGTGTCATATATGGGATATTTTATCAAAGATACGTCGTGAGATGGCCGTCTCACAGTGGGAACGGCGGCATCCTCCGCCTTTGGATCTGACGCCACACGAGCACTGCGCCATCGGCCAGCATGAGCACCAGGCACAGGATCTGCGTCAGCGAGAGGAGCTGCCCCTCATGGGACGCGCGCGCGAAGTCCAGGCCGCATTTCGTCAGCATCGCGAGGATGAACACGATATGCACGGCATAGCGCCATCCCCTCGCATGCATCCACATCCCGAGCAGGAAGATCATCAAAAAGCAGATCGTCTCCAGGAGCGGCACGGCGAGGACGGTGCGTGTCCCCTCCTCTGTCAGGTAGGTGACGGAGAGGATGCCGTCCCACGGGCGGCCGGCGCAGCATCCGGCCAGCAGGCAGCCGACCTTCGAGATGCTGTACATCAGCGGGAGGACGAGGGTGATGTCCCTTGCCGTGAGCGACTGCGGGAGCCGTGCAGCCGCGGCGACGACCGCACCGCCGACATACATCCCCACCAGTCCGCCAAGGGACGAAAAGCCGAAGCTGCGTCCCCCGGACGTGATCCACGTCAGGAGCAGCGCCCCCGCGCACGGGAACAGGAAGCACGCGAGCGCCGTGAGCCCGGCCGTCTGCCGTGTCACACCGCGCTGTCGCCCGAGGATGTACTGCGCGAGCAGTCCGGCCGCGAACGAGAGCAGGATCATGATCGGGTAGGCGTGGGTATCGCGGATGTCGATGGTCGGCATCATCCCGGACAGTTCTTCAGCTCGTTGAGGCAGGACGCGCACGCGATGATGAGCAGGACCGTCGCGATCGCGAGCAGGATCGCGCCGATGATGAAGAACCACATCAGCACCTTACCGGCTGTGTTCTTCGGATAGCGGATCCGTGTGACGATCATGATGATGAAGGACGCCAGTCCCGCGCCACTGCACAGGAGCTCCATGACCATGAGCAGGGCGCTGACGGCCGGCGAGCCGCTCCCATCGTCGATGGTCGAGGTGAGGCCGTACATGACCCCACCCATGACGGTAGGCAGCACGAAGCTCAGTCCCAGCAAAATGAAGCCGATGGCCGCGAGGCGATTCCCGGCGCGCTTCTCCTCCTCATCCTCGATCACGGGGGTCCCAGGGGACGTGTATGTCGGCGTCGGCGGGATCCCCACGCCGCCTACGGACGCGCCCGGCGCATAGGCGAAGGTCACGTCATGGTCGGGATAGCCGGTCATGATGTGGGCATACTCCTCATTGCTCAGATAATGCACCCAGCGCCCGTCTGCAAGGCGGGTGAAGTGGTAGTGCTGGAGATACACCGCCGGCGTGCCGTTCGGCGCCACGATGACGGGGCGGTCGTCCACATTGTTGCAGGTGCATCCGCGGATCTCGTAAAAATGTACTAGCATGGTCGTTTCCTTTCTGTATCAGTCGATGGGGTCGCGGTCCTCAGAACAGCGGCCGCAGTTCGTGCATCCGTTGCAGATGGGATGCATGGCACAGGTGGTGCATTTTTCCCGGAACTGCGGCACATACAGCTCCTCCTCTGGGATCGGCCAGCCGAAGCTGTCGGTCAGGTCGAACTGCATGGGCTTGCCGATGTAGGTCAGGCCGGACTTGTAGGCCTGCTCGCTCTGGAGGCGGCTCCCCTCGATGCAGTAGAGCCTGCGGTCCTTGACGAAGCGCCGTCCCGTGCCGCAGAAGACGAAGGTCACGTCGTTGTCGGCGCACTCGTCCCGGAGGGACTTGACCCATTCGTAATGACACGGGCGGGCGCCGTCATAATTCTCGCCGTCGCAGAGGACGCGCTCGATCTGGCCGGTCTCGAGATACGGCCGCATCGTGACCGGGCCGATGAACGGCGCGCACATCACGCCCTTGTGCTTGAACGGCAGCTCCATGAGGAGCGGCAGACGCTCGTCCGCGCGGCGCTGGTCCTCGCAGGTGACGTTGAAGAAGATGTTGTCCCAGCCGCTGCCCCAGTCCTCGGGCAGGTGGTCGGCCACACGCTCGGGGCGCTTCGTCAGCAGGAAAAAGATGACGTCGCTGCGCATGCGCATGATCTCCCATGCCTCGTCGCGCCAGGGGTCGGCCTCGGCGAGGAAGAAGTCGGACGTCATGCAGACGCGCAGCATCTCGCCGCTCTTGACCTTATACTCCCCGTGCCGGTCCTTTTGAAGGGGGTAGTGAAAGCCGGCCTTCGTGCGGAAGATGGCCGCGCCGTCCTTCCCACGCAGGCGGTCGAGGAAGTACATATAGCAATTGTCGCAGCCCTCGCTCTTTTTGATGCACCCGTGCCAAGGGTTCCAGATGTCGTGCATGTGCTCACCTCCCTGGCAGCGTCAGCGCACGAGGCGCACGAGGTATTCGTCCGTGTCCTCCTCCAGCCTGCGGTCGGACGTGACACGAAAGCCGTGGCGTTCATAGAAAGCGATCGCGCGCGTGTTCTTCTCAAGTGCCCAAAGACGATCGGCATGGCAGGTCTCCACGGCGAACGCCAGCAGCGCCGCCCCGATGCCCTGGCTGTGCAGGACGGGCTCCACGAAGAGCTTCATGATCTCGTCGCCGTCCACACAGACGAAGCCCTTCACGACGCCGTCGTCATAGACGAAGAACTGCGCGGCCCTGGCGGCATATCCCGCGGCAAGGGACGGCACCTGGAGCTCGCCGAAATAGTAGGCGTCCTCGCGGAAGATCGGGTAGAAATAAAGGCGGTAGTTGAAGATCTCGATCTCCGCGATCCGCGTCATATCCTCCGGCGCCGCCGGCCTGATCGTACCCATACACGACACCTCCTGCCGTTTTTCCTCATCATGTCCATTATACAACAAAACGCCGCGATCTGTCAATAGAACGCGCAGAGACTGTTGCTTTTTCGCAAAAGATATGATATAATGATAGCAACCTGATCCACAGAAAGGAGCCGGCGCTATGCTGCTGCAAGAACTGATCGAGACCTATTACCGTGACCCTGCCCAGGAGGAGGCGCTGCTCGGGCAGCTCCACAATGCGCTATTTTCCCAGCCGCTGGTGATCGCCTATCATCCTGCGACCCGGCATCCCTATCTCTTCATGGAGAACGGGATCCCGACGGCCGCTGTGTTCTATGACGATGAGGGGTTCGCGCGTTTCGCCGACGCCGTCGCCTCCAAGGGCGCACGTCCTGTCCCTCACGAGGTCGACCAGGAGAAGCGCACGGAATGGGCCATCATGCTCGTCCGCTGCGGCATCCAGCGGATCATGATCGGCTATCTGCCCCGGTGCCTGAACGTCGCGATCACGGACATCTGCGTCATCCCCGACCAGCGCGCTCTGCCGCTCTACCAGCGCACCTCGCCTGCCCCGAGCCTGACCGGCAGCATGCTCCTGCTCTCGCAGGGGATCGCCGATTCCACCGCCACCGGCGAGGACACGATCCGGTTCCTGCGCGTGCTCTACCATTCCGCCTACCTCGTCCCGACGAAGGACATCGAGGGTGCGCTCGTCCCGATCGCGCTCGAGCGGGGCGGCAAGAGCTACCTCCCTGTCTTCACCGACCGCACCGAATGGGAGTCCAGCGGGCTCTTCCGAGATGCCGAGATTGGGACTGCCCGCATCGCGGACCTCATGCAGTATGAGGCGATGGGATGCAGCGGCGTCGTCCTCGATCCGTCGACCGGCATCGAGATCTCCCTCGACAAGACGCTCCTCACCGCCGCCGAGAACGCTGTCACCGGGCAGACCGAGGACATGGTCCTGCGCTCGCTCCGTGAGGAGCCGGAGGCTGTCCAGGTGTTCGCGCCCGAGAACGTCCCCGAAACGCTGCTGGACACACTGACGACGTCCCTCCAAGACACACCGACCGTCCGCGCGGCATGGCTCCGCGCCATCCGCACGCCGGAGTCCATCCGGCCGCACTACCTGCTCGCGCTCGACTGCGGCGGAGAACGCCTCGAAAAGCCGCTCGTCCGCTCGCTCGTGGAGAAGCTCCTCCCCTGCTCGGAGGGCTGGGACATCGAGGTCACGGCGTCCGAGAAGGTCGGCATGTTCCTCGGAGATGCCAAGCCCGTCTACCGCAGGAAGCGCTTCGGCATCCTTTGACCGTGATATGGCCGTTTTCTCTCCATCCCCTGCCCTCCTGCGGGGGGACGGAGAGTTTTTTTTGAAAAAACACTTGACTTTCCGTCCGCGTTGTGCTATAATATTAAATGGACATGGGCCTGTAGCTCAGCTGGGAGAGTGCCGCGTTCGCAATGCGGAGGTCGTGGGTTCGATCCCCATCAGGTCCACCAGAAGGAAACGCGTGATCGTGACGGTCACGCGTTTTTTGCGTGCCTACGAGATGGAAAACGGCACAGCCCGCGGGGGCTGTGCCGTTTCGCGATTGATGGCGGTCAGGTCAGGTCGTTCTCCTCGGCATCCATCCGCGCCATCTGCCGGCGGTAGAGGAAGACCGTGAACTCATGCACGATGACGATGGCCAGATAGATCATCCCCGCGTAATACAGGAACTGCGGCGCCAGATGCCACGGCCCATGGAGCCAGGCGACGAACGTCTCCCCGATCACCTGCCAGAACATGACGAACAGGCTCTCGCTGTACGTCCCGGCCATGTGCTCCGGGATCGTGGGGACATAGCTCGCCAGGAACAGATACGGCACCACCCCGATCAGGTAGACCGGCAGACGCCGCAGCAGATGGGCGGTGTCCAGCGGGATGTGCAGGAAGCGCGGCGGGGTCAGGATGTTCTCCCGGAGCTTGACATAGCCGACCAGCACCGGCGCCGCGACCAGCAGCACGAAAGTGCTCAGCAGATACCGGCTCCACACGATGAGCAGCCAGCAGTACACACAATACGCGATCCCGATCACGCCGCAGGCCACGAACCCGCGCTCGAAGGCCTGCACGGTGCGCTCGTCCTCCGGGCTCCTCCCGGAGAGCAGGGCCGCCGCCGCGCGTGGCAGCTCCGCGAGCGAGAGCTTGGCATGCGCCTTCTGCGGCACGGGCGTCTCCCGGCGGCGCTGCGTCACCGTGACCGCCGCCATGATGACCAGCATGACCGCCAGCACGGGCAGGTCGAGCGTCCCGTTGACGCTCCGCGCGAGCGCGTCCCTGCCGAACGGCGCCTGCGTCAGGCACCAGATCCCGCGCACCGCGAACGCGAGGATATAGAACAGACCGCAGAGCGCGAAGCCCTTCTCATTGATGCGCGAGGTGCGCTCGTCGTTCGGCCAGGTGCCGGACAGGTGGTCGAGCAAACGCGTGGTGATCTTAGGTGTCCTCATCATCGTTCCTCCTCTCCTCGGGCGGCGTCCAGAACAGGTCATTGAGCGTTTTTCCCAGTACATCGCAGATCGCGATGCAGAGGTTGAGCGTGGGATTATAGTTCCCCGACTCGATCATCCCGATCGTCTGCCGCGTGACGCCCACGGCCTTCGCCAGGGCCTCCTGGTTCATGTCCCGCTCCATGCGGGCGATCTTCATCTTTTTGTTTTTCATAAGGGCCATCCCCTCCTTCCATAGTCTTATTATACACCATATCTTACATGATGTCAAGTATATCTTGCATTTTGTTATGGATATTTTGTTTTTTGTAAAATATATCTAATTATCAGGCTCATATATCGTCATCCTGCACGATCACTTGACTTTTGGCGCCATAGCTGTTATAATGAGGCGTAGCAGTTATTTGTCGAACAAGGAGGGATGACGGCTCCATGAGCGTCACGGTACTACAGATCATCGCGATGGTGACGATGCTGATCGACCACATCGGCGCTGTCTTTATGGACAGCGCGATCCCCTGGCGGGCGGTCGGACGGTTCGCGTTCCCCATCTATGCTTTCCTGCTGGCCGAGGGCTTTCGGCACATCCGGCACGACCCTGCGCGGGTCGAGTCGCATCTCAAGGGCTATGTCGTCCTCACGCTGGTCTCGGAGGTCTGCTATGACCTGATGGAGACCAAGCCCTTCACCGTCGAGGCGGCTCGGGAGTCCCAGAGCGTGATGATTACGCTGCTGCTGGCGTTCCTCGGGCTCCTGGCCATCGAGCGATGGCGGGACGCGCCGGTCTGTGTGGGCGCGGCAGTCCTGCTGACGGCGTTCGCGTGCTGGTCGGTGCTGTCCAATTATCGCTTCGGCGGCGTCCTGCTCGTCTACGGGTGCTACTGTTACCTCGAGCATGTGCTGGACAAGCCCTACCATGTCCGGCTGCTCGCACTGCTGGGCGTGATGGCGGGGTATCTGGCGGTCTACCATTGGGCACGGTACGAGTTCTGCACCGGGGACGTCTACCTCGCCAAGCTCCGCACGGCGAACGCCATCTGGTATACCATGCACGTCCCGATCGCGATCCTGCTGGCCTTCTACAAGGGCGAGCGCGGGCCGCGGAACAAGGCGTACCAGACGTTCTACAAGTGCTTCTATCCGGCGCATATGCTCGTCATCGGCCTGCTCCACCAGTTCACGGAGCTTTAGATCACACACGCGCACCGTACTTTTGGGGAACGGTGCGCGTTTCTTTTTATGACAGTTCCGAGGACATCTCATGGGCCGCCTTCCTTGACATCTCCGGCAGGATGTGGTATGATTCAGGAAAAGGCAAGTCCTCAAAAAATAGAAGTTTTTTTGAAAACGGTGTAACACTTCCGCGCTCTCCCCCGTTTGTATAGGGTGAGAACCGTTTCACGCGCGATACGCTTTTCATAAGGAGTTGACCCATGACAGATCCAGAGCTGCACCAGCTCGTCAAAGAGCATCAGGAGGACGGATTCAGGGCACTTTTCGAGCAATACTACGCCTATGTGTATAAGATCGTTTGGGGTAGGATCCGCACATATGGCACCGCGGAGGATGCAGAGGACCTCGTCAGCGAGATCTTCCTACAGGTCTTTTTGCATTTCGATGAGATCCGCGAACAGTCGCTCCGTGCATATATAGGGACCGTCGCCAAGCATCGGGCGATCGACCACGCCCGCCGCGCAGGGACAGCGGCACCGCTCGTCCCTGCGGACGACGTCACTGCGCAGATCCCGTCCGGGGAGGACATCGCCAAGTCGGTCGAGGACAGCCTCGAGAACGAGCGCCTCCTTTCCGCCATCCGCTCCCTCGGGGAGCCGGATTCGACCATCCTCATCGGGCGCTATTTCTACGACTTGAAGTCGAACGAGATCGCCAAGCGGCTGCGCATGACGCCCGGCGCCGTCCGGGTACGCCTGAACCGTTCCCTGAAAAAGCTCAAGACTCTGCTGACCCATCCGAAATGAGGTGAGATGATGCGACACAAAGACATCCAAGAACGACTGCACGGCCTCGATACGTCTGCTGCCGACCGTCTCATGGACGAATACCCGCCCGCGGCCGACACCGATGCACAGTTCCGCAAGACCTATGACCGCTACCTGGCACAGACCGGCGAACAGGACGCGTCCCCGCGGCGCTCCCCGCTCCGGATCCTGCGCTTTGCGGCCTACCCGGTCGCAGCGGCGGCCTGCATCGCGCTGATTCTCGCGATCGCGCAAAATGCTCCGCTCACGCGACCGGATGACCTGACCCAGCAGGAGACGCCCGCCACCGCCGCGACCACCACGCCGCCGGAGACCACCGCGCCCCTGCCCGCTGCCGAGACCGCCGCGATCGAAACGACCGCGCCCGTGCTCGCCACACAGGAGACGGACGTCTCTCTGCCCGCCGTGACCGCGCCTGCTGTGACACAGACCGCGCCGTCCGGCACGACCAAGAACGCCGCATCTGCGACGTCTCCCACCGTGACGACTGCGGCGCCGTCTCCGGCGAATGCATCGCCTACGAACGATGCCGGTCCCGCACCGACCCAAGCACCGACCGAGGCTGCTCCGCCCGCTGTGACCGATCCCGCTCCGACCGAGGCACCGACCGAGGCCGCGCCTGCCGTGACCGATCCCGCGCCAACAGATCCGCCGACCGATCCGCCCATCGAGGCGCCTGGCGGCGTGACTGCGAGCGGACAGTTCACCGTCACGCCGCAGCCGGGCAGCGACACCATGCTGCTCCGCTACGAGCTTACGACGGACGCGCCCGCCGACGTGACCGAGCATCGCTTCGATGTCCCCGGCTTCACGGAGAGCGGGCGGAATGTCGTCAATGTCTCCGCCAATGTCCGCGCCACGACAGTCAGTCTCGATGACGAGGCGGGGCAGCATTATTCCGTGCAGATCTATCCGTATGAGGCGTTCCATATGACGTATCTGCCGACCTATTACACCACCGCGCAGGAGGACGCCGCGAACGGGCTCCCCATCTTCCTGCTCGCGGCCGACGATCCCGAGGGGATCGCGATGGTGTTCTGGGACGACGGATGCCAGATCTGCTTCGTGATCTCGCAGGTGAAGGATCTCGGGCAGATGGAACGCCTCGTCTCGAGGATCGCGAACTGAACCAATGTATTTCGATAGGATAAGGAGGTACCTACTATGAAAAATCGTCTGTTTGCCGCACTTTCCGCCGCCGCCCTCTGCCTGACGGCGCTCCCGCTCAACGCATCCACTGCCGAGGGGGCTGCCATCCCGGAATGGGTGCCCAACGACATGGAGTCCATGACGATGTTCCTGAACAGCTACGGTAAAGTCCACATGGAGGACGACCTCGTGTGCATCATCTACCAGGAGTATACGGCCTCTGGGAAAAGCTTCACGCCCGCCGCCACAGTCACGGCCGACACCGGTGAAGCCGTCGCCGTCGAGCCGCTCTACCACGAGCAGCTCACCGATGTGGAATGGGGCTATCACTATGAGATCATGCTCTACCAGGCCGTACAGGGCGCCACGCTCGAGACCTGTCTCACCGTACAGGACGGTGAGACGGTCTCTTCGGAGGCCGTGCGCTCCTTCAGCATCACCACTGCCGGTACCGTCTACCAGAACGGGATCGGCGCTTGGCTGCCGGACTGCCTAAGCGAGTTCAATGACTATGTAGAAGATCATGGCACGCTCTCGCTCCATGATGGCTACATCGTCCACTGTGTCACGATCAATTACAGCACCGGCGCGGAGATGACCTTCGACCAGAGCGGTACCGGCGCCATCGAAAAGGTGATGACCTCCTACTGCAACAGGATGTACGCCGGAGAGGCCCCTGTGGGGGACTCCTCGTATTTCGTCGAGGTCTACCGTCCAGTGGAGGACGGCACGCTGACGCTCTCTTGGACGGTCGCGATCCCGTGGGCGCCGGTGATCGAGCCGGACGCGACCGTGACCAAGACCTACGCCATCTCCGAGGGCGGCACGCAGATCGAAGAGGTCACTGCGCCGGAGCCGGTGACCGAGGGCGATGCCGATGGGGACGGCACGTTCGATGTGCGGGATGTGGTCGTGCTGCAAAAATGGCTCCTCTGCGTGCCGGATACGACCGTCACGACGGCAGCCGACATGGACGGCAGCGGGACGATCGACGTCTTCGACCTTGCGCTGATGAAGCGCGCGCTGACCAAGACGCCTGAGCCGGTGCCGCAGACCGGTGATGTCCAGGAGGCGCTCGTCGCCCTGAACGACATCCGGGAGGATGCCGCGGAGCACAAGGATTGGGTCGGCAGGATCGCCCGCTCCGGCCGGGAGTACGGCGCGATTCTGATGCTCGACGGCGAGCTCACCGACGACGCGAGCTTCTATGACACGCACGCCTATCTCGTCATCGAGAGCGCGGCGGGCGGCGGGAACCGCTTCTCGACCATCGACAGCATGACGGTCGAGGACGGCAAGCTCGTCGTCAAGACCACGACCCGGATCCCGCAGATCGCGACGCCGGACATGCTCTACCGGCGGTATACCTACGAGGTCTCCCGCGCGGCCATCGAGGGCGTGGACGAGGTCGTCTTTGAGGATACGTCCTCGACCTATCCTTATGAGGACGAGGGCGAGGTCCGCAAGTGGTACCAGGCATGGCTCGACGAGACCATGGCCGCTAAGAACTGAGCCTCCCCGAATCACACAAACGAGCCGACGCGATGCTCTGCCGCGTCGGCTCGTTTTTGTTTCATCCTGTACCGTACTGGTCTGTGAAGGCACGCAGCAGCGCCGCATAGCGCTCCGGGTCGGTCAGGGCGGAGAGGGCATGTCCTGCGCCCTCGAAGAGATACAGCTCATGGGCGCCGCGCGTGGCAGCGGCCATATCGGCCGAGTTCTGCGGGAGGATGAACGTGTCGTCCGCGCCGTGGAGGAAAAGGAGCGGGACATCGTTCTCCGCGAGCGCGTCGATCGGGCGCATGTCCCGCAGCGCATAGCCAAAGCGCAGACGCGCCCCGACGTCCGCCAGATCAAAGAGCGCCGCCGGGAGATGGGCGCTGCGGAATCCCCCACGGAGCACGTTCTCGATGTCCGAGAAGCCGCAGTCCGCGACCGCGAACGCCACGTCCGGCCGATACCGCAGGACGCTGACCGTGGTCGCCGCGCCGAGCGATTCGCCGTGCAGTCCGAGGCCGGTCAGGTCGGGATAGCGCGTGTGCGTGTCCGCGATCAGGGCGTCGAGGTCCTGCGCCTCCAGGATGCCGTAGGTCGTGGGGGTCGGGGCGTTCTCCCCGTGGCCGCGCAGGTCGTAGATGATGCACGAAAAGCCCATCTCCAGATAGAAACGCGCGTATTTCAGCGACCCCGCGCGCGTGTCCGTGTAGCCGTGGGAGAGGATCATATACCGCGTGGAGCCGGGACTTTTCAGCAGCTCGACTTGCAGCTCGTACCCCTCGGCGCCGGTGACGGTGTAGGTCTCGCGTTCGCAGGCGTCGTAAAAAGAGGTGTCGTAATGCTCGGACTGCCACGCCATCGCCTCGTCCATGGTCTGGCGCCTGCCGGTCATGGTGATGCCCGCGAGCAGGAGCGCCGTGAGCAGGAGCAGGAGCGCGGCCGTCACGAGGATGATCGTCAGCACGAGGAGCATCCGCCGTCCTCCCTTCACACGCCCCATACGCGCCACACCTCGAGGCAAAGGAGCGCCGCGATGGAGATGATCTGCCAGAGAATGTTGGTGATATAGACGAAGCGACGCGCTTTCTCGCCCTCCTTCGCCGTCATGCAGCGCACGTCCGAGACGGCCGCCGCGCCGAACACGGCCATGCACAGCACCTCGACCGCCGCGAACACGATGCCCTGCGCGTGGGTGATGCCGTACTGCGGGCCCATCATCCCCGCGAGCCCGACCAAGGCCGCCACGGACAGGAGCCGCGCCACGCGCGCCGCCGTGATCCACCACATGCCGAGGTACTTCCGGCGCTTGTGGGTGAGCAGTGCGACGAGGCCGCCGAGGAGCGAGCGTGTGAGCAGCGTCGCGACGCCGATCACGGTGATGATGACGTAGAGCGCCGTGAACACGAGCGTGGCGAGCATCCCGCGGTCGCGGACATAGCCCTGCCCGCCGAGATCGGCGACGGCGCGTCCCTCGCTGTCACGCGTGAACGCAAGGGTGGCGTGGATGCCGTCCTGCTCGAAAGCGTAGACGTCCCCGCCGAGGTGCGTAGCGGTCGCGACACCGGCGATGTTCAGCGTCCCATCCTCCGCCGGCATGACCGGCATCGCATTCAGGACGGACATCACGCGCAGCGGCCCGTGCCACATGCCGCGCACGCCGAAATAGACGCCCGTCGGATCGATCGTTGGGGCATCTGTCCCGGCCGTGGGCGCGGCGTCCTCCGACGAAGGATCGCCGAAGACGAGCGCCGGCACCTCGTCCGGCGGCGCCCCGTGTCCGTTCATCAGCACGCAGACGGCGAGCCCGCTCTCCGGGTCGAAGCGCAGGTTCGAGGAGAAGCCGTCCGTGGAGCCGCCGTGGCCATAGGTCGTGCAGACGGCAGTCACCTCCGGCATGAGGCCGTGACAGTACGAGGCGACGTCCGAGCTGCCGACATAGGCCGTGGGCGTGAGCATGGTCTCCAGCGTCTCCGGCTCCGTGAACAGCGGACAGGGCTCCTGCACGAGACTCTGCGCAAAGCGCGCCATATCGCCGATCGTGCCGGTCACAGCGCCCGCGGGATAGATCTTGATGAGACGCATCCGACTCCCGGCAGGCGTCCACTCGCCGGGCCCCGTCTCCGAATAGCAAACGACCTCGCTGCGCTTTTGCTGCACCCATTCGTTGTCGCTGCGGTCAGGGGCGACAGCGGTCTGAGTCATGCCGAGGGGGTCGAGGATGTGCGTGTGGACGTAGTCCACGAAAGGCTCGCCCGTGATCTCCTCGACGACGTAGGCCGCGAGCGCCGCGCCGTAGTTGGAATACGAGCTGACCGTCCCGGGCGGGAGGAGCTGGTAGGGCTCGGTGTCGGAGAGCGCGTCGGCGAGCGTGGGGAGGGCGGCGGGGTCGTCCGTTTGCAGCGCCCAGACGTTCTCGCCCCATCCGCCGCGGTGGCTCATGAGGTCGGTCATGGTGATGGGGTCAGGATAGCGCGTTTTGTGGAGGAAGCCGTCCGGAAGGTACGTCCGCACGTCCGCGTCCAGGTCGAGCCGTCCCTGCTCCCAGAGCTGCATGACGCTCACCCAGACGAGCATCTTCGAGACGCTGCCCCATTCATAGACGGTCTCGTCGTCGGCATGGCCGAACGCGCCGGTGAACAGCACGTCGTCCGCGCTCACGACTGACGCGGAGAAGGCCGCATAGCTGTCCGCCTCGTCCTCGGCATACTGTTCCACGGCCGCCGGGATCGCATCGTAGGCGATGCCTGACGGCGTCGTTTCCTCCGCCGCTGCCGCGGAGAGCGGCGTCGCCGTCAGCAGCAGGACAGCAGCGGAAAGGAGAGCGGGTAGGATCCGGTGGTGTTTGTTCATGGTGGGCTCCTCTCTTAGTTTTGTATACGATACATCAGTCGATCATCCATGATGCAGCGCCCGCACGAGCCGTTTCCCGGCACGCACGGCGCGTTCGCTGTACAGATACGACGCCCCGACCAGCATGGCGATGCCGAGCAGGATCTGGAGCGGGAACGTCCCCACGGCATCCGCCGGGATCAGGTAGGCCAGGACGGCGATGGCGGCGGCGGGCGGGAGCATGAGGCCGACCGCGCGCATGATGCCAAACACGGCGAGCATGGTCAGCGCGGCGGCGAGCGCAGCAGGCAGGCCGAGCGTCATGCAGACGATGAGACGGATCACGGCCCCACTGGCCGCGCAGAGCGTGACGAGCGCGATGACGGCGCCGGGGCGTTCCCGCGAGACGGCGCCCGGCCGCCAGAACTCCGTGAACGCCACGAGCAGCGGCGGCGCACAGGCAAAGCGCACGTCCGCCCGGAGCGCCGCCCAGATCACCACGGTCACGATGATCTGGCGCAGGACGGTCTGCACGAGGGTCCGTCTGTCCGGGAGGGGCAGCGGTGAAAATGGCGTATCTTCGCGGATACCGGCCTTGACCAGTCCGCGCCGCACCAGCAGGACGGCCACTGTCAGACCGCACGCTGCGGCCAGATAGATCGGCGAACGCGTTTGCAGCATGACCGGCAGGACGGCCGCCGAGATCATCGGTGCGAAGCCCGTCCGCAGGCAGAACGCCGCGGCAGAGGCCAGCAGATAGGCCGTGCTCATCTGCATCCAGAGCGGCCCCGGCATCCCCCAAACGATGCCGAGCCCCAGCGCCGCACAGAGCGCGATCCCGGTGAGGATGTGCCATCCGTCCGTGCGCCAGGCGAGCCGCGGTGCTACGACCGCGCCGGTCGCGATCGCGGCGATCTCCGGGAAGATGATCTCGCCGTTCCCCAAAAGCTCCGCCGCCCCCACCATGCCGCCGATCAGCAGCATGGTGCATAGGACGGGGAGCGTGTGTTTGTTATCCATGTTTTTTCTCCATATATGTTGTTTTTTCACTTTGCGGAAGATAGTATAGCTTGCCGTCTTTCGAGATCAGCTGCACATCCTCGCGATATAGTTCAACAGATACCGATCATGTGCCTCCATCGTTGCCTTCTCATAACCGGCATGATCAAGGTCATTCTTATTTGTATACCCTGTCAGCATCAGATCCGCTTGGCCGAGCAGTTTTGTACATTCCTCTTCCAGACCGTCCAGATGAAATACAGCATATCCTTGTCCCCCTGTATCAGGATCTCTCCTTTTCCTGCATAAACCGCACCACGCACTCCACGCTCCCCGTCCCGGGGAACATATCGACCGCGCGGACGCGTTCGGCGTGATAGCCAAGGGTCTCGAGGATCGCGGCGTCACGGGCGGCGGTGGACGGCTCACAGGAGACCATCACGATCCGCTCCGGCGCCATCCCGGCGGCGGCCTCGAGCGTGGCACGGTCGCACCCCTTGCGCGGCGGGTCGAGGACGATGACGGTCGGCGCTGTCCCCTCTTGGCGGAGCTGTGCCGCGATCGTGCCCGCGTCACCGCAGAAGAACGACGCGTTCTCCACGCCCGCGCGCGCGGCATTCCGGCGCGCGTCCTCGACGGCCTCCGGCACGACCTCCACGCCGATCAGACGCCCCGCGTCCGCCGCCATCGAGAGACCGATCGTCCCCGCGCCGCAGTACAGGTCGAGGAGCAGACCGCTCCCGTCCATCCCCGCGAATTCGCGCGCGATGCCGTAGAGCCGCTCCGCCTGCGCGGTGTTCACCTGGTAGAAGCTGCGCGGCGAGAGCGTCACGCGGACACCGCACATCGTATCCTCGATCGTCCCCTTCCCCGCGAGGGTGTGGAGGGTCTTGCCAAGGATGACGTTCGTCCTGTCCGGGTTGACGGATTCCGTCACGCTCACGATCTCCGGGAACTGCGCGGTCAGCGCGTCCAGATGCGCCGTCACCTTTTTGCGCACGGACGTCCGCACGACCAGACAGACCAGCATCTCCCCGCTGTGATGCCCCTGGCGGAGGTAGATGTGCCGCAGCTCGCCGGTGTGGGCGGACTCGTCATAGGCCGTGATGCCGCAGCGTTTCGCCCATTCGAGCAGATACGCCGTCACCTCCGCGAAGCGCGGCGGCTGCAGGCGGCAGCCCGTATACGGAACGATCCTGTGGCTCCGTCTCGCGTAAAAGCCGCAGATCATCTGCCCGTCCGCCTCCGCGACCGGGTACTGTGCCTTGTTGCGGTAGCCGTCCCGCGCGGGGGCGCCGAGGATCGGGTCGAACGCCGGATGCAGGCCGCCGATCCGCGTGAAGGCGTCCGCGACGAGCTGTTCCTTGTAGCGCAGCTCCGTATCATAGGTGACATGCCGGTAGACGCACCCGCCACACTGGCGGAACACGGGGCAGTCCGGCTCGCAGCGCCCCTCGCCCGGGACGAGCAGCGCCTCCACGATGCCGAACGCATAGCGCTTGAGCACCTTGACGATCCGCACGCGGAGCCGGTCGCCCACCGCCGTCATCGGCACGAACACGGCCATGCCGTCCACACGGCAAACACCGCTGCCGTCGGCGGTCATGCCGGTGATCTCGGTCTCGAAGATGTCGTTCTTTTTCATGCGAGGCCTCCTGTCATACGCGCGAGGATCGGTTCGATCTCGCGCTTTTTCTGCATCATCGCGTCAAAGCGTCCGATGTATTCATAGGGGAACTTGTAGTTCATCACGCGCGTGATGTCCCCGCCCGGCTCGACGAGCTTGGTCGAGGCGGCACACCCGGCGGCGAGGATCGTCTGCGTCTCGTCCATGATGAGGATGTTGTACAGATTCTCCTTCCCCGGCTTGGCGTAGCCCACGTTCTCGAGGTCGCCGAGGGTGTTCTTCTGGCGGTAGAGATAGTACGGCCGCCACCCCGCTGCGGGGAGCCGCGCGGCCGAGAGCGCCGCCATCTGCGCGACCTCGTCGGCACGCGTCTGCGCCTCGTCCGTCTGGTAGAGGCGGGCGGCACGCTTGACGGTCAGCGTGTGGACGGTGATGCTGTCCGGCGCGAGCGCCATGACCTGGTCGAGGGTGTCCGTGAAGCCCGCGAGCGTGTCGGTCGGGAGACCGGCGATCAGATCCATGTTGATGTCGTCAAAGCCGAGGGCGCGTGCTGTTTGGTACGCCTCGACCACCTGTGCGGCCGTGTGGCGCCGCCCGATCGCGGTGAGGACGCTGTCCTGCATCGTCTGCGGATTGACGGAGATGCGCGTCGCGCCCATCTCACGGATCACACGGAGCTTGTCCTCCGTGATCGTGTCCGCGCGGCCGGCCTCGACGGTGTATTCGCGCGTGCCGGAGAGGTCGAAGGACTCCGCCGTCTGCGCCATGACCTGCCGGAGCTGGTCGGGCGAGAGGGCCGTGGGCGTGCCGCCGCCGATGTAGACGGACTGGATGTCGAGCCCATACGTCTTGACCACGCCGCCCAGATACCGCAGCTCCTCGCAGAGCTTTTCCACATAGCCTGGGATCAGCTTGCCCGCCTGCTCGATCGAATGGCTCACGAAAGAGCAATAGCTGCACCGCGTCGGACAGAACGGGACCGCGATGTAGAGCCCCACCTGCCGCGGCGAATGGGGCAGGATCGGCCGCTGCACGCGCGCCGTCTCCAGCATGAGCTGCTTCTTTTCCTCGGAGATATGATAGCGCGCCTGCATCCGATCGGCGGCGTCCTCGAGGGAGCCGCCGTCCGCCGTGACGAGGAGCCGCCGCACGGGACGGATCCCGGTCAGCATCCCCCACGGAGGCGTGCGGCCGGTGATCTGCTGCAATACCTCATAGAGGAGCGAGCAGAGCGCGTACTCCGTCTCGCTGTCGGATGCCCCCGCCGGGAGCGCCGTCTCGCGCGTGATGTGCTGTCCGTGCAGCCGGACGTCCACGGTCAGAACGCGCCCCTGTGCGCCGTCTGTGACCGCTGTCTCGATGACATGCGGCACGTCCGGCGCCGCGCCGTCCTCCACGAGCAGGAACCGCACGCCCGGGACGAAGAGCTTCGCGGTCGCCTGTACCTCATAGCCATACCGGTGACGGATCACCAGTGCATACTCGCCGCGTTCCATCAAAGACCTCCCAGATACGGATCGTTCTCGCGCTCAAAGGCGAGGGTGGAGCTGCCGCCGTGGCCGGGGTAGATGGCCGGGTCGCCGTCGAGGCCGGCGAGCAGCGCGAGGGAACGGCGCATCTCCGGGACATTGCCGCCCAGGTCCGTGCGCCCCATGCCAAGGTGGAAGAGCGTGTCGCCGGTGAACATCACGTCGCCCGTGCGGAAGCAGACGCCGCCGGGGGTGTGGCCGGGCGTGTGGATGACCTTGATCGTGCGGTCGCCGATCGTGAGGACATCGCCGTCCCGGAGGGTGTTGAACTCTTTCACTGGTGTGAACGGCGAGTCGCTGATCTGCCAGCAGAGGTTGGCCTCGCCGCTGCGGAGCATGTTCGCGTCCGCCTCGTGGATGTAGACGGGGATCTCATAGCGCGCCCGCACATGCTCCACGCCCGCCACATGGTCGAAATGGCCATGGGTGAGCAGGATGGCCTTCGGCGTGAGCCCCTTCGTTTCGAGATAGTGCATGAGCCGCCCGGCGCTGTTGCCGATGTCGATGAGGATGACCTCCCCCTCGCCGCAGGGCAGCAGATAGCAGTTCGTGCCCAGCTCCCCGAGCTGCAAGCATTCGATCGTCATAGGTGCCTCCTTCTATCAGCGCCGCGAGGGCGCATCGCGTTTTTGTTATGCTCCATTCGGACACAGGATGTCCCGTTCGGACACGCCGTGTCATCGGCCTAGAAAATGCCGCATACTTCTATTATATCATATGGCCTATCGAAAATCAACCTTATTTGGCGATCTCCTACAGCACGAGAGAACGCCCCGCCTCATGCCGGGCGGAGCGTTCGATCAGATCTACTGGAGGTCGGTCATGCTCTGCATGCCGATGACGAGGGTGGAGGCATTGTGCAGGAAGGCCGAGGTCGTCGGCGGGAGGATGCCGGCTACCCCGAGGATGATCAGTCCCAGGTTGAACCCGATGATCGTGCGGTAGTTCTGCCGGATGCGCCCCATGAGCGCGGTGCTCAGGCGGCGGAGCGTCAGGAGGGCGTAGAGGTCATCGGCGGAGATCGTGATGTCCGCGATCTCGCGCGCGATGGCCGCGCCGGTGCTGATCGCGATGCCGGCGTCCGCCTCGCTGAGCGCGGGAGAGTCGTTCACGCCGTCGCCGATCATGATGACGCGGCGTCCCTGGTCGTGCTGGCCGCGGATGAAGGCCGCCTTGTCCTCGGGGAGGACTCCCGCATGGTAGTCGTCCACGCCGACCGCCGCCGCGACCGCCTTGGCCGTTCGCTCGTTGTCGCCGGTCATCATGACCGTGTGCAGGCCGAACCCGCGCAGCGCCGCGACCACGTCCGCGGCCTCCTCCCGCAGCGGATCCTCGATGCAGAGCACCGCCGCGACCTTACCGGAAATGGCCAAGTATAGGTGAGAATACTGCTTCGGCAGATGCCGGAACACGCGCTCCTCCGGAATCTGGCACCCCTCGTCCTCAACGACGAAATGATAGCTCCCGATCAGCACGCGCTCTCCGTCCACCGCGCTCGAGATGCCGTGCGCCACGACGTACTCCACACGCGAATGGCGCTCCTCATGCGAGAGCCCGCGCCGCGCTGCCTCCTCGACCACCGCGTTCGCGATGGAGTGGGGGTAGTGCTCCTCGAGACAGGCCGCCAGGCGCAGCATCTCGTCCGGGTCGCGGCCGTCGAAGGGGATGATCTCGGCGACGCGCGGGGTCGCGCGGGTCAGCGTGCCGGTCTTGTCGAAGACGATGGTGTCCGCCTCGGCCACGGCCTCGAGGAACCGTCCGCCCTTGACCGTAATGCCGCTCCGGCTGCACTGGCGCATCGCCGACAGCACCGCGATCGGCATCGCGAGCTTGAGCGCGCACGAGAAGTCCACCATCAAAATGGACAGTGCCTTGGTCGCATCGCGCGTCAGGAGCCAGGTCAGTGCCGTACCGCCCAGACTGTACGGCACGAGGCGGTCGGCGAGGTGCGCGGCCTTGTCCTCGGCGGCGGACTTCAGGCGCTCGCTCTCCTCGATCATCTGGACGATGCGGTCATATCGGCCATGTCCCGCCGTTTTTTCGACGCGGACGATGCACTCGCCCTCCGCCACGACCGTCCCCGCATAGGCATAGCTGCCCGCCGTCTTGTGGACGGGGACGGACTCGCCCGTCATGGAGGACTGGTCGACCATGGCGTCTCCGGCCACGACCTTGCCGTCGAGCGCGATCATGCTGCCCGTGCGCACGACGATCTCGTCCCCCGGCTGCACCTGCCGCAGCGGCACGAGGATCTCCTGCCCGTCCGTGCGCATCCAGACCTTCTCCACGCCGAGGGACATCGTGCGGGCGAGGTCGTCGACGCTCTTCTTGTGCGTCCATTCCTCGAGCAGCTCGCCGATGTGCAGGAGGAACATGACAGAACCGGCCGTCTCGGTGTCGCCCCGCAGGAGCGAGACGGTGATGGCCGTGGCATCGAGCACGGCGACCTCGATCTTTCGGCGCATCAGACAGCGCAGCCCCTCCCAGATGTACCGCAGCGCGCGGAGGAACGTCACGATCCTTCGAATCGGCAGCGGAAGGATGAAACGCGACACAGCGCGGCGGATCACCGCAGATGCCAGCTTCTCCTCGTATTCCCGGCGCAGCGCACGGCCGCTCGGGACGACCTCCTCCGCCGGCACGAGCGCATAGCGGAACTGTGCGATCGCCCGGATGATCCGCGCGCGCGGCCCCGTGTAGACGATCACCACATCGCACGTCCTGTCGTAGACCGTCACGCGCTGCACGCCCTCGCGGGCGGCGAGCCAGGTCTCGAGGATGTCGGCCTGCGCGGGCGTCATGTGGCGCTGGGCGAGCCGCACGCGCATCCGGCCGCGCGATTCATGCAAGATCTTGCCTCTCATCGGTATCTCTCCTCTCAAAAAAAGTGACCGCCGGAGCGGTCACTTGCGGTCATTCGGCGGCGTCCTCGGCGGGGGGCGCGTCCGGGATGTCAGTCTCGACGTCCTCCTCCCAGCTCTCGGCGATGACGGCGTCCTCCTCGGCAGCGGCACGCTGTGCGTTGATCTCCTTGGCATCGGCCAGGATGTCGTCACAGTTCTCCCGCACGTTCGTCACCGTCTCCATCACGCAGTCCTTGGCACGCAGCACCGCGGCCGTCGTCTCGGTGTAGAGCTTCTTGGCGTCCTTGCTGCTCAGGATCTTCAGGCCGGCCGTACCGAACAGCACACCGCCTGCGAAGAGCCCCAGCTTGACCCACGGCAGTCCTAACATAGCGATCACCTCTTGATCTTGTAGTCTTGTTGCAGACGGACACAGACGTCCTGCCTCCGTCTTTATCAGAATCATACCATATTTGACGTGTTTTTACCACTCCATTCGGGCAAAATGGCTAATAAGCGTTGTATAACTGCCGTAAGCCATGGCTACCAGCTAGGAGGATGCTTGACAAATGTCATTTTATGATGTATAATATCTTTTAGATGTTAGTTGATGCTAACTATTTGAAGGAAAGGAGGTGTGGTACATGGCGAACGAGACCGCCTGCCCGTCCGTCAGGACTGAAAAGACGCCCGAGAGCCGCGCGATCGAGAACGAGACCGGCTCCATGACCGAGACGCGCTACCGGGTGTTCCCCGGGATCACGCTCATCTACCGCGATGTCCACATGCTCCGCTGCGAGTGGCCGTCCCCCGAGGCGCCCGGCACGCTCGTGATCGACCACTGCCGCGAGGGACGCTTCGAGCACCATGTCGGCCAGCAGTATTACTACCTCTCCGCCGGCGACCTCTCCGTCGACCGCAGCGGCGATGCCCCCTCCGAGGCCTATTTCCCGACCTCGCATTACCACGGCATCTCCATCCTGATCGACCCGGCCAAGGCGCCGGAGTGCCTGTCGTGCTTCTTGGACGATGTGAACGTCCGGCCGGCCGTGCTGATGGAGCGCCTCTGTCCCGGGGACGCGTGCTTCATCATCCGCTCGACGGAGCGCCTCGAGCACATCTTCTCCGAGCTCTACAGCATCCCGGACAGCATCCGCATGGGCTATTATAAGGTGAAGGTCCTCGAGCTGCTGCTGTTCCTGAGCGTCCTCGATGCGGACAGCTCCCAGACCGGGACGCACGCCTGCCCGCCCTCGCAGGTGCGGCTCGCGAAGGCCGTTTGCAGCTACATCTGTGCGCACATGAGCGAGCACTACACGATCGAGCAGCTCGCCGCGCAGTTCTGCGTCTCGCCGACGCATCTGAAAAAGAGCTTCCGCAATGTCTACGGCGACTCGGTCTATTCCTACGCGCGGACGCAGAAGATGCTCTCCGCCGCCCGCCTCCTCCAGGAGACCGACCGCACGATCCTCGACATCGCCGGGGAGTGCGGCTACGACAACGGGAGCAAGTTCTCCAAGGCGTTCCGGGAGGTCATGGGCATGACGCCGCGCGACTTTCGGAGCAGCAAGGGGCTCCCCATCGAGAGTGTCCGTTCGGAAAGAAAGAACGGGATATGACGGTAAAATGGCATCATCCGCGGCAAAAACGACGCGATGTCCGCAAAAATAGATAAGTGTCCTTTTGGAGCATTTTTCATCCGATTCGGAGCGGAAAGTGCTCCGTTTTTTTGATATGATAGAACTATCGTCGGATACGTCCGTCATGAAGAGACATCCGCTCCACAGGAGCGTCACAGAAAGGATATATGGAACTATGAGCGTAGTCATCGTAGGCGGCAATGACCGCATGGTACGGCAGTATAAGGACATCTGTGAGGATCACAAATGTCAAGCCAAGGTGTTCACGCAGATGCGTGACGGCCTGAAGAACAAGATCGGCTCGCCCGATCTGCTGGTGCTGTTCACCGGCACCGCCTCCCACAAGATGATCCGGCTCGCGCTGGATTCGACCGACACCAAGCGCACGCGGATCGTCCGCTGCCACACGAGCTCGGCCTCTGCCCTGAAGAGCATCCTGGCAGAGCACGCGGTCTGAGCCATGTCCGAGGAGACGATCGTCCGGCACTGCTCCCCCACCCTGGCCGGACTGAAAACGGCGAACCTGTTCGGGTGCGTGTTCCGTTCCAAGGAGGAGATGCGGGAGGACCTGCGGGCGCTCAACGGCATCCTGCGGGACAAGGGACTGCGGATCCTGCCGCTGCGGTACGATGCCGCGGGCGGACGGGCGCTGCTCTATCTCTACCGTCCGGCACAGCTCGCCCGTGACCTCCGCCGTACCGAGAGCGCGGCGCTCCTGGCGCGGCAGGGCTACCGGCACGTCACGGGAGACCGGGCGCTCGCGGAGCTGGCCTGCAAGCTGCGTGACAGTGAGGCGTTCCCGCATGAGATCGGGCTCTTCCTGGGCTACCCGCCCGAGGACGTGCAGGGATTCCTGGAGCAGCGTCCGTGCAAATGCGTGGGCTTCTGGAAGGTCTACGGCGACGCCGACAAGGCACAGCGCACCTTCGCGCGCTACCGCCGCTGCACCGCCTGCTACCTCGAGCAGCTCCGCAATGGCAAGGGACTCGCGCATCTGGCCGTGGAAAGACATTGAATATGTGGAAAGATGGGACTGCCGTATGATCTGCGGCAGTCTCTTTTCGTATGCTTGACAGAGGGCGGAGATCGTGTTATAATATGTGTTGGCATTTCCTGCAAGGAACGCCGTCTTTGTCATCGACAGTCAACAAAAGCATCATCACGGGAGCGCGTCTCCCGAGGAGGTAACTATCTATGGATCAACTGCGATACCCCAAGCTGCTCACGATACAGGACATCTCCTGTGTCGGACAGTGCTCTCTGACTGTGGCGCTGCCCATCCTGTCCGCATGCGGGGCGGAGACCTGCATCCTGCCGTCCGCCGTGCTGTCCACCCACACCGGCGGCTTCAAGGGCTTCACCGTCCGTGACCTGACTGCGGACATGCCCGCCGTCGCTGCCCACTGGAAGAAGGAGGGCATCTCGTTCGATGCCGTCTACACCGGCTACCTCGGCAGCATCGAGCAGATCGGCTATGTACAGGACATCATCCGCGACCTGCGCCGTCCGGGCGGGAAGGTCTTCGTCGATCCCGCCATGGCCGATAACGGCGTGCTGTACGGCGCGTTCGACATGCCCTATGTCCACGCGATCAAGCCGCTGTGCTTCTCTGCGGACGTCATGCTGCCGAACCTCACCGAGGCCTGTCTCCTCACGGACATGCCCTATCGCACGGAGTACGACGAGGCCTACATCGCCGAGATCCTCACGCGCCTCGAGGCCGCCGGCGCCGGGACGGTCATCCTCACCGGCATCAGCTATGAGCCGGGCACCACGGGCGTCATCGTCCGCGAGAACGGCGTGACGCAGTATTACCGGCACAAGTACCTCGACCGCGTCACCCACGGCACGGGCGACGTCTACGCCTCGATCTTCGTCGGTGCGGTGCTGCAAGGACGCTCTGCCTTCGAGGCCGCCAAGCTCGCGGCCGACCTGACCGTGCAGAGCATCGAGAACACCATGGACGATGCGAGCCATTGGTACGGTGTCAAGTTCGAGACCGTGCTGCCGGCGCTCATCGACGCGCTGCGAAAGTGAGGTAGGACGATGGAAGCATTACTGAGTACCGATACCCTGTGGCAGGCGTGCCTTTGGCTCGTCATCGGATTCGTCCTGCTCGTGAAGGGCGCTGACTTTTTCGTAGACGGCAGCTCGAGCGTCGCCAAGATGCTCAAGGTGCCCTCCCTCATCATCGGCCTGACCATCGTGGCGATGGGCACCTCCCTGCCGGAGTGCTCCGTCAGCGTCACGGCGGCCCTCGCCCACAACAATGAGCTGGCCATCGCCAACGCCGTCGGCTCGAACATCATCAACCTCATGGTCGTATGCGGCGTGTGCGCGGTGCTCTGTCCGATGGCGGTGCAGAAGTCGATGCTGCTGCGGGAATATCCGCTCTCGGTCGGTGCGGCGGTGCTGCTGCTGATCTTCGGCCTGACGGGATGGACGGTCGGGCATGTAGAGGGCGCGATACTGCTGGTGATCTTCGTGGCGTTCCTCGTGTGGATGGTGCGCTCGGCACTGAACGCGCGCAAGAACGGAGGCGATGCCGCCGCAGAGGCGGACGAGCCCAAGACGCTGCCCATCTGGCAGTGCATCCTCTTCATCATCGGCGGCGCAGCGGCGATCGTGTTCGGCGGTGACCGCGTGGTCGATGCAGCATCGTCCATCGCGATTCGCTTCGGCATGTCGCAGAACCTCGTCGGCCTGACGATCGTCGCGCTCGGCACGAGCCTGCCGGAGCTGGTGACCTCCGCCGTGGCCGCACGGAAGAAGGAGGTCGACATGGCGCTCGGCAACGTCGTCGGCTCGAACATCTTCAACATCCTGATGGTGCTCGGCATCTCCGGCGCCATCTCCCCGATGAGCTTCACCGGCGAGAACGCCGTGGACATCATCGTGCTGATGGTCTTTTCTGCGATCGTCTGGGTCTTCTGCTGGCCGAAAAAGCAGCTCGCCCGCTGGGGCGGCGCCGCGATGCTCCTGATGTATGCGGCGTATGTGGTCTATATCTGCATGAGATGACGGCGAACGCCTCCCCGGGATGGGGAGGCGTTCATTTTTGTCAGAGCCGCAGCTTCCCCTCGTCCGGGGAGATGGTCTCCTCCCGCAGCGCGAGGAGCATGGGACGGTAGGTCGGACGCTCGAGCGCGATGGTCGCCTCGAGGATCTCGCCGAGGTTCTTCTTCGTCACGAAGCCGTGATCGACGAACCATTTGAAGCTGTCGAAGTCATCCTTCTCGATCAGAACGGTCAGCGTGGCGGTGCATTGCTTGTGGAGCAGGACGAGCGCCTCCGGCAGCGCACGCTCCGCCGTGATGTACTGGAAGGCCTTGCGGTCCGACAGCTCCGCAAGGGTACGGTCGAAGCGCAGCGGCGTCACCAGCTTATGCCCGATCAGGAAACGCAGGTCCGCATAGCGCTGGCGCAGCAGGAACCGCTCGAGGTAGCTGTCGATGTTCCGCTTGACGTACTTCTCGCCCTTGCCATAGCCGCACGACACAAGGGCGATCCAGTACATCTCCTCGATGATGTCATAGTAGCGATAAGAGGTCTTGCCGAAGAAGACGTCCGGGATCTTGGTGAAATACGAGCCAAATGCCGCCTGCCCGAACTCGCTGCACCCGCCGTCCGCATCGGTGCAGCAGATGGATCTCAGTGCCGTGCAGCCGCTGAACGCATCCTGTCCGATGACGACGCTGTCCGCGACCGTGATCTTCTCGAGGGACGTGCAGCCGGAGAAAGCGCGCGGCCCGATCGTGAGCGAGCGGCATCGGCTCAGGTCGATCTCCTTGAGGGACGTGCAGTCCGCGAATGCGCCGCTGCCGATCTTGACGAGACGATCGGGGATCTCCAGCATGAGGAGCGAGGAGCAGCGTGCGAAGGAACGGTCCTCGATCGTCTGGAGCGTATCGGGGAGCAGCACGGTCTTGAGCGCCGTGCAGTTGGAAAAAGCATAATTGTCGATGGTGCGGATCTCAGGTGACACAGATGCCACGATCTCACCCGGCTCGGGGACGTATTTTTTGAGAAGTGCTCCGATCTTGATCTGACCCATCCTGGTCGCCTCCTTAAAGATGATGCGCGTGCCGGTGTGCGGCCGCGGTCCTGTTGTCGTGAGATGCTGCGCAGCGGGACGAGGTTCGATCGTCCTGCATAACCTTTGCGGTCTCCCGCATATCCTGTGGCAGACAGGCCGGCTGCCTGTGCAAAGGAAGGGGAGATCATGATGAACGGACTGACGACCACGCAGGCCGAGGCGCTGCTGCGCGAGCATGGGCCGAACACGCTCGCACAGACGAAGCCGCCCGGCCCTCTGCGGATCTTTTTCCGCCAATTCAAGGACGCCATGGTGCTGATCCTGCTCGCGGCGACGGGCGTCTCCGCGGCGCTCGGCGAATGGACGGACGCGGTCACGATCCTGGTGATCGTGCTGCTCGACGCCGTCCTCGGCTTCGTCCAGGAGTACCGCACGGAGCGGACTCTCGAGGCGCTGCGCAGCATGACCACGCCGACCGCCCGCGTCTGGCGGGACGGACAGCTCTGCGAGGTCTCTGCCGAGACGCTCGTCCCCGGTGACGTGATCGCGGTGGAGGCGGGCGACTGTGTCCCGGCCGACGCCAAGCTCCTGACCGCGAGCCGCCTCTATGTCAATGAATCCGTCCTCACGGGCGAGTCCGAGCCGGTCGAGAAGCGCACCGGCTCCGGCTCGGAGGAGGGGCTCCATCTCCCGTGGATGCTCTACGCCGGGACGGCCGTCACCCGCGGCACCGCCACCGCACAGATCACCGCCACCGGCCGGGCCACCCAGATGGGACTCATCTCCGGGATGCTCGCCGGACAGCGCCAGACCGAGACGCCCCTCCAGAAGCGCCTCGGCGAGCTGGGACGCGTGCTGGCGGTGATCTGTCTGGGTGTGTGCGCGGCGGTGTTCGGCGCGGGCGTGCTGCGCGGGGAGCCGGTGTTCGAGATGCTGATGACCGGCATCTCCATCGCCATCGCCGCCATCCCGGAGGGACTGCCCGCGACCGTCACCATCGCGCTCGCGCTGGCCGTCTCGCGGATGATGAAGCAGCATGCGCTCGTGAACCGTCTGCACAGCATCGAGACGCTCGGGTGTACGTCCGTCATCTGCACCGACAAGACCGGCACCATCACGGAGGGACACATGACCGTCACGACCCTCTCCGCGGACGGACGGCGCTTCACCGTCACCGGCAGCGGGCTGCGGCGTGAGGGGGCCGTCCTCGAGGACGGGAAGCCCGTCTCGCCGCATAAGATCCCGGCGCTCGAGGGGGTGCTGCGCTGCGGCATCCTCTGCTGCCGCGCCGTGCTCAAGGACGGGACAGCGGCCGAATGGGAGGCCGTCGGCGACCCGACCGAGACCGCGCTCCTCGTGGCCGCCGCGAAGGCCGGGATGTCCCGCCGCACGCTCGCGAGCTGGACGCTCGTAGAAGAGCTGCCGTTTGAATCCGAGACGCGCTGCATGGCCGTCCTCATGCGGGACGGGACGCGGCATCTCGTGTGTGCGAAGGGCGCGGCTGACGTGATCCTCACGCGCTGCTCGCATGTCCGCACAGCACAGGGAGACGTGCCGCTGACGGCCTCTCACCGCCGCGCGATCCTCGAGGAGACCGAGACTCTCTCGGCACAGGCGCTGCGCGTGCTCGCGTTCGCGGAGAAGGCCTGTGACCGCCTGGAGGACGCCGCGGACGGGATGGTCTTCCTTGGTCTGAGCGGGATGCTCGACCCGCCGCGTCCCGAGGCGAGGGACGCGATCCGCACCTGCACGGCGGCGTCCATCCGCACGGTCATGATCACCGGCGACCACAAGAAGACTGCCGCCGCCATCGCCCGTCAGACCGGCCTGCTGCGCGGCGGCGAGGTCGTCACCGGCGACGAGCTGGACCTGATGACCGAGGCGCAGCTCGACCGGCGTCTGGGGGCGATCTCGGTGTTCGCGCGCGTGGGGCCGGCACATAAGCTGCGGCTCGTGCGGGCGTTCCGGAGGGCGGGCGCGGTCGTGACCATGACGGGCGACGGCGTGAACGATGCCCCCGCCATCCGCGAGGCCGACGTCGGGGTCGCGATGGGCGCCTCCGGGACGGACGTCGCCAAGCAGGCCGCCGACGTCATCCTCACCGACGACGACCTCGCCACGCTCGTGAGCGCCGTCCGTGAGGGACGCGCCATCTATGCGAACATCCGCAAGTTCGTGCGCTATCTGCTGTCCTGCAACATCGGCGAGGTCATCACGATGTTCCTCGGGATCCTGATGGGGATGCCCGTGGTGCTGCTGCCCGTACAGCTCCTGCTGGTGAACCTCGCCACGGACGGTCTCCCTGCCATCGCCCTCGGCCTCGAGCCGCCGGAGCCGGACGTGATGCACCGCCCGCCCCGCCGCCCGGACGAGAGCTTCTTCGCCGGCGGCCTCCTCGGACGCATCGTCTGGCGGGGCGTCATGATCGGACTGTGTACGCTGGGGGCGTTCAGCACCGCGCTGCGCCTGGGCGGCACCCTCACGGAGGCACGCACCTGCGCGCTCTTCACGCTGGTCGTCTCGCAGCTCATCCACGTCTTCGAGTGCAAGGCCGAGGACGGCACGCTCTTCACGGTGCGCTATCTCTCGAACGGCAAGCTGATCGGGGCGGTGCTCGTGTCTGCCGCCCTCCTCGCGGGGACGATCTGGCTCCCCTTCGCGCAGGGCATCTTCGGGACCGCGCCGCTCTTCGGGCGTCTGCTCTGGCAGGCAGTGGCTTTCTCATTCGCCGTGCCGCTCGCGAGCTCTCTGGCAAGACCGTTCACCGCCGCAAGGACATCGTTCGTCCGCGAATGACGATCCTCCGTCACCCTCTCTGGTTTGCCCGAGAGGGTGATCTTGCACGGAAATGAGAGACCGTCTACACGAAAAAATGTAAAATGAGCCAAAAGGGTCATTGACGATCACCTTTTTCTATGGTATAATAGAGTTGTACGTTCCGCGGACTGCGGACGATGCCCCGTGTACGCATGGGGATCCAAAACGCGAAGGGAGTTTTAGACATGGGACTTATCAAAGCAGCATTGGCAGCAGGCGGCTCTGTCCTCGCCGACCAGTGGAAGGAATTCTTCTATTGTGATTCCATCCCGGCCGGCACGATGATGGTCAAGGCCAGCAAGCGCACCGGCAAGAAGTCGTCCAACACCAAGGGCAGCGAGGACATCATCACCAACGGCTCTGTGATCGCCGTTGCAGACGGCCAGGCCATGATCATCGTCGATCAGGGGCGCGTCGTGGAGATCTGCGCCGAGCCCGGTGAGTATACCTACGACACCTCCACCGAGCCGAGCATCTTCTCCGGCGGCCTCGGCCACGGCATCGCGGAGAGCTTCAAGACCTTCGGCAAGCGCGTCTCCTTCGGCGGCGACACGGCGCATGTACAGCGCGTGTACTACTTCAACCTCAAGGAGATGATGGACAACAAGTTCGGCACCCAGAACCCGGTACCGTTCCGCGTATCCTACCCGGAGATCGGCCGCAGCTTCACTGCCGGCATCCGCTGCAACGGTAACTATACCTACCGCATCGTAGACCCGATCCTGTTCTACACGAACGTGGTCGGCAACACTGCTACGGACTACGGCCGCAACTCTGCCCTCGAGCAGCAGATGAAGGCCGAGCTCCTCGATGCCCTGCAGCCGGCGTTCGCCGCTGTCTCCGACATGGGCATCCGCTATGACCAGATCGCCCTCCACAACCGTGAGGTCAAGGACGAGCTGAACAAGGCCCTCGCCAAGGATTGGCGCGAGAAGCGCGGTCTCGAGCTGGGCAATATCACCTTCAACTCCGCGACCATGTCCAAGGAGGACGAGGACCGCATCAAGAAGTACGAGGATCTGGCGTGGGCAGCGAACCCGATGAACGCCGGTGCCGTGCTGACCGATGCACAGGCCGAGGCCATGAAGACCGCTGCTGGCAACCAGGGCGGCGCGATGATGGGCTTCATGGGGTTGGGCATGGCTCAGCAGGCAGGCGGCATGAACGCCCAGAACCTCTTCGCCATGGGCCAGCAGCAGCAGATGATGCAGCAGCAGATGCAGCAGCAGCAGGCGCCCGCACCTGCACCGGCGCCCGCCCCTGCGGCAAAGCCCGCTGCGGATAGCTGGACCTGCTCCTGCGGCACGGTGAACACTGCGAAGTTCTGCTCCGAGTGCGGCTCGCCGAAGCCCGCACCTGTGGCGGCCGACGGATGGACGTGTGCATGCGGCGCCGTGAACAAGGGCAAGTTCTGCTCCGAGTGCGGTGCGAAGAAGCCCGCAGGCGCGCCTCTCTACAAGTGCGACAAGTGCGGCTGGGAGCCTGAGGATCCCACCAAGCCCCCGAAGTTCTGCCCGGAGTGCGGCGACCCGTTCGACGATAGCGACATCAAGTGATCTGACGCGAACGCCGTGCTCTCTGTGCGGCGTTCGCGATCTTTTTAGGAAAGAGGTGCTGACCTTTGGCAGACCTGATCGAATACAAATGCCCCTGCTGCGGCGGCAAGGTGGAGTTCAACGCCGGGACACAGCAGATGCAGTGCCCATACTGCGACTCGGAGTTCACCATCGAGTCCCTCAAGGCCGCTGACGAGGCGCTGAACGGCGCCGGGACCGAGCAGATGCAGTGGGACACGCCCGACTCCACCTTCTCCGACGAGGAGTCGGCCGGCCTGAACGTGTATAGCTGCCAGTCCTGCGGCGGCCAGATCATCGCCGACCAGACCACGGCGGCGACTCATTGCCCCTACTGCGACAACCCCATCGTCATGACCGGCCAGTTCCGCGGCGACCTCAAGCCGGACTTCGTCATCCCCTTCAAGCTGGACAAGGATGCGGCCGTCAAGGCGCTTTCCGCCCACTTCGAGGGCAAGCGACTGCTCCCCAAGGTGTTCCGCGACCAGCACAAGATCGACGAGATCAAGGGAGTCTACGTCCCCGTATGGCTCTATGATGCCCACGCGAACGGGCACATCACCTTCAAGGCGCACAAGACCCGCCGCTGGAGCGATGCCCAGTTCGACTACGAGGAGAAGAGCTTTTACAGCGCCGTCCGCGGCGGTGAGATGGACTTTGAGAAGGTCCCCGTGGACGGCTCGACCAAGATGGACGACGAGCTCCTCGGCTCGATCGAGCCCTTCGATTTCAAGGCGGCCGTGCCGTTCCAGACGGCCTATCTCTCCGGCTACCTCGCGGACAAGTACGACATCTCCGCCGAGGACAGCACCGAGACGGCCAACAAGCGCATCAAGCGCAGCGTCGAGCAGGCCTTCCAGAACACCGTCAAGGGCTATGACGCCGTCGAGGTGGACACGTCCACCGTGCGGCTGCGCAACGCGAAGGCCAAGTACGCGCTCTATCCCGTCTGGCTCCTCAACCTGAGCTGGAACAATGAGAAGTACACCTTCGCCATGAACGGCCAGACCGGCAAATTCGTCGGCAACTTGCCGCTCGACAAGGGCGCGGCGGCCGGATGGTTCGTCGGGATCGCCGCAGCCGTGACCGCCATCGGCACGCTGATCGGCTATCTCATCAGCTAAGGAGGTGCCAAGGATGCAAATGACTGTGATGATGATGCTCGTCTCGCCGAGCTTCAACTTTGGCAAGACGCTCCTGATCGCGCTGGTCATCGGCCTGATCGTGGCGGCGATCGCCGTCGGGTCGATGGCGAGCAAGCTCAAGACCGTCTCCCAGCGCCGCGAGGCGAACGACTATGTCACCAAGGGCTCGCTCAAGATGCAGGTGAGCCGCGACAACTTTCTCTACAAGAAGACCGAGCGCCGTCCGCGTGCCCAGCAGAACACGCCCCAGAACGACGCGCCCCGCCAGAACGGCCCCAACGGCCGTCCCCCGGCACAAAGATGACCCGAACGCCCCTTTCCGACATGGAGAGGGGCGTTTTCGTTCACTGTCTGCTCGCGATGCGGTCGGCGACCTCCGTGATGACGGCCTGGTCGCTCTCGGACTTGATCTTGTAGTCCGTGCGGGAATAGAAATTGTCGTTGACGTCCCAGAGGACGGGGACGAAGCCATAGTCCGCGGCCATGTCCAGCACGATCTGGAGGCATTCCGAGGAGTCGTCATAGTCCGGGTGCTGGATGAAATGGTCGTCCGTGTAGATGGACGTACACTCGCCCACGAACACGGGGATCCCGGCGTCCGTGAAGCGTTCGCGCAGGAGCTCGCACTGCTCGGTCGTGTAGTCGATCCAGCGCTTGCCGCCGACCATGTTCTGCCAATACACGGCATTGTCGATGTAGTGGACGGAGACCATCAGCTTGTCCGGGACGGTGTCCTGCGGCATCTGGAAGCGCTCGTCCGTGGTCAGGTCGATGTTCGTCCAGTAGCCGGAGGCGATGAGGATGCGCTTCGCATTGTTCCCCCCGCTCGCGCGGACGGTGTCCACGAAGACCTGGTCCATCTCGTTGACATAGGCATAGGTCTCGTCCTCGGTCATGGTCGTGCCCTCCTGCGGGGTGCCGAGGGCTTCGTTGTACCCCTCGAACACGAGGCGGTCGCCGTAGCTCTTGAACCGGTCGGCGATCTGCGCCCAGACGTGCGCCGCGGCGGCAAGGGTCTCGTCCTTGGTGTGGTGCTTGATGAGGAACTCATCGTAGTGGTGGACGTTGAGGATGACGTAGAGGTCGTCCTTGAGGCAGTAGTCCACGATCTCCTGGACGCGCGCCATGTAGGCGGGGTCAATGTCGTACTTGCCGTCGTCCTCCATCATATTGCCCCAATAGACGGGCAGACGCACGCAGCGGAAGCCTGCGGCGGCGATGCCGTCGATGCACTCCTGCGTGGTGACGACCGCGCCCCAGCACTTCTCATAATCCTGCGGGGTATCGTCCCCGATGGTGGCAGCGCCGGCGGTGAGGTCGTTCTCGTCCTGCCAGAACGCCTCCATGGTGTTGCCGAGGTCGATGCCGACGCCCATCTCCTTGGCGGCCTGGGTCGCCGTCAGGTCGGCGCGCATCCCGCCGCTGCAGCCGCAGAGCAGCGCGGCAGAGAGGGCAGCAGTCATACAAAGCAAAGCGGCTCTTCTCATAGAAAATGATCCTCCTTGTGATCGTGCATTTTTATCCAGTATACCATAGGATCGGCCACTTGTAAATGCTTTTTTCGACCGTGATCGTGGCAAACGATGCCCTAGCGCTCGCAGAAGAGCTCGATCTCCTCGCCGAGCGGCCCCCGGCAGAACGCGATCCTGGCGGGACAGGGCGGGTCGGAGGCGATCGTGATGTCCTTGGGTGCGATGAAGACCTCGAAGCCCGCCGCCGCGATCCGGTCGGCGAGCGTGTCGACATCGTCCGAGGCGAGCGCGAAATGCCGGACGGCGCCGCAGATGCGCGCTCCCCCGCCGCTGCGGAAGATCTCGATGAGGCCGGCGCCCGTGTCGAGCATGATGCCCTCCGGCCACTCGCGCTTCACCGTCAGGCCGAGGATGTCGAGATAGAACTGCTTCGCGCGCTCGTAGGCGTCGTCGCTGTCGGCACGCATGGAGACATGGTGGATCCCTTTGATCACCGTACCTCCCTCCTTTCGTCATGCTTCTCAGCTCCATTATACCAGACCCGCGGCCGATCGTCAAGGCCGCATCCTGCCATGTTCTTTTTCGCCAAAACTATTGCCATCCATGCAAAAATGTGCTATAATAAAAGATAACGAGCCTTCTCGACAGGAGGATGCCCGCAAGTTTCCCCTAGGGAGGGAGAACATGAAACGACAACGCGATGCGGACATGGCGCCCCGACAGGTCTCCATGCTCAAATATGCCCTGATCGTGGGGTTCATGATGATCGTCATAGCGGTCGTCGTGGCGGTCTCGGTGCTGGCCTTCCGCAAGGCCGACACTGTGCTGAAGGACAAGGTCTGTACGCTGACCTCTTCGCTCAACGTCCAGATGCAGCTCAATCTCAAGGGCTATCTCGACCGCATGGAGACCATCGGCACCCTCGCCTTCGGTGAGGAGGTGACCTACACCTACGACGCCACCGATCCCAAGAATGACGAATACGAGGCCATCAACACCGAAAAGAAGATCTCCGATAAGCTCTACAGCCTCTGCATCATGGAGAACTTCGTGGACTATGGCATCGTATACCGCAACGACCACACCGTCGGCAAGATCTCGAACGGCACCAACGCCCTCTTCGGCGACAAGAAGTTCGAGGCCTTCGAGGCCATGATCACCGACCAGCGCACCCATGACGGATGGGAGGCCGGTCTCGCCAACAACTATAACCGCATCTACTACGTCAAGCGCGTCCACGAGAATGCGGTGCTGGTCATCTCCTTCTATGCCGCCGAGCTCGAGGATGTGTTCGATAACTCCGCGGCCATGGCGGACATGTCCATCCGTCTGACCGACCAGGACTACAGCATCCTCTATTCCTCCGACCGCGACGAGGTCGGCACGCCGCTGCCTGACCCGATCCGGCAGCGTGTCCAGGGGCAGCGCTCCGCGACCGTCCTCGACAACGACTACCTCGTCACCGTCAATGCGACGGCCGAGGATTGGTACGTCATCTGCTCCATCCCGACCGAGGTCATCCTTCGGGAGGAGAAGGAGGTGCGGCTCTACATCATCCTCGTGTCCATCGTGGCCGTGCTCCTGGCCGCGACCATCGGCGCCATCTTCGCCTCCCGTCTGACACGCCCCATGGAGGGCCTCGTGACGCGCCTCGACAACAAGGCGCGCATCGACCAGCTCACCGGCATCCTCAACAAGCGCACCTTCGAGGAGGTGGTCGAGCATTGCCTCCGCGATGCGCTCCCCACCGAGCAGCACGCGATCATCTTCCTCGACATCGACGATTTCAAGAGCGTCAACGACACGCTCGGCCACGCCTATGGCGACAAGGTGCTCGCGAAGGTCGGCAGCATCCTGCGCGGGACTTTCTCCGGCGAGGACTACCTCGGCCGTGTCGGCGGCGACGAGTTCGCCGTGCTCGTGAACACGGTGCCGGAGGAGGGCGACTATCGCAGCTATATCACAGCCCTTTGCGAAGCGCTCTGCGAGGCGTTCCGCTCCAATTACACCGGCGACGACGGCCGCTACAAGATCTCCGCGAGCATCGGCGTCGCCATCTTCTCCCCGACCCTCCGGGACTATGCCGCCCTCTGCAAGGCTGCCGATGAGGCGCTCTACCGGTCCAAGGGCCTCGGGAAGGACACCTACACCATCCGCGATGACGCCTGAGCGTCCGCCATCTCCAACAAGAGAGCCCCTGCACGGCCGTGCAGGGGCTTTGGTCTGTCAGACAGACGTCACGCCGGATCCTCCGTGCCGGCGGGGAGCGGCGGCGGGACGGACGGCTTCTCAGCGCCGATGATGGCGTCCTTGCCGCTGCGGACGATCTTGTAGACCGCATCGAGGACGGCGCGGCGCTGCTCCGGCGGAAGGGTCGCGGCGGCCTTGAGCATCGCAGGATAGGCCGTGTGGCGGCTGCGGGAGATGTCGCGGAGGGTCTCCTTCTCGGGCGCGCCGAGGATGCTGCCGAGTGCCTCGATGAAGTGCGTGCGCTCCTCGTCGTCAAGGTCGGCGAGCCATCCATCCACCGTGCGGTCGACGAAGCCGCTGCTCTTGGAGAGGGCGTTCTCGCGGACGAGTCTGTTCCGCTCGATCTGCCAGGAGTACGCGACATGCTGCTGGAGGCCGGCGGCATCGCTGCGGATGATCGTCGGTGCCACGCCCGTCTCCAGCAGCATCCCCACCACGGACGAGCCCGGTACATACGACCGGATCCGTCCCGTCATCGCCCGATAGCTCGGCATCGCGACCAGCTCCTCCCGGAATCCAGGCGCATCGAAGGCGTAGACCTCCGTGATCGACGCCTGCACCAGCGGACGGCAGAACGCCGCCGCGTACATCGCCAGATTCCCGCCCTTGGAATGGCCGCCGAGCCGCAGCGGGCGCGGATGCGATGTGAAAAAGTCGTCCAGATAGGACACTGCGAGCGCCTGCGCGGCCGTGCGGGCGTTCACCGCGAAGGAGAGGTCCTCCTTCCAGCCGGTAACGGTGCCGTCCGTGCCGCGGAAGCTGACGAAGGTCGTGCCGTCCGGGAGGAGGACGGTCAGGGCGGAGAATTGCAGCGTCGCCGCCGGGTCGATGATGCTGCGGTAGCCAGTGAGGTACGTCCCCCGGAACCGCGGCGCGGCTGCGAGCTTTTCGAGGAGGAGACAGTCCCGCGTGAAAGAATACATGCGGTCCTCATCCCCGACCGCGTCCGCACGGAACCGCGCCTGTGCCTCCGCCAGACCGATCCGCACTGCATGGCGCTCCGGCACCACGCCCTCAAAGGGGACATAGCCCAGCTCCGCCAGTAGGAGCGCGTCGACCTCGCCGAAGGGGTCGACCGTGAAGGGGACGTCGCCCCGCCAGTCCAGATATTCCAGGATCCCTGCCATGATACTGCCGCCTTTCTCCGATCTCACCGTCCCGATCGGACGGCTGTATCATACAGTATAGCATGTTTTGCGAAAAAATGCAAGCGCTGTGCGCGGGATCGAACGCTGTCACTTGGCGCCCCATCTATGGTCATAATAGCTAGGAAGGAGCGATCAAGATGAGATATAGCTGCATCGCACGGCAGACCCATGCCGATCACGGTGCGGTCTTCAGCGGTACGAGCGGCGCAAGGGCGGTCTTTGCGGCCGTCTGCGCGCGATACGTCCCGCCTGTCAGGAGCACCGAGATCCATACATTCTACGCCTGCCTCCCGGACGGACGCCCTGTGCGCGTCGTCCAGACCTTTGCCGTCAGCGGCCAGGGCGTGCCCGGATGCGACCTCAAGGCCGATCTGCTCCTTCCCGAGGGACATCCGCAGATCTGTCTGCCGCTCTGGCAGAGTCTCGTCTGTGCGGCAGTCTGCGGGATGGAGCCTGTCCTCTCCGCCCCCTCCGGCACCGCAGTCGCCGAGGCGTGGCCGCAGGTATGTGCGGCAGTGCCGTCTGTCAGACGAACTGACCTGCTCCTCGCGGACATCCCCCGTGCCGGCGGCGGCGGGATGCAATATGTCATCAATGGCCGCAAGCCTGCGCCGCCGCAGGGCTGGGAGCGCCTGCTCCCCGACGATGCCCTCCCCATGCGGATCCTCCTGGAGGACACGCGCTGCTCGAACACCGACGTCCGCCGCACGCTCCGGCAGCTCTGTGCGACCCGTCCCCTCACAGCGCCGGAGGATCTGCTGTCGCTCCTCGAGCAGCGGCGTTCTGTCGCGGCGCTCGGCGGTCAGCAGCTCCCGCTGTTCCAGTATCTCGACCAGGATTCCCGTGCGCTGATGCTCACCTACTTCCTCGGCCAGCTCCACGGCGCCGCCCTTTGCGACGAGGACCGGCAGGTCCGCAGGGCGTTCCGTCATGCCCTTCGGACGGGCGAGCCTGCGGCATCGGAGGCGCTCCCGTGGATCCATGCATTGTACTACTACCGCACGCCCTGCCGCGGAAAACGGATGCAGCGGCCGCTCTCCACGCGTGACTATGTCCGTCTCACGTCCGGCGCGGATGAGGAACGTGCCTACCGAGCAGCCGTCGCTTCCCTCTACATGCTCATGCAGGCCGATGTCGCCCGCAAGGACCGCGCCGCGCATCTCCGCGTCCGCCGATTCCTCCACCTGCACAGCCGCTACAGCCGCCATGTCCGGCGCAAGATCGTCGGCGAGACGCGCCGCTCCCTCTCCATCTTTCTGCGCCGCAGCCTCCGCATGATGAAGCGCCTGATCGGCTTTTACTTTTAGACCATAGGCAGAAGGATGCCCCTCCCTGTGGGCGGGAGGGGCATCGGGCCGGCGATGCAGATGCGCAAGCGCCCCTCGGTCGTCACCGAGGGGCGCTCGTTTAGGAGAGAGAATAGAGAGCTGTTTATCTTGGGTGTTCGGCTTATCTGCCGCCAGGGCCGAAGGCGCCGCCGCCCGTGGAGGCGCTGCCGGTGATCTGGGAGCCGCCGGAGAGCGAGCCGCCGATGAAGGTCTCGAACGGCGCCTGCGTCAGGATGGCCGTGCCGCCGGAGACGCTGCCGCCGGACTGTGCGGTGCAGCCGTTGCAGGTGGCGCCGGGAGAACCGGCCGCGGAGAGGAAGGATACGATCACCTTGCCGCTGTTGTCCACAAAGCTGTAGCGGGTGTTGAGGTTGGTATTGCCGGCGGTCATGGTGATGATGCTGCCGCCGTTGTTGGTGAAGGTGCCGTCATAATCGCACGGCTCCTGACCGTTGGCGCAGAAGTAGCCGCCGGTGATGGTGAAGGTGCCGTTGGAGTCGAAGGCGTCATGGTCGCCGTTCGCGGAGTTGACCACGCCGAGACCGCCGTTGAGCGTCAGGCTCGTCGAACCGGAGCTGGTCGTGCCCTGGCCCCATCCTGTGCCGGGGCCGGTCATGCCGCCGGTGCCGGAGCCGTCTGCGCCGCCGCCTGCGTTGTAGCCGTCATCGCCGGAGACGATGTAAACAGTACCGCTGTTCTGGGTGATCTGGCTCGCCTCGATGCCCTCGTAGCACTTGGGGATGTAGATCTGCACGTCATCGAACGTGGTCGCGCTGCCCTGGCCGATGGTCAGGTCATGGTCGGAGTGCGCGGCGTCGTCGGCGGTGGACAGCGTCATCACGCCGCCGAGGAGCTTCATGGAGCCGGCGCAGTGGATCGCATCGTCGGAGGAGTCCACCTTGATGGTGCCGCCGTTGATGGTGATGTCGCCGCCGCTCTGCCAGGTCGTGCCGGCCGCATCATAGAGGCCAACGGCCTTGATGCCCTTCGCGGAGATGTCGGTCTTGCTGGCGTTGCCGTCCATGCCGCCGCCCCAGCCGCCGGTCGAGCCGCTGCTGCCGTAGGTGCTGCCCTGGTAGGTGGTGATATCCAGGTCGCCGCCGTTGATGGTGACGGTCTGCTCGGCCTGGATGCCGTCCGCGTAGGAGTTGATGGTGACGGTACCGCCGTTGACAGTGATGAAGCCCTTATCGGCGTCGGTGGAGCCAGACACGATGCCGTCGCCGCCGGAGCTGCCGTTGTTGGTGTTCACGGTGATGTTGAGGTCAGAATAATCGCCGTCACCGCCATTTGCGACCATGACATCGGGATCGCCGATGCGGACAGAATCCGTGCCGCGGATGCCGTCATCGACGGCCTTGACATTGATCGTGCCGTTCCAGAGCTTGAGGTCGTCCTTGCAGACGATGCCGTCCTTGTAGTTACCGTTGACGTTCAGCGTGCCCTTGCCCTTGATCTTGAGGTCATCCTTGGAGAAGATGGCGCCGTTGAGCTCGACGGTCTCGCCGTCGCTGTTGGTGTAGGTGTCGGTGTGAGAGGTGCCGTCAGAGATGGTGTTGACGGTGTCCTTCTTGACGGAGATCGTCGCGGATTCGCCGACATTCTCGATGAAGACGGGGGTCTCGGTGCTGTTCGAGAGGGTCAGACCGGCAAAGCTCAGGGTGACCTCTGCGAGCGGCTCGGCGGTGTTGTCCGTGGAGACCTTGATCTGGCCGTTCGCGCAGGAGCCGCTCAGGGCGTACTCGCCGGCCTTGGTGACGGTGACATAGGTGCCGTTAACGGTGACGTTCGAGGCATCCTCGGGCTTGACGACTGCGCCTGCTGCATCGTAGAGCGTCACGCTGTTGTCGGCATACTCGATGGAAGCGACCACGCCCTCACCGGTCGACTCGGAAGGCTGCGTCGGCTCAGTCGTCGGCTCGCTCGTCGGCTCCTCGGACGGCTGCGTCGGCTCGGTGGGCTCTACGGTCTGGCCGTTCAGGACCATGCGCTTGAGCTTGCCAAGGTCGAACACGTTGACCGCGCCGTCTGCATAAACATCGGCGTTCCTTGCGCCCTCACCAGAGAGCTTGCCCGTACCGAGCAGGTACTTCTGGAGCGCGATGATGTCGGTGACACCGAGCGTGCCGTCGAGATCCACATCACCGGCCGTTGCGGCGGAGAGCCCCATGGCGCTCGTGCCGGCGGCGACGCATGCCACTGCCAGGACGCTCGCGAGGATCTTGGTGTACTTTCTCATGATACATTCCTCCTAGCTGATCTATCATACATCTTCTTCTGTTTTTCGCCCGAAGCCGCGGCCCGTGCGGCAAGCCGTTCGTTCGGTGCTATCGTCTGTTCCATTTGAACTGTCTTTATTATAGCGGCGAATTCTTAAAGAAACCTTTAAGAGTTTAAAAAATTATGAAGAGATGAAAAAATTCTGAGCGATCTGCACAGAGGGGACGCCAAAAGCCGCCCGAGGACGTGCATCCTCGGGCGGCGGTCATCGAAAACGTTATCTATTATAATAAGTCAGCGCTTGTCCTTCCGGGGCTTCCGGCTGCGCTTTTTTCGGACGGAGAAGCCGAAGTCCCCGCACTTCTTCCCGAGCGTGAGATACTCGCCGTGGACATAGGCGAGGAGGCCGGCCTTCTTGAGATCGAGGCGTCCCCTCGGGTCGAGGCAGCGCTCGTCCACCGAGACGTTCGTGATCTCCGCAAGGAACATCGTGTGCGAGCCGAGATCCTTCTCCTCTGTGACGCGGCACTCCAGACTGACGGGACAGGCCGTCAGGATCGGCGCCTCGACCGTTTTGGCAGGGGCGGTCTTCAGCTTGCAGAGGGCGAGCTTGTCGTCCTTCGCGCCGGTCTTCATGCCGCAGAGGTCGACGATGCGTGCCATCTCCGACGTCGGCAGATTGATGACGAAGCTCCCCGTCTCACGGATCAGCGCATGGGAATGGCGTGTGGGACGCACGGAGATGTAGGTCATGGGCGGGCGCGTGCAGACGATGCCCGTCCAGGCGACCGTCAGGACGTTCGGATGCTCGGCCGTCCCGCAGGTGACCAGAGTCGGCGGCACGGGCGAGAGGAGCGCACCGGCCTTGAGATCGAGGCGTGCCATCAATACTCATCCCCCGGTGTGCGGTCGAGGCTCGTCATGCCCTCGAGGGTCATGTAGCGCTCGCACTCGTGGCGATTCGGGCGCCCCATGAGCTTGCGCAGCGACTCGCGCACATCGCCGTTCTCGAACAGCACGCGGTACAGCTCCTCCGTGATCGGCATGGACACGCCGATCGACTGCGCGAGCTGGTAGGCCACCTGCGTGCAGTAATACCCCTCGACCGTCCCGACCTGCTTCACGGCCTCTGCGGGCGCCACGCCCTGTCCGATCAGGATGCCGGCGCGGCGGTTGCGGCTGTGCATGCTGGTGCAGGTCACGATCAGGTCGCCGATGCCGGTGAGGCCGGCGAAGGTGTCCAGCTCCGCGCCGAGCTTCAGGCCGAGGTTCGTGATCTCGTGGATGCCGCGGGTCATGAGGGCGGCCTTGGTGTTGTCGCCGTAGCCGAGGCCGTCGCTGATGCCGCACGCGAGCGCGATGACGTTCTTCAGCGATCCGCCCAGCTCACAGCCGGTCACGTCCGCATTGACATAGAGCCGCAGCGTGCCGGTCGTGAAGATGTCCTGGATGTACTCGGCGTACTTGATCTCCTTGCAGGCCACCGCGACCGTGGTCGGGATGCCGATGCTCAGCTCCTCCGCGTGGGAGGGGCCGGTCAGGACGACGACGGGGTTCTTGGGACACTCCTCGCCGATGACCTGGCTCATGCGCTTGAAGCTGCCGTCCTCGAGGCCCTTCGAGGTGTTGACGATGACGGTCTTCTCCGAGATGTAGGGCGCGACCTCGTTCATCACGCTGCGCACGAAGGACGAGGGGATGCCGCAGATGACGACGTCCTTGTCCGAGATGCTCTCGTGATCGGAGCGCAGCAAAATGTCCGGCGGGATCTTGACGCCCGGGAGCTTCGAGGACTCCCCTGTCGTGCGGATCTCGTCGAGCTCCGCAGGGAACTTCGACCATACCGTGACCTGATGTCCGGCATTGCGTGCCATGACGGCCAGCGCCAGTCCGAAGGCGCCGGAGCCTAGAATCGTGATGTCTGCCATAATGATACCTCCTATATATGACCGCCTAAGGGCGGATGGTCACGTTGGGGATGCGCGGTCAGATGCCGTGCTGCTCCAGGAACGCCCGGAAGATCGCCGCGACCTCATCGGGGATCTCGGCGTGGAGCATATGCCCGGCCACTGTCTGATGGAGCTCCGCATCACAGTGGGACGCATACTCCTTCGCGGCCTGCTGCCAGGTGAGCGCCTTGACCGGGGAGCGCATGCTGCTCACGACAAGGCACACAGGGCATTTCAGATAGCCCGTGGCATCGGCCTTTTCCGCATTCTCCTCGGCAAGGACGGATTCCTCGAACACCGCCTCGCTCGCGATGTTGCGATAATACACGTCCTCATAGGCCGCCTTCTCCTCCGCCGTGAGCTCGGTGCCGGTCAGCAGGCCGGACGCGTTCACGGTCTTGCTCCGCAAGAGCTTGGCGAGCAGGCCGCGCTTGGCGAGCTTCTGCATCAGAGAGCGGGTCCGGGCGACCATCGCTTTCTTTTGCTCGTGCGGGATCTCCTTGGCCTGTGCGCGCATCATGTTCGGGAGCCCCATGTCGAGGCCGAGCACGGCGCACACCTCGTCCGGGTAGGTGTTCGCCCACCAGATCGCCTCGAAGCCGGAGTAAGAATGCGGCGCGAGGACATAGGGCGGTGCGATGCCGACCGCACGCAGCGCGGCACGGCTCTCCTCCACGAGCTGCTCGACCGTCCGCGGCGTCGTCGCCTTGCCGCTCAGGCCGTAGCCCGCCTTCTCCACGACCGCGATCCGCCAGCGGTCCGAAAGGCGCCGATAGACCGGCTTGTATTCGTAGCCGGGACATCCCACGCTCGATCCTGCCAGGAACACGATCGTGACGGGGCCTGTTCCCTCTGTGTATACGTTGAGCTGCGTGTCGCCGACCTTGGCGAGCGTACCGTATGTCTGCATAGGATCACCTCATCTCAAATGTCAAAAAGCGCAAATGTCTATTTGGAGCTTTTCCAGTTAGTGCCGCGAGGGGGCGGGACGTTACAGATCATGCGGCGGCTTTTTGTACAGACGCGTCACCAGCATCTGCGCGCAAAGTCCCGTGAAGAGCCCCGCGATGCATCCCGAGAGCAAAAGCACCGGCAGGAGCGACAGCACCGCCGTCGTCCGCATGAGCAGGACGGCGGCCGTCATTTGGCCGATGTTGTGCAGGATCGCGCCCATCATGCTGCAAAGCCAGATGTACCGCGCCGGGATGGCCTTCCGCACGGTCAGCATCCCCACGAGGCAGAGCGCCGCGCCCGATGCGCTGTAGAGCAGCGTGGACGGATTCGGCGAGAACAGCGCCCCCAGCAGGATCCGCGCCGCCACGAGCATCGCCGTTTCTCCTGGGCGGTAGCGGAAGACGGCATAGACGGTGATGATGTTCGCCAGACCGAGCTTGACGCCGGGGATCGCGATGTCCGGCATCCGCAGCTCGATGACGAAGATGATGAGCGCTGCCGCCGTCAGCAGCGCGAGCTCCGTGAGCCGGCGCGTGGTCATCCTCATGTATCGGCGTCCTCGAAGCGGATGACGAGCTGGTGCGGCAGGCAGACGATCGGCAGATTCTCCGCCCGCAGCGGCCCCATGTGGACGCAGGTCTGGTCGGGGCAGTCGGCGGCGGTCATGCGGATCTCGCCGTCCGCGATCGTGAACTCGTTCCATCCGCCGTCCGGCGCTTCGATGCGGACGGTCTGGGGCGAGGCGGTCGCGAGATCATAGGTATACAGGACGTTCCCGCCCTGCACGACCTCCACGCGCCGGGCATCCGCGCCGCGCAGCATCCCCACGAGGAGCCACACGACCGACCCGAGCGCCGCCACGATCACGAACACCGCCACCGCGATCAGCGGGGCGCGCGAGGGGTCCTTCTTGGTCATCTCAGTCTCCACGGCGCACCACCTCCACGGGATAGCCCGCAACGGCCGTGAAGCAGTCCTCCAGGCCCTCCGTGATGAGCACGCGGGCGTCGTCCGTGACGAGGACGAGCTCGAAGCTGCCGTCCCGGCGCCAATGGTCGACGGCACCGTCCGTCCCCTCGACGAAGAGGGCGGTCGAGAGCGCGTCACATTGGAGACCCTGCTCGCCCACGACCGTGACGGAGACGAGCCCATTGTCGGCCGGATGCCCGTCAGCGGGGTCGAGGATGTGCCAGTAGCGTGTGCCGTCCTCCTCGAAATAGCGTTCATAATTGCCCGAGGTGATGACCGCGCGGTCGGCGACCTCAAGGACGCACAGGTTCTGATCGGGATGGAAGGGGTCGAGGATGCCGACCTTCCAGAGGCTCCCGTCCGGCTTGGTGCCGAGCGCCTGGACATTGCCGCCGAGCGACACGATCGCGGACTGCGCCCCGTGCGCACGGTAGATGTCCATGACGGCGTCGCTGGTGTAGCCCTTGGCGAGGGCGCCGAGGTCGATCTCCTGCGGTGCCGGGACGGTCACGGTCTGTCCGTCGAGCGTGACGCGCGTATAGTCGACGTCGGCCAAAAGCGACGCGATCTCGGCCTCCTCCGGGACGTGCATGGTGTCGGTCGTGAAGCCCCATGCGCGCAGCACGGGGTAGACCGTGATGTCGAGCGCGCCGGACGTCTTTGCGCCCATGGCGAGCCCGGCGGCGATGACGTTCGCCGTGTCCTCCCCGACCGTGACGGGCGTGCCATCGGCGGCATTGACGCGGGCGATGTCGCTCTCCGGCCTCGTCACGGAGAACGCGGCCTCGAGGGCTTCGATGCGGGCGGCGGCCTCGGCATTGGCGGCGTCGCCGTCGTCACACCAGACCTTGAGGGTCATATAGGTATCCATCGCGAAGAGGTCGCGGCTCGCGGCCTGCGGGGCGGGCTTTTGCGCACAGCCCGTCAGCAGCAGGAGCCCGGCGAGCACGGGCAGGAGGCGTGTTCGATGCATAGTCGTTCCTTTCATGGGGATGATCTCATGTCCTATTATAGCACATCCGCGGGGAAAATGCCATAGTTTTTTTGAAAAATGATCCGTAAAGCACAGATGCCCCCAGTGGGGGCATGGTGCAGATATGGGAGGTGCGGTATCACCGTCTCGCGGCATCGAGCGCATTGCGGACGGCCTCGATCATGCCCTCGGCGGAGCGGGTCGCGCCGGAGACGGCGTCCACGTCCGGGCTCTGGGCATCCAGGATCCGCGGGAGGACGATGTTCTGTGCGATGACGTAATACTCGGGATCGTCGTCCAAAAAGTCCACCGTGATGCCGGTGATGACGTCGTTCTCGATCGTCACATGTGCCACCACGCGTCCGACATAGTCCTTGCCCTCGTAGTCCTCGGGAGAGCTGCCATTGCCGTCGAAGGTGCCGTTGTTGTAGACGTAGACCGGCTCCGGCTCTGCCTGCGGGGCAGGCTCGGCGGCGGGTACTTCCTCCGCAGGTGCGGCGGAAGGCGCGTCCTCGACCGGCGTCTCCTCGGCGGGAGCGTCCTCGGCAGGCGCGGCAGCCTCGGCAGTCGTCTCGGCGGCCGTCGTCGTCTCGGTGGTGACGGTCTCACCGGTCGCGGCCTCGGTGGCGGAGGTCTCGTCGGATGTCTCGGAGGTGTCTTCTGTTTCCACATCGGTCGCGGATGTCTCATCCACAGAGACGGCCGTCGTCGCGGGGACGGTCTCGGAGACGGTCTCGCTCGCGGACGTCTCTGCGACGGTCGTTGCGGCGGGTGCGGTCTCGGCATCGGCAGTCTTGCGAACGTCCTCGGCCTTCCCGTAGGACGCGACGCCAAGTCCCACCGTCAGCGCCACCGCAGCCGCCGCGCAAACGGCATTGACAGCGGCCTTGCGCTCGGTCTTGGTCTTCTTGACATAGAGCTTGCCCAGACGGAGCGCCGCATAGCCCGCGAACACCGCCGTATAGACGATCACGTTCAGCAGCGCGCCCTCCACCCCATGCCGTGCGCGCGGGATGTAGATGACCAGCACATGCACCAGGATCAGCGCGTAGAACACATACGCCGCGCGCTGGATGCTTTTCCACGTCTTCGCCTTGAGCTTCTTGCGGACGGCCTTGACCGAGAGCACCGTCAACGGGATCATGATGACCATGAGCAGCAGGCAGACGATGCACGTCAGCACGAACTCCGTGGACGGCGTGCGGCCGGAGAACAGGCGGCGGATGTAGGTGATGCTATAGGTGACGGCGTGCGCCATCGTCACCACGGCGGCGAAGATGGACAGCTCCCCGCGCGCCGGCATGAGCCGCTTGACGGGGGCCGACCCGTTCGGGAAAGCGCCGATGTAGGCGACCACGCACCAGAGCGCCGCCGCGAGCGCGCCCTCGTTGAAAAGGCCGATCACATAGGTGTCCACGACGGGCGGGATGCCGGTGAGATGGGCCTGCCCGATGCCGAACATCACGGCCGTGAGCAGTGCCGCACAGAAATAAAAAGGACCGGGGTCGCGGTGGAGCGCTCCGGCACAGACCCAAGCGAACACGGCCGCAAGGATCACATCGATCAAAAACAGCATATCGGTCTCCTCCCGGATGATAAAAAAATACGCCCGTTCATGCGCCCTCCCCGCTGCGCGTCATGCAGCGGGAGAGGGCGTGCGGGTCTGAAAGGAATGTGGAGATGGCTTTGCTTACTTTCTCTTCTTGGAGAGGACAGCGGCTGCACCGGCAGCGATCGCCAGACCTGCCAGCGGCAGACCGGCAGCATCGCCCGTCTTCGGGCTCGCGGCGCCGGTGGAGCCGGACTTCGTGGTGGCCTTGGTGGTCGTCTTGGTGGTGGCAGTGGTCGCCTTGGTGGTGGCGGTGGTCGCAGTGGTGGACGTGGTCGCCTCGGTGGCCTCGGTCGGCTCCTCAGCGGGGGCGATCGTGAAGTCGTAGGTCGTGCTGTAGCCGGTGGCCGTCACGGAGAGGCTGTAAGTGCCGGAGCCGTCGAAGACCGCAGTATCGCCGGACTTGGCATCGAAGAGGACCTCACCGCTCGTCGGGTCGATGACGGTCGTGCCGCGTCTGCCGGTACGATACGCCGTCTCGCCGACCTTGACAGAGGTGATGTTCTTGAGGAAGTTCGCGGCATCGGCCTCGGTGAAGCCGTCAGCGGGGACGAGCTTGCCGTCGGCATACTGCACCGGGATGTCGGCCGTAGAGAGCGTGAAGCTGCCGCGGACGTCGGCATACTTGCCGGACGCGTCGTTCACGGTGAGCTGGTAGCTGCCGGGCTGGGCGCCCTCATAGCTGATCGTGCCATTCGCCGCGCTGAAGCCGTCGGCAACGGATGCGGACTGCTGGAAGTCGGCCGGGAATGCAGACGTGTCATAGGTCACGCTGCCCGTGCCGGCTGCACCGCTCTCGACCGTGACGCCGTTCGTGAAGATGACAGGCAGATACAGGCTCAGGCCGTCTACCACGCGGTAGCCGTCGAGGGTGATCATGTCGATCTCGGTGATGGTGGCGCCGTTGGTGCCGTAGTAGTCGGCGTTGTCGATATTGTTGCCGTGGGTCTGGGTCACATAGCCGACCGACCACGCATACTCGCCTCTGCGCCAGATGTTCTCGAGGGCGCGCATGGCGTAATAGTTGCCGTCCGACGTCTTGACGATGGCGGCATAGGTGTCGGCATCCTGCGGGTAGTTCTCGACAGTGATCTGGTAGTCACCGTAGTTGGTCTGGGTCTGGAGGGTGACATTGCCGCCGACGTTCTGGGCACCGTCCGTGTCGACGAGCTTGCCGAAGGACACGACGCCGTCGGTGACAGTGACCTCCTTGTAGGCGGTCGGCGCGGTCTCGAGAGGCGTGAAGCCGTAGTTCTCGGTCAGGAACGCCTGGTCGTCCGCGGAGATGGCCACGGGGTAAACGACACCAAGGATGGTGCCGCCGCCGGCCTCATTGGCCTCGCAGTAGGTGCCGGCTGCCAGGCCGCCCTGCTGCCAATTGCCATCGGCATCGACGGAGCCGACCGCATTGCCGCTCCACTTGTTCGCGGTCGCGGAGGATACGGCATCGACCTCGACATCGGCGTTGGCCGCATCGGCGAACTCGGCCTTGAAGAAGTCGGCGTAGGGGATCTGCATGGTGCCGTAGACCGTGTCGGCAGCGGAGGCCGTGAACGGGACGGCGGAGACAGCGGCTGCGGTCATCGCAGCGGCGGTCAGGACAGTGGTGAGCTTTTTCATCATGGGAGTCTCTCCTTATCTGGATGTGTTCGGAGACGCTTCTATAGTATGATATAGATGACGTTTATATAATGGATATATCGCCACTATCTCACATTTAGTAAGCGCCTGCTTACTTATTTGCGATATTTAGTATATCACATCCGCTCGCCCCTGTCAAGCCCATTCGGACACATGACGGGACGGATCTGGCCTGTCCGATCAGGATATTTTTGTCTATTTTATCCTACGATCTAGATATATTCTGCCACATGCCTATTTTTATAAAGAAGATCGGCGCGGATCCTTGACATTTCGGCCATTTCGCAGTATAATATATATCGTATGGTCTGACGCCGTGCGTCCGGCCGTAACACCGCAAGGATGGCACATGCACCGCAGTCATGCAAAGGAGGCACGCATGGAGGATCTGCATCACGAGCTGCGCTTCGCCGCAGTATCCACAGTGCTCCTGGACGTCGCGCTCTGGGTGGTCTCCGGCCTCATCGCCGGATGGACGGTCTCCGTCCCGCTCGGGCTCGCGCTCGGCAGCGCCGGGATGCTCGTCAACATGCTCCTGCTCCGCCGCACCGTGCAGGGCGCCGTCTACCGCGGCAGGACCAAGACCCTCGGCAGCTACCTCGTCCGTATGCTGATCGCCTCCGGCGTCATCACGGCGGGCCTGCTGCTCGACCAGGTCAGCGCACCGGCGGCGGTCATTCCGTTCCTGTACCCGAAGCTCATCTTCGGCGTACTGGCCGTGCGAAGCAAATAACAGCACCTCCTCCCGGATCGTGCTGCACGAATGGAGGGATAAGTTTCTTGCATATCACCGACTTTTTGAGAGGTTCCCCGGACGGCATCGACGTCAAGGGACCGGGCGTGCTCTGCTCCTTCGACATCGCGGGCGTCACGATCAATCTGACCGAGACGGTCGTCATAAGCTGGGGCATCATCCTGGCCGTGACGCTCCTGCTGGCGTGGCTCACCCATGACCTGAAGACGAAGGACATCAGCAAGCGTCAGGTCGTCGCGGAGTGGATCGTCACCACGGTCTATGGGCTCGTCGAGGACTCGATGGGCAAGCGCTGGCGCTGGTTCGCGCCCTACATCGGCGCGCTCTTCACCTTCTCGATCACGGGCAGCCTCGTGAGCATGATCGGCCTGCGCAGCGTCACAGCGGACTTCAATGCCCCGCTGGCTTGGGCGCTCGTCACCTTCGTGTTCATCCACGGCACCAACATCAAGACCCACGGCCTCGGCGGCTACCTCAAGGGCTACATCGACCCCGTGCCCGTCATGCTGCCGATCAATGTCCTCAGCGAGGTCTCGACCCCTGTGTCGATGAGCCTGCGTCACTTCGGCAACGTGGTCAGCGGCATGGTCATCACCTCGCTGCTGTATTTCGCCCTGTCCGTCGTCACCAAGTCCATCGGCGTGGCGTTCCTGACGATCGGCGTGCCCGCTGTGCTGTCGCTGTACTTCGACCTGTTCAGCGGCTTCATGCAGGCCTTCGTCTTCATCATGCTGACGATGGCGTACATCTCCAATGCCGACGGCCGCCAAGAGGCCTGACGCCAAGTACCCATTTTCCCAGACCATCAACTGAAAAGGAGTTTCTATCATGGAAAACAATGAGATCGCAAGAGCAATCGTCCTGGGCGCTTCTGCCCTCGGTGCCGGCACGGCGATGATCGCCGGTATCGGCCCTGGTATCGGTGAGGGCTTCGCCGTCGGCAAGGCGTGCGAGTCCATCGGCCGTCAGCCGGAGAGCTCCGGCGCCGTCACCCGCACCATGTTCATCGGCTGTGCCGTTGCCGAGTCCACCGGTATCTACGGCCTGCTGGTCGCCCTGCTGCTGATGTTCGCCAATCCGTTCATCGGCAAGCTCTGATCGCAGCACCTCAGACAGGAGGTCATGAAAGTTGAATCTTGATTTTTTGACGATAGACGTCGGCACGATCCTGTTCACGCTCATCAATACGTTCATCATCTTCCTGGTGTTCAAGCACCTGCTGTTCAAGCGGGTGGACGACATCCTGGAGAAGCGGCGTCAGGAAGTGACCACGACCTATCAGGAGGCTGACACCGCGCTCGCCTCGGCGAAGGCCGATCAGGAGAAGTACACCGCTGCCCTGGCCGGTGCCAAGGAAGAGGCTGCCCAGATCCGCACCCGTGCCGAGCAGCGTGCCCGTCAGCAGAGCGACAACATCCTGGAGGATGCCCGCCGCGAGGCACAGGCTGCCCGCGAGAAGGCCATGCAGGATACCGAGCGCGAGAAGGAACAGGCGCGCACCGAGCTCAAGGGCGAGATCTCCGATCTGGCGCTCGAGCTGGCACAGCGCATCATGGAGAAGGAGATCAACAAGGAGGATCACGAGCGCCTGATCGGCGACTTCCTCCAGGAGATCGACACGGCCGGCGAGGGTGGTAAGGCATGACACAGACAGTAGGTAAGGTGTATGCCGAGGCCCTCTTCGAGCTCGCACAGGAGATGCATCAGGAGGAGAAGGTCTGGCGTGAGCTGGGCCAGATCACCGATCTCGTCGAGCAGGAGAAGGGCTTTGCCCGGCTCCTCGATGTGCCGACCATGAGCGCGGAGGAGCGCGTCGGCGTGCTGCAAAAGGTCATCGGGACCGAGGACGGCATCACGGAGAACTTTCTCTGCCTGCTCTGTGAGCGGCGCCGCTTCGGCCATCTCAGCGAGATCCGCAGCGCCTTCAACAAGCTCTATTATGACGCCTTCGGCATCGCGGAGGTCGCGGTCACGTCTGCCGTGCCGCTGACCGCTTCGCAGCGTGAGGCGCTCGTCAAGGAGCTCGAGGAGAAGCTCGGCCGCCGCATCCGTTTGCAGGAGCAGGTGGATGCGTCCCTGATCGGCGGCCTCGTCGTCCAGTACGGCGACACCCGCATGGACAATTCCCTGCGCACACGGCTCGCGCAGTTCCGCCGTCAGGCGTGACACGCGCGAGACCCGTTTTCATCTGATAATACGAATAGAGGTGCGATAAATGAATTTACGCCCGGATGAGATATCCAGCATCATCAAGGACCAGATCAAGAATTATCATGCCAAGCTCCAGCTCGATGATGTCGGCACGGTCATCACTGTCGGTGACGGCATCGCCAACATCCACGGACTTGATAAGTGCATGTCCGGCGAGCTGCTCCAGTTCGAGAACGGCACCTACGGCATGGCGCTCAATCTGGAGATCGACAGCGTGGGCGCCGTCCTTCTCGGCTCGGATGCCGACATCAAGGAGGGCTCCATGGTCAAGCGCACCGGCGAGATCATGTCGGTGCCGGTCGGTGAGGCGCTCCTCGGCCGCGTGGTCAATGCCCTCGGCCAGCCGATCGACGGCGAAGGCCCCATCGCGACCACCGCGACCGCTCCTATCGAGAAGGTCGCCTCCGGTGTCATCACCCGTAAGTCCGTCCACAAGCCGCTCCAGACCGGCATCAAGGCCATCGACTCCATGATCCCGATCGGCCGCGGCCAGCGCGAGCTCATCATCGGCGACCGCCAGACCGGCAAGACCGCCATCGCGCTCGACACCATCATCAACCAGAAGGGACAGGACATCATCTGCATCTATGTCGCCATCGGCCAGAAGCGCTCGACCGTCGCCAATGTGGCCGAGACCCTGCGCAAGGCCGGCGCCATGGACTATACCATCATCGTATCCGCCACCGCCTCGGAGCTCGCGCCGCTGCAGTACATCGCGCCCTACTCCGGCTGCACGATGGGCGAATACTTCCTCGACCAGGGCAGGGACGTGCTCTGTGTCTATGACGACCTCTCCAAGCATGCGGTGGCCTACCGTGCCCTCTCGCTGCTGCTCAAGCGTCCGCCGGGACGTGAGGCGTTCCCCGGCGACGTGTTCTACCTGCACTCCCGTCTGCTCGAGCGTGCCTGCTCTTATAATGAGAACTACGGCGGCGGCTCGCTGACCGCGCTCCCTATCATCGAGACGCAGGCCGGTGACGTGTCCGCGTACATCCCCACGAACGTCATCTCCATCACCGACGGCCAGATCTTCCTTGAGACGGATCTGTTCAATGCCGGTGTGCGCCCCGCCGTGAACCCCGGTATCTCGGTATCGCGTGTCGGCTCGGCCGCGCAGATCAAGGCGATGAAGAAGGTCTCCGGCTCCCTGAAGCTGATGTACTCGCAGTTCCGCGAGCTCCAGGCTTTCTCGCAGTTCGGCTCCGACCTCGACAAGGACACCAAGGACCGCCTCGCCCTCGGCGAGCGCATCGTGGAGGTCCTCAAGCAGGACCGCAATGCGCCTGTGCCGGTCGAGCTCCAGGTCTGCATCATCTACGCCGTCACCAAGGGCTATCTGGCCAATGTGCCGGTCGCGAAGGTCGCGGACTACCAGGAGAAGCTCTTCGCCTATCTCCAGGACGAGCACCAGGACGTGCTCCAGAGCATCCTCGACACCAAGGATCTGACCCCCGAGAACGAGGAGGCGCTCAAGAACGCGCTCGTCGCCTTCGGCGGCCAGTACGCGGCAGAGGAGTGAGCCTATGCCGAACTTAAAGGACATCAAGCGCCGCATCCGCTCCGTCGAGAGCACCATGCAGATCACGAAAGCGATGGAGCTGGTGGCCTCGTCGAAGTTCCGGCGCGCCAAGGAGCGTGCCGAAGCGGCGCTCCCCTTCTTTGAGCAGACCTATAAGCTCATGGCCGAGATCGCGGCCGAGGATCCCTATTTCAATTCCCAGTACGTCCACAAGCGTGCGGAGAACGGGTCGGTCATCCTGATCGTCATCGCCGGCGACCGCGGACTTGCGGGCGGCTTCAACAACAATGTCCTCAAGATCGCCCAGGCGCGGATCGAGGAGGTCCAGGCGCAGGGCGAGAGCGCCATCATCGTCCCCATCGGACAGAAGGCGGTCGACTATTTCGAGCGCCGCGGCGCCAAGATCTTGCGCAGCTATGACCATGTGGCCGAGCACGCGAGCATCTACCTCGGCATGGACATCGCCGATCTCGTGCTCGCGAGCTATCGGCGCCATGTGTCCGTGCAGAGCGTGGAGCTGGTGTTCACGAACTATGTCTCCCCCATCCAGCAGGTCGCGGAGTGCATGAACGTCATCCCGCTGATGCGGATGCCGGGGACTGCCCCGCGCCGCTGCGCGGTGGAATACGAGCCCTCCCCGGAGGCCGTGTTCGACAAGCTCGTGCCGCAGTATGTGGCAGGGCTCGTCTACGGCGCGATCGTGGAGTCCTTCGCCTCGGAGCAGGCCGCGCGCCGCACCGCGATGGAGAACGCCACCGACAACGCCACCGAGATGATCGACAAGCTGAGCCTGCAATACAACCGTGCCCGCCAGGGCGCCATCACGCAGGAGCTCACCGAGATCGTCGCCGGTGCGAACGCGCTGGAATAATCATTCCGAAAGGAGATCCCTATGCAGAATATTGGTAAGATCGTGCAGATCATCGGCGCGGTCGTCGATGTGCAGTTCCCCAAGGAGCACCTGCCGAAGCTGCTGAACGCCATCGAGGTCGATAACCACGGCAAGCGTCTGGTGATCGAGGTGGCGCAGCACATCGGTGACGACATCGTCCGCTGCATCTCCATGGGTCCCACCGACGGTCTCGTCCGCGGCATGGACGCCCTCGATACCGGCTCCCCCATCACGGTGCCGGTCGGCAAGGAGACCCTCGGCCGCATGTTCAACCTCCTCGGCGAGGCCATCGACGAGAAGCCTGCCCCGGAAACGGCCGAAAGATGGCCCATCCACCGCGAGGCCCCCAGCTACGAGGAGCAGACCGGCTCCAGTGACATCCTCGAGACGGGCATCAAGGTCATCGACCTGATCGCACCGTACCTCAAGGGCGGTAAGATCGGCCTGTTCGGCGGTGCCGGCGTCGGCAAGACCGTCCTCATCCAGGAGCTCATCAACAACGTTGCCAACCAGCACGGCGGCATCTCGGTCTTCACCGGTGTCGGCGAGCGTACCCGTGAGGGCAACGACCTCTACAACGAGATGAAGGAGAGCGGCGTCCTCGAGAAGACCGTCCTCGTGTACGGTCAGATGAACGAGCCGCCGGGAGCGCGTATGCGCGTCGGCCTCTCCGGCCTGACCATGGCGGAGTATTTCCGTGACCAGGAGGGCCAGGACGTGCTGCTCTTCATCGACAACATCTTCCGCTTCACGCAGGCAGGCTCGGAGGTATCCGCGCTGCTCGGCCGTATGCCGTCCGCCGTTGGCTACCAGCCGACACTCGCGACGGAGATGGGCGCGCTCCAGGAGCGCATCACATCCACCAACAAGGGCTCGATCACGTCCGTCCAGGCCGTTTACGTCCCTGCGGACGACCTGACTGACCCCGCCCCGGCCACCACCTTCGCGCACCTCGACGCCACGACTGTTCTCTCGCGTTCCATCGCCTCGCTGGGCATCTATCCGGCGGTCGATCCGCTGGAGTCCACGTCCCGCATCCTTGCGCCCGAGGTCGTTGGCCGTGAGCATTACGAGACCGCGCGTGCCGTGCAGACGATCCTCCAGCGCTACAACGAGCTCCAGGACATCATCGCCATCATGGGCATGGATGAGCTCTCCGAGGAGGATAAGCGCATCGTACAGCGTGCCCGCAAGGTGCAGCGCTTCCTCTCCCAGCCCTTCTCCGTGGCCGAGCAGTTCACGGGCATGCAGGGCAAGTATGTGCCGCTCAAGGAGACCATCCGCGGCTTCAAGGAGATCATCGAGGGCAAGCATGACGACCTGCCGGAGTCGGCGTTCCTCTTCGTCGGCACCATCGACGAGGCCGTCGAGAAGGCCAAGAGCATCCAGGAGTGACGGCGCATGAAGACCTTCCATTTTATGATCGTCACGCCGGACAGGATCCTGTTCGACGGTGAGGTGCAGGAGGTCATCGCCCGCACGACGGAGGGCGATGTCGGCATCCTGGCCGGTCACATCCGCTATGCGGCCATTTTGAAGACCGGCGCGCTGAAGGTCAAGCTCGAGAACGGCGATGAACGCCTCGCGGCCGTGGCCGGCGGCGTCATCAAGGTCTCCGACACGAGGACCACGGTCATGTCCACCGCCGCCGAATGGGCGGAGGAGATCGACCCCGATTGGGCAGAGCGCTCCCGCCAGGACGCCCTCGCCAAGATCGCGGCCGCCCAAAACGAGCCTGACCGCCTCGAGCGAGCCAACCTAAAGCTCATGCGCGCGCTCAACCGTCTGTCCGTCTCCGGCCACAACACCGGGACGCTCGATCAAAACAAAAAGAAGTGACACAAAATGCCCCTGCGATCCATTCGCAGGGGCATTTTGTGTCTATTGGAGGATCAGGCGCTCTTCACCGGGAGGGTCGTGAGCTTCACGACTGCCTTCAGGATGTTCAGCGCATCGGTGGAATCGATCTGGGTATCGAGATCCACATCAGCATTGACCTTGCCCTCCTTGCTCAGCGTCAGGCCGCCGAGAAGGCTCTTGTTGATCGCGACGATGTCGAGGATATCGACCACGCCGTTGACATCCACATCGCCATAGACCACATCGGTGGACGGAGCGGTCGTGGCATCCTCTGAGGGCTTGGTATCCTCCTCGCCGAAGTCCGGCGTGGTACCGTCCGGCTCGATGCCGCCGACAAGGACACCGTCGCTATAAACGCAGATGTAGTCCGTGCGGACCTCATTGCCCTTGCCGAACATCTCGGTGTCCTTCAGGCGCGGGAGCTCCTGGTAGCTGTAGTCGTTCGTGGGATCCCAGAAGTCGCCGTAATACATGCCGACGATGAACTGGTACTTCTTGCCGGAGTTGGCGATCTTGTAGCCGTCCCAGCTCACCTCGATGTAGTAGGTGTTCTCCTTTTTGTCATACTTGACGGGCGTTTCCGTGATGATGCCGTCCCCACCGGCAGCGCGATCCTCCGACTCGCTCTGGTCATAGGCCTGCGTGGCCTTGACGAGGCCGATGTTCTTGATCTCGCTGGCATCGAAATAGTAGCGGACGGAGATCTGGTCGGCAGGTGCCGGCTCAGCCGTGCGGACGAGGAAGGAGACCTTGGTGCAGCCGGCACCGTCATCCTTGGGGTCATCGACCGTGAACGCCTCGACCCAATAGCCCTTGCCGCCGTTCTCGTCATCGCCCTGGTAAACGTCCTCGGGCGGGAAATTCTCGTCGATCTTGTCGGTGTCCTTGCCGTAGAAGTGGTAGAGACCGGCCGCCGCACCGACGAAGGCCGCGTTGTAGTCGATCGTGACCTCATTGTAGATATAGTCACTGGTGACATCGTTGTGCCGATCCTGACCATCAGGACCACCGACCAGCGCACCATAGAGCACATGGCGCTGCGGCGAGGGATCCTCGGCCTCGAGCGTGCCGGACGCCGCACGGTGATGCGGGAACTTCGCAGAATATTCATTATAGCCGACCACGAAGCAGCGCGGGCCATGCTCACAGCCGGAGTAGTCCCCTTCCTTTGCGTCCGCGGGACGGGTCTCGAGATAGGTGATGTCGTTGTGGCCGAGGAGGTACTCCATCTGACCCTTCGCCCAATCGCTGTACTCGGAGGGCTTGTCACCGTTCTTGTACTTGTCGTAGATCAGGCAGATGAGCTGCATCGCCGTGTCATAGCGTGCGCTGCCCCACTGGTTGAGGAATGCGTAGCCCTGCGGCGAGGAATACTTGGTCGCCCAGGTCTCCATCGCCTTCTGGACCTGCTCGGCGAAGTCGGCGGGATCGTACTGGTTCTTGTGCTGCGCCGTGCGGTAGCGCTCCTGGAGGCCGAGCTCGGGCTCGGTCTCATCGAGCTTTGTCAACAGCATCGAGGCGCCGTTCCACATGTCGTTCCAGCAGTAGGCCCAGCCGGACGGTGCATAGAAGTCGAGATAGGGCAGGCACTCGTCGAGATAAACGGTGTCCTTCGTGGCGGTGTACATCCAGAGTGCGCACCAAACGAAGTCATCCTCCCAATAGTCGGAGAGATAGTAACGCTTCGGGCCGTCGCCATTATCGGAACGAAGCTCCTTCGAGCCGGGCGACTCCTTAAAGCTCGCATACTTGTCGATCGGGTATTCCGCAATATGCTTCCATGCGAAATCATAGAGCGCCTTGCCATACTTGTAAGACTTTTCGGCATACTCGGGGTCGGTCTTCTGGAAGTTGAGCGAATTGATGATGAGCGAGGCGGCCGCGGAGAGCGCGTAATCGACCTGCGGCTTGTCATCCGTCAGGAAGAATGCCGGACGATCCTGAGTGTCAGCCTCGGGCGACTTCCAATACATGTGGTCGTTGTCACCGTCGCCGACCTGGTAGCAGTGCGCCACGACCTCGCCGTCCTCATTGAGGAAGGTGCAGCGCATGAGATAGTCGTTGAAATGACGGAGGATGGTCTCGATGTGCCCATCGGTGCCGGACTTCTCGTAGGCATCGCGGAACTCATAGTAGCCCCAGCCGAGGGTCGCCGCGGTATAGTTCTCCGGCATACCGAACTCGACATGGTCGCCCGCATCATGGAAACCGCCGGAGACATCGACCGTGCCGTCGCCATCCGGATCAAGGTAGGGCGAGAGCGCGGTGATCTGCTCCTGGGTCAGGTTCACACCAACGAAACCATCGAGGGGCTTGAGCGGGACATGCTCGTCACAGGTGTGGCAATCGCCGCGCCAGGTGAAGAGCGACTTATCGGTGACGTCCGCGCCGCAGTAGTTCGCATCGTAGAACGTCATGGAGTGCTGGAGCAGACGCGCGAAGTTCTCCTCCGTTTCCGCAGCAGAGACCGCCGCGGCACCTGCGAGCGGAGCGGTCATCATGCTGGCCATCATCGCAAACGATGAAGCCGCGGCGATGAGCCGTTTTTTGATTTGCTTTCTCATACTTAGATCCTTCCCTTCACATTTGTGAAACAAATACATTCATACTTTTATTATAGCTATTTTTTTCGTAATTGTCAATAGGTATTTTACTAAATGTATGAATAATGTGATACAAATAGACGAATAGGACGCAGATCCTGACGATACGTCAGTCTCGATCGACGGATAGGAGGCCTGTCAGAAAGCAAAAAAGTCCGCATTTGCGGACTTTCTGCGAATGGGCCATCAGGGATTCGAACCCGGGACCGACCGGTTATGAGCCGGGAGCTCTGACCACTGAGCTAATGGCCCGTATATCAAAAAACTCCCTATAATAGGGAGTCTTTTGTCTTTGTGTCGGCACCTATCTAATTTCCCGGGCCGTCGCCAGCCAAGTATTTCCGACGTGAAGGAGCTTAACTTCCGTGTTCGGAATGGGAACGGGTGGGACCTCCTTGCCATCGGCACCGACTGTGAAAACAGAGTACAGAAGGGATGATGCGAATGAGAACGCTTC
>CACWPL010000009.1 GCA_902762785.1 uncultured Ruminococcus sp. | reverse complement strand
GCAGAAGAAAAACGATGTGATGAACTTTGTGGGTATCGTCAAGAAGTATGAGGAGTTCACGGAGCTTACCCCTGAGATCATGCACGAACTGATCGACAGAATCGTTGTTCACGCTCCCGAAGGCGGCAGGGCAAACCGCACTCAGCAGGTGGATATCCACTTCCGCTTCAACGTCGTAACAGCAACCGCAACGGCTGATTTCAAGCAGTATTATGTAAGAAGAAAGGCTGTGTAGAGCATTTTCTACACAACCTTTCAATTAAAACCTGAGATAGTTCTTTATGTGTACTCGCCTTATGGCGGGGGCTTTGTGCAATAGGGGAACTGCCGCTTTTCGCTTTGACGAAGGAGGTACTATGATGTCGGATGAACTGACGAAACGTGACGAGGCGGCGCTGTCCGAGATGGGCGTCCGGCTCCTGCCGCTCTTGGAGACGATGGATCACGAGTCCCTGCTCAAGGCCGGCTACCGCGAGATCCCGCCAGCGTATCTGGGCGAGCTCGGGATGGCGTTCCAGCATGTGCCGGGGATGGTGACGCATTTTGTGGATACGGTCGATACGGGCCGATTGCTCTATGATAAGACCAAGGGGGACCTTGCAGCTTCAAAGAATAGGCCGGGCACTTTTAAGCCGATAGTGAAGGATCGAGTGTCTCAAAAGATCACGGAGATGCCTGATTTTGATCCGCTCTCCAAGGCAATGATGAACGTCCACACGATCTTCTCTGTCCTCGCCATGGCCACCAGCCAATACTTCCTGACGCAGATCAACAGCAAACTCGAGTCTATGGCCGATAGTCTCAACGACATCCAGTTATCCTTAGAACTAGAAAGGGTAGCAAAACTTGATAAAGCATTTGCTTCGATTCGTGAGGCTATTCGTTGCTTTAATGATTCAACAATGAAGAATCGATACTACGAAGATATGCATAGGATTCGGGGCGAATGCTTTGAAAGTGTGAGCTATTATAAGAATAAATGCAGTGTTAAAATACAAGGGATAGCAAAGGCGACGGCTAAGTCCGATTTGAAAAGGACTGACAAAGTCATGGATGAACTCTTCAATTATGCTACTTGTTATAGAGCCGCCTTGTTGGCTTATTCAATAACGTACTATCTCGAGGTCATACTGTCGGAGACAACAAATAGTAAATATATTCTAGGTGCTAGAAATGATATAAATAAACAATATAATGAGCATGCTTCCTATGCTAAAAGTATCCAGGACATTAAGCGAACGATTCAAAGCATCAAGAGGAATCAATCGCTTGGATGGGCGATCAAGGCGGTATCATATAGTACAGAAAGTAAATGGGGGACAGCATTAGATTGTGTGGGAGAATCATTAGAAACCATTGAAAATGAATTGTTTGATCAGAAGAAAAGAAACTTAATAAAAAAAGCAGATGGCTTGATACGCTTATCAAAGGACGCCGCTTATCAAAAGAGTATCACAGACGCGTTCGATGACTATTACAGAAGTACGAATTGTCGCTATCTGGATGTCATCCGCACCAAAGACAAGGCCTATCTCAAGTATCTGGACGTCCCGCCGGACGAGGCGGCGGGGCGTGAGGCGGCGGTCTAAAAAAGTGCTTTACATCCCCCGGAAAATGTGCTATAATAATAAGGTATACTTCTGCGCGGCCCCCGTGCAGACCGCAGCGCCCGGCGGGAGAGCCGGGGACGTTACAACGGAGGAATGACTTTTGGATCCTGCAAATATCAGAAATTTCTGTATCATCGCCCATATCGACCACGGCAAGTCCACCCTGGCCGACCGCATCCTGGAGAAGACCGAGACGGTCGCCCAGCGTGACATGGAGCAGCAGATACTCGACAACATGGACCTCGAGCGCGAGCGCGGCATCACCATCAAGGCGCGTGCCGTCCGCCTCAACTACACCGCCCGCGACGGGAAGGACTATGTCTTCGACCTCATCGACACGCCCGGTCATGTGGACTTCAATTACGAGGTCTCCCGCTCGCTCGCGGCCTGTGAGGGCGCGATCCTGATCGTGGATGCGTCCCAGGGCATCGAGGCGCAGACCCTCGCGAACACCTACCTCGCCATCGAGCATGACCTCGAGGTCGTCCCGGTCGTCAACAAGATCGACCTGCCCAGTGCCGACCCCGAGCGCGTCTGCAAGGAGGTCGAGGACATCATCGGCATCCCCGCCATGGACGCGCCGCGCATCTCCGCGAAGCTCGGCACCAATGTCGAGGAGGTGCTCGAGCGCATCGTCACCGACATCCCCGCCCCCAAGGCGGACGCCGACGCCCCTCTCAAGGCGCTGATTTTCGACAGCTATTATGACAGCTACAAGGGCGTCATCATCTATGTCCGTGTCAAGGACGGACAGGTCAAGGTCGGCGACACCATCCGCCTGATGGCCACCGGCTCGGAGTTCACCGTCACCGAGACCGGCTATATGACGACCGATAAGCTCGTGAACACAGGACTGCTCAGCGCCGGCGAGGTCGGCTACATCGCCGCCTCGATCAAGAGCATCGGCGACACGCAGGTCGGCGACACCGTCACCCTTGCCGACCGTCCCTGCGACGAGCCCCTCCCCGGCTACCGCAAGGTCAATCCGATGGTCTTCTCGGGCATCTATCCCGCGGACGGCGCCAAGTACGGCGACCTTCGCGAGGCCCTCGAAAAGCTCCAGCTCAACGACGCCGCGCTCTCCTTCGAGCCGGAGACGTCCGTCGCGCTGGGATTCGGCTTCCGCTGCGGCTTTTTGGGACTGCTCCACATGGAGATCATCCAGGAGCGTCTCGAGCGCGAGTACGACCTCGACCTCATCACCACCGCCCCCAGCGTTATCTACAAGGTCACGCTCACGGACGGCAGCGTGCAGTTCATCGACAACCCCACCAACTACCCCGACCCCTCCCTCATCTCGCTGGCGGAGGAGCCGATGGTCAAGGCGGACATCCTCGTGCCGCAGGAGTTCGTGGGCAATGTCATGGAGCTCTGCCAGGACCGCCGCGGCACTTTCAAGGATATGCAGTACCTTGACGACACCCGCGTGACCCTCAAATACGAGCTCCCGCTCAACGAGATCGTCTATGATTTCTTCGACGCCCTCAAGTCCCGCACGCGGGGCTATGCGTCCTTCGATTACGAGCTGATGGGCTACGCGCCCTCGAAGCTCGTCAAGCTCGACATCCTGCTCAACGGCGACATCGTGGATGCGCTGTCCTTCATCGTCCATGCGGACAAGGCCTATGCCCGTGCGCGCCGCATCGCCGAGAAGCTCAAGGAGAACATCCCGCGCCAGCTCTTCGAGGTGCCGATCCAGGCGGCCATCGGCGGCAAGATCATCGCCCGCGAGACCGTCAAGGCCATGCGCAAGGACGTGCTCGCCAAGTGCTACGGCGGCGACATCACGCGTAAGAAGAAGCTGCTCGAGAAGCAGAAGGAGGGCAAGAAGCGCATGCGCCAGCTCGGCACGGTCGAGGTGCCGCAGGAGGCGTTCATGAGCGTCCTCAAGCTCGACGAATGATCGGGAGGATCCGATGGAAAAGACGTTCTATGACGCCTGGGGCGTCAGTACGCTCTATGAGGTGAAGCGCTGGGGCAGGCTCGATCATCTGCGTGCGGGGATGCCGTACGGCGACCCGGTGAAGTGGACGAGCGTCCATTTCATGAAGATGACGGACGAGGCCGCGGTCCTCGCGAGCATCCCCTATGACCTCGCCGTCCGCCTGCGCGAGGCGCTGCCGTCTCTGATCGAGGCGGCGAAGGGATATGCCCGCGCGGAACAGCTGATCCGCTGCTACAGCTCCCGGACAGGTGAGATGTTCGATTTTTCCGACATCCACATCGACAATGACCGCCCCGCGGCGTTCTACCTCGGCTTCGATGCCGGTGATGCGGACGACTCTGACCCGGACGAATGTATCTATCAGGAGCTGTACCGCTACATCGGCTTCGATGCGGATCTCAGGATCTGCGGCGACTGGTACGATGAGACCATTGACAGATGAAAGGTGAAGATGCATGAAGTTTGAATGCCCCCACTGCCATGAAAAGACCTTCGGCCCGATCCAAAAGGCGCTTTGCGGCTCCTACCGCGGCATGGGCAAGCCCTGCCCGAAGTGCGGCCGCCGCGCGTGCAACGGTATGACCGGGATCTATTTCCAGTCCGTCACCTCGATCGCCGTGCTGATCGCGGTGGTGACGATCTACCTGAAGTCCACCGAGAAGGTCTATTCCAGCATCGCGATCGCGTGCCTGATCGCGGGCTATTTCGTGGTGAACTTCCTGTTCAACATGTTCTTCGGCAAGCTGGTGGAGCCCATCCGCACGATGCGATGACCGGGCTCTACCTGCATTTCCCGTTTTGTGCGAAAAAATGCCCCTACTGCGACTTTTTCTCCGTCTCCTACCGCAGGGAGACGGCCGAGCGCTATGTAGGGGCCGTTCTGCGTGATCTGGCCTTTTATCAGGTAGAGGACACGGTGGATTCCGTCTATTTTGGCGGCGGGACGCCCTCGCTCCTCTCCGCCGCACAGGTCGGGCAGATCTTGGACACGGTCGCCCGTCGGATGCACCTCGACGATCATGCCGAGATCACGCTCGAATATGACCCGGTCGGGCGGCGCAGCGCCTATCTGCGCGACCTGCGCGCCGCTGGGGTGACGCGCCTCTCGATCGGGACGCAGAGCTTCTCGGACGAGACGCTCCGTCTCCTCGGCAGACGCCACACCGCCGCGGACGGGCGCCGTACCGTCGAGGATGCCGCGGATGCGGGATTTCGGGAGATCTCCTGCGACCTGATGCTCGCCGTCCCCGACCAGACGCAGGCGCGGCTCGCCGAGACGCTGGACGTCCTCACGCAGCTCCCGATCACGCATGTGTCGGCCTATCTGCTGCAGGTCGAGCCGGGGACGCCGCTCTCCAAGGACGAAGCGCTCCTCGCGCGCTGTCCCGATGCCGATGAGTCTGCCGACCGCTATCTGCAAGCTGTCCGCACGCTCGAGGCCGCGGGGCTGCGGCAGTACGAGGTCTCGAGCTTCGCACGCCCCGGGTCGGAGAGCGTCCATAATCTGAAATACTGGACATGTGCGCCGTACCTCGGGATCGGGGCGGGGGCACATTCCTGCTTTGGCGGACGGCGCTTTTGCATCCCCAAGGATCTGCCCGCCTATCTCGCCGCCGAGACGCCCCCGGAGGTCACGCTCGACGATGCCCCCTGCGGCACGGAGGAGCGCCTGATGCTCGCCCTGCGCCTGACGCGCGGTGTCCCGCAGGACGACCTGCCCGCGGGCGGGCGGCGGACGCTCCCGGCACTCGTGCGGGCGGGGTATGTCCGTCTGCATGTGGACGGGCGCGTATCCCTCACGCCGGAGGGCTTTGCCGTCTCGAACGCCGTGATCGCGGCGCTGCTCGAGACCTGATGTCACCCAGAAAAGGAGTCCCCTATGACCAAGGATGAACTGTTCCAGCTCAAAAAAGACGCCGTCGCGCGCTGCTTTGCGAAGATGAACCCACCCCAGCGTGAGGCGGTCATGACCGTGAACGGGCCGGTGCTCGTTCTCGCGGGCGCCGGGTCCGGCAAGACGACCGTCATCATCAACAGGATCGCGAACATGGTCCTGTTCGGCGACCCCTCGCGCTTCTCGACCGAGATCCCCGATGAGGCCGCCATCCGCCGCCTCCAGACCTACGTCGCCACGACTGACCGCGCCACCCTCCGCATGGACGAGCTCCAGGAGCTGTTGGGCGGATGGCCGATCCTGCCGTGGCACATCCTCGCGATCACGTTCACCAACAAGGCGGCGGGCGAGCTCAAGTCCCGTCTGGCCGACACGCTCGGGGACGCCGCGCAGGACGTCCATGCCGCGACCTTCCACTCCACCTGCGTCCGCATCCTGCGGACGTGTATCGACCGGATCGGCTACGAGAAGAGCTTCACCATCTACGATTCGGACGATTCGCTGCGCTCCATGAAGGCCGTCATGAAGGAGCTGGACATCTCCGAAAAGCGGTTCCCGCCGCGCGGCGTCCTCACCGAGATCAGCCACGCCAAGGACAGGATGATCTCCCCGGAGGCCTACGCCAAGGAGGCCGGCACGGACTACTGGAAGACCATCGTCAGCAAGCTCTACGCCGCCTACCAAAAGCGCCTGCATGATGCCGATGCGCTCGATTTCGACGACCTGATCTACCTGACCGTCCGCGTATTCGAGGAGTGCCCGGATGTGCTCGAGAAGTACCAGGATCGGTACCGGTACACCATGGTCGATGAGTACCAGGATACGAACTATTCGCAGTATCGCCTCGTGAGCCTGCTCGCGGCCAAGCATGGGCATCTTTGCGTCGTCGGTGATGACGACCAGAGCATCTACCGATTCCGCGGCGCGACCGTGGAGAACATCCTGGCTTTCGAGGAGCAGTTCTCCGGATGCCGCACGATCCGCCTCGAGCAAAACTACCGCTCCACCCAGCACATCCTCGATGCCGCGAACGGCGTGATCTCCCATAACACCGCGCGCAAGGACAAGCACCTCTGGACCGCCGCCGGTGACGGCGAGCTGGTCACGCTCGTCAAGGTCCCCAATGAGCGCGACGAGGCGCAGTTCATCGCGGACATCGTGGAAAAGGGCGTGGCAGAGGGGATGCATTATTCCGATTTCGCCGTCCTCTACCGTATGAACGCCCTCTCGAACAGCGTCGAGCGCGGCCTGACGCGCTGCCGCATCCCGTACCGGGTCTTCGGCGGCGTGCGATTCCTCGACCGCAAGGAGATCAAGGACGTCACGGCCTATCTCTGCGTCATCCAGAACCCCTATGACCTCGTCCGCTTCGAGCGCATCGCGAACGTCCCCAAGCGCGGCATCGGCGAGGCGACCGTGACCAACATCCTGCGCATGTCGCAGGACCTCGGGATGAGTCCGCTCGAGATCATCCGCGACTGTGACGACTTCCCGCTGCTCGCCAAGCGCGCCGCTGCGCTGCACCGTCTCTCCGCCATCTTCGAGGAGCTGACGGACGCCGCCGAGGTGCTGCCGATGGAGGAGCTGTTCGACGCCGTCCTCGAGAAGACCGGCTACCTCGACATGCTCAAGGCCGAGGGCGAGGAGGGTGAGACCCGCATCGAGAACGTGCAGGAGTTCCGCTCGAACATCGTCCTCTACCAGCAGGAGACCCCCGAGCCGACCCTCGCAGGATTCCTCGAGGAGACTGTCCTCTACACGGATGCCGGTGCGCAGCCGGATGAGGACGTCGTGTCGCTCATGACCATGCACGCGGCAAAGGGCCTCGAGTTCCACACGGTCTTCGCGGTCGGCATGGAGACGGGCATCTTCCCCGGCACGCGCAGCCTCGACACACAGGAGGACATGGAGGAGGAGCGCCGCCTTGCCTATGTCACGGTGACGCGTGCCAAGCGGCGGCTCTATCTGCTGCACGCGCAGACGCGGATGCTCTTCGGACGCATGAACAACAGCCCCGTCTCGCGATTCGTCGGCGAGATGCCGAAGGATGACATCACCGTGGACGACCGCACGCCGTCCGCCGCCTCCGCACGTCCCGCCGAGATCGGGGCAGCACGCGGATTCGGCGGGATGCAGGCGCAGATGGACGCCATCCGCCGCCACCGCAGCGCCGCATCGAAGACCTCCGCCGCACCCGTGCAGTCCTTCGCGGTGGGCGACAGGGTGAACGACCATGTCTTCGGGGACGGCACGGTCCTGCGTGCAGAGGCCATGGCAGGGGACTGCCTGCTGGAGATCGCCTTCGACAATGTGGGGACGAAGAAGCTGATGGCGAGATATCGCCGTCTCATCAAGCTGTGAGGTGCCTATGTCAGTCTTTCAGGACATCACGCCGGAGGAGCGCACGCTGCTGACGCTCCTGCGCGCACGTCCCGCCATCTATCTGCATGACCCGAGCTTTCTGGGACTCGTCCACTTCCTCGACGGCTACCGCGTGGCCATGATGCGCCACACCCTGCATGACGTGCGCCTGCTGCCGGAGGGGTTCGATGACTATGTGGCGCACCTCTACACCGGTGAGGACGCCGGTGCGCGGTCGTGGGCGACCATCCTTGCCGCGCACGAGCCGGACGATGGGAACGCCGTCATGCGGTTCTGGCAGATCCTCGACACCTGTCTCACCGACAACGGCTGCGCCCCCATCCCGACCCCGACCGCGCCGCCGCCGGCCCCGTCCCACCCGGACGGGATCGCCTCGATCGGACGGACAGATCTGCCCCGTCTCGCCGAGTCCTACATGCGGACCTTTAACGGCGAGCCGTGGTGGGACCGCTGGGACAGGGACACGGCGCTGCGCCGTCTGCGCGACCTCTGGGAGACGCCGGGCGCGCTCTGTCTGGCGCTCTGGGAGCGCGGGGAGCTGCTCGGTGCTGTGATCGGGCGGCGGGAGCGGTATTACCATGGGGACTGCTTCCAGATCGTGGAGTTCTGGGTGGAGCCTGCCACGCAGCGCAAGGGATGCGGCCGCCGCCTGATGACGGCGCTCCTGGAGCGTCTGCGCGAGGAGGGCGTCGCACAGGTCTACCTCATCACCATGCACAGCGAATCGACTGTCGGCTTTTATCAAAAGAACGGCTTCCTGGTGCAGGACGACCTCTGCATCATGCAGCTCTCATCGCTTTAAGGAGACCCTATGCACGACACCCGCACGCTATTCAAGCAGCTCTTCGGCATCGTCACACCGATCGCCTTCCAATACCTGATGTCGTCCCTCGTGACGGCGAGCGATGCCATCATGCTGAGCTTTCTGGACCAGTCCGCGCTCGCGGCGTCCTCGCTGGCGGGGCAGATCGCGTTCGTGTTCTATCTGTTCTATGGCTCGTTCATCACGGGCCTGACCGTCCTTGCCGCGCAGTATTGGGGCAAGGGCGATGTGCGCACGGCGGAGAACGTCCTGGCGATGGTCATGCGCTATGCGCTGCTGGCGGGGATGGTCTTTACGCTCGCGACGGCGCTCGTCCCGCAGCCGATCATGCGCCTGTTCACGGCCGACACCGTCCTCATCGAGATGGGCGGTGAGTACCTTCGCACCGTCTCCCTCTCCTACGTCCTGACCGGCTTCACACAGGTGTATTTCGGCATGATGAAGGTCTGCGGACGTGCCCATCTCAGCTCGGTGATCGGGTCGCTCGCCGTGGTGCTGAACATCGCGCTGAACGGATGCCTGATCTTCGGGCCGGGCTTTTTCCCGAGAATGGGCATCAACGGCGCGGCGCTCGCGACCGTGCTGGCGCGGGTGTTCGAGACGGTGATGGTGTTGATCGTCCTCCGCAAAAAGCTCTGTCCGCCGCTGCGGATCGGGCAGATGCTGCACATCTCGGACCCTGACCTGCACCGCGATCTTTGGCACTACACGCTCCCCATCCTCATCAACCAGATCGGATGGGGCGGCGGTGTGACGATGTATTCCGTCATCATGGGACACCTCGGCTCGGACGCGACCGCGGCGAACTCCATCGCCAGCATCGTCCGCAGCATGATCGCGAGCCTTTGCTGGGGTATCGCGGCGGGCGTCGGGATCATCCTCGGCGGGATGCTCGGTCGCGGTGAGCTGGAGCAGGCAAAAAAAGCCGGCGGCAGCTTCGTGCGCGCGTCCATCTGGATCGGCGTGGGGTCCGGCTTGGTGATCCTCGCACTGACGCCGCTGGTGCTGCATGTGATCCATCTGGAGCCGCAGGCGCAGTATTACCTCAAGTTCATGATGTTCATGGCCGCCTACTACATCATCGGCAATTCCCTCAATTCCACGGTCATCGGCGGGATCTTCCCGGCCGGCGGGGACACGCGCTTCGGGATGTGGTGTGACTGCATCACGCTCTGGTGCGTGGTGGTGCCGCTGGGGATGCTGGGGGCGTTCGTCTGGAGGCTCCCGGTGCTCGCCGTGGCGTTCATCCTGACGCTCGATGAGTTCGTCAAGATCCCGGCGGTCTATCGGCATTATATCAAGTATCGCTGGGTGAAGGACATTACGAAGGAGACCGCAGGATAAGAGACAAATCGCGTTTTTGCCCTCAAAAAGCAGCTTGAAAATGGCTATTCTACGTTAGCCAACCTCGGCTCTTTTTCTTGAAAAGGGGGTTTTTCGACAAGCTGACATCGCCGCAGCGCTTTGCTGCGGCGATGCTTTATGTCTTTGGGGAGATGCTGCTCTAAAACCGGCACCCCACGATCCTTCCGTCCCTGCCGTCGATCATGAGGAACGGCGGCACGTCATAGATCGTGGCGAACTTGGTGCCGTCCTCCAAGATCCCGCTCGGCATACAGGGGGAGATATACCACACGTCCAGCGCCTCGAGATGGTCCACATGATAGACAGGTGACGTTCGCTCGATGATCGCGAGGGAGCGGCCGTCCCGCTCGATGTGGTCGGCCTCGACGCGGTCGATGTGCTCCTGCCCGAGCCGCGCGATAAAGACCTCCCTGGCCTTGGCGATCAGGTCGTCCTCGTCCGCGATGGCGCCGAGCGGCTCCGCACCGAGCGCCTCGGCATTGGCCAGGAGGAACGCGATCTCGTCCTCATAGGTATGATAGTCCGTCCCATCGAAGACCGTCTCCGGGTCCTTGCCATAGCGGCCCCAGAGCGCCACACAGACGTCTTCGAGCAGCGCACGGTCGGGGGACGCGTCCGCCGGCGCTGTCGTGTCCTCGGGGATCGTCGTGGTGACGGTCGTCTCGGTGGACGTAGTCTCTGTGGTCGTGGAGACGGTCGTCTCGGTGGGCGGGGAATCGGTCGTGGGGACGGTCTCAGCGGCAGGGGAAGACGTGGGATCGACGGCCGTCGTGTCGTCGGTCTGTGTCATCGGCTCCCGAGATCCGCCGCATCCGCCGAGCGCAACGAGCGCCGCGGTGAGCAGGCATAGATAAGAGCGTCTCATCTGCTATCGCCTCCTTGTACTTGCTATGCTCATGATACCACATCCGCCCGATCTTGTCAATAGTGATAATACGGCACCGCTTTGCGCCGATCGTTTTCTCCCTGAAAATGATTGACGCGGCGCGGGAAATATGGTATAATAACGATGTATGCAATAATGACAGGAGGGATCGACTTTGCGTTCACCTTTAAGAGTGAGACTCATCTCTCATACCGCGCTCCCGGACAAGGTCGTGGCCGCGGCCGCAAGGCTCTGCTACTCCGACAGCAGTGCCATGGACCTCATGGACGGCATGACGGACGAGCGCGCGGAGAGCTTCGTGGAGATGCTCGCACAGATTGGCCACCAGAGCCCCATCGAGCACGCATCCTTCACCTTTGCCGTCGAGGGCGTGAGCCGTTCGCTGCTCGCGCAGATCACGCGCCACCGGCTCGCCAGCTTCTCCGTGCAGAGCCAGCGCTATGTGAAGCTGACGCATTTCGAGTACGTCACCCCGCCGGAGATCGAGGCCGTCCCCGAGGCGCTCGCACTCTATGACGAGACGATGCAGCGCTGCGTGGAGGCCTACCGGGCGCTCACGGAGATCCTGGAGGCACGCCATCTCGAAGCCTTCCTCGCCGATGGTGTCCCCGAGAAGGAGGCCCGCCGCCGCGCCGAGAAGAAGGCCATCGAGGACGCCCGCTTCGTCCTCCCGAACGCGTCCGAGACCAAGATGGTCGTGACGATGAACGCGCGGGAGCTGCTGCATTTCTTCCGCCTCCGCTGCTGCCGCCGCGCACAGTGGGAGATCCGGGCGCTCGCCAAGGCGATGGTCGCCGAGGTGTACGCCGTCTCGCCGGGACTGTTCGCGAAGGCCGGTCCCTCGTGCGTGGGCGGTGCGTGTCCCGAGGGGAAGATGAGCTGCGGATGTGCCGCCGAGGTACGCGCCGAATATGAAGCACTGAAAGCACAGGCCGCCGCCCGTGGGTCGGACGACGTCTGAAAGGAGAACTGTTATGGTATATGTATTTCTGGCAGAGGGCTTTGAGGAGGTCGAGGCGCTCACACCGCTCGACCTGCTGCGCCGTGCGCACGTCGATGTCGCGACCGTCGGCATCAGCGGCCGCATGATCACCGGCTCCCACAAGATCACCGTCGAGGCCGACCTGACCGCGGACGAGCTCCTGCTCGGTCCGGGCGTGGAGATGATCGTCCTCCCCGGCGGCATGCCCGGCACGCTCAACCTCGAGAAGTCCGCCGCTGTCCAGGCCGCTGTGGACTACTGTGCCGAGAACGACAAGTGGATCGGCGCCATCTGTGCGGCACCCTCCATCCTTGGCCACAAGGGCCTGCTCGACGGGCGTGAGGCCATCTGCTATCCCGGCTTCGAGGCGCAGCTCACCGGTGCGACTGTCTCCGCTTCGTCTGTTGCGCAGGACGGCCGCTATGTCACCGCGAAGGGTGCCGGTGCCGCCGTGCCTTTCGGTCTGAAGCTGGTCGAGGTGCTCAAGGGCAAGGCCGAGGCCGATGCGCTCGCGGCCGCCATCTGCTATTGAGGGATACACATTATGCAAACGAAAAAAGCGATCATGCGTAAGGAGCAGCGCTCCCGTATGCGTGCGCTCCCTGCTGAGGAGCGCTTCAAAAAGGACATCGCCCTGCAAAAAGCGGTGCTGAACGACCCGCACGTCCAGGCGGCGGACACCGTCCTCCTCTTCTGCTCCAAGGCACAGGAGACGGATTCCACCGAGCTGATCCGTGCCCTGCTCCGGCAGGGAAAGAAGGTCGCCGTGCCGCGCTGCCAGGAGGACGGATGGATGGAGTATTTCTGCATCGACTCCTTTTCCTCTGCCTGCCTGCAGCCGGGGTATTACGGCATTTTAGAGCCGGTCGGGGACGAGCGTCCCGTGCTGACGGAGCGCTCCGTCTGCATCGTACCGGGCGTGGCCTTCACCCGTGACGGCCGGCGCCTCGGGCAGGGCGGCGGTTACTATGACCGCTTCCTGTCGGCCCATCCCGGGCTGTACAGCATCGGCATGACCTATGAGAGCTTCGTACTCGACGACATCCCCTGTGAGCCGCACGACTGCGGCGTGGATGCCGTCATCACCGAGATCACCGGAGGTGAAGATCAAAATGGATAACGAGAAGGAGAACGTCACGCCCACGCCGGAGACGCCCCAAGAGACGCCCGAGTCTCCCAAGCCTGGTGCCCCCAAGCCTTCAGCACCCAAGTCTGCCGCAAAGCGTCGTCCGCAGCAGCACAGCGGCACCCAGCACAGCGCACAGCACCGCACCGCCACGTCCCACAAGAGCAAGACCGCACAGAAAAAACGCCGCAAGCGCAGTCATCGCAGCAGCGGCAGGATCTTCGGCGTGCTCATCATGCTGACGCTGATCTTCGTCATCTCGATCTCGCTGGCCATCGGCATCATCGAGGTCGGCAAGGACATGCTCGGCATCAACGGCACCGAGAAGCTGATCATCTTCAACATCCCCGAGGGCGCCACCACGCCTGAGATCGCCGAGGATCTTCAGGAGCAGGGCATCATCCGCATCCCCAAGGCGTTCGTCTACTTCTCGCGTCTGTCCGATGCCGATTCCAACTACATCGCCGGCGACCACGAGATCAGCAGCGCGATGGCCTATGAGGCGCTCGTCAAGGAGCTGACCGGCACCGCCATCACCGAGGAGATGACCGCGGTCGATGTCATGTTCCCCGAGGGCTGCACGCTCATCGACGCCGCCCAGCGTCTCGAGGAGGCCAATGTCTGCGACAGCCAGCGCTTCCTGTATTACTTCAATGCAGGCGGTCTGGGCTATCAGTTCGAGGAGCACCTTCCCAGCGGCGGCAGCAACCTGAAGTTCATGAAGATGGAGGGCTACCTGTTCCCGGATACCTATAATTTCTATGAGGATATGGAGCCGGATGCCGTTTGCCAGAAGCTCTACCTGAACTTCGACTCCAAGATCACCGAGGAGATGTACGACCGCATGGACGAGATGGGCGTCACCCTCGACGAGGTCATCACGCTCGCCTCCATGGTACAGGCCGAGGCGGCCAATGACGAGGAGATGCCCAAGATCGCGTCTGTTTTCTGGAACCGTCTGAACTCACCCTCGGACTTCAACGGCAAGCTCCAGTCCGACCCGACCAGCAAGTACGTCACCCAAGTCATCAAGCCGAACGTGGAGCTGAAGAACGAGGCCATGTTCGATGCTTACGATACCTATGTCTGCAAGGGACTCCCGGCCGGTGCCATCTGCAATCCCGGTCTTGCGGCGATCAACGCCGTGCTCTACCCGGCCAACACCAATTTCTTCTACTTCTACGCCAACATCGACACCCATAAGACCTATTTCGCCCGCACGCTCGAGGAGCATAACGAGAACATCGAGAAGGTGAAGCAGGAGCAGGCCGAGGCCGCTACTGCTGCCGCTGCGGCCGAAGAGGGCGAGGAATGACGCGCCCCGAGGTGCTCGCGCCCGCCGGTGATCCCGAGCGGCTCCGCGCGGCACTGGATTTCGGCGCGGACGCGGTCTATCTCGGCGGCCAGATGTTCGGGATGCGCCAGGGCGCACCGAACTTCGACTCTGCCGCGCTCCATGAGGCCGTGGCGCTCGCGCATGCACGCGGCGTGCGTGTCTACCTGACCGTCAACACGCTCCCGCGCAACGGGGAGATCGCGCTGCTGCCGGCGTTCATCGCCGAGGCAGTCGATGCCGGGGTGGACGCCATGATCGTGGCGGACCTCGGTGTCTTCTCGATGATCCGCAAGCTCGCCCCGGACATGGCGATCCATATGTCCACCCAGACCGGCATCGTCAACTACGCCAGCGCGAACGTCCTCTATGAGATGGGCGCGCGCCGCGTGGTGCTCGCCCGCGAGCTCTCGCTCGAGGAGATCGCGGAGATCCGCCGGAACACGCCCCCCGACCTCGAGATCGAGGTGTTCGTGCATGGGGCGATGTGCGTGTCGTTCTCGGGACGCTGCCTCCTCTCGGCCTACCTGCTCGACCGCGACCCGAACCGGGGCGCATGTGCGCAGCCGTGCCGCTGGAAGTATGCGCTCGTTGAGGAGAAACGCCCGGACATGCCCCTCCCCATCGAGGAGGCGCCCGAGGGCACCTACATCCTCAATGCCCGCGACATGTGCATGATCGACCACATCGACAAGCTCGCAGAGGCCGGCGTGACCTCCTTCAAGATCGAGGGACGCGCCAAGAGCGCCTACTACGTCTCCGTCGTGACGAACGCCTACCGCATGGCGATGGACCATTATCTCGCCGACCCCGATCACTACGAGCTCCCGCAGTGGATCCGTGAGGAGGTCTTCAAGGTGAGCCACCGCCGCTACTGCACGGGCTTCTTCTTCGGCCATCCGAACGCCTGTCAGTATTACGAGGACTCCGGCTACATCAGCACCTGCCGGGTGGTGGGCGTGGTGGAGCGCTGCGAGGGTGGCCGCGTCTATGCGACGCAGCGGGGCCGTTTCTTCGACGGTGACACCATCGAGATCCTTGCGCCCGGTCAGCGCCCCGTCTCTCTGACGGCACACGACCTCTGGGACGGCGACGGCCAGCCCGTCACGACCGTCAACCGCGCGATGATGCCCTTCTCCTTCCCCTGTGACCAGACCTTCCCACCGAACACGCTCATCCGCATCGCGGAGGGCGAGGACACGGAGGGCCGCGAGATCCAATGACACACGAAAAGCCCTGGTGCAGCGCATCAGGGCTTTTATCATGTAAAAAGCAGTCCCCCGCTTGGCCGCGGGGGACTGTGTGGTGTTTAGTTGTTGTACGGATCGTCGTTGCTGCCGTCAGTGTCGTCGTTCGTGTCGGAGCCGAAGCTGTTGGGATCCGGGATGTCGGGCATCTCCGTGCTCGCCGGCGTGCTGAAGGGCGAGGGAGCGCTGGCCGCATCGTAGGGGTTCGGCGCATTATAGGAATTGCTGCCGGAAGCGGTGTTGTAGGGATCGGAGGAGGCCGTCTCGCCATAGGTGATGCCGGACGTATAAGCACCGAAGCCGCCGCTGAGCTCATCCTGACCTGCGAAGCCGTAGGAGATCATCTTCGCTCTCATGCAGAGCCAGAACTCCGCCATGGTCGCCTCGTAGTACGGGTTAACGAACGCCACACCGATGCAGCAGGCGCACAGGCCCAGCAGGTACCAGCCGATGAAGGAGAGCTGGAGCATGAAGAGGTTCATCTTCTCGCCCTCCATGGTCTTCTTGGAGATCTCGAGGGCACGGTCCTTGTCGATGTGCGGGTTCGCAGCGACGAGGTAGGGCACGAGCGCGTACTCATAGCTCTTGATGATGCCGGGGATGATGAAGAGCAGCGTCCAGAGGAACACATACAGGTCCTTGAAGAACATGGTCTTGACGGTGGGCATATAGCCGCCGCCGCGGAAGTTGTCGAACATGTGCTCAAAGCGCTGATCGCCCTCCGCTGCCGTCACGAAGTACTTGTTCTCGCCGCAGCGTGCAACGTTGCCAAGGAAGATCTTGAGCACGGCCGCGACCGCATACGCCACGAGCATCGCGACAGCGATGGTGATCGCGAGCGCCGCTGCCTCCTCCGAGCTCATGTCGCTGCCCTCGGTCATGGCAGACGTGTTACCGCCGCCGCCACCGCCACCGCCGCCGTTCGCGCCCATGATCGAGGCGAGGACCGTGACGCCGAGCGCCGGCCAGTAGTAGTTCTTGACCTTCTTCCATGCGTTCTGCTTCAAAAGACTATTCGTCCACATGATAAGTATCCCCCTGTCTGATAATATAGTATGATGTCCGGCGTCCTGCCGGGGAAGTGCAGGCGCTGTCTGCGGGCGCAGACTTCCTGTCTTATTCATTGTAGATCATATTTACAAAAATGTCAACCCCTTCTATCCCGATTCGCATGTTCCTCCAACAAAAACAGTGTAGAACAGGTGCTTTTTGTGTAGTTTGACGATGACGAAGAAAACTGCAAATTTTTTGTGAATGATCTAACAAAGTCCTTGCATTTTTTCGGGAAATGCAGTATAATAGATATGATGGGCATGATATGTCCAGACGAAGGCGCGTATGCGGACGGGGAGGCCCGGGCAGGCGTGCCGCGAACAAACTATCAGGAGGTCATCACAATGGCATTAGTTTCTGCAAAGGACATGCTGAACAAGGCACGCGAGGGCAAGTACGCAGTCGGCCAGTTCAACATCAACAATCTCGAGTGGACCAAGGCGATCCTGCTGACGGCGCAGGAGCTCCAGTCTCCGGTCATCCTCGGTGTATCTGAGGGCGCTGGCAAGTACATGGCTGGCTACAAGACCGTTGTTGGCATGGTCAAGGGCATGATCGAGGAGCTGAACATCACCGTTCCGGTAGCGCTCCACCTGGATCACGGCTCCTTCGAGGGCGCCAAGGCCTGCATCAACGCCGGCTTCTCTTCCATCATGTTCGACGGCTCTCACCTGCCTTTCGAGGAGAATGTCGCCAAGACCACCGCGCTGAAGAACACCTGTGATGTCCTGGGCCTGTCCCTGGAGGCTGAGGTAGGCTCCATCGGCGGCGAGGAGGATGGCGTCATCGGTAGGGGCGAGTGCGCCGATCCCGAGGAGTGCAAGACCATCGCTGACCTGGGCGTGACCATGCTGGCTGCCGGCATCGGCAACATCCACGGCAAGTACCCGGACAACTGGGAGGGCCTGAGCTTCGAGACCCTCGATGCCATCAACAAGCGCGTCAACGAGGGCCGCGAGATCCCGATGCCGCTCGTACTGCACGGCGGTACCGGCATCCCGGACGATCAGATCAAGAAGGCCATCTCCCTCGGCGTTGCCAAGATCAACGTGAACACCGAGTGCCAGTGGGCATTCCAGGAGGCCACCCGTGCCTACATCGAGGCTGGCAAGGATCTGCAGGGCAAGGGCTTCGACCCCAGAAAGCTGCTCGCTCCCGGCTTCGAGGCCATCAAGGCCAAGGTCAAGGAGAAGATGGAGCTGTTCGGCTCTGTTGGCAAGGCGTAAGTCTAGACCATCCTGACGCAAAGCCCCTTCTCCGCGCGGAGGAGGGGCTTTTTATCACATGACGGGAGGCGTACCATGCCGAAGAAGAACATCAAGAAGGGGCGCCGTAAGTCCTCGAAGCTCCAAAAGAAGGTGATGGGCGCGGCCGCTTCCGCGATCACTGCGGCGCTCATCCCGGTGGTGGCCAAGGCTGTCGTGAAGGTGCTCGACGCTAAGATCAACGAGAAGGGTGCTTGACAGTCCCTGCGGTCTGTGCTATAATGGAAACAGTTCCATCATCTGCCTGACCCTATGAAGGAGGGATGTGTCATGAAGCTGCTGCATCTGCTGGCCGGAGGCGTCGTGCTGACGACCATCGCGGCTGCCGCTGCGCCGAAGCTGCTCGAGAAGGGCACCGAGAAGCTCCGCAAAAAGCTGGAGCAGTACGAGTTCGACCCTACCACCGGCACCGTCCGCTTTAAGGACGAGAACGTGGTCCTGCTCGATGAAGCGGACTATCATGTCCACGAGACGACCGATCATCAGTAACGCAAAGCCCCCTCACGGTGCGTGAGGGGGCTCTTGTTATCGGGAGCATTTGGTGAGACGTGTCCGCTGGATGGCGAGCTGCCAGCCGGAGAGGAGGGCGTCGCGTGCTGACGGCCCCATCGTGGGAGAGAACGTCTCCGCGGGATCGGGGAGCGTGCGGATCGTGTCGAGGTCCCAGATCCCCGCCTCGATGCCCGCCAGATACGCCGCGCCGCGCGCCGTGGCCTCGGTACACGCCGGCCGCAGCAGGGGACGGTCGAGGATGTCCGTCTGGAACTGCATCAGAAAGCCGTTCTGTGCCGCTCCGCCGTCCACACGGACGGTCCCGAGGGCGCCGGTGTCGGCCTCCATCGCGCGGATGACGTCCGCCGTCTGGAAGGCGATGGCCTCGAGCGCCGCACGGACGATGTGTGCCCGGGTCGTCCCGCGCGTCAGGCCGCAGAGGAGGCCGCGCGCGTCGCTGTCCCAATAGGGCGTCCCCAGCCCGACGAACGCCGGGACGAACCAGACGCCGCCGTTATCCGGCACGCTCTGTGCGAGCGCCTCGGTCTCAGCCGCCGTGCGGATGATCCCCAGCTCGTCACGGAGCCACTTGATGACCGCGCCCGACACGAAGACCGACCCCTCCAGCGCATACGTCACCTGACCGCCGCGCCGCCATGCGATGGTGGTCAGCAGGCCGCTGCGGCTCTCGATGCAGTCGCGGCCGGTGTCCATGAGGAGGAAGCCGCCGGTGCCATAGGTGTTCTTGACGTCGCCGGGGTCGAAGCAGCGCTGCCCGAACAGGGCGGACTGCTGGTCGCCGATGCAGCTCAGGATCGGGATCTCCGCCCCGAGGACGGCAGGATCGGTCGTGCCGAAGGATCCCGCGCTGTCCCGCACCTCCGGGAGCATCGCGGACGGGATGCCGAGCAGGTCGAGGAGGTCGGTGTCCCACTGCTGCGTGTGGATGTTGAAGAGCATGGTGCGGGAGGCGTTGGTCGCGTCGGTCGCGTGGACCCTGCCGCCGGTCAGATTCCAGATGAGCCAGCTGTCGACCGTGCCGAAGAGCAACTCCCCGCGTGTGGCACGCGCGGCGGCACCGAGGACGTGCCGCAGGATCCACTGGAGCTTGGTGCCGGAGAAATAGGCGTCCGGCCGGAGCCCGGTCTTCTCGCGGATGACCTCGGACATGCCGCCCTCGATGAGCTTTTGGCAGACGTCTGCCGTCCGGCGGCACTGCCACACGATCGCATCGCAGACCGGCTCGCCCGTGTGCCGGTCCCAGACGATGGTCGTCTCGCGCTGATTCGTGATGCCGATGGCGGCGACGGTGTCACCGGGGGCGAGGTGCGCGAGGCAGTCCCGCGCGGCGGTGAGCTGTGTCCGCAGGATGTCCCGCGCGTCCTGCTCGACCCATCCGGGAGCAGGGAACTTCTGTGGAAACTCGTACTGTGCCGTGAACACCGGCATCCCCTGCGTGTCGAACAGCACCGCACGCGAGGAGGTCGTGCCTTGGTCAAGGGAGAGTAGGTAACGCATAGCATCCATCCTTTCTAGGGTCATGGCAGGGAGTCCTGCGCGAGCCGGAGGAGCGCCTCGTCCTCGGGCGTGACCTTGCCGTCCAGCTCGATCCATGCGGCCACACTGTCCGCGAAGGTGATCGTCTGTCCGTGATCCTCCCACGAGACGGCGGCACCGTGGTCGATGACGAAGCGGGCGGTCTCGATGATCTCCTCGGTCGTCTCGCCGGGGGTGAAGCGCGGATCGGGGGCAGTTGCACTCGTGTAGGCGAAATATGGGTAGTCCAGGTCGAAGAAACGGTCGAGCGAGCACGCGTAGACCAGCTTGTCATACGCGATGGGATCGTCGAAGCGCGCCCCATGGTCGATGGCGATCTCCATGATTTCGATGTCGCAGTTCAGCATCCCGAATTCGAGGAGACTGACGCGGTTCGTGTCGAGGTAATAGATCAGCGCAGGACGACGGTCGAGCAGGGCGCGAAGGCCTTCATAGTCGTCCGCAGCGAGCTGCGCGCGCATCTGGTCGATGTCCTTTTGCGCGATCGTGACCGACTGGCCGTCGTAGCGCTCATACTGCGGATGACGGAGCATGTGAACGTACCGCAGAACGACGATGCCCCCGAGAAGGATCGGTATGGCCGCGATGCAATAGAGCACGGTCGCCGCGACCCTGTGCTTTTTGATCATCAATACGGTCGCGACGATGAGGAGCACCACGATCACGGCCGCTCCGACGCCTAGGAGGACCAGCGCGATCCCCACGAAGACCATCCCCATAAATGCCATACTGCCCCCTCCTTTTGCCACAAACTGTTCGGCCGAGCCTGTCACTATCATCATACAACAAAACGGCATAGATGTCAAGCCCGCCCCTCCTGGTCGGAAGGGGCGGGCGTGTTCAATCGTGCAGACGCGCCTCAACGGCATCGCGTTCGCCAAAGAGGACGCAGCCGCCGGTGTGGGGACGGCGCAGGATCCCGTCCTCAGCCAGACGGCGGAAGAGGGGAGAGCCCAGCGCCTCCTTGAGCGAGACCTCGCGCAGGCTCGTGTCGGAATAGGGCGAGAAGGGGCACGGCTCCGCACCGCCGCGGGCATTGATGTGGAAGAACCCGCGTCCTGCTGCGAGACATCCGCCCGCGGCCGCCTCGTCACCGGGGAAGCTCAGGCAGAGGAGGGGAGACTGCTCCCGTCGCATCTCGGCGATGCGTTCGGTCATGTACGCACGGTCGGCATCGTCGGGGGCGAGGGCCTCGGTCTCCGGCGTCACGGGGACGTACTCGACATAGATGATGACCCGGCATCCCTTCTCCGCGAGCGCCTGTGTGAACTCTGGGGAGAGCACCTGCGTCAGATTCTCCTTCGTCACGGTCACGGACACGCCGAAGAGGATCCGTCTTGCCGCGAGGGCGTCCATATTGCGCATCTGCCGCTCGTAGATGCCCTTGCCGCGCCGCGCGTCCGTGCGCGCCTCATCGCCCTCGATGCTCAGCACGGGGAGCAGGCACCGCGCACGGTCGAAGAGGTCGAAATACGCGTCGTTGATGAAGACGCCGTTGGTGAAGATCGGGAAGACGATCTTGTCGTGTGCCGCCGCGGCCTCGATCACGTCCCGCCGCAGCAGCGGCTCCCCGCCCGCGAGCAGGATGAATCCGACGCCGAGCGCCTCGGCCTGCGTGAAGACGCTGTCCCATTCGGCGGCGGTGAGCAGGTCACGGGGAGCGCAGTCGGTGGTGGCGCCGTTCGAGCGGGAGTAGCATCCCTTGCAGTGGAGGTCACATTGGGAGGTGATGCTGCAGATCAGGAAGGGTGGCACATGCGTCCCCTCGTCCTCGAGCCTGCGCCGGAGCGACGAGGCCTTGGCAGAGGCGGCCGCGTACCGCGCGAGGAAGGCGGCCTCGGCGGGATGGGTGAGCGCCGTGCGGGCGGCGTCGGCCACGATGCGGCCGATCCCCTGGGACATGTAGGCTTGCAGATCGTTCGTCTGTTCGTTCATCGTGATGGCTCCTTTCTTGGAGGACACGCTGTCCTCCTTAAATTTAGTTTAACTAAATTATATCGTATCAAATCAAATATGTCAATACGTCATCCACACGTTCACAATTTTTTTACAATTTCCGTCCCGTCATCCCTTCCCCTTGCACCGCGAGATATGGTATAATGAGGAAGAAGAACGGGAGGACGGTCGACGCCGCCGATCCTCGAACAAAGGAGCTGACCATATGGAGAACTACCATACCACAGAGCTGCGGGAGACCACCAGCTATCCCACCTATCAATACTACGCCGTTTCCCAAGCGGAGAAGCTGCCGCCGGAGGACGTGTTCCGCATCTGCATCCTGCATACGATGAAATGGCTCCGTGACCGTCTGCGCAGCTTCGGGACGCTCCCCGCGGAGCTGATGCTGCCGGAGCCGGACGGGTATGAGGCGCTCACGATGGCGTCGCTGCGTTCTTTTTCGTGCCAGCTCGGGCCGCTGGTGGACGTGATCTATGTCGAGAAGGAGGGCGTATGGTCGTTCCGCCTGACGGAGACCGACCAGGGCGTCAATGTCGACAAGCCCTATGGCCGCCAGCCTGTCATCGGGCGCTCCTTCGTGACCGAGATCGCCTTCCGCATGGGGAAGGACAGCGTCGAGGCCGGCGCCCGCACGAGCTGCATCGAGCCGAAGGGGACGGAGGCCCCCTGCGAGGTGTTCCGCCCGACGGCTGTCAAGGAGATCACGAAGGATCCCCGGCTGGGCTTTGCTTTTGGCGGCTTCAAGCTGGACGGACGGCCGTTCCTAGTCGACACCAAGGCGGCGCTCGAGCATCTGGCGCCGCTCCTGGGGGAGGGCCTTGATCTGCCCGTCCTCATGATCGCACAGAGCGGCTATGTGGAGGACATGCCCGCCAAGACGCCGTCCCTCGAGACGCCCGCCCTGCCTGCGATGGGGATCTCGCTCGGCGGCTTTGGCAGCGGCCGCATGGACGGCTTCACCCTCGACCTTTCCAAGACGGACCTCAAGACCGAGAAGGCCAAGCTGTCCTCGAAGCGCAGCAAGCCCGCAAAGGAGCCGAAGCCGAGCACACTGACCGCCGCCCCCGCACCGAAGCGGGAGCGCTGCCCGGAGCTGCCGTATGAGGAGCTCGCGGACCGTCTGGTCGGGTTCGCGGTCGTTTGCTATGTGCAGGAGCGCTTTTTCACTGCATTGAAGAACAAGTACGGCATCGCCCTCGCGCACGGCGACGTCGTGCTCCTGCGGCACGGACGGGAGCTCGAGCGGCATGCGGCGTCGGTGTATGTCCATGACGTGAAGGGATGGAGCGAGCCTTTCTATCAGGGACTGAAGGAGAGCCCGAAGCGTGCGGCGTTCTCCTATGGGGACGTGATGTTCCACGCGGACGCCCGTGTCGCCGAGCTGCGCCGCCGCCGTCATGAGGCCGCGACGCTCGAGGAGCGGTGTGAGGCCTACCGGGAGGAGAACCAGGCACTTAAGGAGAAGCTCCGGGAGCAGTCACAGCAGCTCGCGGACATGCGGGCGAGCGATTCGGCGCTCCGTGAGACGCACAAGAAGCTCGAGAACGCCGAGAAGGACCGTGACTCCATGAAGATCGCCTATGAACAGCGCGAAGCCTACTATCAGGAGCGGGAGGAGGCCTATCGCAGGAGCGGTGCCTTGGCGGCTTTCTACCGGGACAAGGCCGTCATCGCGGCCGGGTACCCGACCTGCCGCGAGGAGGTCTGCGACTGGGCGGAGGAGTCGTTCGGTGCGCAGCTCATCCTCCTGCCCCGCGCCCGCACGGCGCTGCGCAAGTACGCCGGACGTGCCGCGGCAGCGGACATCTGTGACGGTCTGCTCTATCTCGATGCCTACGCCCGCTACCGCCGCGGCGAGATCACGGAAGAGACCCTCGCGCTCTACGCCGACCAGTGCCATTGGGAGGCCATGGGATGCGGCAAGGAGACGCTTCGTGTCAAAAAGGATGACTACACCGTGACCTACCAGGACAAGAGCTATCTCCTCGACATGCACATCAAGGCGGGCGTCAGTGCCGAGCAGCTCATCCGGATCTATTTCTGCTGGGACAAGGATCTCGACCGCGTCCTCATCGGCTACATGCCCGACCATCTGCCGATCCAGTCCTATTGAGATGCGCCTGCGATAACGCCCCTGCCGCAGCACGGCAGGGGCATTATCATTCCGTTATTGAACATTTTCGACAAAACTCTTGCTTTTATCATGCGTTTATGGTATAATAATGTATATATGCAGAGCAGATCTCACGCATTTGTGCGTGTGAGAAGAGGAGGTCAGTATGAAGCGATACTGTTTTGATAAGGGCACGGCTGACACCGCAGGTGCGGCAAGTGCGACCAAGACCGAGCGCTGGGGCATCCTGTCGGCGGCGAACGGTGCCGGTACCCATGGCCTAGAGGATGCCCGCACGCTCCAGACGGTCATCGAGGAGATGGTCGCGGAGGATGGGGCGAGCCTCATGGGTCTCTCCGATCGCAAGCTCGCCTATCTGTTCGCAGAGCAGATGTGCCTTGGGATCGAGGACGCACGCGGCACGGCCGAGGACGGCGGATGCAGCCTTTGCCTGGCCTTCATCGACCGGAACGACGGACATACGACCGTGGTCTGCTATGGCACGGCCGCGGTCCTGCGGGTCGGGAGAGACGAGGTCACGGATCTGTCGCCTGAGCCGGAGGGACACGCTTGCCTGGTCACGGATGCCGATGCCGCGGCAAAGGCGGTCGTGCTCCGCTTTGATCTGCAAGACGGTGAGGGCGTCCTGATCGGGACGGATGCGCTCCGCAGCGCGCTTGCCGGCGACCGCGGCGAGACGCTCCGTACCTATTTAAAAGCAGCCAACAAGGCGGCGCAGGTCGAGGCGTTCGGTGCGACCCTCGCTGACATCGCAGGGACGGAGTCGGTGGGATGTGCGCTCGCGGTCTATCAGGAGAAAAATGGAGGTGAAGCGTGATGGATACACAGAGGATGCTGATGCAGAATGGGGATACCGTCACGCTATGCCCGAAGGAGGGCCGTCCGACGGCGTTCCTGGTCCAGGGCGTGTGTGCCGAGAGCGGGACAGCCGTGACCTATCACGTCCTGCGCCGCTCGGACGATGGCGATGTGAGCGGCTTTTTGACGGAGCTCTACCCGACCGACGGCATCCGCGGCGGCGAGGAACAGTTCTTCGCGATGGTGCGGCTGCCGGATCTACGGCTCGTGCCGGCGGGCGGCACCGTGCGGCGATTTGGGACCTATGCCGACGCCTTTACAGAGACGGCTGAGTCCCTGCGCGGCCATAGTGCCGCTGCGACGCCTCTGCTCGCGGAGACCGTGAAGGGGATGGAGCTCCTGGAGGGCGTCCCGGAGCTCCCGCGGCCCGGCGTCTCCCGGACCTTGACCGTCCGCTACCGCAAGCCGACCAGATATGTTTGGACGCCGGACAGCGGCGTGTCGTTCGAGAGCCACCTGAGCACCTTCCGCAAGAACGCCGAGACTGCCCCGGACGAGAAGCTCACCGCAGTGCTCACACGCATGAAGGAGATGGCAGACGCCATCGCGCTGCTCGAGGCAGACGGTCTGTACCTCCCGGCGTTGCAGGCCGGTGCGCTCAATGTCGTGAAGGAGGGAGATCGGCAGGTCATCCGACTTGTGTCCCTTGCGAGCCTCCTGCGGAAGGATACGCCCCTCCCGCTGCCTTCCGCTGACACGGATACGGCAGCGCCCGAGCTCGCACAGGGCACCTTCGATGCGCGGACCGACGTCTATGCCTTAGGCGCACTGCTGTTCCGCTGCCTCGTGATCGGGAATGCGCCCGAGCGCTACGATCCGTCCTTTTACGAGGATCTCTCTCAGCGCGTGCAGAGCTCGCTGCTGATTCGCAGCAGCCTGGCACATGTGCGCCAGGACCTGCGGGGGACACTGGTGGAGCTGCTGGAAAAGTCCCTCGCGCCGTCTCCCGGCGACCGCTATGCCGATGCCAAGGCCTTTGCCGAACGCCTCGGCGCGGCGATCGCGCTCATGAAGGCGGATGCAGCACAGGAGCTGTCCGCCGATGCCATGGCGGCGATCGCGCCTGCTCATCCGAACGAGCAGCCGCTGGAGCCTGCCATGAGCGAGCTCCTGCTGATCCAGAAGCATCTGTATGACCATCCGCTCTATGAGGCGCTGGGGGACGAGAAGGATCTGAAGGTCCTGATCGTGGCGGCTGGCGCGCATTGGCCGTGCTTCCTCGACCTCTGTCTACAGGCAGGGCAGATGAAGGATATCCGTCTGCATGTGACGGTCCTGTCGGATACACCTGATGAGGCAAAGCGTGCCTATCTTGCCGGAAGACGCGACCTTCTTCGTTTCGTGGACGTCGGGCTCTACGGCGAGGGACTGCCGGAGACCTATGATCCGGAGCAGTACGCACAGATCAACTTCACGCTTCCTTCCATCCTGCGCGGCGGTGTCTGCCCGTCTCTGACGACGACCGGTGCAGCGACCCGCGCGGCGTTCCGCGACATCATCGGGAGGATGCACGGCAAGTATCACTATGCGTTCGTCGATTCGGCACAGGTCAAGGCAGGCGAGACGATCGCCGGCGCCATCGCCTCTGCGACGAAGGAGGCGGGACGCCGCTGCACCGTGACGCTCGTGACGCGCTCTCCTCGAAAAGCCGCCAGGAGCTACCATCTCCTTTGGATCTCTGCACCGCTCTACCGGAGCGAGCTCGATTCGGAGCTCGTGCGTATGGCGTTCAACACCGACCGCGTCTGGGGCGGCATGTTCAATGTCGACATGGAGAAGGAGCGCAAGGCGTTCGTAGCGGACAGCTATCGCTTCCTCTCCTCGCTGTCCTTCGTCACCACCATCCCGAGCAAGCTCTACAGCCTCGGATATCGCGGTACGCTCGCGGAGATGGCCGCACGGTACGAGGATGAGATCGTCTCCCGCAGACATGATACCGATTCGCCCGAGGGACGGCGCGCGGCCGAGACCTTCCGCCAGATCGCCGCGATCGAGCATCGCCGCTGGGTGCTCGAGAAGGTGACGGACAACTGGTATGCCCCGATGAAGAAAAAGAAGCTCGACCTGACGAAGTTCGTCGAGGCGGGCAGTACGCATGATAAGACGCTCCTGATCCACTGCTGTCTCGTCAAGGGCGGCGTGGATACCCCGCTGCAGTCGCCCGCCTACACGGAGAACGGGCATGAAAAGTGGGACAAGCCCATCGATCCCGCGCTCGATCCGCTCGACCGCATGTCGCTCGCTCTCCACCAAAGATATGTCAAGAAGGCCAAGGAGGTGCGGCAGAGCGATCCGCTCAACAGTGAGGACATGCGTGGCCTCATGATCGTGACGGCAGATGCGAACGAGCGGATCACCGCCGCGATGCGCCGCTTCCATGCCTGCGTCGATGACCTGGTGAAGTCTGTGCCGGTCGGACGCTCCGTCCTTGACAGGACAGCGGACGATCTGAAGGCGGCCCTCAAAACGATGCCGAAGGCAGTCGCGGAGAAGGCAGTGCTCCATGTCCAAGGGATCTGTCAGATGATGAAGCCCATCGTCGAATCGACCCATTATTGCGACTACAAGGACATCGACTCGCGGCTGCTCGAGAGCATCCCCTTCATCCTGACCTATACGCACACCAAGCGGCTCGCCCTTGCCTTCGAGGATGCTTCGCGTGACAATGGACGCAGCGAGGCCGCTTTCTCGAATGTCGCGCCTGTCCTGGCGCTCGGCCCGCGCGAGATCCATTATCTGTATGACTTCACGCCCGGCACTGATCTGTCGTGCTTCAAGGACACCTTCAGCGGCCTGCTCTGCTTCCTTGGCCGCCGTCCGCTCAAGACGAAGGTCTGGATGACCGTGACCTGCCGTGCCGAGGTCTCCGAGGCCGTCAGGGACGATCTGCGTGCGTTCCTGGAGAAGGCGAGCCAAGAGAATCGCGAGGCGATCGAGCATGTCGACCGTGATGCGCCGAACGTGACCTTCCTTGCAGCACCCGTATTCTCGGTCGCAGATGCGGCAGATGCAGCCGACTGCTTCGTCAAGACGATCGTCGAGCACGGTGCCTCGCTCTATGAGGGGAGCGCTCCGCTCTTCCGTTCCCCGTCTGAGACGGCGCTGTTCCTTGCGAAGCTCCACGAGGCCGGCGTGGCCTATCTGGAATTCGACTGGCGCCGCAAGCGTTTCGTCAACTGTGTGGGATGCGAGTATCTGTATCATGTACAGGATGCCTCCTATCTGCGGGTCGAGGACATCTTCGCGCTGCGCGGATCGGTCGTCAGCAAGCGCTTCACGGCGGACTTCATGGAGGACCATCGCAGGCTCTGGGCGATCTATTCCAATAACGGGAACGCGAAGGGCTATGCGGAGCGCGTGAACGGATGGAACCGCATGTGCAAGCTCATCGAGAGCTATCGCAAGAATAAGCGGACGATGATCTCTCTCCCCCTCGGCCGACCGTCGCAGAACAGCGAGGAGGATGCCCAGGGAAAGGGCCAGAACGAGTTCTGGTATCTCCCCATCTACACGAAGCCGACCCTCCAACGGCTGATGAAGCTGTTGATCGACCACGGCGCCGTGGATCGGGCATCGAGCGTCGTGGTACACACGAGCGACACCTGCTGCTTCAAGGTCCTCGATGCCACCGACCGGCTGATCTGTCAGCTCAAGGCACTCTTCGCCGATCCCACGCTGCTGCTCCCTTACTACGGCATGACGTTCACGGAGCAGAACGGCAGTCTGGAGTGTGCGGTCGGTGTGCTCACGGTCGAGAAGCTCCTGCTGGCCGATGACGGTGATGCGCTCTATCCAAAGGCGGCTCCGATCCTGGAGGCGCTCGAGGAGGCAAGGTGCATCTCCGGCCTCACCTTCGACAGCAGCACAGGAGATACGTCGATGCCCGACACGGCCTCCTTCCGGATCTGCTCGCCGGACATGGCCGCACTGCTGAGCAGCGGCGGACAGATCCTGGAGATCTACGCCTACTACGAGTCGCTCCGCATGGGCTATTTTGACGATGTGGCGTGCAGCTATGATTTCCGCTGGGCGGACGAGGCCGTCGAGAACGAGCTCGATCTCGTCCTCACGAAGGGCTTCAAGACCATCTTCGTGGAGTGCAAGGCGGTCAAGCTGCTCGAGCAGGGCTTCTATCACAAGCTCGACAGCATCGCGAGCACCTTCGGCATCGACACCTATAAAGTATTGCTCGGTGATCTCTATGATAAGCCGAACAGCAAGCGGAATCGTATCCAGGTGAAGCGGGGCGAGCAGATCCACATCCGTTCGCTCACGACTCAGGAGAGTGTGAAGAATGTTGCACAGGAGCTGATCGACCTGATCAAATGACCCCCGCACCTCGCCCCGTCCATGGGGCGAGGTGTGCTTTTTGATGCAGGGCGCCGCTTGATCGTTGTCATCCTTCTTGTTAATAGATATTTTTTTGATCGTTACGGGTTTTTAATTGAACTTTGTCGCTCCCTGTGCTATAATGTCATAGAGCGCGGGGGATGGCAGCATGCAGCCGGCTGCCCCGCACCGATAAGGAGGGATAGTATGAGACCACAAAAGCGTTCTTTCAAGGACACATGGATCCGGAAGCATCTATGGATGCTGATCGTATTCATAGGCGCCGATCTGATGATGCTCTTCTGCTATGGACTATTGTTTCTCAGCGGGATGGAGTTCACTGGGCTGCAGCTGTTCCAGGCCGACCCTTCGATCGGTTTTGAGGGGAACCCCCATGTGCTTTTCCACGTGGGAGACTACTTCACACACTGCACGCTCTGGTGCCTGATCGAGGACTGTCTCATCACGCTGATCCTGGCGGCCGCGGATGGGAAGACAGGACGGAAAAACGGCAAGACCGAGACCGTCTACTTCTGGATCCTGCATGTGAGCGTCAAGATGCTGCTCAATCTCCATGCGACGGCGATGTTCTTGGGCGTGCTCACCTATTCGCGCGAGTCGCTCTGGGAGACGATGAGCCCGCTCGACCCGAACTTCGGCATGTACCTCAAGCTGCCGTTGCATCCATTCGCTCGGGTCACCTGGAGCCTTTGCCTCTCACTGGCCGTACTGCTCATCACCTGCTGGATCCTGGCCTTCTATGCGAGCTGGGAACGGCGCCCCTATCTGTTCATCGGCCTGTTCTTTGCAGATGTCGCGGTGTTCCCGGTATGCAGCGATTCGATCGAGAAGCTTTGGCAGAAGGTGCTCATCGCCGCTGTGGCAGTCGTTCTGCCGATCCTGGGGGCGCTCGCCGATCACTACACCAAGGACCAACGGGACCGGAAGGATAAGGAGATGAACAGCCGCGATCCTCGCCAGATCCTGCGCAGCATGATGCGCAGCTCTGATGACAAGCTGGATCTATACGTCATCACGGAGCTCTTGAACGGTGCCTTCATCCTGTTCACGCTCGCCTTTGGCGTCGTGCGTATCGCCATCGGCGGCGGGCAGATGAACTCGCTCTTTGGTTTCCAGTATTCCGCGATCGTCAAGCTGCTCGTGCCCGTGGTCATGGTCGGGAACTGGATGCTCCGTGCCATCGAACGCCGCGACCCCACACGCTATGTCCAGCACACGACCAACGGTTACCTGCTCGATACGCTGGTCATGGTCGGCTTCGCCTGTATCATCCTGATGGTCTTCTCGGAGTTCGGCTCCGTCGTCTGCATCCTGGCGCTCACCATCGCGATGATGCTGCTGTATGTCGACAGGGAACGCTTCCCCTCCTCCTGGAAGGACGGGAAGGGATGGGCAGCCTTTGGGCTCCGCTTCCTGTTATCGTGTATCCTTGGCTTCCTGCTCTTCTTCGCCATCGCACTGACCGAGAACACCTTCTTCCAGGTCCTGCTCTCGTCCTGCACGGAGGAGGGCGAACAGAAGCTGATGCTCCCCGGCCGGTTCTTGGGGATGGAGATGTCCTCGCGCGGCGTGATCATCCTTGGCGGCGTCCTTGCTGTCGTGGTGCTCCTGCCTGTGGGAGTCGTGTTCCTCCACCGTATCGTCTTCGCGGCCTGCCGTATGCTCGGCGCGGTCGTGCAGGTGCTGAGGGGAACTGCTCGGGATCGAGGGAGCTATCGGCTCAAGGAAAGCCTGTGCATAGCGTTCAATATGCTGCTCAACAAGCGCAAGAAGGCACGCGGCGGGAAGCTCACCATCGGCGATGCGTCCCGTTTCCGTGATAGGCTCGATCGCGTGGAGCATGTGTTCACCCATAATATCATGGTTTGGACGGTCCTGCTCTTTGTTGCCGGCGGGATGCTGTGCTTCAACTTCGCGTTCGGCATCTACAACGGCCGGACGATCCTGCAGGGCTACTACATGACCGCCGGTCGCTTCAGCGCCTCCTACGAGATCACTGCCAACGTCACCAAGGATCGAAAGGAAGAGGCGAAAGCAGCATATAAGGCTTATCTGGACCGCATGAAGCATGGCGAGACACCGGAGACCGAGACGTCTGCGCCTCCTGTCATCCCGGACAGCGCCCGTGAGGAGGCTGCAAAGAAAAGCGAGGGCAAGGAGGTCATGGAGGTCCAAGAGATCATGGCTGAGGAGCGCAGCTGGGAGGACCTGAAAAAATACTATGCGCCGCTCGCCTATACCGGCAATGATCCCGAGCATCTAGATCTGGGCGATCTTCGTCCCGAGGTCATGCGCCTGATCGACCGTCTGTGCTTCCCCTCGAAGACGGCAGAGCTGTCTGCCGTACAGATGGGGATGCGGCGCAACATGGGCTTACAGGTCGAGAAGGACAGCACGCAGAGCGGCTATATCCCCACGCTCCAGACCCGCAGCTATGTCAAGCTCCATGGTACAGATGGTGTAGACGGACTCGATTCGCTGGGACAGTCGCTCTATTATGCGGAGGACGGCTCTCTGCGCGAGGGACTCTATCTCCTGAACGCGTCGCAGGGCGAGCTGGAGGACGGCCAGACGCCGTACATCTGGATCGATGACACCATGAAGGCGAGCTATCAGGCCACCTATGAAGACAGCTCCATCAAGGTGTTCGATGCCGATAAGCCCACGAAGACGCGGATATTCTGTACCGCAGAGCCCTCCACGGCTGTGAGCGACTATGTGATCTACACACTGAGCCGCATGGGCGTGTGCAATGTTCTTTTGCTCATGTTCATCCCGTATCTGACGCTGATCGTCATCATGCTGTTCGTCAACGGCCCTGTCACATATGAGGGCGGCGGACTGGTAGGCGGCGTCCATTACATGCTGCGCGGTCTGTCGACTCTGTACGCGATCTCGTTCGCGATCCAGGCGATGGTCATCGTGACCGGTGTGACCGGCGTGAGCCTCTTCTCCGGCCTGTCTGCGCCCCTCGTCGCTGCCGGCAACTGCGAGATGATGTTCAATTCCATGTGTGCGGCCATCATCCTGATCTCCGCTGCCGACTTCTCGTATACCCGAAAGGAGTGATCTTATGCGCGACCAACACTCTGCCATCAGTCATTATGGCGTTATCGTCCTTGTCGTGGTCCTGCTCAGCATCAGCATCGCCCTGAGCTTCAAGGTGCTGCTCTCTCCGACTGATACGCGTACTGCGAAAACGCTCATCGCGAGCACCAATACCTACGAGGAGGGCGATACGCGCAAGGGCACCATCTACGACCGCAACGGCGAGCCGCTCATCGCGAGCATCGTCATCGACAATGCCGGTGCCCCGGTCTATGAGAACGGCCATCCGCTGCTGCTCTCCTCTCTGGAGGTCAAGCGGCAGAGCGAGGTCAACAACCGTCGTCTCCTGGTAGATGATGCGACGGCGGACTGCTGGTCGCCGCTCCTGTCCTCCCTGTCCGGCGGTCTGGACTACGACCTCGCGGACATCCTTCAGGACATTCCTCTCGACCCTGACGATACCACCGATGTCGAGATCACGATCGACGGCGCCGTGCAGCGCGACCTCTGTCAGATCTGCGCGGACCGCGGCTACGCGAGCGCCTGTGTGCTCGACCTCACGAACGGCAGTATCATCGCCATGGGCTCCTCTCCGTCCTACGACTACAACAGCTTCCGCAGCTATGAGATTCCCTATACCACCTACCGCTATGGCAGCAGCTTCGTCAACAATGTCGATAACACGCGCGACTGTGTGCAGGACGTCTACAAGGCCTGGAAAAAGCAGTTCGTGTCTGATAACCGCGGCGAGGACGGTGCTCTGCTGCCGGAGCAGCAGTGGGCGCCTGGTCCGAACGTGAAGGGATGGATCTCCAAATGCTCCGGGGATGCCGTGCTCGATAAGACGCTGATGACCGCAGAGGAGGCGAAGACCATCCTGGATCTCTGGAACGAGACCCTCGGCACTGCGATGAGCCTCCAGGACTGCGAGACCTTCAGCTTCATCGACATCCTCCGCGAGGAGCAGGCCTTCTACGACGAGGCCCCGGACGGCATCTACCCCTTCCGCGAGCCGGAGGGCCTGGGCAGCGGCGATGTCTACATCCCCTTCGTCAAGGTCACCGATGTCGGCGGCGAGGCTTGCTACATCCACCTGTACTATGGCTGCAACAACTTCCTCTACAGCAACTATGAGGACTACGGCTTCGACCCCAATTTCTCCATGACCAACTACGCGCTCCAGGCAACGGCCCCCGGTTCGTGCTTCAAGATCCTCTCTGCCACGATGCTGCTCGACCTATGCTGTGCGGATGAGACGCCTTCTGCGGAGGCGCTGCCTGCATCGGAGCAGGAGCCGTCTCCGGCAGAGGAGACCATCCCTCGTTCGGCGACCGGGAGCCTCTTCGCGGGCGACACGCTCAACATCACGAATGAGAACGTCTCCGCCGGCTCGATCGCCTATCTCCCGACTTGGGATGTCGGTGGGAGCTATTCGTCCGTGCTGGCCGCGCTCAAGAGCAGCTCGAACAACTTCTTCTCCATGGCCTCGATCCTTCTCGACAGGATCATCCACTGCACCGACGATACCTTCTTCTGCTCGGTGGCGGATATGGATGCGATGTCCGATGAGGAGGTCCACGCTTCCGCCAAGATCCTGGAGGGATATTACGAGAGCCGGTTCTGCTTGAATCAAAGGATCCCGTCCTACTTCCGGATCCCCATGGGTACGATCCTCGCAGATCTGGGCAGCATCGAGGTCAAGGCGACCCCGGATCCGGCACACGATGTCAACATCGACGGCCAGCTCTATTACTCCTATGACGACCTCAGGGCCGAGAATCCCAATAAGACCGGCGTTTTCGTCACGGACAGCGCCATGCTCAAGAAGCGTCTCGGTGACACCGGCTACGGCATGGGCGCCGACTTCGTGAGCCCGATGAACATGGCCATGTACATCGGCAAGGCACTCACCGGCACGGAGTATGTCCCCAACATCCTCCTGAGCGAGGAGGATGCCCCGAAGACGATGGGCGAGCCGTTCTTCGATTCGGCGACACCGGAACGGATGCGCTACCATCTGGGACAGGTCTATGCGTATTACGAGCAGCACTACGGCACTTACATCCAGGAGCCCTATGCCTTCGATACGAGCACCACGCATCTTTATGCCAAGACCGGCACCAGCAGCGTCAACAACAATCTGGACCGCGGCACGCAGGCCCCCTACGGGCTCTTCGCGAAAAGGGCGGGCTATCCCGTGCAGTCGCAGAGCGAGGCGGACAAGTACCAGCATGTTTGGTTCGTCGGTGCCGTCGAGCAGGGCGATCGGATGTATGCCATCGTCGTTCGCTCCATGTTCGACACGAACAGCGGCAGCCTGATCAACGAATTCGTGCGGATCGCCAATTCCCTCGCACGCAACGGCATGCTCGACTGATCGTACCCTGTCCCACTGGGATACATCTATCGAATGAAAGGAGCTGATCACGCTCATGAAGCGTTTGATCCGATCGCTGCGAATCAGGATCGCAAAGATCCTTGCGCCGCTCGGGATCCTGCCCTCCCTCATCTGGGGGGGCGGATACCTGGTGGCCGTTATCCTGATATGCAGGACCTACGGGATCGTTTCTGTTGACGAGGCGGCGCATGTGATCCGCTTTGCCCCCGACTTCGTCACAGCAGCGGTCATCTTTGCCGTGACGGCGCTCTTTTTGGGCGTGGCACACGGTGTCTATGAAGGAGGAAAAGAACTGATGTGGAACGATAATCTGCGAAAAAGAAACGACGCTCCCCTCCAGGATCAGAAGGAGCAGCGAAGGGATGCCCAGAAGCCACAGGCAAAGTCTTTTATGGATCGTGTCAAGGAGAAGACAGAGATGGGCGGCAGCACCGTTCCGTATCCGCCGTCGGCGCCTGAGCCAAGGGCAGCACGGAGCGGGGGACGGGATGGTCAGAGAGACGATCTGGCGAGCAGCTTTCGCGTCGAGCGCTATCACGCCCAGAACCTCTTCGAGCTGACCGACAAGGTGAAGCAGGAGCTCCACCGTCAGTGCTTCTCCAATACCTTCCGCTGCACCGTGGCCGAGAAGCTCCAGAGCTTCCAAGTCCCGGAGGAGTTCCGATCCTTCTTCCTCCACATCAGCTTCCCGCCGGATGACTCCCAGGATGCGGATCCCTCGGATGATCGCCCATCCAAGCGCAAGAAGAAGAGCGAGCTGATCATGGACGAGCTGATCGATGAGAAGGACATCCAGTGGACCATGGAGCCTGCAAGTGCGGAGAAGATCATCATCAAGGGACAAGTCCGCTGCAAGAAGCAGCTCTCACCGGCATATAAGAAGTCGGAGCAGAACGAGTTCTGTATCCAGCTTACCTTCGATACAGAGGGATCTGCGATCACACATCTGAACGTCAGTGTCGGTCTCGTCGAGGATCCCGATCTCTTGGATAGGCTGAAAAAGTGGTCCGATTCGATGTTCGATTCGTGGTTCAAGCGTTCCAGCAGCTCGGAGCTGAACGACGAGAGATCCCATCATCTCGCCTTCAAGGGAACGACCCGTCTTGAGCCTGTCAGATATACGACTGGCGAGACGCTTCGCTTCCAGTTCGCCGAGAACGAGATCCGTGCCAAGGTCAGGGTCGAGCTCTTCAGCCAGTTCACCCGGATGCGCTGCCCCTGCTGCGGCACCGAGGTCCAAGATCTTGGGATCCCGGCGCTGCTGCCGTACTGCCGTCCTGAGGCTGTCATCAAGGAGACCTCAGATCAGCTCGTGAAGACCCTCGACTCGTTCATGAATGCGGACGATAAGGACAAGCAGGAGATCTACCAGATGGTACATCGCTGTGCAGAGATCAATGCAGATAAGACCGCTCGCAAGCAGATCCCCAAGGACAAGCGGATCGAGGACCTCAAGCAGTATATCCGCATCCCGATGGGATGGATCGGTGATGACGGTCTGCCCCATGCGTATGTCGACACGGAACGCAAAAAGCAGGCACATCTGCTGCGTCTTCTCAATGAGGACCTCTGCGGCGATCCTGACCGCGTCAAGCAGATGGAGCAGGAGGAGAAGCTGTACCTGTTCAAGAAAATGCCCGTCAAGGCCGATCCCAGTCAGTTCTATATCCATAACTCCTTCCTCAAGCAGCTCTGCCCGAACTGCCTGCAAGCGCTCCCTGACAGGTTCTACCGCTACTCTCTCATCCTGACGACGCCCGTCTTCGGCAACTCTGCTGCCGGAAAGACCGTCCTGATCTGCTCGATCTACAATGTGCTGAAGGGCTCCTCCCAGATCAACACCTTCGAGTATACCTATTCCAGCGACTCTGAGAAGATCGCTGATTACCAGATGGCGGCCAAAGGGATCGAGGATGGTGAGTACCCGGACGGCACTGGCACGGAGGTCATCCCGACCAAGATCTCGAGCGCAGACATCATCGTGAACAAGAGCGAGAAGGTGATGATGGCGCTCGTCGATATGCAGGGCATCCTCTCTGTTCAGAATTGGACATATTATCCGCACATCCTCTATGTACACAGCATGCTCGACGATCCCTTCTCGCTGGGAGAGGACAGCGTCCTCCATGTCATCACGGAGGATACGGTGATGGATAACGATCCGAACACGCATGATCTGTGCCTCAACATCATCTTGACCAAGCTCGATGCCTTTCCGGTGTTCCTTCGGAAGAGGATCGAGACGCTCAATGAGAGATGGTCGTCGATCGCGGCGTCGGTGACGCCGCCCCGCCCGATGTTCGGCGCGATGAATCATACGGTCTACCTGCTCGACATCCTCAAGGATGCCCTGTCGGAGCCTTTCATGGAGCGCCCTGTCTCCGAGGTCATCCCCGAAAGCATCCTGAAGGCGATGGAGAGCATCCCGACCTTCAAGGAAAAGGTGGTCTTCGACAGATCCATGCCCTATCATGCGCTCCGCGATTCCCTCGTGGCAGCAGGACGCGACAGTGCCGCGACAGACATCGCTGTCCAGGCAACGTTCAAGTATCTGCACGGACTCGATGTGCTGTGTGACAACTACCTCGTCTTCTGCGACCGTTTGCGCGTGCTCCTGTCTCGTATCCCGGCGAGCCTCGACAATGTGCCGACCAATAAGTATTGGCTCACCATCACGGCCTGCTCGGCGACCGGCTACTCCATGATCGAGGCCAAGTGCTATGAGTGCGGCTATTTGCTCGAGGCACCGCATTACGCGCCCCACTTCGTTCGTCAAGCACACGACATGCTTATCGGCAGCGTCTATACTTTTCTGAAGACAGGCGCGGATCAGAATGACCTCGACCTGGGCGACTATCTGACGACGGTCGAAGGCGCACGCAAGCTCAAGGACCTGATCCGTGACCCCGAGAAGGGTCTGGAGCTCAAAACGCCGCGCGGTGATGAAGAGTCTCTGCTCGGCCATCTCCTCCGCCTGCTCACCCCGCCGCTCGGCGCGAGCCCGATGATGGAGACCGACCGGCAGCGGATGCGTCAGCTGATCGAGCGCCGCAGGAGCCAGAAGGGCATCAGTGAGGAGTGCCTCGATCTCTATGACGATAGTCTCAGGGGTGCAGAGGATAAAATGAAGGATGACATCGCCGACAGGAAGGGCGGCACGGATCCCGACGATCTTGCCGCAATGAGCGGCAGCGATCCCAATGGACCGAAGCCGCCCTCCGACAAGCCGCGCTTCGCGCTGCCGACGGCACGCTGATGACCGAGCACCTGTGTCCCTCTCCGCGGGGGACACAGGCGACCGATAAAAGGAAGGTGCATCGTGGTATATCGGTATTATACGAAACGAAGACTCGACTATATCTGGTTCGAGGTGGACGGGGATGAGATCCTCACAGAGATCGATCCTAGGACGCTCGCACCGGCTGAGCGCCTGATCAAGTCTCCCAGCGCGCTCGGCCTTCCCGAGGACAACTCGATCAACGGCGTCTTTGCCTATTATTATGACACCGTTCGTGAAGAGATCAAATTCGTCGTTTGGGAGCGCTCCCACGAATATGATACGAGAGGCTATGTGGAGGCGAAATGCTATAGCACCATCGTATCCGACCTCGATCAGCTCGCCATCGACTATCCATTCTTGGGAACGCTCGCGGATCTGGCGATGGACATCGTCTCCACCGTACAGGGACGCAGCACGGCGGTCGCCATGATCGACCTGTCGGCGCTCTTCCCGGAAAAGCCGGAGGAGAACGCACTGAGCGCGTTCCTGACCCTCCTCTATCGCCTCCTGCCGACCGACATCGCCGACCGCGTGGTGTTCATCAACGGATACGGCACTGCGCTCACATTCGGCAGGGTCGCGAGCGGGACCGGCCGCCATCGCTTTTCCTTCGACGGTTTCTCGCCCGCGATGCTGCGCCTCCTCCACCAGGCTTCACGCGAGGCGTATCCCGTGTTTCTGAGAGCGTTCTTCTACCGCACCTTCGGTGTGACGCTCCCGCCGCTGACGGAGGAGAAAGAGAAAGCGCCCAGCATGCGCCAGCGAGTCAGCCAGCTCCTGCGGATCTGGGAACAGGTCAGCGTCCTGGAGGGCGATGACAGTGAGACCGTGCGCAGCACGATGCTCCGCGATGTCCTGGAAGGTCTGCAAAGGGAGCTGGACAGCATCGCTGCCGATCCCAGCTTCCGCAGCAAGCTCGAGAGCTATGACCAGTTCCTCGACCGTCTTCTGACCCCACAGGGGGACATGCTGCGCGAGGCGCTCGGCGATCGGATGCTGTTCCAGCGTCTGCATCCGCTCAATGGCGATGTCACGCCGCGGGAGTGCTTCGACGTCCTCCAGACGCTCCAGGAGAGCATCCTCCCCAAGGACAAGCGCGCCTACTCCTCCCGCTGTCTCTCCTGCCTCCGCGGGTGCAGCGATGCCAAGGAGATCGAGGAGACCGTGGCCCGCATGACGGGCGGCGGCTTGGAGGCGTTCATCCGCTGCGTCGACATCAGCGGTGAGGATGCCGACCAGCTGCGTGCGCTCTATGACTCGATGCTCGACGACCTCATCGCCGCGATGCATGCATATGACGGTGTAGGGGGAGATGCGCGCAGCACGGAGCTGCTGCGCGAGCTCGATGCGGTGCAGGCGTTCGCAGATGCGTGCGGCTATCCGTTCCAGGAGCGCGTCTATGAGGCGTTCGCGGTCGGTTGTCAGGATGCGCTGCGTCTCTCGCTCTTCTCGCCCTACTATCTCTATGAGGGACTGACGCTCGAGCAGATCCTCCGTTTGGTCGAACGTGCGAGCCTCGCGGACCTGTATTTCCCGCTGCATATCGCGATGCTCTCCGCTGTCGGTGCAGCCATCGAGCAGAGCGAGATGCCCTATGCCGAGCAGCAGCTCCTGACCGACCTCCTGCTCGAATACACCGGTATGCGGATCCAGCTCGATCGCCTGATGGCAGAGGCAGAGCAGCCGCTCTCCTCGCTCGAGCGCGACATCGAATCGCTTGCAGCCGATCGGAGCCGCACGGCGCGCTCGATGCTGGAGGTCTACAACGGATGCGCCACGCCGCTCTCTCGACGGGTGCTCCGTATGATCTGCCGCAGCATCATCGCGAGCCCGGGGATGACGACGCTCTTCATGCTCCTGTACCGTTTCGAGTTCACGGACCGCAAGAACAACGCCTATTCTAACCTCGTGCAGTTCTATGATCTGCTGTATCTGCCGCTCCTCTGGGAGGACACGTTCTCCTTCCGGGACCTGCGCAGCATCGTTTGGATGTTTGAACGCAGCGAGCTCGATCCACAGGTGCGTGCGACCATCGCAAAGGCGCAGGACGAGCCGAGCTTCATCACGCCGCTGTTCCGCAAGCTGACGGCCCGAGCCGTGAACGAGGAGACCTTCCTCTCCACACTGACCGCCCGCCTGTGTGAGGAGCGTGGCCTCCGGCCGGAGGAGCAGTCGGAGATCGGCCGTGCTGTCGCCGAGCAGGCTGCACAGTACAAACAGCTCATCTGCGGTACCTGTCTCGAGGAGCAATGCCGCCTCTACACGAGATCCCTAAAAAAATATATCAGCAGCGTCATAGAGGACATCTGATCGGCCGCTGCGGAAAGGAAGGGTATCATGGAGAACGATCACAAGACAACAAATGGCAAGGGCATCGACCGCCTCAATGCCGCCCTGCAAAACACCCACGTCCGTTACCTTATCGTGTTCGCCGTGGCGATCATCCTAGGTATCATGCTGGCAAAGTCGAGGTATCTGTTCATCATCTATCTGATCCTTGTGGGCACGTCGGTGTGCAGCTTTTGGCTGGCACGCCCTGTGATGCGCGTGCAGGTGGAGCTCGTGCCGAAGAAGGGCGTGCAGCTCGCGGGATGGCGTCCCCGGGAGTTCGAGCTCGTCAAACAGCCCGGGAAGGGCTACTGCGGCGAGATCTCGCTCGACACGATGATCGCCGACGACAGCTCGTGCATCTACATGGCCCGCAAGTCCCATGAGCCGCTCACGATCATGGATGGCGCAAATACCTCCATCCGTGTGCAGAGCCTCATGGGGTTCGGATGCCGCTGCCAGATCGCCAACGGTGACGCGAACATGCTCCGCCTCGTCCGCGTCGTCATCAAGCCGGTCGGCAACAACAAGTTCAATGTGGTCATCGCCGCGCTGTTCTGCATCGGCATCCTCCTGGCGATGTGTGATTGGTTCTACAAGCGCTACAATGCGGAGGAGAACGAGCGGCTGGAGCACCTGACGGCGAACCTGAGCGCCATCGCTGCGAACGATGAGAGCCATCTCGCCTGCCCCTCCATCCAGACCGAGAGCGACACGCTCGTCTACTACCCGGAGCTCCCGCAGGTGCATCTCATCGTCATCACCAAGGAGGACGGCTCGTTCCTGCATGAGGACAGCCAGTTCCTCGACCCGCTCGTCAACAACACCGTGCTGATGCTCTATGAGGACAACGCCACCGGCGGTCTGATCGAGGACGATGAAACCGAGACGCCGACCGAGGCCACCTCTGAGGACGACGGCCCCGAGATGACCTACTTCAACATCACCGAGCTCTACATGGGCCTCCCCGTGCAGGGCGAGGACGGTGAGCTGCACATGATGGGCGAGCTCTTCGGCGGCACGCTCCCGTATGGCGATGCCACAGGGTACGACGCAGTTGCCGCTTGGTTCCGTGACAAGTACCACATCTGCATCGCCTCCGTCACGGAGATCCCGCAGAGCGTGTTTGCAAGCTGCTTCTCCGATGAGAGCGGCATCGCCGTGAACCTCCACACCGGCTCCATCCGCAGCCTCTACCAGAACTACTGCGTCCCGCTCGACTCGCTCGGCACCACCCATGCCCTCGATGCGATGCTCCAGGTGCAGCGCCCGACCTTTTCGGAGGACTTCCGCCGCCATGTCCAGGAGCAGTATGAGCGCTATGACCTGACGCTATCTGTGAACATGCTGCTGACGATGGGCGGCAAGGACCTGACGTCCTTCGGCAACACCGTCCGTGAGTGCGGGCAGGCAGAGTATGACTACCTCCAGGCGCAGGGCTATTTCGATGACAAGGCCGCCTTCCCGGAGGAGGAGTGGAAGACCCGTTCGCTGACCACGATGGTCCATTCCAACTGGGACATCCTGCTCTGCGACATCCTCGAGAGCCTGACCAATATCAACAACGGCACCTTCCATGCCTTCTGTGAGACCGACAACACCGAGGCGCTCGGACGCATCCGCACGACTTTGCCGCCCGAGACTCTCCGCGGCTTCCTGCGCTCGCTCATCGACGCCAACAATGTGCTCGACAACGAGCATGTGGTCACACAGGAGTATTGCTTCTTCATCCGCAACCTGAAGCTGCGTGCCGTGACCTCCACCCTTGGTGAGACGAACCGCTATCTGCTCGCGGAGCCGATGGAGATCGCGCCTTACACCGACCGCCGGGTCAAGACAGCGCTGTTCTTCTGCCTGCATGAGCCCAAGGCGGCCACCTAAAAAAGGATGATACGAATGAAAGAGAGCTTCATCGCCGCAGTCCTGCGGTATTACAGTACCTATCTCCGATACCTATGGCCGGCCGTCATCCTGACGGTCGGTCTCGGGATCATTCTGTACTTCTGGCGGAGCCGTGAACGCCGCATCGAGAGCTTCCATCGCTATGTCCGCGATGATGTCATGCTCATGGCGTGGACGGTCGTGTTCGGCGCCGTCTTCTTTGGCTTGGATCGGGGGCGCGTTTGGATCTCCGTCCTGCTGATGATCGCGTGCATCCTCCTGATCCTGCTCGCGGTGTTCCGGCATACGGTGGACTGGCGGTTCTCGATCCATGTGGTGTTCATGCTGCTGATCGTGGCGCGCCTCTGGGGCGGCGCGTTCTGGGATCCGTTCACGGACGTCGTCTATATCGCGCTTTCTGTGCTGTCGGTCGCGGCGTGGGCAGGGACGGTCTCCGATCTCTTGCTGTTCCTCGATCGGCGCAGGCTCTATCTGAGCGCCGGCAAGCCCCCGGAGCAGACGGCTGTCGATCAGATGGAGTGCCGTCATCTGGGCGTCACGGCACTGATGACGATCCTGGTGATGGCCGTCCTCATCCTGCCGAGCGACCTGAACTTCGTCTACCTCAGCGGCCATGTCTATGACGACCCCATCGTGATCGCGGCGGAGGCCTTCAAGGCCCGCAAGACGACGCAGCGGGGGACGGACCCCGCTGCGTCCGAGGGCACCGATGCCGCATCTCATGTGACCGTCAGTGACCGATTCCTCTTCGAGCGCAGCGAGATGCTAGACCTCCTCCAGGACTATATCTGGCCTTTCGACACATCGCCGATCCACGGGCGCAACGGGAATCTCAACATGCATACGATCGAGATGCGCCTCCTGGAGGACCGCTCGTTCGACAATGTCCTCCTTGAGGACATCTGCGCGCTGACACGCGGGAACAAGATCAATCCCAGCCTCCTGTTCGTCAACAGCGCCATGCTCGGCTATGGCAATGACAAGAGCCGTACCTTCCCGATCGACCCCGTCACGCTGGAGACGGCGCCCGCACCTCTGCCGCAGCGCGCTGAGTCGAGCGATACGGTGTCCTACATGCGGCGCTGCTTCGCGGTGCTGCTCCAGGATGCGGGGATCGAGGTGGACGAGGCGTCCATCGGCGTCGCGCAGGACGGCGACCTCTACTACACCTACCTTGGCCTTTGCAGCGGTGACGGCGATCAGCTCACGGATACCGTCAGCTTCCTGACCATCTACCTGAGCTACACCGAGGAGAATGGCTTTACCGGCGCAGACTATTCGCTCCTCCAGTTCATCGACCTGAACGGCGAGACCGAGGAGCGCCGTTTCCCGAACCTCTACAAGGGGCTCGACGGCACCTGGAACGCCCTCTTTGGCGACACGCTCACGCGCGACGTCCAGGGGAGCGACTTGATCCTGACGCAGGAGGACGACATGGTCTACTTCCGCAAGTGCCAGTGCCGTTTCCATTGATGCCGCCTTGACATCCCATCGGTATCATGCTATAATAGATAACAGAGAGATACCGCCGCGGCCCAGAGAGACGGAACGCCCGGCACAAGGAGGCAACACATGGTCTATATCACAGGCGACACCCACGGCGAATTCGACCGCTTCCGCAGCAAGCAGATGCGCGTGGTCAAGCCGGGGGACACGCTCATCATCTGCGGGGATTTCGGATTTCTTTGGGACGACAGCCGGCGCGAGCAGCAGACGCTCAAAAAGCTCTCTGCGCTGCCCTATCAGATCTGCTTCCTGGACGGATGCCACGAGAACTACGACATGCTCGAGCGCTGCCCCACGGAGGATCGGTTCGGTGCGCCCGTCCATCGGGTCGGGCGGAACATCGTCCACCTGATGCGCGGCCAGATCTACACCATCGAGGAGAACACCTATTTCACATTCGGCGGCGGCCACAGCCAGGACTTCGAGTACCGCATGGAGCTCGATAGCTGGTGGCGGCAGGAGCGTCCCACCAAGCAGGAGATCCAGACGGCCATCGACCACCTGGAGGCGCGCGGCAACAAGGTCGATTACATCCTCACCCACGAGCCCCCCGCCTCCCTCAAGGACTGCCTCGGCGTCGACGTCGGGGAGCGCCTCGAGGTGCATACCTTCTTCGAGGACATCGTGAAGGCCTGCATCTACCGCAAGTGGTTCTTCGGCAAGTGCCATTTGAACAAGTACGTCCCCGTGAAGTTCTATGCTGTCTTCGATGCCGTCCTCCCCGTGACCATCAAGAACACGGAGCTGCGAAAATACGGCGTCTGACCGACAAAAACGCCCGCTCTGCCATAATGCGGATGCCAATATAGAAGTTTTACCCCGAAGCGTTTCAATACGCTTCGGGGCATTGTGTTTATTTATGTTGCTAAGATAGATCAGAATTTATAACTCTTTTATATATTCAACAATTCTATCATGAAGTTCAATGTTCGGGTTTTCCTTTAATGATTCTCCTGTACTCCTTTTCACAATATCGATTTTTCCGACTTTGTCGTCTCCATACCCGTCTAATAACTCCATAATACGATAAATTACGTCGTAAGTTATAGAATATAGTGTTTCTTCTTTGGACTTGGCTTCGGTATTATCGCACATAGCAATACCTACACTGTCCTCTTGAATATCTTTTATAGCCCTCAAAAAATCAACTTGAAAATTATTCATGATCTACTCCTCTAAAATTCGATTTATCGCGTTCCCTCCTTAGTGCGGGCGTTCTTTACTTACAGGCCTGCGGCTCACCGCTTCTTCGGCGCCGGCAGCTCCGGCTCCATCGCGGCGACGAGGCGGGCGAGAAAGGCCTTGTCCTCGACATTATCCACGAGGAGCATGGGCTTGGCGCCCTCATACGGCAGCTCGAGCGGGGCATCCGGCAGGAGCGCCTTGGCGGCCTTCACGGGCTTGACGAGGAATCGGTCGTCATAGATCCCGCCGAAGACCTTGCCCTTGCAGTAGAGGATGTATTCGCCCATCATCGTGCGATGGGAGATGTCCTCTGCCTGGGAGAGCTGGTCGAGGATGAAGTCGAGATAGCCTTTGGAAGACGGCATCGTGTTCCCTCCTTGTCAATGCTGACGGAAACGCCGCACCTTTTGCCCGACCCAACGGCGCAGGCGAGCCGGCTGCGGCAGTACGAATTCGATCACCGCGCAGTATTTGTCCACGACCGTGATGACGTAGGACTCCGCATACCGCGGCAGCGGCCGTGTCACCGGCCACATATGGTTCTCGATCATGTCGCGCTCGCGCTCGTTCATCTCCCCGAGCTGCTCGGCCGCCTCGAGCGCTACCATGGGATGATAGTGGCTGTGACGGATGGCCGGGGCACTGTGGGAATAGCACGCCGTGTCGTAATGATACAGGTCGTGCAGGAGCCCCGCACGCGCCGCCGACACGGCATCGAGCCGCAGCAGGCGGCAGAGTCGATAGTTATAATAGGAGACGTTCAGGCAGTGCTGGAATCGGGTGGTCATGATATGGTGCCGGAAATTCCCCAGTGCCTGCACCTCCTCGCGCGCGAGCAGGTCGGCGATGATGGGATAATAGTCCGTCTGCATCACATTACGCCGCGATCCCGTGACCTTGAGCCATTTGCCCTCGCGCACGAGCCGCTCGATCTCCTGTTTCTTTTCACGTTTCATCGTAAAGCCCCCATATCCGGCGCAGACCTCCCTACGTCTGCGCTGCTTTTCTCCATTATACTCCTTTTCTTCCGAATCGTCAAGCGGAGCGGGACGGCTTTTTGCTGGAAAACGCACCGCCTTTGGAGAGACGGTGCGTTCTGCTCATGCGTGTTTGACCTCGTAGCCCTCGTCGGTGACGGCCTGCTCCATCTCGGCAAGATGGACGAGGTCACCGGAGAGGGTGAGGATGGCGGTGCCGGCCGTGTGGTCGGCGACCGCGGACTCGACCTCGGGGAAGGCCTCCAGGCAACGCTGGACGGTCGCCTCGCAGTGCGGACACATCATCCCCTCGATGTGCATGGTATACGTTTTCGCCGGCGGGACGAGATCGTCCGGCAGCGTGACGGCGTCCTTCGGCACACGGTCGCGCTTGGCCGAATGGATGTCCAGCATGTTGAGCCGGAGCGCGTTCGTCACCACGCAAAAGCTCGACAGGCTCATCGCCGCCGCGCCGAACATCGGGTCGAGCTCCCAGCCGAAGAGACTGACATACGCCCCCGCCGCCAGTGGGATGCCGATGACATTGTAGATGAACGCCCAGAACAGGTTCTCCCGGATGTTCCGCAGCGTGCCGCGGCTCAGCCGGATCGCCGCCGCCGCATCCGACAGACGGCTCTGCATCAGGACGACATCCGCCGCGTCGATGGCGACGTCCGTGCCCGCCCCGATCGCGATGCCGATGTCAGCCTGGGTGAGGGCGGGGGCATCGTTGATGCCGTCACCGATCATGGCGACGCGCCCATGCGCTTGCAGCGCCCGCACGACCCGCGCCTTGTCGCCCGGCAGCAGCTCCGCGACCACGCGGTCCACGCCGACCTTCTCGCCGACGGCCTTGGCGGTCCGGGCATTGTCGCCGGTCAGCATGACGGTGCGCAGCCCCATCGCACGCAGCGCCGCGATCGCAGCAGGGGAGTCCTCCCTGATCGTGTCCGCCACCGCGATGACGCCGAGGAGACGGTCGCCGCGCGCGAAATAGAGCGGCGTCTTCCCCTCATCGGAATAGCATGCCGCTGCCGCCTGGGCGACCTCCCCGATCACGACCTCCTCGCCGATGAAGCGGCGGTCGCCCGCCAGACAGCGCACGCCGTCCAGCATCGCGGTAAGACCCTTCCCGACCTTGACGGTGAGATCGGTGGTCTCGCGGCGCGTGATCCCCTGCTCCTCCGCATACGCCACGACCGCGCGGGCAAGGGGATGCTCGCTCTTGACCTCGAGGGCGTAGGCCGTCTCGAGGAGCGTGGTCTCGTCCGTGCCGATGGGGAGGACGTCGGTCACAGCGGGAGCGCCCTTGGTGATCGTGCCGGTCTTGTCGAGGACGACGATCTGCGCCTTGCCGGCCTGCTCAAGGGAGACGGCCGTCTTGAAGAGGATGCCGTTCTTGGCGCCCACGCCGCTGCCGACCATGATGGACACGGGCGTGGCCAGTCCCAGCGCACACGGACAGCTGATGACCAGCACCGAGATCGCCCTTGCGAACGCATAGCCCACCGTCTGCCCGACGGCGAGCCAGATCACGAGCGTCAGCAGCGCCACACCGATCACTGCCGGCACGAAGATCCCCGCGACCCGGTCGGCGAGCTTGGCGATGGGCGCCTTGGTCGCAGCCGCGTCCCCGACCATGCGGATGATCTGAGAGAGGGTCGTGTCCTCGCCGATCTTGTCCGCCCGGCAGCGCAGGAATCCCGAACGGTTCACCGTTCCGGCCGAGACGCTGTCCCCGGCGGTCTTGTCCACGGGCAGGCTCTCGCCGGTCAGTGCCGACTCGTCCACGGCACTTTGTCCATCCGTCACCGTGCCGTCTACCGGGATGTGCGCGCCCGGCCGCACGAGGAACACGTCACCCACGCCGACCTCCTCGATCGGCACGCTCCGCTCCTGTCCGTCCCGCTCCACGATGGCTGTCTTTGGCGCGAGCGCCATCAGCCCTCGGAGGGCATCGGTCGTACGTCCCTTGGCACGCGCCTCGAGCAGCTTGCCGACGGTGATGAGCGTGAGGATCATGGCGCATGCCTCAAAGTAAAACCGCATCATATCGGCCTCGACCGCCGCCATATCCCCGACCGACCGCGCATGGATCATGTGGCCGAGCACATAGACGCTCCAGAGGAACGAGATCCCGGACCCCATGCCGACGAGCGTGTCCATATTGGGGCTCTTGTGGAGGACGGCCTTGGCGCCGTTTACGAAAAAGTGCCGGTCGATGATCATGACGCCCGCGGCCAGGAGCATCTCGACGATCCCCATGGCCACATGGTCGCCCGCGAGCGGCGCAGGCAGCGGCCATCCCCACATCATGTGTCCCATGGAGAGGTACATGAGGGGCAGGAGGAGAAGGAGGGAGGCGATCAGACGGCGGCGCAGCCGAGGCGTCTCGGTGTCAGCGAGGGCGTCCGCGGGCGGGGCGGCATCGTCCCGGAGGGACGCGCCGTAGCCGGCCGCCTCCACGGCATGGATCACGGCGTCAGGCGGCGCCGTCCCCTCCACGCCCATCGAATTCGTCAGCAGACTGACCGAGCACGCCGTCACGCCCTCGACCTCCGACACGGCCTTCTCGACCCTTGCACTGCATGCGGCACAGCTCATGCCGGTCACCTGGTATTGCTCCAAAAGCGTTCCCTCCTTCTTATTCCTGCGAGGCCCTGCTCAGCGGCAGTAGGCCTCGATCGCCGCAGCCACGAAGGCAGCCGTGCCCTCGCCGCCGGCATCGTCGATGTTCTTGGTGAATTCGCCGCCGCCGGTGTACATCTGCCCGAGCGCACGCAGCATGTCGTTGCTGCACTGGTAGAAATGCGTGGAGACGAACGTCTGCCACGTCCTCACGAGCGCCTGTACCTCGTCATCCTCCGGCGGCAGATGCCGCAGACGGCCGAACGACGCGAAGATCGTCATGCATTCGGCCGCGAGCGCTTGGTCATCCTCCGCGGTGCGGCCTGCGGCTTTTTGGGCGAACTCCGCGAACTGCGGCGAGCTGCCCCACTGCTCCTTGGCGCGGGCGGCGTATTCATCCAGCTTGTCCTTCTGAAATACCGAAAAGTCCATATGCTTCACTCCTAACAGTTTGATCCCGATCGCAAAATGGATCAGATTCTCCAGATGGGTACGTTTTTGCTCGAGCAGTGCGATCTGCTGGTCGAGCACCTGTCCACGGTCCAGGTCTGGCCGGTCGAGGATGGCGCGGATCTCCTTCAATGGCATCTCCAGCTCCCGGTAGAGCAGGATCTGTGTGAGCCGCTCGAGCGCCGCATCGTCATAAAGACGGTAGCCGCCCTCTGTGTACGCCGTGGGCGGGAGCAGGCCGAGCTTGTCGTACCAGCGCAGCGTGCGCGCGCTCACGCCGGTCAGTGCGCTGACCTCCTTGATCGTCCGCATGGACATCACCTCCTTGTCTTTAGCATAGACCATGACGTTGCGTCAAAGTCAAGGGGGCATTCGATATTTCGTTGAGGAGCACAAAATTGGGCATCTATACTTGTATGAGATGCACGATCAAACGGGGTCCCGGATCAGCTCTGCCACCAACGCGGCCCCCTGCACCAGGTCATGGACGGACGTGTGCTCCTCCGTCGAATGGACACGGTACATCCCGCACGAGAGGACGATGCCGCCGATCCCGGCTTTGAGGATGTTGTGGCAGTCGCTCCCGCCGAGGGTCGTGCGCAGCGTCCCGGGGAGCCCGAGCGTCCGGCATGCACGCTGGAACCGCTGCACGATGGGCGAATCCGACGGGACACGATAGGCGCGGAGGATCTCCTCCGTCTCGACCGCGGCGTGTGCGCCATAGTCCGCCGCCGCCGTCTCGAACGCCGCACGGACTTGGTCTGCCGCCTCCCACGCGCGGTCATGAGAGAAGCTGCGGATCTCGCCGTTGCAGACGCACGTCTCCGGGACGATGTTGCGCGCCGTGCCGCCCGTGATCGTGCCGATGTTGCAGGTCGTCTCGGGGTCGATCTGTCCCTGCGGGATCTGGGAGATGGCGGATGCGGCGGCGGCGATGGCGTGGATGCCGTTCTCCGGCGCGAATCCTGCATGGGACGCCCGCCCCGTCACCGTCACCCGGAACGCGACCATCGACGGCGCCTGCACGGCCGCGCTCCCGACGCCGCCGCTCATGTCGAGCACATAGGCCTCCTGCGCGCGGATCCTAGAAAAGTCGAACAGGGCGCTCCCGCGGATGTAGATCTCCTCCGCGACCGGGAGCAGCACCTCGATGCTGCGGTGGGGGAGTCCGGCGGCACGCACCGCGCGGATCCCCTCGAGGATCTCGCAGAGCCCGGCGGCATCGTCCGCGCCAAGGACAGTGGTCCCGTCCGAGGTCAGGCGGCCGTCATCATGGAGGACAGGACGCTTGTCTCGGCCGGGCGCCACGGTGTCCATGTGCGCGGAGAAGAGAAGAGGCGGCCCAGGGAGCGTGCCTGCAAGACAGCCGTATAGATTCCCCGCGTTCCCGCCGAGCTTGGCGCCCGCGTCGTCCTCAAAGACAGTAAAGCCGAGATCACGCAGCATCTGCGTGAGGGTGTCGGCGTTGCGGCGTTCGTCGAGACTCTCGGCGCTCCCGGTGGTGAGCGCGAGGAATGCGGTCGTTAGGTGTTCGGCAGAGATGGTGGTCAGCATCAGTATGTCCTCCTTAGATGTCCTGCTCTTATGATACCATATTTTGCTGATCAAGTCAATGAGATCATATGAACAGATACCTTTCACTGCCTTCTGGGATGTCAAACATCAGAAAGACATAGGCTTCGATATCATCATCAGTGTACGCAAAGCGCTCGTTCCATGAGCCGATGATCTCAGGCTCATTCGTGCGGACATTCAGCGTTTCGATCTGTCCGAAGGCATCGTTCGTCTGTGCGTAGATGAAGTCGATACCGCCCGAATCCAGCGTATTTCCGATGTTGTAGTAAAATGGGTTTGAGTAGAAGTTGCCGTGTATGCCCGTGATCGCTATCATCACGGTATCCGCACCGCCGCCGAACAAAACACCGTCGAGCAGAACTCCTCTTTTTGTGGGCCTTTCAGTTTTTTCATCGTTGTCACTCCTTATTTTATTTATCCGACAATTCTATAATATTCGATATGAAATACGTTTTTAGAGAGCGGACACCCAAATGACCGCTCTGTTTTTTGTTTGTTATTTCTGATATTGTCGAATTGATGCGCTTGTTTTATGAGCTGCAAGCGAGGGCTTACAGCTCGGTTTTGATATACTCTGCAAGGCACCCAAGCGTCTCCTCATTCCTGCGGTAATACGTCCACTTGCCGTGGCGCTCGGAAAGAAGCAGTCCGGCTCTCTGCAAGGTGTCGAGGTAGTTCGATACCGTAGACGGTGAGAGATTCGCTTTCGCCTGGATACTGCTCACGCAGACACCGCCCTTGAGGTCAACAGGCTCGCTCAGACAGCCGCCTTGGGGAGGGAAATTCTCCTCCGGTGATCTGAGCCATTTGAGGATATTCAGGCGTGTTTCGTTGGAAAGCGCCTTGCTGATCTCGATCATGTCTATATCCATTTTGATCACCCTCCTTGATGTGGTAAGTATATTATATCACACATTTCGGGAATTGCCAATATGTAAAAATGAATTTATGATAATAAAGAGCCGTCGCGCGATGCGGCAGCCCTTATCTGTATTGAGGTCGATCTGGTCCAAGCTCCATATTTGCTACATCTCCGCCGCCAGATCTGGTTTTACGATATTGGACGGTATACGGGAGATCGTCTTATTGTTCACTGCTTTCATCAGAATGACAGCAAGCATTGCTACCAAAACCTCGGTGATCACGAATGCGGACCATACCGTATAGACCGTACCGATCCTTGACAGGATCATAGCAGAGGTCAGCATGATAACGAGCTGTACAACTGAGGTCAACAGCGTTTTTCTGCTGTTGCCGAGTGCCTGAAAGAAAGCGCCGAGTATCAGTGTCAGTCCCGAAAACGGGAATACAAAGCTCACGATACGCAGAGCAACCCTGCCGATCTCCAGCACCTCGCCCTGTGCATTGAACAGTGCGAGCAGTGTATCAGGGATAAGCTGGAAGATCAGTAGTCCGCCGAGGGTGATCGCTACCGTTGCGATCAGGCAGATGCGGATCGTTTTCAGGATACGCTCACGCTTGCCTGCACCGTAGTTGTAGGAAATGATCGAAACAACGGTATTTTTGAGGCCCCATATCGGTATCAGAACGATGCTCTGTAAGCGGACATACCTCGGTGCTGAATGCCAATGCCTACGGCGCAAGAGGGACTTGGAGGATCTTGATCTAACATGAGCAACAAAACGGCGATCCATCATTGGACCGCCGTTGATCTATTACTAAAAGCCTAAGCCTTCAAGCCAGCTACGAACAGACTGCTGTGTATCGGAGCTGAACTCCTGTGCCGTCGCGCCTTGGATCGCCATACCGTCAAGCACCTGTGCATTCGGCAGATAGCTTCCGATCGCAGGATAAGTGCCTGATCCACCGCTGCCTTCGTGGGTGTTGAACGGGATCACTACTTTGTCGGAGAAGTCATAGCTGTCCATGAAGGTATAGACCGCCATCGGCATATCGCCCCACCAGATCGGATAGCCGAGGAACACGATGTCATACTGCTCCATGTTATCAATACTGCCCTGAATTTCGGGACGGGCTTTGTCGGCAAGCTCCTGCTTTGCCACATCGCAGCAGTCATCGTAACCGACAGGATAGGGCGTGACAGTCTCGATATGAAAGCTGTCCGCACCGACCTCATCTGCGATAAATTCAGCGATGATCTGCGTGTTGCCCACATCTATCGTGCCAACACCGTAATTCTCGTCTGCACGGGAAAAGTACGCAATAAGGATATTCTTCCTGTCAGACGCAGGCTCTCCGCTGCCGCAGGCGGTCAGCATCGATCCTATCATAAATGCTGTGATCACTGGGATAACTCTGTTTTTCATATCACACCTCACTCAGATGGTCTTAGATCGCCATAAAAATAGCTCGAAGTCGCGCCGCCGTCACACAGGAAGGTCGAACCTGTGATGAATGCCGCCTTGTCGCTCATCAAAAGCTCTGCCACATTTGCGACTTCATTGGCAGTACCCGGTCTGCCTGCCGGACACTTTGCGAACATATTCTTATAAAGATCGCCCCTCGGACCGTTGGATTCGTCTATCGCAAGTGGTGTCACGATGATACCGGGCGCAATATCATTGAGCCTTGCACCACGCTTGCCCCACTTGACACACTCCGCCATGACACGCTTTTCGTTGCAGCGTTTCGCCATTTGATATGCGTGGAGAGTGTCACGGATATTTTCGGGTCTGAGTATCTCAAGGTCAAGCAGATTCTCGGTGGGTGTCATCGCAAGCTGATAGTCCTCCTCAGCCGTAAGCTGTGGCATTCTCCAGCCCGACTGACTGGAGATCGTCACACCACACCCGCCCTTTGCAATGACCTTGCCGACTTCTTCAAGCAGGACTGCCGTACCGCAAAGATCGACTTTCAGTATCGCTTCAATGGGAGCCTGCGAGGTCGAAACGCCTGCGCCGTTGACCATATATTTTATCTCTCCGAACTCCTGTGCCTTTGCGATCATCGCAAGCATGTTGACGAGGAACGGATAGCCGCTCATCGAATTCTTCGACATCATCGGCAGCGAGGTGTTGCCAGTCGGAAAGGGGGTCGATGCGAACACCTTGACGGCCTTGCCAAGGAGCGAGCTGTACCATTCCTGATGCTCCTTCTCCGTTTCCGAATGTGCCTGCATCTCGGTGATGAACGTCTCCTTCAGTGCCTGGACCTCTGCCTCGCCCATGCGCGCGAGCGCATCCGGCGCGATGTGCTCCTCCACAAGGCAGTAGGCGAGGAACAGGTCGCGATACCGCGAGATGAGGATCTCATCGGCCTCCTCCTCATCTTTGGACGGATCGACAGCGCCCCACTGCTTCTTCATCACTGCGATCTGGTCCTCACTGAATACCTTACTTAGTCGGAACTGATCGGCATAGCTCGGCAGTTTCTGCTCCCTCTGCGGGGGATCGTTCAGCAGGCTGCCGATCACATCCATCTGCATCTGGCTCTCCTGGCTTGGTACCCCCAGCTCCTCGAGCGCCTTGGTCAGGTCGGTGAGCTTCGTGAGCGTCTCCCCGATCGCCGGGTCCTTCCAAGCATCGGGCGCGGCGACCTTCGTGAGCGCCTTGATCCATTCGACGAACGCGGCATTATTCGTCTGTGCAGCAATGTTCTCGCAGTAGCCTGCGACCTGGCCGAACATCTCCTGCAGCTTCGTGACCACGCCTACACAGAACAGATCACACAAAGCACTTGCAATTTCTGTGCAGATGTGCTATAATGGTAAGGATAGATTAGGTAGAGCGTGCCGTTACGAACGGCCGCGAACGAATGTCAAGAATAGAAAGGGTGATCTTGGATGTTGAAAAAGACTGCACTGTTCCTTGCTGCCGCGGTCATGATCGGTGCGATGCCGACCATCCCCGCACATGCTGCGGCTGTCGACGTGGACGAGGTCACGATATACCACATCTCCGCGGACGATGCCGATTCCCTGACCATGCCGGAGGGCTATCCCGAGAGCTGGCAGCTCCACGTCACGGGTGCCGAGAACGTCACCTACCGGCTCGGCGGCGGGAGCGCGGACATCAGTGTCTCCGAGGATGGACTCATCACCTGTGCGCCCGGCTATTGGTATTGGTACGGCGGCTATGGCTACAGCATCCCGCGCGAGGGCGAGACGGCGGATGAGATCACCGAACGCATGAGCTATGGCGACCGCACGATCAACGTCATCGCAGACGGGGAGACGTATCCTGTCACAGTGCATGTGGTCGACTATTCCGAGCAGTATTACCAGGATGTCCTCGACAAGGCGGCTGCTGCGGTCGGGGATGACCTGACTGGAGCGGAAAAGCTTGATGCTGTGGCAAAATTCGTCGCCAGTTATGATTATGACTATCATTATTCCTTCGGCAAGGACATGATCATCCATGGGGGCGGCGACTGCTGGGCGAGCGTGGATATCGTCAACGCGCTCTGTGCCAAGCTCGGCATCGAGTCCTGGACGCGCAACGCCAACCTTGACTTCGGCGCCGGCTCCGGGCATCGCAATGTCATCGCCTATGTGGATGGCAAGTATTACCAGGTCGATGCCGGATACGGCGGCACGGCCCCGCGGAGCTACAGTGTCAAGGAACGGCAGTCGCTCTGGTCCTACCGTGTCACCAACAGCACCGACAAGACTGCGACCATCACCCAGTATGACGGCCGCGACGGCGACCTAGTCGTCCCGTCGGAGCTCGACGGCTACACGATCACCTCACTGAACAATACCAGCTTCTACCGCAACAGAAGCAATTACGACCTGACCTCCGTGACCATCCCGGACACGATCGAGAAGATCGGCAACTACGCCTTCTTTGGTACGAAGCTGACGGAGGCCACGCTCCCGGCGAGCGTGAAGGAGATCGGGCTGGAGGTCTTTGGCGAATGTGACGCGCTGCAGGAGATCACGATCCTAAGTGCCGACTGCACCTTCGCGGAGCCGGAGGAGGGCGAAGAGGAGGTCACGCTCTTCTCGGGTGCCGACGTGCTGATCCGCGGGCTCTCCGGCTCGACCGCCGAGGCGTATGCGAAGGCACACTCGATCCGCTTCCGTGCGCTCGATGCCGCGCCGCTCCCCGGGGATGCCGATGACGACGGCGACCTTGACACGGCCGACATCGTCCTCATGCAGAAGTGGCTCCTCGCCGTGCCGGAGACTGTGCTCGCCGGTGCCGATTCCTGCGACATGGACGGCGACGGCCGACTCGATGTCCTCGACCTTGGCCTCATGAAGCGTCAGCTCCTTGCATGAACGAAACAAAGAACGCCTTCCCTCGCGAGAGGGAAGGCGTTCTTTCATATTGCGTCAGTCGCAGAGCTCATGATAGAGCGCGACATACTTATCGGCCGAGCTGCTCCAGCTAAAGTCGCTGGTCATGGCGCGTCCCACGAGAGGCGCCCAGCGTGCAGGATCGTCATAGCATTCCTTGGCACGGCGCACGGCGTCGAGCATGTCGTGGGCATTGTAGGTCTTGAAGGTGAAGCCGTTGCCGTCGCCGTTGCCGTCGTCGGTCACGGAATCACGCAGACCGCCCGTCTCGCGTACGATCGGGATGGTACCGTAGCGCATCGAGATCATCTGTGCCAGACCGCAGGGCTCGCTCTGCGAGGGCATGAGGAACATGTCTGCGCCGGCATAGATCTTCTTGGCGAGCTCCGGCTGGAACCCGAGCGTCACGCTCACCTGGTCGTGGTAGCGCCACTGCATCTCAGAGAAGAAGTCCTCATAGACCTTCTCGCCGCTGCCGAGGATCGCGAACTTACACCCGAGCCGCAGGATGTCCTCAAAGACATAGCGAATCAGGTCGATGCCCTTGTGGGACACGAAGCGCGTCACGATGCCGATCACCGGCTCATCGCCCTCCTGGAGCGCCAGCTCGCTGAGCAGCGCCTCCTTGCAGGCCTTCTTGCCGGAGGGATCGGCAGCGGAGAAGTTGCGCTCGATGAGCGTGTCCTTCTCGGGGTCATAGAGGCGGGTGTCGATGCCGTTGAGGATGCCGCTGAGCTTGTACTGCTTGTTGACGAGGATCCGGTCGAGCCCATGGGAATACCAGGGGTCGAGGATCTCCCAGGCATAGCTGGGGGAGACGGTCGTGATCTTGTCCGCCGTCTCGATGGCGCCCTTCATCATGTTGATCGCGCCGTCGTACTCGAGGATGCCCATGTGATAGAGCGGGATGCCCATGACCTCGTTGAGCACCTCACGGCCGTAGTTGCCCTGATACTGGATGTTGTGGATGGTGAACACATGCTTGATGTTCTGATAGCCCTGCTGGTACTTGTAGAACACCTGATAGAACACCGGGATCAGTGCTGTCTGCCAGTCGTTGCCGTTGATGATGTCTGGTTTGAAGTCGATGTAGCGGAGCATCTCCAGCACAGCGCGGGAGAAGAAGACGAAGCGCTCGCAGTCGTCATAGAAACCGTAGAGCCCCTCGCGGCCGAAGTAGTATTCGTTGTCGATGAAGTAATAGGTCACGCCGCACCAGATGGCCGTGAAGATACCGCAATACTGCTTCCGCCACGACACATCGACCGTGATATTGGTCAGGAAGGTGAGCTCTGCGCGGAGCTCGGGACGCATGGTCTTGTAGAGCGGGATCACGACGCGGCAGTCATGGCCCTTTTCACGGATGGCGGCGGGAAGGGAGCCGATCACATCGGCCAGTCCGCCGGAGGCGGCGAAAGGCACTGCCTCACTTGCTGCAAACAGGATATTCAAAATGGATCACGTCCTAACATCAGGATACAGGGATCTCCCGGCAGCTTGGAGCCGGGAGCCTGTAGGGTATCATCTTTACGGGGGTCAGATCTTCGCGTTCTTGCCGATATAGAGCGGATAGCTCTCGGAGCCGGTGAGCACGCGGCCGTTCTCCATCTCCACGTTCTTGTCGGTGATGACGGAGGTCAGCGAGCAGTTGTCGCCGATGGTCGTCCCCTGCATGAGCACGCATCCGCGTACCACGCTGCCCTTGCCGACCTTGACGCCGCGGAACAGGATGCTGTTCTCGACGGTGCCCTCGATGATGCAGCCGTCGGCGATCAGGGAGTTGGCCGCCTTGGACTCGAGGCCGTACTTCACAGGGCCATTGTCGCCGATCTTGGTGTAGATGGGCGCGTTCGGCTTGAAGAGGGCGTTGCGGTTATCGGAATTGAGCAGCGCCATATTGGCATTATAGTAGCTGCGGACGGAGTCGATGCGGGAGAAGTAGCCGTCGAACTCATAGCCCATGAACACGTTCTCCTTGACGCGCGCCTGGAGACAGTCGCGAATCAGGCTGTACTGATTGCGGCTCGCCGCATCCTTGACCAGCTTGGAGAGGAAGTCCTTGCGCATCACATACATATCCAGGCAGATCTTGACCTCGCCGGAGATCTGCGGGTCGATCAGCACAGACTGGATACGGCCCTCGTCGTCCATCTCCAGGACATCGACGCAGAGGCCGGAATCCTCGCTGTACTTGTACTTGCCGTAAACGACGGTGATGTCCGCGCCGGTCTCGATGTGCTTGTCGATGACCTTGGCGAAGTTCACATTTGCCACATAGTCGCAGTCGGAGAGCACGACATACTCACACTTGGAGTTCTGCACATAGCTCCAGACATTGTTCAGTGCCTCGAGACGGCCGCGGTACACGCCGTCGCCGTTGCTCTGGGAGAAGGGAGGCAGCAGGTTGAGGCCGCCCTTCTTTCTGGCCAGATCCCACTCACGGCCGGTGCCGAGGTGATCGAGCAGGGAGCCGTAGTTGCTCTTGGTGATGACGCCGACCTCAGTGATGCCGGAGTTGACCATGTTCGAGAGCGGGAAGTCGATCAGGCGGTATCTGCCGCCGAACATGATCGAACCCATCGTTCTCTGCTTTGTCAGTTCTACTACGGTCGAATCATGCAGGGATGCGAAGATCAGACCGAGCACATTATTATTCACGCCCATGATGGAGCCTCCTTATACGATTTGGGATTTAGACATTCTCAGAGATGATGTCCTTGGGAGCGACGACCTTGTTCGCCGAGATGGTCACATTGTGGCCAACGACGGCGATGCCCCAATCATCGCGGTTCGCGATGCTCTCCGGGCTCGTGCCGATGCGTGCGCCGGACTCGACGACGCAGTTCTCACCGACGATCGCATACTCCACCACAGCGCCGGACTTCACGACCGTGCCGGGCATGAGGATCGAATAGTTGACGACCGCGCCCTCCTCGATGGTGACGCCGGAGAAGATGATGGAGAAATCGACCTCGCCGTTGATGTTCGAGCCCTCGGTGATCATGGAGTTCTCGATCTTCGCGCTGTCGCCGATGTACTGCGGCGGCATGTTGTTGTGGCGGGCATAGATCTTCCACTTGCGGTCATAGAGGTCGAGCGGGACGCTCGGGGAGAGGAGGTCCATATTGGCTTCCCACAGGGAATCGAGGGTGCCGACATCCTTCCAGTAGCCGTCGAAGGTGTAGGCGAAGAGGCGCTCCTTGTTGGCGAGCATGGCTGGGATGATGTCCTTGCCGAAGTCCTTCGAGCCGGTGTTGGCGTTCTCGTTCTCGATCAGGTACTTCTTGAGCTTCTGCCAGGTAAAGCAGTAGATGCCCATAGATGCGAGGGTCGACTCGGGCTCCTTGGGTTTTTCCGTAAAGCGAACGACGCGATTCTCGTCGTCAACGGTCTTGATACCGAAGCGGGAGGCCTCCTCCATCGGGACATTGATGACCGCGATGGTACCGTCGGCCTGATTCTTTTCATGGAACTCCACCAGCTTGGAGTAGTCCATCTTATAGATGTGGTCGCCGCCGAGGACGATGACATACTCCGGATCATAGCGCTCGATGAAGCGCATGTTCTGATAGATGGCGTTTGCAGTACCCTGGAACCAATCTGCGCCCTCCTTCGTCTCGAAGGGAGAGAGCACATGGACGCCGCCATACATGCGGTCGAGGTCCCAAGGCTGGCCGTTGCCGATGTACTCATTGAGCACCAGGGGCTGATACTGGGTCAGCACGCCGACCGTGTCGATGCCGGAATTGGTGCAGTTCGACAGTGCAAAGTCGATGATGCGGTACTTACCGCCGTAGGGGACTGCGGGCTTGGCCACGTTCTGCGTCAGAGCGTAGAGACGGCTGCCTTGTCCGCCTGCCAGCAGCATGGCAATGACCTTTTTCTTTGCATTCATAATGATCCTCCTAAGTAAAATAGAATAGTGACACAGCCGCGGCCGCCTGATCTGGTAGTGACGGATGTGGGAGACATAGCGGCACCGGGGGATCTTTGCGGGATCCCCCGTCTAGCTGTTCGTTTCTGTATATATGAGGGACGTGCGGTCAGGACTCGTCGGCCTTCTTGCGGGACTTCTTGCCGGCCTTGCGGTCAGCGGCCTCATCTGCGAGCGCGGCGAGCGACTTGCGCGGCTTCTTCGGCAGCACCCGCTTGAGGTACAGCACCGAGAGTGCCGGCAGGGTCAGGGAGATGCACTGGTCGAAGCCATGCATACCGAACTCGATGGTCTCATAGGACTTCTTGGCCAGACCGTCTCCGCCGAATTCCTTGGCATCGGTGCTGAACAGGAGCTCATACTTGCCCTCGAACGGCACACCGATCTTGTAGTCCTCGCGGGTGACGGGGACGAAGTTGCAGACGGCGATGATCTCGCTGCCGTCGTCCGCGATGCGGCGGAAGGCGATGACGCTCTGCTTGTAGTCATCATGCGAGATCCAGCTAAAGCCGCTCCAGGAATCGTCATTGTCCCAGAGGGCAGCGGTCTTGAGGTAGAGCGCGTTGAGCGCGGCCACGAAGCTCTGCATCTGCCGATGCTCGTCGAGCTCGAGCAGATCCCAGTCAAGCTGCGACTGGTAGTTCCACTCATTGCGCTGTGCGAACTCCTGGCCCATGAAGAGCATCTTCTTGCCGGGGTGCGCGGTCATGTAAGCAAGGAACGCGCGGTAGGAGGCGAACTTGTCCTTCTCGAAGCCGGGCATCTTGCTGAGCATGGAGCACTTGCCATAGACGATCTCGTCGTGCGAGATGGGCAGGATGTAGTTCTCAGAGAAGCAGTAGAAGAAGGAGAACGTGAGCTTATCGTGGTTGAACGCACGATAGATGGGGTCGAGCGACATATATTGCAGCATGTCGTTCATCCAGCCCATGTTCCACTTGAAGTTGAAGCCCAGGCCGCCGATGTCGGTCGGCTTGGTGACGAGCGGCCATGCGGTCGACTCCTCGGCGATCATGAGGACGTCCGGGTGCTTGGCGAACACGGCCTCATTGAGGTGGCGGAAGAACTCTACAGCCTCGAGGTTCTCGTTGCCGCCGTTGATGTTGGCGGTCCACTCGCCGTCGCGGCGGTCATAGTCGAGGTAGAGCATGGACGCGACCGCATCCACGCGCAGACCGTCGAGATGGAACTCGTCGAGCCAGTAGCATGCGCTCGAGATCAGGAAAGAGCAGACCTCGCCCTTGCCGTAATCGAACACGCGCGTGCCCCAGGACTTGTGCTCCATCTTCTTCGGGTCGGTGTACTCATAGCAGCAGGTGCCGTCGAATTCGTAGAGGCCGTGCGCATCCTTCGGGAAGTGGGCAGGTACCCAGTCGAGGATGACGCCGATGCCGTTCTGGTGGAAGATGTCGATCATCTCACGGAACTGATCGGGCGTGCCGTAGCGCGAGGTCGGTGCGAAATAGCCGGTGACCTGATAGCCCCAGGAGCCGTCGAACGGGTACTCGGTCAGGGGCATGAACTCGATGTGCGTATAGGACATCTTCTTGAGGTAGGCAGACATCTCGTGTGCGAAGGACACATAATCCGGCACGTTGCCCTCGGCATCGCGCCTCCAGGAATCGAAATGGACCTCATAGATGTTCATGGGCCGCTTGTAAACGACCTGCTTTTTCTTTTCCTGCAACCATTTCTCGTCCTTCCACTGGTAGCTGCTCTCGTAGATCTTGGAGGCAGTCGCGGGACGGGTCTCGAAATGGAAGCCGTACGGATCGGATTTCATGAGCATCTCGCCGCTGCGGGTCTCGATGCTGTATTTATAGGCATCGAACTGCTTGAGCCCCGGGATCGTAGCCTCCCAGACGCCGTCAGCGATCAATGCCATGGGATGGGCACCGGGTGTCCAGTCGTTGAAGTCACCAACGACCGAGACGCTCACAGCGTTCGGGGCCCATACACGGAAGCGATGCTTTTTCTCGCCGCCCTCCTCAACGGGGTGTGCGCCGAAGAATTTGTAGCCTTCGCTGTTTTTTCCCTGGTAAAATAGATAGAGTGGGAAATCGTTCGGGTTAGTATTGTTAGAGTTCATAGCCTCTCCCCCCTTTATACTTATTATTGTAACAGAAATAAAGGCATCTTGCAAGCATTTTCCGCACCCCCGTCAAAAATTCATAGGGTCTGATAATTTTAGTATCTCGGGTTTGTGCAACATTCACAATATTGTGTGTGAAGTCACGGCATATTGCCTGTCCTCACTGGAGCTGGTATTGTCCGATCTTGTGGATCCTGCCCGATCCCGGGCGGTCATACGTGCCGCGATCACGGTCATATCGTCCCGCGCCTCGCCCCCACAAAAGACCGCTGCCTTGTCACAGATCGCCTTTGCCAATGCCTCCGGTGTGAGGCCCTGTGTACAGAGCGAACGGATGTAAGGGAACTCCGCCTCGCTGATGCCGTCGGAGAGGAGCAGGACGGTGTCGCCGTCGTAGGCCGTGAGGCGGCGCCGCGCGGGGAGGGCATCGGGGAGGATGCCGACGGGGAAGCTCTCGCTGCCGATGCGCCGGAGCGTGCCGCCATGGGCGAGCAGGGTCGCGGCGGCGCCGGACTTCCACAGGGTCATCTCCCCGGTGTCGGCGGACATGCAGAGGACGTCGAGCGTGGCGAAGTTCTCGGTGTTCGTCTCAGCCATGAGCAGTGTGTTGACGAGGCGGATGGCGGTCTCCGGCGGCATGTCGCAGAGGATCATCCGTCGGAGCGTCCGCACGGCGACACGCGATGCCAGCGAGGCTGTGCTCCCGCTCCCCATGCCGTCGGAGAGGACGAGATAGCAGTCGCCGCGTGCATCACAGAACGCATCGGCATGGTCGCCGCAGCGCTCGTAGGCGGGCGCGTGGATGCTCAGGATGCTATGCGCGAGACGGTAGGGCGGTGTCTGCCAAAAGCACCACCGCACGATGTCCTGATGACGGACAGAGGCCGACTCCAGCGTCGTCCCCAGCGCATCCGAAAGGAGCGCCGTGAGCTGCGGGACGGGGATGCCATCCTGCCGCGTGTAGATCTCCGCCGCATAGCGTCCGCTCCGCAGACGGTACACGCAGCACCCCTGTGCCTCGCAGGCGAGCCGCCGGAGGATCTCACGGAGCGCGGCCGTCTCCGGCTCACAGCACCCGCGGCTCCGGCGCTTGGCCGAATCTGTGGCCATGCATGCTAAGAGACGGAGATAGGCGTCCGTCTCGGCACGCTCCTGCAACAGATGGACACGCTGCATCTGCCCGAGCATGCTCCGGGAGCGTGTGCTGTCCATCTCGGTGATGACGCGCGCGCGTCGGAGGCAGAAGTCGAGGGACGGCGGCGCGAGGGACTTGCTGGGGTCGTGGGCGAGCTGCCGGAAGGCGCGGGTCGTCGTCTCCGTCCGCTGCTCCCAGCAGAGCGCACGGTCCATGCAGTCCTTGCAGACATGCTGCTTGACGCTCTCGACCGGGTCCGCAGGGCAGGGGACCGTGAGCCGCTGCATGACTGCATAAGCCTCCTCCCGCAGCTCACCGATCGCATCCGCGAGGAACATCTCCTGCTGCACGGTGACACCCTGTCCCACCGCGCGCGGCTCCTCCTGCGCGATGAACCGATAGAGCGGCACCTGTGCGAGCAGGCCGTAGAGACCGCACGCCACAGCCAACTCGAGCAGGACGGTCGGATAGTCCCGGCTCCCGTCGATGACGGCGCCGGTGAGCGCCTGCATGGCATAAAAAAGCGGCAGCCAAAGCGCCGTCGGCAGCTTGGAGAGGAACCCCGCGAGCATCGCCGTCACCGGCAGGAACAGGAGCGGTGTCCCGAGACGGACACTGCAAAGCGCCGTCCCGCAGACGGTGAGCGCACCGCAGAGCGTACCGCCGTGCTCACGCCGCTGCCGCGCACAGAGGAGCGTCACCGCGATCCCGACGATCCTCCCGATGTCCAGCACCCAGACCTCCACCCCGCAGAGCGCCGTGATCGAGAGCAGGTAGCAGATGGCATAGGTGAAGCGCCGTCCCGGGTCGAGCGAGATGCGCCGCTGTGCTGCGAGCGTCTGTGCGCCGTCCGCGAGGAAGTAGGTCGCGATCCCCGTCAGCACGGACTCCAGCAGATACAGCGGCAGCCGCCCGCCCCGCGCATCCACGATCAGGTCGAGCACCGTCCCGGCCAGGATGCACGCGCCGGCCGTCAGGAACGCGAGCACATGCGGCCGCTGTGCCTCTCGGAACACCACCCGCACACAGGCCACCGCCGCCAGGCAAGCGATCAGGAACTGCATCCCCGGCGCAGCATCGTTCGCAGCGTAGGCGGCCAGTCCGCCCAGCAGCACCGCCATGGCGTAAAGCGGGTGACAGATCCCCGCGACCGCCGCCGCCAGTGTCGATGCCGTGCCGCTCACCGTCCCGCTCGACAGCACGAATCCGCCCGCTGCCGCGATGATGCTGCAGAGCGGCACCGTGACCAGCTCCTGCGGGATACGATCCCTGATCCTCTTCATATCCATCCGCTCCCTTTTCATGATGATGACGGACGCCTTGGCGTCCCACTATCCTCATTATACCAGAGCAGCGGCGGTTTTTTTGTCAGATCGCCCCGCCGGTCTGTAGCGACAGGGCGGAGGACGGCGCTATTTCCTGCGGACAGGAGCGTTTCCCATGGAAAGCGGCAGCGCCCGGCGGGATGGCGGGGCGCTGTGGGTCATGTATGGTATCTTTGGAGATACGTTCGGATGTCGAACGGGACGAGGCCGATCTTGTCATACGAGAGGTAGAGCGGATGGTGCGGATGCCCCGCCTTCGTCAGGCAGAGGCAGCGCCAGTCCACATGCTTCGCGGTGAGAACGGCGGCGATGTCCCTGAGCGCGTCGGCGAAATATGGCCGAAAACTGATCATCGCGCCCCATACCGCCACCACGACGGCTCCCTCCGGCACGAGCGTGCGGAAGGCATCGAGCTGCCGTGCTGCTGCCGCGGGATCGGCCGTTTTAGGAAAGGCGGCCGTGAGCTTGGCCGCGCGGCGCGGACAGACGTTGAGCGCCAGAAAGCCGTCATAGCCAAAGTGTGCGGCGATGTGCGCCATGCGGGTGACGGTCGGGTCGGACGTCTGGAGATCGGCCGTGCTGGGGTTTATCCCCAAAAAGAGGAGCGGCCGCTCTTCATACCGTCCGAGCGCGAAGCGGAGACCGGCCGCGTCGTCCGCGAGATAGACCTCGTGCATCATCGCACGTCCGAAAGGGCGTTGCCGAGGCGCGCGAGCTCCTCCATCGTCAGTGCCTCGATGCGGACGGACGGCGCGATCCCAGCGGCCTCGAAAGCGGCTTGGATCTGTGCTTTCGGGATGCCGAGCGCACCGGCGAGGACCCCGCCGAGCTGCTTGCGGCGCTGGGAGAACCCGGCGCGTACCATCTGGAAGAATGCGGCCTCGTCCTTGATCGGCCAGGGACGTTCCTTGTGCAGACGGATCTGGATGACGGCGGAGTCCACGTTCGGCGCTGGCATGAAGCACCCGCGCGGGACGTTGAACAGCTTCTCCGCCTCTCCGTAATACGCCACCGCGACCGTCACCGCGCCCGACTCGCGCGAGCCGACCGGCGCACAGAGCCGCTGGGCGGCCTCCTTCTGTACCATGACCGTGATCGCGTCGATGGGGAGGTGCAGCTCGAGCAGACGCATCAGGATGGGAGAGGTGATGTAGTACGGCAGGTTCGCGCAGACGACGACCCGCAGCCCCGCCATCTCCTCTTCGATCAAGGCGGCGAGGTCATACTTCATGGCGTCCCCATGGCGGATGACGATGTTGTCGAACTCACCGAGCGTCTCCTCGAGGATGGGGAAGAGCCGGTCGTCCAGCTCGACGGCCGCGACCTTCTCGGCACGCTGCGCGAGCTCGGCCGTGAGCGTCCCGATGCCTGTGCCGATCTCCAGCACGCCGACGCCGGGCCCCGCGCCGCCCATCTCCGCGATGCGCGGGCAGACGGTCGGGTCGATCAGGAAATTCTGCCCGAGCGCCTTCGAGAATCGGAACCCATGGCGCTCCAGCAGCTCCTTGACATAGCCGATGTTCGTCAGTTTTTCCATACGGCACCTCCCAGATCTTGGATGACGGCCTCGGCACAATGGATGCCGTCGACGGCCGCGGACGTGATTCCGCCCGCATACCCCGCGCCCTCGCCGCACGGGTAGAGACCGGGGACTCCGATGCTGTGATAGTCGTCCCCGCGCAGCATCCGCACCGGCGAGGAGCTGCGCGATTCGATGCCCGTGAGGACGGCGTCCGGGTCGGCAAAGCCGTGCAGACGACGGTCCATCAGCGGGATGCCCTGCCGCAGCGTCTCGCACATGAAGTCCGGCAGATAGTCGTCCGGCGATGCGAACACGGTGCCGGGCGTATACGTCGGCGTGACCCTGCCGAAGGCCGTGGAGACGCGATGCGCCAGGAAGTCGCCCACACGGATGACCGGCGCACGGTACGCCCCGCCGCCTGCCCGGTACGCCGCCGCTTCGAGCGCGCGCTGCCAGTGCATCCCGGCGAGGGGATGGTCGCTGCCGAAGTCCGCCGGCGTCACGCCGACGAGCAGCGCGCTGTTCGCATTGCGGCCGTCCCGCGCGAAGCAGCTCATGCCGTTGACGGCCAGACGCTCCGGCTCGGAGCTCGCCGCGACGACCTCACCGCCGGGACACATGCAGAACGTGTACAGACTCCGCCCGTTCGGGAGATGGACGGCGAGCTTGTAGTCCGCCGCACCGAGCGCCGGATGGCCCGCGAACGAGCCGTATTGCGCGCGGTCGATGTCCGTCTGTAAATGCTCGATCCGCACGCCCATCGCGAAGGGCTTGGGCGCGAGCGGGAGCCCTGCGGCATACAGATGCTCGAGCGTGTCGCGCGCACTGTGCCCGAGCGCGAGGATGGCATGGCACGTCGGCAGGACGGTCTCCTGTCCGTCCTGCGTATAGACAATGGACGAGATATGGCCGTTTTCCGTTCGATACCCGGTCATGCAGGCGCCGAAGCGGATGTCTCCGCCGAGCTGGAGGATCCTCTCCCGGATGCCCCGGACGGTCTCGGTGAGGCGGTCGGTGCCGATGTGGGGCTTGGCCTGCCACAGGATCTCCTCCGGCGCACCGCACGCCGCGAACGTTTCCAGCACGAACCGGATCCGCGGGTCCCGGATGCCGGTGGCGAGCTTGCCGTCCGAGAAAGTCCCCGCGCCGCCCTCGCCGAACTGCACATTGCTCTCCGGCAGCAGGACGCCCGTTTGCCGAAATGCCGATACATCGGCCATCCGCTGCTCCACAGGCCGCCCGCGCTCCAGGACGATGGGACGCAGCCCCGCCTTGGCTAGGACATAGGCCGCGAACATGCCGCCCGGCCCAAAGCCCACGACCACGGGGCGTTCCCCGTCCGCTGTGTGGCAGATGCGGACGCGGTAGGGCTTGTCGTCCGCGGCGGCGATCTTGTGGTCCTTCGTGCATTTTTTGAGGATACGCGCCTCGCCCTCCGCCCGCACGTCCACCGTCAGGAGGAAGGTCACGCGCCGCTTGTCACGGGCGTCGACCGACCGGCGGCGCAGCCGGATCTCACGAATCTGCGTGAAGGGGACGTGGAGCCGCTGCCCGACGGCGCGGCGCAGGTCGTCCTCGGTGTAGCCGGGGACGAGCCGGATGTCTTGGATTCGGATCATCTTGCCCTCCGTTCACTTCTCGTGGACCTGCTTGCCGGTCATCTGCTCGATGTGGATGGCGACGATCTGCACGCGATGCACGTCCCGCCGCAGCTCCTCCTCGACGCTCTGCGCGTCGGGATAGTATTTGAGCCCGAGCAGACGCGCCATCTCGCAGGTGCGGTCGGCGTCCTCGACGAACTCGGCACGGCCGAAGCAGATCACGCTCCTGACGTGATACGACCAGTCCTCCTTCTGGACGCCCTGCTCGTAGGCCGTGAAGCATACCTTGTCGCACGCGCGGATCGCGTCGATCTTGTGGCCGACCTTGGCGCAGTGGAAATAGATGGTGTCCTCCGTCTCGTCATAATAAAAATCGAGCGGGATGCCGTAGGGATAGCCCCCGTCCCCGATGACGGAGAGGACGCCGCGCTTCACCTCCTGGAGAAGGCGGACGCAGTCCTCGCGGGGGATCTCCTGCTTGAAGCGGCGCATGGGTCTGGTGATGGACATGATGTGCTCCTTTCATAGTCGGATGGATCAGATGCCGAGCGCATGGTGCGCCGCTGCCGCGCCGGATGCCCAGCACCAGTGGAGCTGCCATCCGCCGCAGGGGCCGTGGACATCGACGGCCTCGCCGGTGACATACAGTCCCGGACAGGACCGCACCTGGAGGTGTTCATCGAGCGCCACGCCGCGGACGCCGCCGGCGGTGGCCTGTGCCTGGTCGAATCCGGCGAGCCCGGTGACAGGGAAGACCATGCCGCTGAGGACGTCGCCCAGGCGCTGCATCTCATGATAGCCGAGCTGTTCGCAGGGCAGATCAGCGCGGATCTGCGCCGTTTTGAGGACGTGGCGCGCGAGGGGGCGGTGGATGATCCCGGTCAGCATGTCCTCGGCCGTCTGCCCGGCACGGGTGGCCTGTAGGGCATAGAGGACAGCGGCGGGATCGTGCCCCGGCAGGACGCAGATCCTCACGGAAAAGTCGCCGATCCTTGACGGGTCGACGTGTGCGGCCATGTTGAACAGACAGATGCCGGAGAGCGCCGTCTCCGTGAACTGTACCTCGCCCGACTCCGTGCGGACGGCCTTCCCACGGTCCAGGAGCGTGACGTCTGCGCGGACACGCAGTCCCTTGAGCGGACGCAGCAGCTTGGCCTCGCTGCGAAGGGGACAGAGGATCGGCTTCGGCGGGACGAGGGGGATGCCGAGCGCATCGAGCATCGCCCACGCGGAGCCGTCTGTCCCATGCTTGGGCGCGGCGTGGCCGCCGGCGGCGAAGATGACGCGCGCGGACGTGTAGGACGCCGTCTCCGTCTCCACGCGCCATCCGCCGGGGATGGGACGCAGGCCTGTGACCTGGGAATCGGTGAGGAGGGACGTGCCCCCGAGCTGCATCCGCAGCGCATCGAGGACGGCCGCGGCGGTCATGCTGTAGGGATAGATCCGCCCCTCGCCGTCCGTCCGGCATAGGAGCCCAAGTCCCTCGAAAAATGCCACAGCATCGCCAAAATTCGCCAGTATCTGGGACACATCGAAGCTCCCGGCATAGTCCCCGGGGACGATGCCGGCATGGCTCAGGTTGCAGCGGCCGTTGCCGGTCGCGAGGATCTTCTTGCCGGGGCGGGGGAGACGTTCGAGCAGCGCGACGCCGTCAGCGCCGCACTGTGCCGCCGTGACGGCAGCGGCGAGCCCGGAGGCACCGCCGCCGATGATGAGGAGCCGGTATTGCATGTCAGTCCTCCAGATAGCAGGTCAGAGACATGGCCGTTCGGAGGGACGTGTCGTTCTCGGGCATCTCACTGTTCAGGACGATGACCGCCCGCCGCTCCGGCAGGATGACGCATTTTTGGCCCCACTTGCCGCTCATGTAGGCGCTCACGCCGTCTGTCCAAAGGAAATAGCCGTAGCTGCGGCCGTCGTCGGTGGGGGTGTGGGCGGCCATCGCCGTCTGGAGCCACATCCGGCTGCAGACGGAGGCATCCAGCACGGCCTGACCGAGCGTTGCCAGGTCGTCCAGCGTGAGGACGAGCCCGCTCGCGCCGAAGAAGTGTCCCTGCGGGTCGTACTCGAGGGCGTGTGCCGTGATGCCGAGGGGCGTGAGGATCCGGCGCGTGATGAAGCCGTCGAGCGGCTCGCCCGCGGCGGCCTCGGCCATCCGTCCGGCGAGGTACGCGTCGGCGTTGTTGTAGCGGAACACCGGCATCCCGACCGGCGTGTGCAGGCAGACTTCCAGATAGTCCGGGCAGCCGCGGCGGTCGGCGAAGAGGCGCTTATCGGTGAGACCGGAGCGCATCGTTAGGAGCTGCTCGAGCGTCACGCGCGAGAGGGGCGCATCCTGCGGTGTCCCCAGGAGCGCCCCGACCGTGTCGTGCAGACGGAGCCTCTGCTCGTCACAGAGGATGCCGATCGCGAGCATCAGCAGGCTCTTCGTGATGGAATACTGCGGCCGTGGCACGTCCGTCCCGGCGGTCGCGGCGATGCGCTCGCCATCCTGCCAGACGGCAGCGGCGAGGACGCGGGGATCGGGCAGCGTGATCGTATGCATAGGCTCACTCCCATTCATATTTGGTCAGATGTCCCTCGGCGGTCATGTCCGGGAATCCCCACTGCCGCAGCACCTCGTAGGCCGCGATCGCGACCGAGTTCGAGAGGTTGAGGCTGCGCAGAGTCGGCCGCATCGGGATGCGGATGGCGGTCTCAGGGTGGGCAGCCAGCAGCTCCTCGGGCAGTCCCGCGTCCTCGCGGCCGAACATCAGATAGACGTCCTCATCGGCCGGATAGTCGACGTCCGCATAGCTCTGCCGCGCCTTGGTCGTGAGATAATAGATCCGGTCGGCGGCATGACGGGCGCAGAAATCGGCGAGGCCGTCGTATTCATAGATGGTCAGCTTGTCCCAATAATCCAGACCGGCACGCTTCAGATTCTTGTCAGTGATGTGGAAACCATAGGGACGGATCAGGTGCAGCACTGCCCCGGTGACGGCGCAGGTGCGGGAGATATTGCCGGTGTTCTGCGGGATCTGCGGCTCGCAGAGGACGATATGGAGCATGGCGGCCTCCTTGGCGGACGTGTGTTTGAAAAAATTGTCATGCAGACGGCGGACATTTGCGGACATACTATCCCCAGACCATATCAAAGGAGGGATGAACATGGATATGTCCACTATCTGGAAGGGCATCTCGGTCGGCGCGTCGGTCGGGACGGCGGCTTTCCTGCTCGTGAATTCCAGCGGGAAGCGGCGCAGCGGTCTCAAGCGCCACGCCGGCAAGATGCTCCGTGCGGCCGGCGATGTCCTCGACGACATCACCTCAGCCGTGAAGTGACCCCATGCAGGACCATGTGTCCTGCTTACATCAGAGCGCCCCGCGCTCGCGCTGGTTCTTGCGGAAGCCGAGGTAGCTGTCGAGGATGATGACCGCGGCGACCGCATCGACCACTGCCTTGCGCTTTTTGCCGCGCGTGTTGGTCGTGTTGAGGTACTGGTGCGCGGAGACGGTCGTGCAGCGCTCGTCCCAGAGGACGGTCTCGAGGCCGGTCAGCTCGCCGACACGGGCGGCGAAGGCGGCGCATTTCTCCGCCCGCTCGCCGATCGTGTCGTTCATGTTCTTCGGGTACCCCACCACGATCAGCTCCGCGCGCTGCTCCTTGGCGGCCGCAGCCACGGCCTGTGCGCAGCGCTCGAGATCACGCTCCTGCACGACCGTGACAGGGAAGGCGAGGAACTCGCTCTTGTCGCAAATGGCGAGCCCCGTGCGGGCATCGCCAAAGTCTACGCCCAGGATCTTCATGCGGTCACCAGGGCTGCACCGTGCCGATGATGTCGCGCACGGCGGGGATCTTGTTCTGGTCGAGGAAGGCATCGAGCCCGTCGATGATCTTCACCGGCGCATAGGGGTCGGTGAAGCACGCCATGCCGACCTGCACGGCAGACGCGCCCGCCATCATCAGCTCGGCCGCGTCCTCGCCGGAGGACACACCGCCCATGCCGATGATCGGGATCTTCACGGCGTTCGCTACCTGCCAAACCATCCGCACTGCGACCGGGAAGATGGCCGGGCCGGAGAGGCCGCCGACATTGTTGTGCAGCACGGGACGGCGCGTGCGGACGTCGATCCGCATGCCCAGCAGCGTATTGATGAGGGACACGGCATCCGCGCCCTCGGCCTCGACGGCCTTGGCGATGTCCGTGATGCTGGTGACGTTCGGGGACAGCTTGACCACGAGCGGCTTCTTCGTCGCCCTGCGGACGGCGGCCGTCACCTGTGCAGCCATCTCACAGGACGTGCCGAATGCAGCACCGCCCTGCTTGACGTTCGGGCAGGAGATGTTCAGCTCGATCATGTGGACATCGGTCGAATCGAGCTTGGCGGCGACCTCGGCACACTCCTCGGCCGTCGCGCCCGCGATGTTCGCGAGGATCACGGTGTCCTTGGTCAGCAGATTCGGCAGCTCCTTCTCGATGAAGGCGTCGATGCCGGGGTTCTGGAGACCGACGGAATTGAGCATGCCGGCGGGCGTCTCCGCGATGCGCGGGGCGAGATTGCCGGTGCGGCGCTGCCCGGTCGTGCCCTTGGTGGCGATGCCGCCCAGGCGAGAGAGGGGATAGAACGCCTCATACTCGCGCCCATAGCCGAACACGCCGGAGGCCGGGATGATGGGATTCTTGAAGGGTACCCCGCAGAGGTTGACAGACAGATCGGCCATTACCAGATCACCTCCTCAGCTTTGAAGACAGGACCGTTCTTGCAGACGTGCAGATACTGCTCGTTGCCATTCTCGTCCTTCGTGCGGCACGCGCAGCCCAGACAGGCGCCCACGCCGCAGGCCATGCGCTCCTCGAGGGAGACCTCGCAATAGGTCCCCGTGCGGATGCAGAGATCCGCGACGGCACGCAGCATCGGGCCGGGGCCGCAGGCGTAGACCGCGTCGACGCCCTCGCTCAGCATCGCCTCGAGCGGGCCGGTCACGAAGCCCTTGCTGTCACCGGCAGAGCCGTCCTCGGTGCAGACGATGGTCTGCGCCCCACAGGCGGCCAGGTCGTCCTGGAGGATGACCTGACGGAAGCTGCGGAAGCCCGAGACCGCAGTCGCACGCGCGCCATAATACGCCGCGAGCGGCAGCATGGGCGGCACACCGATGCCACCGCCGACCAGCACCACATGCTGTGCCTCCGGCAGCAGCGTGAAACCGTGGCCGACCGGGCCGAGGACGTCCATGAAGTCGCCGACATTCATCCCGGCGAGGGCGTCCGTGCCCTTGCCGCGCACGGCGAAGACGATGCGCAGAGTCCCCTTGTCCGGGTCGATCCCGGCGATGGAGATGGGGCGGCGCAGGCCGTAGCCCGCCGGCAGGATGTGCAGGAACTGTCCCGGCTGCGCGGCGGCGGCCATCGCAGGACAGTGCAGCGTCATGCTGAACGTGTCCTCCGCGAGCGCACGCTTTTCGATGATGGGGAATACCCCCTGGGTGTAGCTCATGTAAGCTCCCTCCTATCTCATGTATCAGATCTTCGTGATGTCCACGAGGGTGACATCGTCCATCGTCCGGCCGGAGAGCAGGACGTTCGCGAGGGCATTGGCCGTGTCGACCGCCGTCAGCGAGCAGATGGAGCGCTCGATGGACTTGCGGCGCATCTTCACGCTGTCACGCGCGGGCAGACGGCCCTTCGCGGAGGTGGAGATCATGTAGTGGATCTTGCCGCTCTCGAGGAGGTCGATGGTATTCGGCGAGCCCTCCGAGATCTTGCGGACGGTGTTGGTCGCGATCATGTTGCGGTTGAGGTAGCTGGCGGTGCCGCTGGTGGCGTAGAGGTCGAAGCCCATGCGGGAGAACTTTTCCGCGATGGGGATCATCTCCTTCTTCTCGCTGTCACGCACCGAGATCAGCACGCCGCCCTCGCGCTTGAGGTCATAGCCGGCGGCGACCAGGCCCTTGAGGAGCGCGTCCTCGAAGGTGTGGCCGATGCCGAGGCATTCGCCGGTGGACTTCATCTCCGGGCCGAGCATCGTGTCAACGTCCTGGAGCTTCTCGAAGCTGAACACCGGCACCTTGACGGCCACATAGTCCCCCTCGGGGTAGAGGCCGCTCTGGTAGCCCAGCTCACGCAGCGTGGCACCGAACATGATCTTCGTGGCGATGTCCACCATGGGGATGCCCGTGACCTTGCTGATGTACGGCACGGTACGCGACGAACGCGGGTTCACCTCGATGACATAGACCTCGCCGCGGTAGACGACGTACTGGATGTTCACGAGGCCGATGACGTTCAGCGCCAGCGACAGGCGGCGCGAATACTCGATGATCGTCTCGCGGACCTTCTTGGACAGGCTCTGCGCCGGGTAGACCGAGATGGAGTCGCCCGAATGGACGCCAGCACGCTCGATGTGCTCCATGATGCCGGGGATGAGGAAGTCGCGTCCGTCGCAGATAGCGTCGACCTCGACCTCGGTGCCCATCATGTACTTGTCGATCAGCACGGGGTTCTCGATCATGTGGGAGGTGATGATCTCCATGTACTCCTCGACGTCCTGACGGGAGTGCGCGATGATCATGTTCTGGCCGCCCAGGACATAGGACGGGCGCAGCAGCACGGGATAGCCCAGCTTCTCCGCGACCTCCACGGCCTCGGGCGTCGTCATGACGGTGAAGCCCTCGGGACGCGGGATGCCGCACTGCTCCAGGAGCTCGTCGAAGCGCTCACGGTCCTCCGCGGCGTCGATGCTGTCAGCGCTCGTGCCGAGGATGTTCACGCCGCTGTCGGCGAGGTGGCGCGTCAGCTTGATGGCCGTCTGGCCGCCGAACTGCACGACCACGCCATAGGGCTTCTCGGTCTCGATGATGCTGTCGACGTCCTCGGGGGTGAGGGGGTCGAAGTAGAGGCGGTCGCCGGTGTCGAAGTCCGTGGAGACGGTCTCCGGGTTGTTGTTGCAGATGACGGCCTCATAGCCGAGCTCCTTGAGCGTCCACACACAGTGGACAGAGCAATAGTCGAACTCGATGCCCTGGCCGATGCGGATCGGGCCGGAGCCGAAGACGATGACCTTCTTCTTGCCGGTGTCCGTCCGGTCGATGAACTGCTTGGCCTCGTTCTCCTCGTCATAGGTCGAATAGAAATACGGCGTCTCGGCCTTGAACTCGCCCGCGCAGGTGTCGACCATCTTGTAGACGGCGCTGCGGTGGGTCGGGCAGGACTGGCCGGAGATGCGCTCGATGGTCTTGTCGAGATAGCCGAACTGCTTGGCGGCGAGGTACTTCTCCTCTGTCAGCGTGCCCTCCGCGAGCCACTGCTCGAGCTCCGCGAGGTTGAGGAGCTTCTCGAGGAACCACTCGTCGATGAGCGTGATCTCGTGGATCTGCTCGATGGAGACGCCCTTCTTCAGCAGCGCGAACACCTCGAACGCACGCTCGTCCTCGACGCCCTTGCGCAGATGGCCGAGCAGCTCGTCGACCGTCATCTCCTCGAATTTCTTCATGTTCAGCGAGTCAACGCCGAGCTCGATGGAGCGGACGGCCTTCATCATCGCCTGCTCGAAGCAGGTGCCGATGGCCATGACCTCGCCGGTGGCCTTCATCTGCGTGCCGAGGGTGCGCTTGGCATAGACGAACTTGTCGAACGCCCATTTCGGGAACTTGATGACGACATAGTCCAGCGCCGGCTCGAAGCATGCGAAGGTCTTGCCGGTGACCTGGTTGATGATCTCATCGAGGGTGTATCCGATGGCGATGCGCGTGGCGACCTTGGCGATCGGGTAGCCGGTGGCCTTGGACGCGAGCGCCGAGGAGCGCGATACACGCGGGTTGACCTCGATGACGGCATACTCCATGCTCTCGGGGTGGAGCGCGAACTGGCAGTTGCAGCCGCCCTCGACCTTCAGCTCGGAGATGATGTTGAGCGAGGCCGTGCGGAGCATCTGGTACTCACGGTCGGAGAGGGTGACGGCCGGCGCGATGACGATCGAGTCGCCCGTGTGGACGCCGACAGGGTCGAAGTTCTCCATCGAGCAGACGGTGATGACATTTCCCTTGGAGTCGCGGATGACCTCGAACTCGATCTCCTTCCATCCGCTGATGCACTTTTCCACAAGGATCTGGGTGATCGGGGAAAGGCGCAGGCCGTTGGTGGCGATGTCGCGCAGGGCGGCCTCATCGTCCGCGATGCCGCCGCCGGTGCCGCCGAGGGTGAACGCCGGCCGCACGATGACGGGATACCCGATCTCACCGGCAAAGTCCACCGCATCCTCGACCGTCTCCACGACCTTCGAGGGGATGCACGGCTCGCCGATCTTCTCCATCGTGTCCTTGAAGGCCTGACGGTCCTCGGCCTTGTGGATGGTCTCGGGGTCAGCGCCGAGGAGCTTGACGTTATGGGACTCGAGGAAGCCCTCCGCCGCGAGCTGCATCGAGAGGGTCAGGCCGGTCTGGCCGCCGAGGGTCGAGAGGACGCTGTCGGGCTTCTCGATCTCGATGACGCGCTTGACCGTGTCGAGGGTCAGCGGCTCGATGTAGATGTGGTCGGCCATGGCCTTGTCGGTCATGATGGTCGCGGGGTTGGAGTTGATGAGCACGACCTCGAGGCCCTCCTGCTTGAGGGCGCGGCAGGCCTGTGCGCCGGCATAGTCGAACTCAGCCGCCTGTCCGATGACGATGGGGCCGGAGCCGATCACGAGTACCTTTTTGATGTCCTTGCGAAGTCCCATTTACTTGCCCTCCTTATATGCATCCATGCGTCCGCTGAACTCGTCGAAGAGATATGCCGTATCGAGCGGACCGCCGTGCGCCTCGGGATGGAACTGCACGGTGAAGGCATTGACGCCCGTATAGCGCACGCCCTCGCAGGTCTTGTCGTTCGCGTTGATATGGGAGACGGCACCGACCGCCGGGTCGAGGCTCTCCCCGACGACCGCATAGCCGTGGTTCTGGCTCGTGACATAGGTCTTGCCGGAGGCGAGGTCGATGACGGGCTGGTTGGCGCCGCGGTGGCCGTATTTGAGCTTCTCGGTCTTGGCGCCCATGGCCAGTGCCATGAGTTGATGGCCGAGGCAGATGCCGAACATGGGGATGCCCAGTGCTGCGATCCGGCGCAGCTCTGCGATGATCTCAACATTCTCGGCCGGGTCGCCGGGCCCGTTCGAGAGCATGATGCCGTCGGGGGCGATGGCGGCGATCTCCTCGGCCGTCGTCGAGGCGGGCACCACGATGACCTCGCAGCCGCGATTCATGAGGGACTTGCGGATGTAGCGCTTGTACCCAAAGTCCATCAGGACGACGCGATAGCGCACGTTCTCGGGCGTATAGGTATGGCGCTCGGGACATGTGACGGCCTTGACGGCATCCGTCACGGCGTAGGCACGCACCTGAGCAAGGAGCTCCTCCAGACGGTCGGCAGGGTCCTCGGTGGTGATGGCACCGTTCATGACGCCGGTCTCGCGCAGGGTCCGCGTGAGGTGGCGCGTGTCGATGCCCCACAGGCCGATGACGCCAAGGCGCTTGAGGAAGTGGTCGATGCTGTCCTCGGAGCGGAAGTTCGAGGGCGCGTTGCACCACTCCCGCACGATGTAGCCGGAGACATACGACTGCGCCGACTCATAGTCCTGCGAATTGACGCCGTAATTGCCGATCAGCGGGAAGGTCTGGGTCACGATCTGGCCGTAATAGGACGGGTCGGTCAGGGTCTCCTGGTAGCCCGTCATGCCGGTCGTGAACACGACCTCGCCGATGGCCGTTCCCTGTGCGCCGAAGCTGCGTCCCTTGAGGACCTGTCCGTTCGCGAGCACGAGCCAAGCTGGTCTTGCGTCTTTGATGAGTGCCATACACATACATCCTTTCCATAGGACGTGCCGCCCGGGCGGGCAGCACGTCACATCGTCTCAGTTCTTGTGGGTCTTCCTGCCGCGGGCGGTCACTTGATCGCGGGGATATGCGCGGTGATGTCGTCACGCATGCGGATCGCCTCGCGTCTTGCGGCCTTGGCGAAGTCGCGCTCGTCGCAGCCCTCCTTCTGGTACGCACACATGATGGCGCGCGAGGAGTTCACGATCGCACCGAGCCCATTCGCATCGAACGCGCCCTTGACGCCCTCGGCACCGCCGCCCTGCGCACCGTAGCCTGGCACGAGGAAGAAGGTGTGCGGCAGACGGGCACGCAGCTCTGTGAGCTGTGCCGGATAGGTCGCACCGACCACGGCACCGACCGCGGAATAGCCGTATTCGCCGACCGTATCCGCGCCCCACTTCTCACAGAGGTCGCCCATGCGTGCATAGAGCGGCACGCCGTCCATGAGCTGATCCTGGAGCTCGCCGGAGGAGGGGTTCGAGGTCTTGACGAGGACGAAGATGCCCTTGTCACGCGCCTTGCACGCCTCGAGCAGGGGAGAGATGCCGTCCGTGCCGAGGTAGCCGTTGACGGTCAGCGCGTCGGCACCGAAGGGCTCGAGCTCGTTCTCGCCGACCTTGACCGTGCCGAGGTGGGCAGCGGTGTAGGCCTGCATGGTCGCGCCGATGTCGTTGCGCTTGCCGTCCGTGATGACGAACATGCCGCGCACGCGGGCATAGCGAATCGTGTCCTCGAGCGCCTTCATGCCGTTCCAGCCGTACATCTCATAGTACGCGGCCTGCGGCTTGATGGCCGGCACGATGTCGCAGATCTCGTCGATGATGGCCTTGTTGAAGGCGTAGATGGCGCGCGCCGCTGCCTGGAGGCTGCAGCCGTCCTCCGCGGAATACTTGTCCTTGAGGAACTGCGGCACATAGTCCAGCTTCGGGTCGAGGCCGACGACGGAGGGGTTCCCCGTCTCGCGAATCTTAGCGATCAGTCTGTCAAATCCCATAGTTTATTCTCCTTACATTATAATACAGGGCTTCGCCCTGGGGGTATCGTTCAGCATCCGCACTCATAGCGGACGATGCCGTCGGTGATCGTCATCTGCACCTGACCGGTGAGCTCCATGCCGCGGAAGGCGGTGTTGTGGGACTTACTGTGGAGCTTTTCGGGGACGACCGTCCAGCGCTTCTCGGTGTCGACCAAGATGAGGTCGGCATTGGCGCCCACGCGGAGCGTCTGCGGGGCGAGCCCGAGGAGCTGGCGCGGACGGATGCTCATGCGCTCCACGATGTCCTGGAGGGTGAGCTTGCCGGTGTGGTAGAGGGCGGTGAGGGTCGCCGCGAGGGACGTCTCAAGGCCGACGATGCCGTTCGGCGCGAGCTCGAAATTGGTCTTCTCGGTGGCCGTATGGGGGGCATGGTCAGTGACGATGCAGTCGATCGTCCCGTCGATGACGGCGGCCTCGATGGCGGCGCGGTCGGTCTCCTCACGCAGCGGCGGGTTCATGCGGTCGTTCGCATCGCGGCTGCGGAGCTTCTCGTGGGTGAGCATGAAGTAGTGCGGCGCGGTCTCACACGTCACCTGGACGCCGAGCCGCTTGGCCTCGCGGATGATGTCCACGCTGCCCTTGGTGCTGACATGGCAGATGTGGATGCGTCCGCCGACGGAGCTCGCGAGCACGATCTCGCGGGCCGTGATGTAGTCCTCGGAGGCACGGTCCATGCCCTTGACGCCGAGCTCCTCGGAGACGGTGCCGCGGTGCATGATGCCGCCGTTGATGATGTCGAGGTCCTCACAGTGGGAGCAAACGAGCACGCCCTGCCGCTTGGCCTCGGCGAGCGCGAGACGCATGGTCTCGGCGTTCTTTACAGGACGGCCGTCATCGGAGAAGGCGGCGGCACCGGCGGCCTTGAGGGCAGCGAAGTCGGTCAGCTCGCCGCCGGTCATCCCCTTGGTGATGCAGGCGACGGGATAGACGGAAACGCCCGTCCCCTTGGCCTTTTCGAGGATGTAGGACAGCGTCTCGGCCGAATCGACAGGCGGCTGGGTGTTCGGCATGGTGAGCACGCCGGTGACACCGCCCGCGAGCGCGGCGCGGCATCCGGTGAGGATGTCCTCCTTGTGGGTCTGGCCGGGGTCGCGGAAGTGGACGTGCATGTCGAAGAGACCGGGCATGGCCGTCAGGCCGGTGCCGTCGATGACACGGTCGCCCTCGCCGTCGCAGATCTCCACGATGCCCGTCCCCATACGGACGATCCGGGCGTCCACGATGAGGATGTCCGTGATCTCGTCGAGCCCGCGGTCGACGGCATGGACGTTCTTGATGAGCAGCTTCATGTGTTCCATCCTTTCTATGATAAGATCGGGTCATGGCGCAGAAAAAGGCGCTTATCCGTCAGGGCGACAGATAAGCGTCATTGCTTGATACCTGTTTCGTACGCGATCTGTAAAGAGCCTTACGCCCTATCCTTTATATTATACCACATCGCGCTGCATTTGGCAAGTGTTTTTTCTGACGATCTCACAGAAAAAGAGGATGACGCGATGTTCCGGCTTTTTTGCGCTGCGATCAGAGCGCGCCGTTATCGCGGATCTTCATATTGAAGCCGTTGACCGTGACCTCGGGGTCATCGAGGGAGATCATGAGGAACCGGCGGCCGTCGATCTCACGAGTTTGGATCTTGTCAGTCGCGTCGCCGCTGATGTTCACCGTGACGCCGCTCGCGGTGAGGGTCGTCTTGTTGTCGGTGAGGTTGGAGGCCATGAAGAAATTGCCGTCCGTGGCCTCACGGTAGACGGTCTGCGCAGCCTCGGCGCGCTCCTGAGAGACGCCGGAATCGAGCAGGACGTCGCGCACGAAGATGTCGCTGACCACCGGCGGCTCCGGCTCGGTGGAGAAGGTCTTGGCGTAGTCCTGGATCTTCTCGTTGATGCTGGCGATGACGCCGAGGTTCAGCTCGTCGCCGACGGCCTTGTCGAGGACGGCGCGGAAGGTCTCCTTCTCCTCCTCGGCAGAGAGGGTGAACCTGCACCCGAGCACCTCCTCCACGATGGAGACATTGGGATCCTTGGGCTTCTTGGTGAAGTACATGACATGGTTCACGTCCGGGCCGCGCCCTGTGAAGGTGGGGAAGAGGAAGCCGTCGGTGGGAGCGTCGGCGACCACACGGTCGAAGGTGGTCTTGCGGACGATGCTGTTCTCCTCCTCGTCATAGATCAGACCGTCCACGCGGGACTCCACCGGGCAGACAGCGCCCACCAGAAAGTGGAAATCGCGGGAGTTGAACTTGTTCTTCTCACCGAACTTGTCCTTCTCGAACACGGTATAGGTACACTCAGCGATGAAGAGCGCGTAGGGCAAGGTATAGACCATCTTCTCGGAGATGTGGGAGACGAGCTTGTTCATCTGCTCCTCATTGTCCACGCCCTTCTCCAGCAGCTCCCAGAGCAGATTCTGCGGCTGGTCCTCCTCGTAGACCTCGTTCGGGAACTCGTACTCGATCAGGCCCTTGCCGAGCGTGCCACGCAGCACCTTGGCGAGGGTCGTGAAGATGACGCTCATCTCCTCGTCCGGGATCTCCGGGTAGCTCCGCGTGCTCGCGCAGCGCTGCTCCTTCTGCGAATCGATGAACGTGGTGAACACCCTGCGGATGACCGTGAGGTCATCGGAGGGGGTGAAATGCTTTTTCAGCTCGGCCAGGTCTTTCTTGTTCATGGGGATGTGTCTCCTTTTCTTGATCTTCTATCGCCACACCGCAAGGGCGGCGCTATCTTTACTATTATACTACAGTCCGCAGAAAATGTCAACGAAAACTCGCACGCGATCGAACGCTCGTCCTCGATACTTATATATAGTGACGTGGATACGCCCCCGAACACCTGCCCGCCGCGCGTGTCAAGTGCTGTTCGGACGACTGGGCCGTTCTTGGCCCTTTGGTATAGCACCATAGAAATTTGGTAGTAAAAAATCAAATTTGGTACTTGACACACAAGACTTTATGTGGTATAATATGCATGTAAGGAACACAAGGACGTCCGCAAGACGGCCGGGACGATCGCCCGGCCTTGTCAAAAAAGGAGGTATCATCATGGCAAACATCATCCAAAGGAACGAGAGCGCTGACAATGCGCCCCGCGTATCGGCCGACGATCTGGTGATCCGCCAGACCGCCTGCCCGGTCTGCGGGAAGCCTTTCTCCGAGGGGCGTCTCTTGATGCGCATGGCCGGTGACGGCAAGGTCTACTGCCACCGCTGCCGCCCGGACGATGCCCCGAACGGCACCTATCTCTTCCACGACGAGGCCTGCCGCCGCAGCTTCCGCGCGGATCTCATCGGGAGACTGGCCGACGGTGTCTATGGGCTCGATCATGTGCGCCTGCACCTGATCATCCGACCGATCACCGATGACCATGTGCCTGACTTCTACCTCGAGCAGCGCGGCGAGGACGCCATGGTCGTCTTTCAAAGGGCCATCCTCTTCGATGAGCTCGAAGCGCGTCTCGCCCGGGACACGTTCCTGATGTATTGCAGGCCGATCGCCCGGTTCGCATACGCCGATGACAGCGGGCTGGTCCAAGGCATCGCCACGGCGGACAATGTGAAGTTCGACCTCCTGAAGCGCGGCGAGATGCTGGGGACAGAGCCGATCATCATCAAGGATAGGATGAAGAAGCGCGCCTCGCTCCCGATGATCTGCACCCAGACCGAGCGCGCCCTGGAAAAGATCGACCCCGCCGAGATGCTCGCCTTCTTCGAGCGTCGTGTCCAAGGGCAGGGCATCGAGCTGCGCAAGGCCGTACATCTGCTGTGGCAGTATCTCAAGGCCGTGGCGGACGGTGAGGATGTCACCAACTGCAACTGGTTCCTGACCGCGCCCAGCGGCTGCGGCAAGACGGAGTTCTACCGCGCGGCGAGGGATCTGTTCAAAGAGAAGGACATCCCGGTGCCGGTCGTCCAGCTCGACCTGATGCGCTACAGCGATGACGGCTGGAAGGGACGCAACATCTCCACCATCCCGGAGACGATCCTTTCGGAGAACAAGGCCTGCAAGGGCTACGCCATCTGCTTCCTCGATGAGGCCGACAAGCGCATGGAGCCCCGCTACGAATCGAAGGGCGGCAACGTCAATGCCTCGATCCAGTACAACCTCCTCACTATGATCGAGGGTACGCAGGAGTGTGACACTGACGGCGAAAAGCTCGACTTCGACTCCGGCAAGACCATGTTCGTGCTGATGGGCGCGTTCCAGAGCATCCGTGACGAGCGGCAGAAGGAGAGCATGCGCGATTCGCTCGGCTTCGGCACGGTGCAGAAGAAGGACTCCGTCGAGACGTTCTATAGCAACATCGAGATCGAGGACATCGTCAAGTTCGGGATGGTCGAGGAGCTGGCCGGCCGTATGGCACAGGTCATCAACTTCCACCGCCTCGACGATGACGCCATGCGCAAGCTGCTCCGCTGCAAGACGGAGGAGATCGGGAAGGAGCTGCACTGCGAGATCCGCCTGTCCGAGAAGGCAGAGGACGAGCTGCTCGAGGTCGCGTTCGGCAACCTCGGCCTGCGCCACCCGATGAACCTGATTCGCAAGGCGGTCCAGACGGCCATCGCCGATGTCTTCTTCACCGACGGCTTCGATGCGCGAAAGAACGTTGTCCTGCTCGAGGGCCGCGACAAGGCGCGCATCGTCCCCCGCACCACGGGTCGGCGTCCCGTCACCACGAACGATTGACCCTCCCAGCCCCCTGCCGTCGCAGGGGGCTCGAGGTGTTTGTTGGGGACTGTGCGCCGCTGCGCAAATGATAGAAAATGATACAGAAGGAGCTATGTCCTATGCTACCGTTACATCAACTCAAAGATCTGCAATACCATAAGATCCTGCAATTCTTGGAAAGGTCCCTCCGAATCGGAAGGAACGACCGTGTCTCACCGGCAAGGATCTTGGCGGCCGCCTATGCCGCCGTCCGGCTCTGGGAGGGCGCTGACGGACGTTCGCTCGAGGCCTTCCTTGCCGGCGAGACAGACAGCGAGCTCGCTGCGTTCCTGCACGAGCAGCTCGGTGCTGTCTGGGAGCGTGTGCGCGATGCGTATACGGCTTTTGAGGAAGATATGTTCGCGGCCTTCCTGCTCTTCGACAACGTCCTGACGGATCGTCCGGAGATGCAGGAGACGCCCGAGAGCCTCGCTCAGCTCGCGATCCGTCTCCTTGATCCTGCCCCGGGGATGCAGACGGTCGACTTCGGCGCAGGATGGGGCCGATTCCTGCGGGAGCTGGCCGTATCCGGGCACGGTGCGGGGAGCATCGGCTATGAGATCGAGAAGGAGGCACGCTGTATCGCCAAGATGCGCACCGCACTGATGCCTGATGTCACGATCGCCGGGGAGGACGTGCTGCGGATCCCGGCAGGTGAGCCGCAGTTCGACCGGATCTTCCTGCACCCCACGTTCCGCGGCCGCATCCAGGACGTCCACGACACGGGCAACGTCGGCCTGTGTCTCCTCGAGCAGCGTCTGCCGGTCGTCAAGCAGACGCTCTCGCCGGATTGGATGTATGTCGCGGCGGCGCTGCAGCATCTCAAGGAGGATGGCCGACTCGTCTGCCTCGTCACGAACGGAGCGACCTTGAGCGTCAGCGACCGCGAGGTGCGGCACTGGCTGCTCGAGAGCGGGATGCTCGAGACCGTGATCGCACTGCCGCCGCGGATGCTGGAGTACTCGATCGTGTTCGTCACGATGCTCGTGCTCAGCCATGGGAATAAGGAGACGACATATGTCGATGCTACGCCATTTTTTGAGATGGGGAGAGCGTGCAACGTCCTCACGGAGAAACACATCGACGCCATCCTGCAGGCCGTGGAGACTCCTGGGGAGCACAGTGTCCGCCTGACGCCCGACGTGCTCGCCGCCCACGAGGACATGCTCGCGCCGGAGCGTCTCATCGCCATGCAAACGGTAGGCCGCATGGAGGGCGCGGTCCCCATGGGCGACCTGATCCTGCGCGTGACCCGTGGGACGCAGCTCCGTGCCGATGTCCTCGACGAGCTCCAGTCCGAGACGCCCACGCCATTTCGCTTCGCGATGCTCTCGGACATGCGTGATGGGATGCTCTCGCCGAGGATGCGCTATCTGCAATACATCGACCGCCGGCTGGAGCGGTATTGTGTGCCGCATCATGCGCTGCTGATTGCGAAGAACGGGATACCGATCAAGAGCGTCGTGGCCGAGATCCCGCCGGGGGAGCGCGTGCTGGCCAATGGCAATATCTATATCATCACGCTCGATGAGCGGCAGGTGGAGCCGTATTACATCAAGGCCTACCTGGACAGTCCCAAGGGAGCGAACGCGCTCAAGGCGATGTGCGTGGGCATCACGCTCCAGAACCTGACCTTGGAGGGACTGCGTGCGCTGCGGATCCCGATGCCGCCGCTGGATGTGCAGCATCGAATCGCCATCCGCTACCGCACGATCCTGTTCGAGATCCAAGCCAAGAAGCAGGAGCTCGAGACGCTCACGGCCTCGCTCAGTGACGTTTGGGAGGAGATGGGATGAGCCGAATCGAGCATGCCACGCTGTATGTGGCGGACTTAGAGACTGCGCGGACGTTTTTTGAGACATACCTCGGTGCATCGTCGAACGGCGGCTATCACAACGAGACGACCGGCTTTCGCTCCTATTTTCTGACCTTCGAGGACGGCGCGCGGCTGGAGCTGATGCATCGCCCACAGATGGACGACTTCCCCAAGATGCCCCACGTTGAGTGCGTGGTATTGATGTCGAGGGATAAGGGCTGAAAATCCCCGATTTTACGATGATTTTCGAGAATATGGTGAAATCGCACACAGAGCTTCGGCATCGTTTTTTCTGTATCTGGAAAGACATCTACGCACTGAAAACGGCTGACAACATTTCTGCACACCGAGGAAAGTGCGTCAAAATGATAACAGCCGTTTGAGAGTGCGTAAAAATGTTGTCACGGAATGAAAAGGTCGTAGAATCGCAGAAAATAGACTTATCAAATATTTTGATTGATATGTAGGGTTGAGTGTGGGGAAAGGTTGTCGAAAAAAGTATAAAGAACAGGAGTCAGAAAAATGCTTAGGCTTAGACCATTTAGAAAGAATGATGCTAAAACAATTATTACATGGACAAACAAAAAGGAAGAATTCTATAAGTGGTCAGCCGGAATTCTGGGTGAATATCCTGTTACTGAAAAACGCTTGCTTGAAGCAACATCAGGCAGAGAAGATAACGACAGGTATTTTCCGTTTACTGCTTTTGATGAAAATGGGCTTGTCGGCTTCTTTACTGCAAGAGTACGTCCTGAAGAAGATGATAAAACGCTCCGTTTCGGATATGTGATCGTCGATCCTTCAAAAAGAGGAACGGGCTATGGAAAACAGATGATCACGCTCGGTTTGAAATTTGCATTTGAGATATATGGAGCTGATTCTGTCAGCCTTGGTGTCTTTGAAAACAACAAGCAGGCATATTATTGCTATAAAAGCGTAGGATTTGAAGAAAACGGAGTGCGGGAGGAATATGATCTGTGTGGTGAAACATGGATCGATATTGATTTGGAAATAAAAAAAGAGACATATTACGCAAAGGAAAAACAGCACCACTGAATCACCAGTGATGCAAAATAGCGCCCAGTGTGCGGAAAGGTTGTCAAATCAAAACGAATAAAGCAAAACAAATCTTCCGAAAGAAAAGAAAAAGGAGCTGACATAAATTATAATGAACATCAAAAAGATCGCCACAGTATTTTTATCTATTGGGACGCTGCTCACGATCATACCGTCCCTGCCTGCCTCTGCGGCAGATTCTGTTCTGGATGACGTGGAACTGAATCATTACATCACTGAGTATGTGGATGAAACGCATACGCCCGGTTTGTCGCTTGTGGCGGTTGACGGTGAGAATACTTCCTACAAAAACTGGGGCTATGACAATATTGCACAGCAGATCCCTGCAACGGAACACACGCATTATGAACTTGCGTCTGTATCAAAAGCATTTACTGCTCTTTCCGTATTGGTACTACAGGAAGAAGGAAAACTGTCGATCAATGATTCCGTATCGGACTATTTTTCGTGGTTTGATGTGAAATGGCAGGGAGAAAGCTATGATCTGAGAATCTGGTAGCTCCTCGATCATACATCGGGTATTCCTGAATCTCAAACATATAAGCAGGTCAAGATCGGAACAGACGAGAGGCTGAAAGAAGACACCGCACGAATAGCTGAGGGCATTGATCTGGGATTTGAACCCGGTACGGAATTTGAATACTGTAACCTGAATTATGATATTCTGGCATACCTTGTCGAAGTTGCCTCCGGAGAGCGTTTTGAGGATCATGTAGCGGAGGAGATATTTGCTCCCATTGGAATGACGGAAACCGGATATGATATTCCGACAGCACAAGGCTATCAGCGCTGCTTCTGGCAGACGATCGAGTATGATGCACCGCGTTTTAAAGGATGTCAGGGTGACGGCTATGTCATTACGACGACAGCAGATATGTCTTTGTGGATCAAGGCGCAGCTTGGACAACTGGAACTTCCCGAAAAGCTTGAAAAGGCAATTGAAAAATCTCACCGTGCAGAGGATGCATCACACTACATCAATGCGGAGGAAAGTGCTGACTGTTATTATCTGAATGGATGGATGCAGGAGAAAGACGGCAGCTATATGGAGCATTCCGGCGGGAACCCGAACTTTTCTACGATGCTTTACATTGATCGTGAACGAAACATCGGGACATTTGCGGCAACGAATATCTCATCAGACAGCCCGGTCATTGCTGCACGAAGCGCATATAAGCTTATGACGGAAGGCAAATTCGAACATATGAGCGCCTCACCTTCGTTGGATTCGATCGCAGCCCCGATCGCCGTTGTGTTCCTGCTGTTGCTTGTGTTGCTCGTAGTCTTACTGCTGACACAGAAAAAGCGGCTTACGAAAAAAGCCGTGAATATGAAAAAAGAAAAAATCAGGCTGTGTCTCAGGCTGATCATTCTGTCGGCATTACTTGTATTATGTTTCGCCGCTCCGTATCTGATCGGATACAATTATCTGTTTGTTGCAGTGTGGCTTTCCTATTCCGCATTAATTGCACTCACAATAATTGATCTTGATCTGATTCTTATGATCGTAACAAGTATCACTCGCTATTCCCGACAGAAGCACCAAACGAATGAATAAACAAAAAAATCCCCCTCAACAGGCAAGGAGTATCTCAACTTCCTACCTGATGAGGGGGATCATGTTGTTGTATTCACGTTTCAGTTATTATCACTTGTTCTCCACTATGCAGGGCTATTAGCTTGACGCCCATGATCTCTTTCATCAGCTCAAATGCAGGAATGCCTGTGCAGTGACCGCTGTAAAATACGGTATCAAGCTGTGAAAGCTCCTGCGCTGTC
>CACWPL010000008.1 GCA_902762785.1 uncultured Ruminococcus sp. | reverse complement strand
CGCTTGTTGATACCGCCGCCGTAAGGCGGCGGAAAAAGCGGCGGCGGCGCGCAGCGCCGCCATTTTCTCCCCCCGCCCCTGGGGGCGGGGGGCAGGGGGTGGGGAGAAGCCGCCTAGAAAAACGACTTTTTTGACAGACTATCGCGCCTCCTGTATCGTACAGGAGGCGCGTTGCTGTATTATTATAATGGGGGCACAGGCCGCCGGAAACATTGGGGCTCGTCTTCATATGGCTTTGGATAGAACACGCCTCCCTTTGCCGCGCAAGCGGCATTGGGAGGCGCCTCGCCAGCGGGGGCTCCCCGCCCCCCAAACCCCCTCGTTTACACCATTCTTTCCAGGATCTCGTCATAGATCTTGTGGGCGGCCCCCTCCTTCGACATGAGCGGGAGCTCCATGTCGGTGTCGGCGGTGATGAGGGTGATGACGTTCGTGTCCGTGCCGAAGCCCGCGCCCTCGGTGCGCAGCGAGTTCGCACAGATCATGTCCGCGTTCTTGGACGCCAGCTTGCGGCGGGAGTTCTCGAGGACGTCCGTCGTCTCCATGGAGAATCCGCAGAGGAACTGTCCCTCCGGCTTGTGGGCGCCGAGGTATTTGAGGATGTCCTGCGTCCGCGTCAGCTCGAGGGTGAGGGCGCCGTCGGACTTCTTGATCTTGTCCGCAGCGGTGACGGCGGGCGTGTAGTCGGCCACGGCGGCGGCCTTGATGATGATGTCCTGTGCGGGCGCAAGGTCCGTCACGGCGTCGAACATCTCCTGCGCCGTCCCCACCGGCACGACCCGGACGAACGGCGGCGGGGCCGTGTCCATGTGCGCACAAACGAGCGTCACCTGCGCACCGCGGAGCATCGCGGCCTTCGCGAGCGCCACGCCCATCTTCCCGGAGGAATGGTTCGTGAGGAACCGCACCGGGTCGAGCGGCTCGCGCGTGGCACCTGCCGTCACGAGGACGCGGCGGCCGATCATGTCCTTCTCGCACGCGATCTCGCGGAGGATGTATTCCAGGAGGACGGGCGGCTCGGGCATCCGGCCGTCACCGATGTCCCCATTGGCGAGCATCCCGCGGTCGGGCTCGACGATCTCATAGCCGAAACGCCGCAGCTTCTCGATGTTGTCCTGCACGATCGGGTCGTGGAACATGTTATGGTTCATCGCCGGCGCCACGATCTTGCGGCACGGGCAGGCCATCACGGTCGTGGTGAGCATGTCGTCGGCGATGCCGCAGGCGATCTTCCCGATGACGTTCGCCGAGGCCGGCGCGATCATGACGACGTCCGCCTGCTTGGCGATCGCCACATGCTCGACGCTGTACTGGAAATTCCGATCGAACGTGTCGATCAGGCATCTGTTCTGCGTGAGCGTCTCGAGGGTGATGGGGTGGATGAAATTGGTCGCGTTCTGCGTCATGAGCACATGCACGGTGCAGTGGAGCTTCATGAGGCGGCGGGCAAGGTCGGCGATCTTGTAGGCGGCGATGCTCCCGGTCACGGCGAGCACCACGGTCTTTCCTTTCAGCATGGGGACGTCCCTCCTATGTGGTGTGGTCTCTGCGTGCGCCCGGAAACATCGGACAGCAGCGCTGACATCATTATACCACATCCGGCGCCAAAAATCTATAGCTTTCCATCAAAAAAACGAAATTTTCACCTCTTACCCCTTTACTTTTCACGATCACTGTGCTATAATATAAGTGTCGTATCGTATCTCATTCGAGAATGGTAACACAAGGAGGAAAACTGAATATGAAAAACACCAAGACTCTCGTGGTATTGGGCGCACTGACGGCGATCGAGCTGATCTTCCTGCTGACGCCGATCGGGACCATCCCCATCGGTCCGCTGTCCATTACCCTCGGCATCATCCCCGTCGCCATCGCGGCGATCGCAGTGGGACCTGTCGGCGGCCTGATCGTCGGCTCGGTCTTTGGCATCATGAGCTTTTTGCAGTGCTTCGGCATCGGCGTACCGAGCGGCATGGGCGCGGTCCTGGCGGGCATCGACCCGTTCCTCGCCTTCGTGCAGCGCTTCGTACCGCGTGCGCTCGACGGCCTGCTGTGCGGCTTCATCTTCCGCGGCGTCTCCGCCGCGAACAAGAACGTCGCCTGCTTCGTCACCGGCTTCTGCTCGGCCTTCATCAACACCGCGCTCTTCATGGGCTCGCTGGTGCTGCTGTTCGGCAGGACGGAGTATGTGCAGGGACTGATGGACGGCCGCAACGTGCTTGCGTTCATCGTGGCCTTCGTGGGGATCAACGCTGTCGTGGAGATGGGTGTTGCGACGTTCGTCGTCGGTCTGGTAGGGATCGCGCTCCACAGCGCCAAGCTCATCGAGGCACCGCGCAGGGCGTGACAGTCTGTATCCTGAACAGATAGAATACGATACAACGAGCGGTGTACTGCGCGGCGTCTCGCCGGTACACCGCTGCTTTTTCGAGCGATACCCAGCAAAATGCACATATTACGTGTGCGGATGTTTGCTTTTCATGACAGAGGGACCATCCGCAGCATCTCAGATAAAAGGGGGCTTTGCAACATGACACAGCGCCACATCGCAGTCATCGCCGCAGGCATCGACGAGGAGTACCAGAACAGCGTCCTCGACGGTATCATCGCCTTCGCGCACGAAAAGGACATCAACGTCTCCTGCTTCGCGGCCTTCGGCGGCGTCATCGGGAGCCGGAAGTTCGACATCGGAGAGTACAACATCTACAGTCTGGTCAACTATGCCCGCTTCGACGGCGCCATCCTGCTGACCAACACCGTCAATGACCCCGGCGTGAAGAAGCGCATCCTCACGGACGTCAAGGCCGCCGGCATCCCCGGTGTCCTGCTCGACGGCAATGACGACGAGGCCTTCTATAACATCAAGATCGACAATGCCGCCGCGATGCGGGACGTCATCCAGCACGTCGTCACCGTACACGGCGCCAAGACTCTCAACTTCGTCTCCGGCCCGCTGGCCAACCCCGAGGCACAGACCCGCTATGAGGCCTTCCTCCAGGTGATGGCCGAGAACAAGCTCATCGCGGACGCGAGACGGATCTATTTCGGCGAGTTCCGCTTCGGCGACGGCCGCGCTGCCGTCAAGGAGATGCTCGCCTCCGGCCTGCCCATGCCGGACGCCGTCATCTGTGCGAACGACGCCATGGCGCTCGGCGTGATCGACGGGCTCGAGAAGGCCGGCTACACCGTCCCGGACGATGTCATCGTCACCGGCTTCGATGCGACCTATAACGCCCGCCACGGCTCCCCGGAGCTGACCACCGTGGAGCGTCCGCTCTTCGAGGCCGGCTATCAGGCATGCAGCATCCTGCTCGATGCGGCGGAGGGACGCGCGAACGAGCGTGTCCTCCACCTCGGCGCCCGCGCCGTCATGGCCGAGAGCTGCGGCTGCCAGAGCCCCTGGGCCGAGGACATCCGTGCCTACAAGAAGAGCGTCTACCGCCTCGTGAACGATACACGCGCCGACATCGGCCTGCTCAACTCCGTCACCTCCGAGCTGGCGGAGACCGAGAGCGCCAAGGAGTGCGTCGATGTGCTGTCTCGCTTCATGGACCGCACCGGCGTCGAGCAGTGGGCACTGTGCCTCTGCTCCGAGTGGGACACCGCCTTCAACGGCCCCCGCGGCCAGGTCGACGGCTACACCAAGACCATGAGCGCCCCTCTCATCATGACGAAGGACGAGGTCACGTCCGTCGACAGCTTCCTGAGCGGGCAGATGTTCCCGCAGTCGCTCCAGGGCGGCGGGCATGTGAGCTTCTTCCTGCCCCTGCACTTCCGCGAGCGTGCGCTGGGCTACTGCATCTTCACGGACGGCGATTTCCCGACCAAGAGCCTGCTCTGTCATTCGCTGATGATGAACATCTCCAATTCCATTGAGAACATCCGCAAGCTGCTCCATCTGAGCAACGTCATCAGTGAGCTCGACAAGCTCTACGTCGTCGACCCGCTCTGCGGCATCTACAACCGCAACGGCTTCATCCGCGAGGCCGACATCCTCTACCATCGCTGCGAGGACCAGAAGGAGCCGCTGCTGATCTCGTTCATCGACATGGACGGCCTCAAGCTCATCAACGACAACTTCGGCCACAAGGAGGGCGACTTCGCGCTCCAGCGCCTCGCTGCGGTGATCCGCGACTGCTGCACGACCGGCCAGATCTGTGCGCGGTTCGGCGGCGATGAGTTCATCATCCTCGGCATCGGCTCCACGGAGGACGAGGCGGAGATGCTCGAGCACAATTTCTACAAGCGCCTCGAGGAGATCAACCGCATCATCCACAAGCCCTACCAGCTCGATGCCAGCATCGGCACCTATGTCGCCAAGGTGCAGCCGGGCGTGACCCTCTTCAACATGATCACGACCGCTGACCAGATGATGTACGAGCGCAAGAAGCGCAAGAAGACCTCGCGCTATCTCCGAAGAGATTGAATGACACGAAGAGCACTGCGCCCCACGCAGTGCTCGTTCGTCCCAAGGATAAGAAAAACACCGGAAAGGAGGCCGAGATATGCCGCTGATGGATGACGAGATGAAGGCGGTCAACGACATCGCCCAGCAGGTGCTGAGCTTTTCGCGCACCGCGCTCTTTATGGAGCTGCGGTTCATGGAGAGCGCCCTGAGCCGGCTCCGGCCGCGTCCCTATGAGGGCACGATCGGGACCGACACCCGCTGCCTCTACTACGACCCCGCGTTCATCCTGCGTACCTTCCAGGGCGTCGATGCCGACGGCGTGCGGATCTTCGAGACCGACCGCGAGGCCGAGAACGCCATCACCCGCAGCTACCTCCATACCGTGCTGCATTGTGTGTTCCAGCATCCCTATATCGGCCGGGATACCCGGCAGGACGTCTGGGATCTGGCCTGCGACATCGCCGTGGAGGAGATGATCCGCGAGCTGGATGTCCGCGCGATCGACGTGTCCATGGACTACACCCAGAATCAGATCATCGCCGCGCTCCCCGGCAAGGTCAAGTACATGACCGCCGAGCACATCTACCAATACTTTATGGAGCAGGGCCTCTCCACCCAGGACGTGCAGTCGCTCCAGAGCCTCTTTCTGCATGACGACCACAGCATGTGGTACCAGCCCCCCGGCGGCGGGAGCGGTGCGGGCGAAGGGGAAGGCGAGGGAGACCTCCCCCAGAGCAGCTACCGCTTCATGGATGCCATCGGCGACGGATGGGAGGACGATTCCGTCCCGCTCATGGACTGGCAGGAGGCGCGGGAGACCTGGGAGCAGCTCTCCCAGCAGATCCATGTCGACCTTGAGACCTTCTCCAAGCAGAAGGGCGACCGCGCTGGGAACATGCTCCAGAATCTCCAAGAGCTGCACCGCGAGCGCTATGACTATTCCGCGTTCCTAAAGAAGTTCGCGGTCACGGGCGAGGTCATGCACATCGACGAGGACAGCTTCGACTACAATTTCTACACCTACGGTCTCCAGCTCTACGGCAACATCCCCCTGATCGAGCCGCTCGAATACCGCGAGGAGAAGCGCATCCGCGAGTTCGTCATCGCGATCGACACCTCCGGCTCCGTCCAGGGCAAGACCGTGCAGGCCTTCATCCAGAAGACCTATAACATCCTCAAGCAGACCGAGAATTTCCACAGCAAGGTCAACATCCACATCATCCAGTGCGATGCCGACATCCAGGAGGACCACAAGATCACCTGCCAGGAGGACTTCGATGCCTACATCAAGGAAATGAAGCTCCACGGATTCGGCGGCACCGACTTCCGGCCGGTGTTCGAGTACGTCGACACGCTGATCGAGAACAAGGAGTTCCTCGACCTGCGCGGCCTCATCTACTTCACCGACGGCTACGGCACCTTCCCCGCCAAGATGCCGCGCTATAAGACTGCCTTCGTGTTCCTCGATGACGACTACGAGATCCCCGAGGTGCCCGTCTGGGCGATCAAGCTGGTGCTCGAGAACAAGGACATCGAGGCCTTTGAGAAAGACTGATAGGACGACCGAAAGGAGCCATCCCCATGAACATCAAGCAAGCAAAGGAACAGATCGAGAACGCCGTCCGTGCCTACCTGACCAAGGACAAGTACGGCAACTACCTCATCCCCCCGGAGAAGCAGCGCCCCATCTTCCTCTTCGGCCCTCCCGGCATCGGCAAGACGGCCATCATGAAGCAGATCGCCACGGAGCTGAACATCGGCCTGCTCTCCTATTCCATGACCCACCACACCCGCCAGAGCGTGCTGGGCCTGCCCGTCATCAAGCACACCGAGTTCGAGGGCGAGGCGTATGACTATTCGGAATACACCATGAGCGAGATCATCGCCGCGATCTATGACAGGATGCGCGAGTCCGGCGTCCGCACCGGCATCCTCTTCCTCGATGAGATCAACTGCGTCTCCGAGACCCTCACGCCCATCATGCTGCAATTCCTCCAGTACAAGGAGTTCGGCCGCCATAAGGTGCCGGATGGGTGGATCATCGTCACGGCCGGCAACCCGCCGGAGTATAACCGTTCTGTTCGTGAATACGACATCGCCACCTGGGACCGTCTCAAGCGTGTGGACGTGGAGGCAGACTTCGAGGCGTGGAAGGAGTTCGCCTATGCCAGCGGCATCCATAATGCCGTCCTGACCTACCTCGGCAACAGCAAGAACTATGCCAAGCGCTTCTACCACATCGAATCCACCCCGGACGGCATCCGCTTCGTCACCGCCCGCGGTTGGGACGACCTGAGCAAGATGATCCAGATCTACGAGCTCAACAACATCGCCGTGACCAAGACGCTGGTCGAGCAGTACATCCAGGATCCCGAGATCGCCGCGAGCTTCGCGACGTATTACGACCTCTACAACAAGTACCGCAGCGATTACCAGATCCCCGACATCCTCGAGGGCAAGGCCGACCGCGCCATCGAGGAGCGCGCCCGCAGCGCCAAGTTCGACGAGCGTTATGCCTTCCTCGGTCTGCTCCTCGAGGCCGTCATGAGCGACATGAAGCAGGTCATGGATTCCTGGAAGGTGCTCGACACAGTCTATGGCTACCTCAAGACCGCGCGCGACCGCGTCGGCACGGACGTCACGCTCGCCGAGCGGATGCTGAACGAGTCCAAGAAGGCCTGCCATGACGAGTACGAGAAGGCCGTCAAGGCGCATGGTGTCGATGACGAGCAGCGCCTGATCGACCGCCGCGTCTGCGACTTCTTCGACAACGCCGTCCGTGTGCTGCGGATGCACGACACGCCCGGCGAGGTCGCGTTCGATGCCGTGCGCGCTCTCTTCAACACGGCTATGGAGCAGCAGGAGAAGGCCGCCGCCAAGACCGCCGAGCGGACGAACAACATGTACCTCTTCTGCGAGCGCGTGTTCCAGCGCGGGCAGGAGCTGGCCATCCTGACCAATGAGCTCGTCAGCAGTCCGCTCTCGACCAAGTTCCTTGCGAAGTACGAGGTGCCGGAGTTCTTCAAGCACAACAAGAGCCTCCTCATCGAGGACCGCAAGGCCGAGATCCGCACGACCATCACCAAGTTCCAGCTCTGATGGCTGCGCCAGACCGTGAGGTGACGTATGCTGAAAGACGCACTGTTGGCCTACGCCCAAAAGGCCATCGCCCATGGGGCGCATCTGAGCCCCAAGCAGTATGAGGGCGTCGTGCCTGCACTGGCCGCGGAGGTGCAGGGGCGCTTCCTCGTCCCGCGGACGACGACGACGGATCTTGCGCCTTTTCGCGAAAGATTCGGTATCGAGCTGCCGGAGGACATCGGGGACTATCTCAACTTGTTTTGGCATCCCTACGTCGCCGGTGCCTATGACTGCGAAAAGCAGGACGAGGAGGGCGGCTATTACAAATTCGACGAGGGCCCGATCCTCTTCTCGGTGCTGAAGCATGTCGGCGAGACTGACGATGCGGTCCTGTTCCAGAAATACGGCGTGTATGATCTGACGGCCGAGTTCTACGAGGACCATGAGGACCTCCTCGACGAGGCCAGGCGGTACATCTGCATCGGATGGACCGGCTATGCTGCCCACGCCGTCCTGTATGAGATCGCGACCGGCGAGATCTATCTGGAGAGCTGGCGGGAGGACCGCGTCGCCGACGATCGTCCGATCGCAGGCTCCCTCTCGGAGCTGATCGAGGGGATCTGCTTCCCGGATCTTGGCCGCTGATACTGACCATCTATCTACTGACCGCCCCCCTGCGCGTCTCACCGTGCAGGGGCTTTTTCGGCCCTCTCGCAACTGACGAAAAATATCCTTGACAAACTGCCTGTCATATGCTATAATATATAAAACATATCTAAATAATATGTTTTATGGACCCGACGCGCAGACACATAAAGGAGCGTAGGCTATGACAACGACAAGGACATTACTGGATGAGGCCATCTATCAAAAATACATCGTCCCGACCGAGCGGGAGGCAGGGCGCTGGGTGGGGCCGGAGTTTGAATTCCCCGTGATCTCGCTGCACAAATGCCCCGTCAGCATCCCGGGCCTGCAGGAGGTGGTCAAGGCCTTCGCCGTGCGCTTCGGATTTTCGCGCATCAAGAGGGACGACAACGGCGACATCTACTCCCTCGCCGACCCGGTGACGGGCGATGACCTCTCCTTCGACTGCTCCTTCAATACCCTCGAGCTGTCCTTCGGCAAGGAGCGCTCCATCGTGGTGCTGGATGGGCGTTTTCGGCAGTATTACGCGTTTTTGCAGAAGGCGCTGCGTCGGCGCGGCATGATGCTCACGGGGATGGGCGCCAACCCGTACCACCGCTACAACACCTATGCTCCCATCGCGAACGACCGCTATCGGATGCTCGCCAAATATCTCCGTTCCTATCGGGAATACGGCATGCCGAACGCGCACGACATCCCGGAATTCTCCATGATCTGCGCGGCCTCGCAGGTGCAGCTCGACGTGGCGCGGGACGACATCATCGAGACGATCAACACCTTTGGCCGCCTCGAGCCGGTCAAGGCGCTGCTCTTCGCGAATTCGCTCTTCGACCGTCTGCCTGACCTCCTGATCTCGCGGGACTATCTCTGGCGCTACAGCATGCAGGGCTATGACCCGCACAATCTGGACATGTACGCGATGGATCTGCACGATCTGGACGAATACATCGCCTATGTCCGCTCGCAGAGCATGTACTGTGTGGAGAAGGACGGCGTTTATCTCCATTTCAAGCCGATCGTGCTGGAGGACTATGTGCAGCGCGAGGCCGTCGAGGGGACGTATTTCGACGGTGAGACGTGGCGGACGCACGTCTTCACGCCCGGCATCGAGGACATCGCCCACCTGCGGACGTTCAAGTTCGAGGACCTGACGTACCGGGGGACGATCGAGTTCCGCAGCGCGTGCGAGCAGCCGGTCAGCGAGGTGTTCTGCCACGCGGCCTTCCACGCGGGACTCGCCGAGCGCACGGACGAGCTGGCGGCCCTCCTCGAGGCAGACACCGCCCTCTATGGCCACGGCTTCACGCCCGCGGAGCTGCGGGAGATCTTCACCTACCGCGAGCTGCCGTACTTCGTCGACCGCCGGGCCGTCTCCGACCTACTGACGCGCGTGGTCGCGCTCGCGGAGGAGGGACTGCACGACCGCGGCATGGGGGAGGAGCGCTACCTCGCGCCGCTCTATGACCGCGCCGCCCGCCTGACAAATCCCGCCCGCGAGATGGCCGCCGGACTCGCCCGCGGTGACGCCGTCGAGGACTGGATCGAGCGCTATGCCGCGCTGGACTGACCGTAATAGCAAGAGCCCCCGCCTGATGGCAGGGGCTCTTGTGTCATTTACTTCGCGAGGACGGCTCTCTTGAGGAGCGCGAGGTCGAACACATCGACACGCCCGTCGCCGTTCATGTCAGCGGCCGTGTACTGCTCGACGTCGAAGCTCTGCACGTTCAGCAGATAGCGCTGGAGCGCGACGATGTCGAGGATCGTCACCGCGTCATCCTTCACGATGTCGCCCTTGACCGTCGGGACGGTCTCGGTGGTCGTCTCCGTCGGGACGGGGACGGTCGCGGTCGTCGTGGTGGACGGGGCCTCGGTGGTCGTGGCCTCGGTGGTAGTAGTGGTCGTGGTAGTGGTCGTCGTGGTCGTGGTGGTCGTCGTCGTGGTGGTGGTCGTCTCGGTCATGGCGTTCCACTCCTGGCAGGCGTGACCGGTCGGCTCCCACTGCTGCACGTTCGCACCGCTGTTCGCGGCGGCATTGCCGATCTCCACGAGGCAGGCGTCCTTGGAGGCACGGGTCAGGATGCGATAGGCGCCGCTCGGCGTCTTGGAGAACTTGAAGAGCATCGCGGAGTCCTTGGTCGAATACGGCGCGATCGCGATGTTCCCGCCGTTCGAGCCGCTGTTCGCACGGAGGACATAGCCCTCATCGGCATAGCTGTGGATGTAGTAATAGTTCCCGCCGCCGGAGAAGGCCTTGAGGACCCACTTCTGGGAATTGAAATGCCCGGTCGACCACTGCTGGACATTGGTGCCGTCCGCCATGGTGCCGGCCTCGATGTCCATGACCATGCCGGAATTGGCGTTCTCGAACTCATAGAGCACGCCCGTGTCCATTTTGCATCCGGGGTCTGCCACGGCCTCGAGGATCCAGTCCTGGCAGGCGTGGCCGTTGACCGTCCACTGCTGCACGTTGTCGCCGGAGCCGGTGCCCGCATTCGCGATCTCGACCGCAGAGGCGCCCTTCGTGATCTTGGTGCGGAGCTTGTAGGAGCCGTCGGCGTTCTTGGTCAGCATGAACTTCTGGTTGTCGCCGCCGTTGTACTGGTAGATGTCGACGTTCGTGCCGTCAGCGGTCTTCTTCCCGGCCACGTCAAGCGCATAGGTGCCGCCGTCGCCGACCGCGGAGAGCAGGCTGTAATAGCCGTCGCCCTCATCGCACAGCTTCCAGATGTCATGGGTCACACCGTCCGCGGTGCCCCACTGCTGGATGTTGGTGCCGTTCTCGGCCTTGGCGCCCTCGACCTGCATGTAGAGGCCGGAATTGACGTTCTTCAGGCGATAGGTGCTGCCGTCGACAAAGCTGGCCGCCTGGATGGACGCGAAGTCCACATGACGCAGGAACGGACTGTCATACTTCGTCTTGACCCACGAGGCGAAGGCCGCGTTGGTGACGTACTGCATCCCGGACGCCGCGCTCTGGTCGCCGGCATACTTGGTGCAGAAGGCCTTGGTATCGGTGCCGGAGGTGTTATAGGCATCGAGCAGGGAATAGCCGTAATTAGACTTGTTCGGGTACCAGGTCGAGGTCGTCTTGGGCGAGAAGCTGACCTTGCCGGGGGTGGTATCGAGTCCCTCCGAGAGATACGAGTTGCTGTCACGGCAGGGATCCGAGCCGCCGCCCATCATGAGCGCCTGCTGGAGGGTGTAGCCGTTGAAATAGTTGTTCTCGGAGACCATGTTCGAGCCGTCGCCGCCGATGATGCCGGAGGTGCCGCCGCCGTTGCCGCTCTTACCAAAGGCGGAGTAGTAGTTATTATAAATGTGCGCCGAGCCGTTGCCGAGCTGCGGACAGCGGCGGACGTTCTGATCCCACCAGTTATAGAGGAGCGTGGTGCGGTCGCGGGTGATCTCATCGTTCTGCGTGCCATAGGCGACCGTCCAGTAGCGCTTCTTCAGGTGGCAGTAGGAGATGGTCACATAGTCCGGGGAGCGGCCGTTGTCCTTGGCGTCCATGTAGCTGAGGTAGGGGGTGTTGATCCAGATGAACTTGCCGACCTCATCCTGGCCGTCGCCGGTGCGGGAGTAGCTGAGCTGGCTCTCGAAATAGATGTGGTCGATCCAGATCTGACGGGACGACCAGACATTGATGAGGATCCGGTTCGGCACGTTCTTGGCGATGAGCTTGAGGTTCTGGATGACGATGTTGTCGGACGGGTCGTCCTTGCCGTATTCATTATTGGTACGGAAATACGAGTCATAGACCGTATGATTCCCATAGGCACCGACGAGGGTCTTGTTGTCGCGGATGCGGGTGTGCGCCTTGGTCTGCATGTCGATGTTCGCGGTGACGACGACGGTCTTGGGCTCGGTGGTGTCGAGCTGCTTGACGAGGTCGTCCGCCGTGGAGACGTAGACCACCTCACCGAGCAGGCCGCCGATGGTGCAGGCCTTGATGCCGGAGGACGTGTTCGCGCAGGCCGCCCATCCCTCGCATCCGTCGAGGTCGATGCGGTACTTCTGGTAGGTCGCGCCGGAGTAGGTCGCCAGCGAGAAGCCCGCGCCCTCGGTGAAGGTCAGGGACTTGGAGCTGTCGGCGTTGCTGGTGATCTTGTAGTAGAGATAGTAGCCGTCGAAGTCCTTCTGGACGCCCTCGATCTTCCAGCGCTGGGCGGCGGCATCGGTGTCCTTGGCGAGCGTGACGCCCGAGCCGCTGGCGGTGAGGACATTGCCGCTGTCCGCCGACACGATCTCGAAGACGCCGCTGCTGATCCAGTTGACCGACCACTTCTCCGCGTTCGTGCCGTTGACAGCGGCGGGCGCGAGGGACGTGCCGGACGCGTTGACGTTCGCATCCGTGTCCGCCATGCCGAGGCGGAAATACTGGATCGGGTAGGCCGTGGCGGCCTGCGCGTTCATCGCGACGTCATCCGGCGAGAGCGTGACCGCCCCCGCGAACGCCATCGCCGCCGAGAGCATCCCGGCGCAAAGACGTGTGAGCTGTTTCTTCATGATACCCTTCCTCCTTTGAGATCGTATACCCCTTTTGCACTTGATAGTTCCTATATCTTTTTTAACTATCTGTGAACTGGTATCATTATAACACATACGCCTCCGCAAATCAATGTCTTTTTCCGCCTAGATCATTGCAATTATGATACGATCGGAAGATAGTACATAGTAAAATTTGGTAATGCGCCATAACGACACGCCGCCTTGACTTTTCAAGCGAATCTTGCTATAATGGTAGCAGACCAAATATCCATTTAAAAGGAGAGACTTCCATGCTTCGTTCCAAGCGCCTGACCGCCGCCCTGCTGTGCGGCCTTGTTTGTTTGACCGGCTGCAGCGGTGCGCCGTCCATCGGCGACACGCCGGATACGCCCGGCACACCTGACGCGACCGCTGCCCCCGCCGCGCCCGACCTCCCGATCGAGACGGCGCCCGTCGAGGAGACGCCCGCCGACCCCGGCCTCGTCTACTACATCACCGGCCACGGCTGCCATGCCCCGGAGGACGTCACCCGCCTCGCCGACGCCTTTGCCGCGCGCGGCTATGATTGGGAGGCCGGCACCATCGACGCCATCCCGGATGAGGCCGCCGCCGTCATCCTCAACGCCCCCACCGAGGACATCACGTCCGACGACCAGGCCATCCTCGATGCCTATCTCGATAACGGCGGCGTCTTCGCGATCGTCCTGCCGGCGTCGGAGTCCGAGATGCGCTACAAGTACCTCGGCTACCTCATGGAGTCCTACTGCGTCATCCTCGACTATGACCGCGTGACCGAGACGAACACCGACCGCAATGTCGGCGACGCCATCATCGTCGACCAGATCGGGCCGCCCGAGGGGATGCGCGTGGACAACTACCCCGTGGAGCAGATGTGCATGAACGACGTCCGCAGCTTCCACATCGCCTACCGCGAGAACTTCACCAACATCCACCACGAGACCTTCCTCGAATCCGCGGAGAGCGCCGTCGGCACGCCCTGCGGCGGCACGGAGGACGACCCCATCACCTACACGGACGAGTGCCTCTACACCATGCTCTACTCCCGTGATGATTCGCGCCACAACAGCTCCATCATCGCCTGCGGCAGCGCCGACTTCCTCCTCGACGAGAACGCCGATGCGCCCGCCTACGTCGGCACGCGCGACTGGTTCGCCGCCGCCGTGCAGTTCATGGAGGAGTATTATTGATCTGATACGCAGAACGACCGCCCCAGCGTGATACTGGGGCGGTCGTTTTTGTCGGATGATCTTGCTCGTGTCGATCATCCTCCACCGCCGCCATCGGCGGTGGAACAAGCGGCGGTGGCCCGCAGGGCCACCTATTCGTTCCCCCTCTCCCCGGACGGGGAGAGGGGGTCAGGGGGTGAGGGGCGACCGGGGGCGCAGAGAAGCTGTGCCTTCGTCCGAAAGGTCTGTGGGAGTGACCGCCCCAGCGTACTGCCGGGGCGGGCTCTTCTTTGTCAATTACAGCGTCAGTCCGTCGAAATACTCCTTGAGGACGGCGGCGGAGCTGTCGAACTTCTTCTTCTCGTCGTCCGTGAGGGTCAGCTCGACGATGTCCTTGACACCGTTGCGGCCGATGATGCAGGGCACGCCGATGAACACGTCACGCTGGCCGTACTCGCCGCACATCTTCGCGGAGACGGTCAGCACGGAGTTCTCGTCGCCGAGGATGGCGTTCACGATTCTGGCGATCGCCATGCCGATACCGTAATAGGTCGCGCGCTTGGCCTCGATGATCTTATAGGCCGCCGTGCGCACCTGCTCCTCGATGCGCTCCATGTCCTCGATGCAGTAGCTGTTGCGCTCGTCCTCGAGGATGGCGGAGACCGGCTTGGTCGCGAACATCACCTGCGAGAAAGGCACGAACTCACTGTCCCCATGCTCACCGATGACATAGGCATGGATGTTTTTCGGGTCGACCGTGAAATAGTCGCCCAGCAGGTAGCGCAGACGCGCCGTGTCGAGCGAGGTGCCCGTGCCGATGACGCGGGAGGCGCCGAAGCGCGAGAGCTCGTAGGTCACGCGGGTCATGATGTCCACGGGGTTGGTCGCCACGAGGAAGATGCCGTCGAAGCCGGAGCGTACCACCGGCCCAACGATACTGCGGAAGACCTCGACATTGCGCTGGAGCAGGTCGAGACGGGTCTCGCCGTCCTTCTGGGCCACGCCCGCGGCGATGACCACGATGTCGGCATCGCGGCAGTCCTTGTACTCGCCGGCGTAGATCTTCATATTGGACTTCGCGAATGCGAGTCCGTGGTTGAGGTCCATGGCCTCGCCCTGTGCGCGGACCTTGTTGACGTCGATGAGGACGAGCTCATTGCACGCGCCGCCCTGGTTCACGAGGGCATAGGCAAAGCTCATGCCGACCATGCCGGTGCCGATGAGGACGACCTTTCTGCTGTCTGTATTCATGATGATGCATCTCCTTTATAATGAGGTTCCCGGCATCGCTGCCGTCTCCTTTATTATACACGAAAAACACGGCGAACGCAAGTCTCGGAAAGACGTTTTTTTGAGAAGGACGGTACGGCACGCCAGCATTTTCCCTGCAACATCCTGTCATATAGGTCAACAGATCACTATCTTGATACGGCGTTCCATGCTATAATGAGATCACAGAGAAACGAAAGGAAGATGATCCCTATGCTCAAAAAACTTGGCTTTTATCGCGGTGTCAACCTTGGCGGATGGCTCTCCCAGTGCGACTACAGCGAGGAGCGTCTGCATCATTTCATCACCAAGCAGGATCTCGAGAAGATCGCGGCATGGGGTGCCGACCATGTGCGGATCCCGGTCGACCACAATGTCCTCGAGGAGGGGAAGGGCTTCTCGGAGGAGGGCTTCGCGCTCCTCGCGCAGGCAGCGGAGGACTGCCGTGCGCTCGGGCTGCATGTGGTGATCGACCTCCACAAGACCGCCGGCTTCTCCTTCGATACCTACGGCGAGGACGAGCACGGCTTCTTCGAGAGCGCAGCGCTCCAGGAGCGGTTCTATCGGCTCTGGGAGGAGATCGCGCGCCGCTTCGGTGACGCCCCCGACCGCATCGCCTTCGAGCTGCTCAACGAGGTGACGGACCGCGACTATCTGCCCGTGTGGAACCAGGTCGTGCGCCGCTGCATCGCGCGGATCCGGACGTTCGCGCCGGAGACGCTGATCCTCGTCGGCAGCTACTGGAACAACGCCGCCGAGGCCGTCAAGGACCTCGAGGCGCCGTTCGACAGCCGCGTGGTCTACAACATGCACTGCTACGAGCCCCTGACCTTCACACACCAGGGCGCCTACTGGACCGACGCGATCGACCCCGAGGTCCGCATCCCGTTCGCGGAGAGCGGCACGGATGCGGCGTATTTCGAGGACCTGTTCGCGTCCGCCATCGAGAAGGCGAAGGCGAACGGCGTGCCGCTCTACTGCGGCGAATATGGCGTCATCGACCGCACTGCCCCGGAGGATGCACTCGCGTGGTACCGCACCATCCACAGCGTCTTCGAGCGCCACGGCATCGGCCGCTGCGCATGGAGCTATAAGGCGATGGATTTCGGCCTGACCGATCCCCGCCTCGACAGTGTGCGCGGCGAGCTGCTGCGCTGCCTGTGATCTGAGTTCGTGCCCGCCCCCTCGAGGAGAGGGGGCGGGCGCATTTTTTCAGTTGGATGGATGACCGCCCCTCCTCCCGAGCGGCGGTCGTTTTTTTGCACTTTTTCATCTGTACGTTGAAAACTTTCTCGAAAGGCCGTTCATCCGCTCGAATATCAAGCGATAAAATCAACTATCATTTGAATAATTTGTAAAAATAAAATGATAGGTGAAAAATACATGTCGTCATTGCTTGATTTCAAATTTAAAATATGCTATAATGTAAAAAACAACCACAGGAGGGGGCGCGAATGGCGAAACGCAACTTTGCAGAGAGCTTGGCCTACTACCGTCGGCAGCGCGGCCTCACCCAGGAGACGCTCGCCGGGATGCTCAATGTCACGCCGCAGGCCGTCTCCAAGTGGGAGAAGGGGTCGTACCCGGACGGGGAGCTGCTCCCGCGCATCGCGCAGGCGCTCGATGTCTCGCTCGACGTCCTCTTCGGGCTCCGCGAGGAGGAGCGCATCGACCCGATCGCCCTCATCACCGAGACCCTGCAATCCATGCCCGAGGCCGACCGCGGCGATTACTGCATGGACCTGTTCTATTCCGTCATCAATGCCTACAGCAACATCCAGTGCAGTGAGTTCCGCGTGCCGGAGCACCTGCTGCGCGAGACCTACGCCCAGCTCAAGACCGACCGCGAGCTCGCCCTCGCCAGGATCAGCAGGGAGATGCGCTATTTCGTCTTCCTCCAGATCCCCGCGCACGGCATCGACAGCTATGCGCCCGTCACCGACCGGCTCCTTCAGTTCTTCCGCCTGCTCTCGCGGCGGGAGGCACTGGAGATCCTCTATTTCTTCGGCGCGAGTGAGCGCAACCACCTCTGGTCTGCCCAGCAGATCGCCCAGAGCACCGGCCTTCCGCCCAAGACGACCGAGGAGGTGCTCGAGCTGCTCGACCGCAGCGGTGCCATCTGGTCCCTGCGGATCGACAACGACAAAGCCCCCGTCTATGGCTACACCCACAGCATCCCCCTTGAGACGATCCTCGTGCTGGCGACGTCCTTCGTGAACTACCTCCAGTACATCGATCCGAACATCGAGCTTTGGGACACCGGCGCCTTCCGTGCCGGGAAATGACACGTCACCTCGTCCCGCACGCCGGGACTTCGACAGAGACACCAAGTATACTATAAAAAGGAGAAGATCATTATGAAGCACAGGATCCTTGCCGCCATGACGGCGGCCATCACCCTCGCAGCGACCGCTGCCCCCATCCTGCCGGCCACGGTATCTGCCGCCGGGAGCTATGACCTCACCGTCGCGGTCGACGTCGCAGCCGAGCACAAGGCGATCAGCCCGTACATCTTCGGCATCAACGATGCCGGTCAGCTCGGGAACGTGACCGTCAACGCCGTTCGTCAGGGCGGCAACCGTTTCTCCGGCTACAACTGGGAGAACAATTTCTCCAACGCCGGCTCCGACTGGAAGAACAGCTCCGACACCTATCTCGTGCAGAACTACACCAAGGCCGAGGCTGCCACGCCCGGTGCCTGCGCGCTGCACCTGTCTGCGGACTGCGAGAAGTACGGCGTGCCGTACAAGATGGCGACCATCCAGATGGCCGGCTATGTCTCCGCCGACGGCAACGGCGAGGTGACTGCCGCAGAGGCCGCGCCCTCCGCACGCTGGAAGAAGGTCGAGGCCACGAAGAACGCCGCCTTCTCCCTCGAGCCGGATCTGACCGATGATTCCGTCTATATGGATGAGTACGTCAACTACCTCGTGAACAAGCTGGGCGATGCCGGCACCGCGACGGGCATCAACGGCTACAACCTCGACAACGAGCCCGCCCTCTGGAGCGGTACCCACAGCCTGATGCATCCCGACAAGACCACCTACAAGGAGATGGTCGACAAGTCCACGGCCTACGCCTCCGCGATCAAGGCGGTCGATCCCAAGGCCGAGGTCTTCGGTCTGGCGCTGTTCGGTGTCTATGCGTACTACCAGCTCAACGATGCCCCGGACAAGGATGCGTCCTATGACTGGTTCATCTCCTACTACCTCGACCAGATGAAGAAGGCCGAGCAGACCGCCGGCAAGCGTCTGATCGACGCCATCGACGTCCACTACTACTCCGAGGCCAAGGGCGATGCCCGCGTCACCGAGAGCAGCGCCACCTCCGACAAGGACATCGCGGCCCGCGTCCAGGCGCCCCGCACGCTCTATGAGAAGGGCTACCGCGAGGTGAGCTGGGTGACCGATGCGCTGAGCAATTACATGCCCTTCCTGCCGACCATCCAGAACTCCATCTCCACCTACTATCCCGGCACCAAGCTCGCCATGACCGAGTACAACTTCGGCGGCGGCGACCATGTGTCCGGCGCGATCGCGGAGGCTGATGCGCTCGGTGCCTTCGCCGCGAACGACGTCTACCTCGCGACCCTCTGGCCGCTGAGCAGCAGCATCAAGTACCAGCTCTCCGCCATCGACCTCTACACGAACTATGACGGCAAGGGCGGTGCGTTCGGTGATACGCTCGTCAGCGCCAAGTCCTCCGATGTCGAGAAGGGCACGGCCTATGCGTCCATCCAGGGCGAGGACGACTCCACTGTCACCGTCGTTGTGACCAACAAGGACATGACGAACGACCAGAACACCACCATCACCCTCGCCGGCGGCGCCGACTACAGCTCCGCGACCGTCTACGCCATCACCGGCGAGAGCAGCGACATCCGCGTCATCGACGTACAGAACGACGTGACCGGCAACACCGTCAACATCACCCTCCCGGCGCTCTCCGTGGCACAGGTGGTCATCTCCAAGGATGCCTCCGAAGCCGAGATCGACCAGCCGAAGGAGAACACCGAGACCGAGGTCACCTTCCAGTTCTCCGACCTCGAGAAGTCCAAGAACGGCTTCCCGATGATCCCTGTCGAGGACATGGCGTCCCTCAAGAAGATCATCCTCAACACGACCCTGACCTGCTCCTCCGGCGCATCCTGGTACGGCGGCGGCGGCGGCCTGGCCTTCAACAATGTCAAGTGCGAGGACGGCACCGTTTGGGGCTTCAAGTCCTATGGCTATGAGGCCGGCACGGGCGACTGCGTGGTCGAGATGGACGGCAAGTTCACCGTGACCGACGATCCGGTCGAGAATACCACGAAGGTCGTAGACGGCGAGTCCCTCGATACCTTCATCGAGATCCAGGATTGGTGGAAGTCCTCCTCCAACGACGACACCGGCGCCGACCTGACCATCACCTACAATTCCGTCACCCTCGTCTATGACAAGGCCGTGACCACGCCCACCGAGGCACCGACCGAGACTCCCACCGAGGCGCCCACGGATCCCTCTGTGCCCTCGAACGTCAAGAAGGGCGATGTCGACCTCAGCGGCGTCGTTGACATCATGGATGTCATCGCGATCAACAAGGCGCTCCTGGGTGGTCTGTCCCTGACGGACGACCAGGCCGATGCTGCCGATGTCGACTTCAACGGTGCGCCGGACACCACCGATGCGCTCATGATCCTGAAGTACGTCGTGAAGCTCATCACCGAGTTCAAGCCCGAGACCACCGCACAGAACTAACGCAGATACATCCCCTCCTTTGAATCGAGCCCCCGCCGGTGCAGTCGGCGGGGGCTATCTCTTTGTGTATCGCTCCGATCGGCGCTATCCCTTGATATGGAGAGTGATCTGCTGCTTGACATCCCCATCGAAAGGTGGTATCATGATAAAAGGAGGGGGGTGCTGGGATGGCAAGGATAAAAGCCTTTCGATTTGAATGGACAGATGCTTGGCATCATATCGGTGAAGGATATGATACGATCCTTGAAACATCCGAAAGTGGGAGGGTCAGTATCCTTTTTCTCGTCAATGGGAGACCGTTCCAGTTGGATCTTACAGACATAGAAGACAGCTTCATCGCAGATATGAAGCTTCTCAAAAAGTGGAACAAACGGTATTATGATAACGATGGAGTCTTAGATGGAACGATGTGGAGACTGTATCTCACATACGATGATACTGTGATAGCGGCAACGGGGATGAATGGCTTTCCGGCTAATTTTCTTGCTTTTCTGGATATCCTTCACCAGAGATACGGGGTCCCAAAGGCGGCGCTGGAGGATGAAAAGTGGATCAAGCAGTGCATCAAGGATACAAAGATCCTGGAAGCGCCTGATGACGATCCTATGGCGATGTATCTATAAAAAACGAAAACATGGATGCCCGGCCTTTTTCAGATGGCGATCTGTTTCCGGCCACGCATCTCCGCGATACGATAGCTGCCAAAGCGCCCCCTTCGATCGGATAGAAGGGGGCTCTGTATCGTGATATAAGGCGTTACTTCTTCCTCGCCGCCCGCTCCTCGGCCTTGAGGCGGGAGAGGTAGTCCTTCGTCTCCGCGGCTGTGACGCCGGAGAGGGCGATCAGCGCGATGACGTTCGGGATGGCCATGAGGCCGTTGAAGATGTCCGCGAGGTTCCACACCGCCTCGACCGCCAGATACGGCCCGATCGCGACCGCCGCGACATAGATCCAGCGGTAGACGAGCGTCACGGTCTTGTTCGCGCCGCCGATCAGGTAGGAGAGGCAGCGCTCGGAATAGTAGTTCCACCCCAAAATGGTCGTGAACGCGAACACCGCGAGGCAGATCATCAAAATGAACGCCGACACCTGCTCCGGGAAGGGGAGACCATAGCGGAAGGCGTCGGTCGTGATGGCCACGCCCTCGAGGCCCTTGTCGTAGCTCCCGGCCATGACGATGGAGAGGCCGGTCATCGTGCAGACGACGATCGTGTCGATGAAGGTGCCCGTCATGGTGACGAGTCCCTGCCGCGCCGGCTCATGGGTGCGGGCGGCGGCGGCCGCGATGGGCGCAGAGCCGAGGCCGGCCTCGTTCGAGAAGATGCCGCGTGCCACGCCGCTGCGCATCGCCAGGACGATCGCCGTCCCGACCGCACCGCCCGCCACGGCACGCAGGCCGAACGCCCCCTGCAGGATCGTGACGACCGCCGCGGGGATCTCGGTGATGTGGCCGATGACGATGGTCAGGCAGCTCCCGACATACAGCAGGATCATGACCGGCACCACGACCTCGGACACCTGCGCGATGCGCTTGATGCCGCCGATGATGATGAGCGCCACGCAGAGCGTGATGAAGAGCCCCGCGATGACGGTCGTGAGCGTGTAGGGACGGCCGAGGATGGTCACGGTATGGAGGGCATCCGGGTCAAAGAAGCTGTTGGCCGCGGAGGTGATGCCGTTGATCTGGGTGATGGTTCCGATGCCCATGATGCCGGCACAGAGGCCGAACACCGCGAAGAGCTTGGCGAGCCACGACCATTTTTTGCCCATACCGCGTTCGATGTAGTAGAAGGGGCCGCCGAGCATGGTGCCGTCCGGCTCATGGACGCGGTACTTGACGGCCAGCAGTCCCTCGGCGTACTTGGTCGCCATGCCGAAGAACGCGGCGACCTCCATCCAGAAGAGCGCGCCAGGCCCGCCCGCCGCGATCGCGGTCGCGACACCGACGATGTTGCCCGTGCCGACCGTGGCGGAGAGCGCCGTGCAGAGCGCCGCGAAGCTCGAGACCTCGCCATCGCCCTCCTCGTTCTGCACCATGAAGCGCAGCGCCGTGCCGAGCCGCCGCACCTGCACGAGCCCGAGCCGCACGGTCAGCAGCACCCCGCACGCCAGGATCAGCACGATCAGGGGGATCCCCCACACCACGCCGTCGATGCTGCGGATCAGTTCATTGAGAGTTTCCATTGGTATCAGCTCCGTTTCGTAAAGTCGCGGCGGGGGGCTTGCATCCTCCCGGCCGATGTGCTATAATGTGAGATGGCCGCCGCGCGCGGCAGAAGGGAGACCTCCACATGAAGCGTTTCGCACCGGTCCTCGCCGTGGTGACGGCGGGGGTGCTCTGGGGCATCATCAGCCTCTTCATCCGTCATCTGTCCGCCGTCGGGCTCGACGCGCTCCAGATCACCTGGATCCGTCTGGCCGTAGCCGCGCCGCTCTTCACGCTCGCCGTCGCCGCGCTCCGCAGGGAGGCGCTGCGCATCCGGCTGCGCGATCTTTGGATGTTCGTCGGCACGGGCATCATCAGCATCGTGCTCTTCAATGTCTGCTATTTCTACACGATGGTGCAGGCGCAGGCATCCGTGGCCGTCGTGCTGCTGTACACCTCGCCGGTGTTCATCATGCTCCTCTCGGCGATCCTTTTTAAAGAACGCATCACGTCCGTCAAGCTCGCGGCGCTCGTGCTGACGGTGGCGGGATGTGCCTGCGTGGCGGGACTGTCCGGCACCTCCGGCCTCACGCCGCTCACGCTCCTGACCGGCCTCGCCTCGGGCTTTTTCTATGGACTGTACACCATCTTCGGCCGCTATGCGCTCGCGCGGTACGGCTCCTTGACCGTCACGGTCTACACCTTCGTCCTCGGATTCTGCGGCGCGCTGCCGGTCTGCGGGGCAGGGGAGGTCGTGCAGACGGTCGCGGCGGCGCCGGGGCTCCTGTGGTGGTGTCTCGGGATCGGCGTGCTGTGTACGGTCGTGCCGTATTTCCTCTATACATGGGGACTTGCCCGCCTCGAGCCCACGCGCGCGGCCATCCTGGTGGCCGTCGAGCCGATGGTCGGCGCTGTGCTCGGCCTGACGCTCTGGCACGAGAGCCGGAGCCCGGTCAAGCTCGTGGGCATCGTCCTCATCCTCGCCGCCCTCATCCTGCCGGGACTGCCGATCGGCCGTCAGCCGGCAGAGACCCAAGAGGACAGGGCGTAGCCGTCACCCATCTCTCACTGCATCACTGAAAAAAGACCGCTGCCGAGGATCCTGTGGGGATGGACGGCAGCGGTCTTGTGTTCCCGCACCCAAATGGGCATCGCCCGAGGGCGCTGCGTCTGTCAGTGGATGATGCCAACGGAGCCGAGCAGCAGCAGGAAGAGCATCACCGGCGCGATGAACTTGATCATCACGATGTAGAGGCCCTTGCGCCCGAAGCGCTCGCCGTTCTTGGTGGCCTCGTCGATGACGGTCTTGGGGCCGACGAGCCATCCGATCAGGATGCAGGTGCCGATCGCCACGACGGGCATGAGGACATTGTTGCTGATGTAGTCGATGATGTCGAGGATCTGGGCATTCGAGCCGTTGGGGAGCTTGACATCGAAGTAGAGGACGTTATAGCCCAGGCATACCACGATCCCGATCGCCAGCGCGAGCGACGACTCGACGATGGTGGCCTTGCGGCGGCTCCACCCGAAGGCGTCGATCAGGCTCGCCACGACCGCCTCGAGCACGGACATCGCGCTCGTCAGCGCCGCGAGCAGCACCATCAGGAAGAACACCGCGCCGACCACATTGCCGACCACGCCCATCTCCGCGAACACGCGCGGCAGCGCCATGAACATCAGGCCGGGGCCGGAGCTGCGCATGCCCTCCTCACCGAGGAAGACATAGACCGCAGGGATGATCATGATGCCCGCAAGGAAGGCCACGACCGTGTCGAACAGCTCGATCTGGTTGACGGACTTCATCAAGTTGCTGTCGTCCCTGAAATAGGAGCCGTAGGTGACCATGATGCCCATAGCCACGCTGATGCTGTAGAAGAGCTGTCCCATGGCGTCGAGCACGACGATGAACACGTCCTTCGCGCCCATCCCGGCGAGGCTCGGGATCAGGTAGACCTTGAGGCCGTCCATGGCGGAGAGGCCGCCCTCGCGCCCCTTGATGGTCAGAGAGAAGATGGCGATGCCGACGACCATGACCAGCAGCACCGGCATGAGCACCTTCGAGAGCGATTCGATGCCCTTGTTGACGCCCAGATAGATGATGACCGCCACCGCCAGCAGGAAGATCACGTCGAAGATGATCGGCGGCCAGAGGTCGGTGATGAAGCCCGTGAAATAGCCGTCCTCCGCTGCAGCCGCACCGCCGCCGGTCAGGAAGGCGACACAGTATTTGAGCACCCATCCGCCGATGACGCAGTAGTACGGCAGGATCAGGAACGGCACCAGACAGGCGAACACGCCGATCCATTTCGAGGGCTTGTGGAGCGTGCCGTAGGCCGTCAGGGCGCTCTGCTTGGTCTTGCGGCCGATGGCCGTCTCGGAGACGATCATCGCGAAGCCGAAGGTCAGCGCGAGGATGATGTAGATGACGAGGAACAGGCCGCCGCCGTCCTTCGCCGCCAGATACGGGAAGCGCCAGATATTGCCCAATCCGACCGCGCTCCCAGCTGCCGCCAGCACGAAGCCGATCGAGCTGGAAAATGAGTTTCGTTTTTCGTTCATTGGTTTTCTCCTCCTAAATGATACCCTAGATGTCGCTCGTGTCCTGTCGGATCGTCCCGAGCCGCACCGTCTCCCCGGACGGTGCAGGATGGGACGCAGACTATCATCCATTATACCACGGATCCGCCCAGGATGCAAGCGAATGGGCGCATAATTCATAATTTTTGGCCAATACTGCCAATTGGACGCGCCCGTTTTGGGCATTACGCCAGATGCAGCGGCGCCCCGATCACGACCTCCCGCAGGGCAAGGTCGTCAGCCGATGCCAGCAGCAGATGCGCCGCCTTGCCGGGGACGATGCTGCCATACGTCTCGTCGAGACCGACGGCGCGGCAGGCGTTCCGCGAGGCTGCCCGCACGGCGTCCCCGAGGGCGATGCCAAAGCGCACGGCCGTTCGCAGCCCTTCATAGAGGGGCGTCACGCTCCCGGCGAGGGTGCCGTCCGCGAGGGCCGCGTGCGTGCCGCGGACGGTCACGGCCTGTCCGCCGAGCTGATACGTCCCGTCCGGCATCCCGGCGGCCTCCATGCTGTCGCTGACGAGCACGACGCGCTCCGCCCCGAAGAGCCGGAACGCCGCCCGCACAGCCGCGCCGTCCACATGGACACCGTCACAGATCAGCTCCGCATACGCTCCCGCATCCATCCCCGCGCCGATGGGCCCGGGCGCACGGTGCAGGAGGGGCGGCATGGCATTATAAAGATGCGTGAGACGGTCGGCACCGGCCGAAAAAGCACGCATCGCCGCGTCATACCCGGCGACCGTATGTCCGATCGAGAAGCGCACGGACGGGAACGCCCCGATCAGCGCGGCCGCCCCCGGCAGCTCCGGCGCGATCGTCATCGTGCGGACGAGACCGTCCGAATCGGCGAGCCATCCGCGCAGGAGATCCGCGTCCGGCGTCCGCAGATGCTGCGGATCCTGCGCACCGAAGCGCTCCGGCGAGAGGAAGGGCCCCTCCATATGGATCCCGCCGAGGACGGCGTGGCCGGGATGGGACGCTTTTTTCCACTTTGCGGCGTTTTTCAGCACACGCGAGAGCGTCTCCGGCGGCAGCGTCATGGTCGTGGGGCAGACGACGGTGACGCCGTGCGCCGCCTCGAAGGCCGTGATGGCGTCGAGCGCGGCGTCGTCGCCATCGCAGAGATCGTGCCCCATGGCGCCGTGGAGGTGGATGTCGCAGAGGCCGGGGAGGACATAGCATCCGGCGGCATCGAGCACCTCCCCCTGCGGCGGCGTCCCCGGCGGGAGGAGCGCCGCGATCACGCCGTCCTCCACGACGACCGTCCGCGGGGCAGGGACGAACGACTCGTCCAGGACGAGGCCGCCGTGGATCTCGAGGCGGCTCATGTGGCCTCCTGCGGCCGGGAGATGAAGTACATCCCCCCGAACAGGCGGTACATGAGGCGTTCCAAAAAGGCCTCGTCCGCCTGGCCGCCGCTGAGGACGAAGTTCTTGGCGATGCTGTTCATGCCGCTGGCGATGAAGTCGATGAGGTAGACGCGGTCGTCCCCGGTGACATCCGGCATGAAATGGTCGCAGGCCATCGACCGCGCATACTGCACCTCGTAGAGCAGATGCATCATGTCGTTGCGGACGAGGAGCGTGAGCAGATGCCGGTTCTCCAGGACGAAATGGCTATATCCCTTGCAAAAAGCCTTGAAGCACGCCGAGCGGCACCCCGCCTGTGCGGCCGGCTCGAAGCAGCAGGACGTCTCGAGCGCGTGCAGGAGGACGTTCTCCTTGGTGCCGAAGAGGGAATAGAAGGTCTGCCGCGACACCTGCGCCTGCTGGCAGAGGCGGCTCACACTGATGTCCGCGAAGGGGACGGTCTCGAGCAGCGTCAGCAGGGCATCGGTGATGAGAGTCTGTGAGAGCTTGGCGGTCTTATGGTCGCCTGTATACATGGACAAAGCACCCCATTCTGTCAAAGTTTTGGTGAAACGCTTGACAAATGTCAAGGTTTATGCTATCATCATATCACAGACCGGCCGTCCTGTCAAGAGGGGAACACGTCCCCGCTCCGGCGCGCCGGCCGCAACATCATACAGGAGGTAACGAGTTATGGCACAGGTAACGAAGGATACGATGATCGGTGAGCTGCTCCAGATCGATCTGGAGGCGTGCGCACCAGTCCTGCTCGGCATCGGGATGCACTGTCTCGGCTGCCCGGCTTCTCAGAACGAGACGATCGCGGAGGCCGCATCCGTCCACGGCGTCGACGCGGACGAGCTGGTGCAGAAGCTCAACGAGAACCTCGCGGCGTCCGCAGCGAAGGCATGAGACGGCTCGTCTGTACGGCACTGGCCGCCGCGCTCCTGCTGACGGGCTGCGCGGCACCGTCCGAGATGGAGGACGTCCCGGAGACGGCCGCGCCGACCGACGCCCCCGACTCTCCCGATGACGCAGCGCCCGAGATGGAGGCGCCGGGGATGTCCGCGGCTGAGAACGCCGTCACCGCGCTGCCGAACGTCCGCAGCTTCACGGCCGCCACCCTCGACGGGGGACAGTTCACCTCCGAGGACGTGGCCGCCGCAGACGTGACGGTCATCAACATCTGGCAGACGACCTGCCCGCCCTGCATCGCCGAGATGGGCGAGCTGGCGGCGCTCGAGGCCTCGCTGCCGGAGAACGTGCAGCTCGTGACGTGGTGCCTGGACGCCCCGAACGATCCCGCGCTCGCCAAGCAGATCCTCGAGGACAACGGCTTTGCCGGCCAGACCCTCACCGTCGCGGACGGCGACCTGCTCCTCATGGTGCAGCAGGTGATGTACACGCCCACGACCGTCTTCCTTGGCAGCGACGGCACCCAGCTCGAGGCGGAGCTGATCGGCTCGCCGCACGACCTGGCCGGGACGTACCGCGCCTATATCAACGATGCACTCGCCCACCTCGGGAAGGATCCTCTCCCCGAAGCATGAGCCGAAGGCCCGCTCCTGCATGACAGGGGCGGGCTTTATTTGCGCCCAGATCACAGATCTGTACAAAAACTGTTGCAATTATGATGAAAATATGGTATAATAGATAAGAACCGCCGTCCGCGGCGGCAATGAGACGAAACACGACCGCCTAAACTGGCGGCAGATAGAACGCCCCACCGCATCTGGAAGGAGGCTGCGATGTCGAAGGTACAGCGTACTGCCACAAAAAAACGCACAAAATGGAATTACATCACCGCCCTGATGTGCCTGGTCGGGGTGGGGATCGACCTGGTCATGAGCGAGGTCGCGGCGCGTCTCCCGCTCCCGTTCCCGCTCTATCTCGACACGATCGGCACGGTGGCGTGCGCCATCATGGGCGGGTTCCTGCCCGGCGTCATCGTCGGCTTCGTGACGAATATCCTCATGAGCATCTCCGACCCCTCCGCGATGTATTACGGCATCCTCAACGTGCTGATCGCGCTCACGGCCGCCTGGTGCAGCCGGCGCGGATGGTTCAAGCGGCCGCTGGGGATGGTCGGTGCTGCGCTGGTCTTCGCCCTGATCGGCGGCGGCCTCGGCACCTTCATCCCGTGGTTCCTGGAGGACGTGGGGTATGACGCTGCCTCCTTCGCGGGCGTCCTCGTCGACAAGGGCCTCCCCGCCGCGCCCGCCCAGTTCATCGCGAACATCCTGAGCGACATCGTCGATAAGCTGATCTCGGTCGCGCTGGTGATGCTCCTCGTCCGGATCCTGCCGGAGCGGGTGCAGCGCCGGTTCCGCTTCAGCGGATGGATGCAGACGCCCCTCTCCACGGAGGATTCCGCGCGCGCGAGGAAGATCAGCTTCCGCGTCATGTCGCTGCGGACGAAGATCCTGCTGGTGCTGAGCGTCTCGCTGATCGCCGTCTCTGTCGCGGCCACGGTCATCAGCATGCGCCTCTATCGGAACGCCCTGATCCGCGACCACACCAAGCTCGCCGAGGGCGCCGCCCGCATCGCCGCGAGCAGCATCGACGCGGACATGGTCGATACCTACCTGACCGAGGGCGAGTCCGCCGAGGGCTATGCCGAGACCGAATACCTCCTCAGCGAGATTCGCCGCAACTCGGAGGACATCTACTATCTCTACGTTTACCAGATCCGGGAGGACGGGTGCCATGTCGTCTTCGATGTGGACACGGAGGCGACCAAGGGCTCCGACCCGGGCGCCGTGATCGGCTTTGATGAGACCTTCCTGCCCCTCGTGCCCGCGCTCCTGCGGGGCGAGCGCATCGAGCCGCTGACCTCGAACGATACCTATGGCTGGCTCCTGACCTACTACGAGCCCGTCTACGACAGCACGGGGCGCTGCGTGTGCTATGCCTGCGCGGACGTGTCGATGGACCAGATCGGCGTGACGGAGCGCAATTTCATGATGGAGATGCTCTCGCTCTTCCTGGGCTTCTTCATCCTGATCTTCTGCGTCGTGCGCTGGCTCGTCGAGTATCACATCATCCTGCCGGTCAACTCCATCGCCATGAGCACCGGCACCTTCGCTTACGACAGCGAGAAGGCCCGTGAGAGCAGCATCGAGCGCATCCATGAGCTGAACATCCACACCGGCGACGAGGTCGAGAACCTCTACCTCGCCATCACCAAGACCTCCGACGACAGCATGCGCTATGTCGCGGACGTGCAGAAGAAGACCGAGGAGATCGCGCAGATGCAGAACGCGCTGATCCTCGTGCTCGCAGACATCGTGGAGAGCCGTGACAGCAACACCGGTGCCCACGTCCGCAAGACGGCGGCCTACAGCGGCATCATCCTCCGGGAGATGCGCCGCAAGGGCTACTATGCCGACCAGCTCACGGATGACTACATCTCCGATGTGGTCAACTCCGCGCCGCTCCATGACGTCGGCAAGATCCAGGTGCCGGACGCCATCCTCAACAAGCCCGGCCGCCTCACCGACGAGGAGTTCGCCGTCATGAAGCAGCACACCACGGCCGGCCGCGACATCATCTCGCAGGCGATCGCGCTCGTGCCGAACTCCGGCTATCTCGGCGTCGCCCGGGATCTGGCCGCCTACCACCACGAGAAGTGGGACGGCTCCGGCTATCCCTACGGCATCGACGGCGAGAAGATCCCGCTCTCGGCGCGCGTGATGGCAGTCGCGGACGTGTTCGACGCGCTCGTGTCCAAGCGCAGCTATAAGGAGCCCTTCACGTTCGAGGCCGCCGTGAAGATCATCCAGGACGGGGCCGGCAAGCACTTCGATCCCCTGATCGTGGACGCCTTCGTGAGCGCGGGCGACGAGGTGCGCAAGGTCGAGGAGGCGTTCAGTCAGATGACGGACGACAGCGGCTGCTTCCTGCCGAAGCAGTGAACGCCGCGCGCCGCGGTCCGCCTTGACAGCCGCCGCCGCTCGATGCTATAATAAGACATACCGACCATAAGGAAAGCGAGGGATGCCCGATGGCGACCTATGTGATGAGCGACATCCACGGAGAATATCGGAAATACCTGCTCATGCTCGAAAAGATCGGATTCAAGCCGGCGGATACGCTCTTCGTCGTCGGCGATGTCGTGGACAGGGGGCCGGAGCCGGTCACTTTGCTGCGGGACATGATGGAACGCTCGAACGTGTTCCCCATCATGGGCAACCACGACCTCATCGCCTACTACAACCTCAAGAACCTCTGCCGCGAGGTCACGGAGGACCTGCTCGACACCGCGCTCGGGCCGGAGGAGATGAACAGCCTCATCGACTGGATCCACGAGGGCGGCCAGACCACCATCGAGGGCTTCCAGAAGCTCGACCACCAGCAGCGTGCCGACGTGCTCGACTACATCCACAGCTTCACGCTCTATGAGGCGATCGACGTGGGCGAGCGGACGTTCGTGCTCGTGCATGCGGGGCTCGGGAACTTCCGGCCGGACAAAAAGCTCCGGGAATACGCCCTCACGGAGCTCCTCGAGGATCGCCTCGACCCGGAGCGCCAGTATTTCGACGACCCGAACGTCTTCCTCGTCGTCGGCCACACGCCCACGCCCTATTTCTGGGGCAAGCCGCAGATTTACCACAGCCACAACAACATCTGCATCGACTGCGGCGCCTGCGCCCCCAACGGACGGCTCGCATGCCTGTGCCTGGAGACGATGGAGGAGTTTTATATCTGATGAGCGATGGGACGCCGCAGGGCGCCCCATTTTTTCCCATAGTTTTATATTTATGTCTATTGACAAAGCATAGGCATATGGTTTATAATAATAGTTGTGCGACTTATCAAGCTATGAAAGGAGATGGCGCCTTGGCACGGAAGCTGAAGAGCTATGCCCAACTGATCCGCATCCGCCATTGGTTCAAGAACGTGATCCTGTTCATCCCGGCGCTCTATGGCCGGGTGCTCACGGAGCCGCTGGTGCTGCTGCGGCTCGTCACGGGCTTTTTCGCGTTCTCGCTGTGCGCCTCTGCGGTCTATACGCTCAATGACCTCTGCGACATCGAGAAGGATCGGCAGCATCCTGTCAAATGCAAGCGCCCGCTCGCGAGCGGGGCAGTGAGCAAGCAGGAGGGCATCGTACTGCTGGGCGTGTGCGCCGTGGCGTCCCTGATACTGGACGTGCTGCTCTGCGGCCTGACGCTCGGGGCACTGATCCTGCCGCTGTACCTGTTCCTGAACGTGATGTACAGCCGGTCGTGGAAGAACAAGCCCGTCGTCGACCTGGTGATCCTGGTGTCCGGGTTCGTGCTGCGGATGGTCTATGGCTCGGTCATCACCGGCGTGACCATCTCGAGCTGGCTCTATCTGACGCTGATCGCGCTCTCGCTCTTCATGGCCTTCGGCAAGCGGCGCGGCGAGAAGCGCTCCTGCGGCGAGACCACCCGCTCGGTGCTCGCACAGTACACGGAGACCTATCTCAACAGCAGCATGTACATGTATCTGGCGATATTCCTCGTTTTCTACGCCCTCTGGAGCGTGGATGCCGGGGTGATCTGGACGACGCCGCTCGTCATCGTCATGGTCATGCGCTACACCTTCGCCCTCGAACAGGACGACCACGGCGACCCGATCAACATGATCCTAGGGGACAAGCTGCTCCTGCTGCTCGGCGCGCTCTATGCCGCTGTCATCGTCGTGCAGCTCTACTATCCGTCGCTGCTGCCGCAGTGACATGCTTTGAAAGGGGATACGATCTATCATGCCATCTCGTGAGGCCTCGCCCGAACGCTCCATCCTTTGGATCCGCGACCTCCTCCGCAAGCTGACCGGCGCGGTCGGCAGGACGGAGAAGTCCGCGATGCCGGTACGGCTCGGCTATCTGTTCCTGGCCATCCCGATGTACATCTTCTTCTTCGGATGGCTCAAGCTCATTTTCGCGCTCCTGCTCGCCGCCGTGCTGACGGTGGGACTGTATTTCGCCTGGAAAGAGGCGCCCGCTGTGGACGTCTCCTATCTGCGCCGCACCCAGCTCCCGAAGCTCGTCCTACTGGTGCTGATCGCGGGCGTCTGGGTCTATCTCAGCGGCGTCGGCCAGCATGCCTTCCAGAACTACGACCACATGTGGCGCAACGCCATCCTCGAGAAGCTGGTCAACAACAAGTGGCCGGTCATCGTCACGGAGACCGGGGAATATTTTGACAAGCCCGTCGCGATGATCTACTACTTCGCGCTCTGGCTCCCGGCCGCCTGCTGGGGCAAGCTCTTCGGCCTCGAGGCCGCGCACGGGTTCCTGTACTGGTGGTGCGTGGTGGGCGTGGTGCTCGTGTTCACGCTGCTCTCGAGCCTGCGCGGCAAGCTCTCGCCGTGGATGCTCCTGGCGTTCGTGTGCTTCAGCGGCCTGGATGTCGTCGGCGACTTCATCCTCCACAACAGCGCCTCCTTCGTCTGGTTCACCACGATCCATGTCGAGAACTGGATGCCCGGCTTCCAGATGTCCTCCTTCTCGACGCAGCTCTTCTGGGTGTTCAACCAGGCCATCCCGGCGTGGCTCATCACGCTCCTGCTGCTCTGTCAGAAGGACAATAAGTCGGTCATCTTCATCTATTCGTTCAGCTTCATGAGCTGCACGCTCCCGGCGATCGGCCTGATCCCGGTGCTGGCGTGCATCGGCATCACGCGCCTCGTCAAGCTCTGGGACAAGTCCCGCAAGCCCGCCGAGAACGCCCGCACGCTCCTGATGGACTGCTTCACCTTCCAGAACGTCTGCACGGGCCTGTTCGTGACGCTGACGTCCTACCTCTTCCTCAAGGCGAACACCACCGGCAACAGCGGCTTCCGCAAGGCCGATATGCCGAATCTGCTGATGAACTACCTGCTCTTCGTGCTGCTGGAGTTCCTGATCTACTATCTGGCCATCTACAGCCAGCGCCATCGTGAGCCGCTCTACTGGGTGACGCTGGGGACGCTGCTCGTCGTGCCGCTGATCTGCTTCGGACCGCATGTCGATTTCGTGATGCGTGCCTCGATCCCGTCACTGGTCGTGCTGTTCGTGATGATGATGCAGACCATCGGGGAGCACCGTGAGGCCGGCCGCAAGCAGATGACCGCGGTCCTCATCGGACTGCTGATGGTCGGCAGCATCACGGCCTACCATGAGATCGCACGCTGCGTCTGCATCACGGTCGAGCACTCCACGAACGCGGAGATTCACCTCACTGCCGACGAGATCGACCTCTACGAGGATGGCAACCGCGGCAACTTCTTCGGAGAGTACCAGGATTCCGCCTTCTTCAAGTATCTCGCCAAGTCCTGACCCGATATGCCACAACGCCCCCGCACGGCCATCGCCGCGCGGGGGCATGATCCCTTAAAGAGACAGAAGGAAAGGTGATACCATGCCGAAACGCCTAAAGAATCGCGCTGCGCGGCGGCTGATGCTCCTGCTGCTGATCGCGGCGGCCGCGGCACTGATCGCGGGGATCCTGCTGATCGTGACGCGTCTGCGCCGGGACAGCGAGCTCCGCACCGCGCAGCAGTATCCGCCCGTCGCGACGGAGACTGCCCCCGCCGTGGCCGCGACCCTGCCACCGGAGACGGTGCCCGTCCTCGAGACGGAATCGGAGGCGCCCACGGAGCCGACCCGCCGCCCCGGTGCCGTCACGGACATCACGCTGAGCTTCTACCAGGCCTATATGGCGGTCGGCGACGGGAGCATCCTCCCGATCGTGACCATGCTCCCGGAGGACGCCGACGACCGCTCCGAGCGCTGGACGTCCTCGGACGAGACGGTCGCGACGGTCGATGAGTCCGGCAGGATCACGCCGGTGGGAGTCGGGAGCTGCACCGTCCGGGTGTCGAGCGTGTCCGACCCGGACGTGTCCGCGGAGGTCAGCGTCATCGTTGAGGAGACGCCGTCCGTCATGACGACCCCGCCCATGAGCACCCCCGGCCACACGACCTTCACCGCCGCGGCCGGCACACCGCGCGACGACATCGTCGTCATCAACGGCATCACCTATGTCCAGGGCGTCATGATGGTCAACAAGACCTACCCCCTCCCCGCGAGCTACGACCCCGGCGGCCTCACCCCCGAGACGGCCGCGGCCTTCGCAGAGATGCAGCAGGCCGCCCGTGACGAGGCGGGCCTGACCCTCTTCTCCCATTCGGACTATCGGCCCTATTACCGGCAGTCCGCGCTCTACGACAGCTACTGCGCCCGTGACGGACAGGCCGCGGCCGACCGCTTCTCGGCGCGCCCCGGCTATTCGGAGCACCAGACCGGCATGGTCATCGACGTGAACTGGCCGGGCGACTCCTTCAACGGCACCCCCGAGGCCGAGTGGATGGCCGAGAATGCCCATCGCTTCGGCTTCGTGATCCGCTTCCCGCAGGACAAGGAGGAAGTGACCGGCTATAAGTACGAATCCTGGCACATCCGCTATGTCGGCCGCGAATGGGCGGCGCAGATCTACGAGAGCGGCCTTTGCCTCGAGGAGTTCTTCGATGTGACGTCCCAATATCCCGAATGAGACAAAGCCCCTTCGCCTTGCGAGGGGGCCTTTTCGTGCAAAAAAATGCCCCCGCCGCATGGAGGTGCGGCAGGGCAGGCAGAGCGGGCGGGACGGAGAGCGTTTGTCCCGCGCGCTCGCATCAGCTTGGGATAGGGGTCACACCTGCTCGGCGTAGGTGCGGACGTTCACGCGGGCACGCGCGAACACGTTACGGACGGCGTCCTCGAGCTCGCTAGCAGCGTCACGCAGGTTCCAGCGCAGGGCCGCGCGGAGCATCTCCGGCCGCTCGGCCTCGCCCTGCATCATCAGGTCGGAGACGTCCTCGATCGGGACCGTCACATAGGCGTGGTCCTTCTCCGTGCCGATGAAGGGGTCATAGATGCCCTGGATCTCGATGCCGTGGTCCTTGACGACGCGGTCGAGGCGGGCGGTGAAGTCGGGGTCGTAAACGGTGAATTCGGTGAGCAGTACGGTCATGATAGCCATCTCCTTTGTTGGTCTCGTTTTGTTCCTGCTGGGCTCTTGCCCTGTCTGTGATCTTATTATAGCACATGGAGACGGACGGCGCAACCCCTCGAAGGGGCGATCGTGTCAAGAAAGGGACACCAGAACATATGTCCCATACGATAGACACTACGCTCGACGTGTGATAAAGGGCGCCCGCTGCGGCAGAGGCAGCGGGCGTCTTGCATCACAGCAGGATGTATTTTAGAACGAAGAGCACGGCGAGCACATACATCACCGGGTCGATCTTCTTGGCCTTGCCGCAGCAGACGTTGATGACGACATAGGAGATGACGCCGATGGAGATGCCCTCGGAGATGGAGTAGAACAGCGGCATCGCGAGCACGCAGAGATACGCAGGGATCGCGCTCGTGAGGTCGTCGAACTTGATGTCCGTGATCGTGGTGAACATGAGGAATCCCACGAAGATCAGCGCCGGCGCGGTCGCGAAGATGGGGATGGCGATGAAGATGGGCGCGAGCAAAATGGACACGAGGAAGAGCAGCGCCGTGGTCAGTGCCGTCAGGCCGGTGCGGCCGCCGGCACCCACGCCGGAGGCGGATTCCACGAAGGTGGAGACGGTCGAGGTGCCGAGGACAGCGCCGATCGAGGTCGCGATGGCGTCGGCGAGGAGGGCGGGACGGATGGCCGGGAGCTTGCCGTCCTCATCGAGCATATCGGCCTTGGCGCTCACGCCGATCAGCGTGCCGAGCGTGTCGAAGAGGTCGACGAAGAGGAAGGAGAAGATGATGACGATCATGTCGAACACACCGACGTTCGTATGATCCCCCATGAAGCACTGGCCGAAGGTCTCACCGATGGCGGTCAGGTCAGGCGGCGTGAGGGTCGGGAAGAGCGAGAGATGGTCCACGCCGTCCGGGACATAGATCCCCACGGCCTGACAGAGCATCCCGAGCACCCACGTCCCCAGGATGCCGACCAGGATCGCGCCGGGGAACTTGCGGATGTAGAGCGCCGCAGTGATCAGCACGCCGACCACGGCCAGCAGCGCACAGATGCCGGAGGTGTGGAAGTTCTCGCGGAAGCTGACGAGGGAGACGAGGGTCGCGTCGTTGTTCACGGCGAGCCCGGCCTTTTGCAGGCCGATGAAGGCGATGAACATGCCGATGCCGACGGAGACGGCCTTTTTCAGTGCCATGGGGATGGCGTTGAAGATCGCCTCACGGACGTTCGTCAGCGAGAGGACGATGAAGATCAGTCCCTCGATGAAGACCGCGTGGAGCGCGACCTTCCAGGAATAGCCGTAGCCGATACAGACCGTATAGGCGAAGTAGGCGTTCAGGCCCATGCCAGCGGAGAGGGCGAAGGGGAGGTTGGCGAGCAGCGCCATACAGAGCGTGCCGATGAAGGACGCCAGGCACGTCGCGATCAGCACGGCCGTGCTGTCCATGCCGGCGGCGGAGAGGACGGAGGGGTTGACGGCCAGGATGTAGGCCATGGTCATGAAGGTGGTGACGCCCGCCATGACCTCGGTGCGCACGTTCGTGCCGTTGGCCTTGAGCTTGAAGAGCTTCTCTAACATCATGCGCCTCCTAGTTCTTCTCGTTCTCGTCGAAGATGCGGTATTCGGCGATATAGGGCAGATTGCGGTAGTATTCGCCAAGGTCGAGGCCGTAGCCGATGACGAACCAGTCGTCGATGGTGAAGAGGGACATGTCCGCCTCCAGCTCGACCTTGCGGCGGGAGGGCTTGTCCAGCAGCGTGACGATCTTCAGCGAGAGGGGATGGCGCTCGCGGAGCTTCTCGGCCACGAGCTTGAGCGTGCGGCCGGTGTCGATGATGTCCTCCACGAGGACGACATGGTACTTGCTGATGTCCTGCGCGAGGTCGAGGATGATCTCCACCTCGCCCTTGGACTCGGTGCCGTCGAAGTAGCTCTGTGCCTGCATGAAGCCGATCTCGCAGGGGATGTCCACCGCCCGCACGAGGTCCGCCAGAAAGACGAAAGCGCCCTTGAGGATGCTCACGAAGAGCACGGGCTTGCCCTCGTATTCGGCGCTGAGCTGCGCGCCTGCCTTACGGACGGCCGCCTGCAGCTCCTCCTCAGTGATCCGGATGCGCTTGATTCCGCTGCGCATCTCTTCCTTGGTCATGTGATCCATAGGGATCCCTCCTATCATGGTTTTGTAGATGTCGCGGCAGACGCGCCCCTCCCCGGGTCGTGCCTGCCGTATCGGACCGCCGCGGGGGCGGTGCTGAACGAATGGGATCATGGGATGCTCAGTCCCGCAGCATCATGATGGTCAGCGGGATGATGGGGAGCAGGACGATGAGGGTATTGCGGATCATCTTCGTGCGCAGCCGCCGCCACTGCTTGTGGGTGAGGTTCGAGACGCGCGGGATCTTCTGGATGTCCAGGATCAGCACGGCGGAGAGGAAGATGAAGTAGCTGTTGACGAGGAACAGATACGCCGCGCCCGCGAGCATCGTCCATTTGGCATGGGCGAGGGCGTAGCCGCAGGTGCAGACGGGCGGCATCAGCGCGGTCGCGATGGCCACGCCGGGGATGACGTTGTTCGCCTTCTCCTTGCGGGTCGTGCCGATGATGCCGGCGAGACCGCCGAAGGTCGCGATGATGACGTCATAGGCGCTCGGCTGCGTGCGGGCGAGGAGCTCGCTGCTCGGCGCATTGATCGGGGAGAGCAGGAAGTAGACCGTGGAGACCGACCCGCTGATGATGAGCTGGAGGAGGAATCCGTAGACATGCCGCCGGAATCGCGGGAAGTCCGCCGATGCCACCGCATAGGCCATCGCCAGGATGCTGCCCATGAGGGGCGAGATCAGCATGGCACCGATGATGACGGCGGTCGAGCCCATGTTCAGGCCGACCGATGCGATGACGATCGCACAGATCAGGATGCACATGTTCGTGCCGGTGACTTGTCCGCCGCTGAGGATGCGGTCGCGGATCTCCTCGTGGGAGGCCGTGTCGGCGGAGAAGTTGAAGGCACGCTTGACGGTGTTGGTCAGCTCGCGGGTGAAGAGCTTCATAGGCAGTTCCTCCGTTTTTTGGTCATTTTGTTTATTATAAGAATAGTATAGCATATCATAGGGGAAAAAGCAAGGGATAATTGGATAGAAATGGCGTTTTGTTGCTGGTCAGTGTGACATCTGCAATATTTAGTGGAGATCTCGTCATTGAAAAGGAGAAATATATGTGTTATACTGATATTAGTTCATAAATCATACACAAAGATAGGAATACTATCGCCCGGCGAGGGGGGCCGGGCATGTCCGAGATAAAAAACAGACATCTAACAAGGGAGGATCATTATGAAGAAGCACAGGAGCCAAAGAGTCACCGCCGCGCTGCTCTCTGCCGCGATGGGTCTCACCACATGGAGCGCGATGCTCCCCACCGCATTGACCGTATCCGCCGCCACTGCCAATAATACCGCCTATAACAAGTCCGCGAGCAATGTCGTCGAGTACCTCGACCGCGGCATCTGCGCCGTCAAGACGGACGGCGGGATGCTCGTGAGCTGGCGATTCCTCGCCTCTGACCCGGATGACGCGGAGTTCCGCCTCTTCCGCGGCAGCGAGCAGATCTACACCAGCACGTCCAAGGACAACAGCTACTCCAAGGGCGCGACCTGCTTCCTCGACAAGTCCGGCAGTGCATCCGACACCTACCGCGTGGAGTGCTGGAGCGGCACCAAGCGCATCTCCAACGACACCTGCAAGATCGCGTCCTCTGCGCCGTATTTCGACATCAAGCTCTCCCAGCCGGGCAGCGGCTACACCCCGAACGACATGTCCGTGGGCGATGTGGACGGGGACGGCCAGTACGAGCTCTTCCTCAAGTGGGATCCCGATAACTCCAAGGACAATTCCCAGAAGGGCAAGACCGGCAATGTCTTCATCGACTGCTACCGCCTGGACGGCACCCGCCTCTGGCGCATCGACCTCGGCGTGAACATCCGCGCAGGTGCGCACTATACGCAGTTCTTCGTGGGGGACTTCGACCTCGACGGCAAGTGCGAGATGACCTGCAAGACCGCTGACGGCACCAAGGACGGCACCGGCAAGGTCATCGGCGATGCCTCCAAGGACTACCGTGACGGCAACGGCTTCATCTACACCGGCCCGGAGTATTATACCCTCTTCGACGGCGCCACCGGCGCTGCCCTCGATACCATCGACTATGAGCCCGGCCGCGGCGACCCGACCAAGTGGGGCAAGACCAGCGACAAGACCAACCGCGTGGACCGCTTCTGGGGCACGGTCGCCTATCTGGACGGCGTCCATCCCAGCGTCGTGACCGGCCGCGGCTACTACGGACGTCTGACCGCCACGGCCTATACCGTGGAGAACAAGAAGCTCAAGAAGCTCTGGATGTATGACTCCGGGACCTCCAATTCCTCCACCAATGCCTACGGCGACGGCAACCACAATACCATGGCCGCCGACGTCGACAACGACGGCAAGCAGGAGATCATCACCGGCCCCGCCATCATCGACGACAACGGCAAGCTCTACTACACCACCAAGCAGGGCCACGGCGACGCGATGCACGTCGGCGACCTCGACCCGACGAATCCCGGCATCGAGGTCTATATCTGCCACGAGGAGAAGGGCTCCGGCTACGGCGTCACCCTCTACGATGCCGACCAGAAGAAGATCATCTTCCACCATAACAATGCCGACGGCGACACTGGCCGCTGCTGCGGCGACAATGTCTGGGCGAACAACCCCGGCGCCGAGCTTTGGGGCAATAAGGAGAACGGCGGCACGCCGGTGCTCGATGTGGCCGGCAACACGCTCTCCTGCCGCCGTCCGGCGATCAACTTCCTGAGCTACTGGGACGGCGACCTCGAGCGCGAGATCCTCGACGGCTACACAGATTCTCCCGCGACCATCACCAAGATGAAGGAGGACGGCACCCTCACGACCCTCCTCTCCACCGACGGCTACTACACCTGCAACACCACCAAGGGCACGCCCTGTCTCTCCGCCGACATCTTCGGTGACTGGCGTGAGGAGCTGATCGTCCGCAAGGCCAGCGGCGACGGCATCCGCATCTACACGACCACCTACGACACCGACTACCGCGTCCAGTGCCTGATGCACGACCCGCAGTACCGCATGCAGATCTCCTCCCAGCAGACGGCCTACAACCAGCCCCCGCACACCAGCTTCTTCCTCGGCACGGGCTACGACATGCCGGCCCGTCCGCAGTGTACCGTCAATGCCGGCGGCAGCGCGGCGCTCGAGCCGGGCGCGGTCCTCAATGAGGGCGCCGTCTATCAGCTCCGCAACGTGAACAGCGGCCTCTACATGACGCTCGACCCCGATGCCGAGAACGACGTCGTCCAGAAGGCCGACGGCCTCACCGGATGGACGGTAGAGGATGCCGGTGACGGCTACTATCGTCTGTACAGCGAGTACGGCGACGGCCGCACCTACCTCCTCGACCTCGACTACGGCCAGACCGAGAACGGCACCAACATCCACGTCTGGACCGATACACAGAACGACGCCCAGCTCTTCAAGCTCATCGACAATGGCGACGGCACCTACGCCCTCACCACCAAGAACACCCAGGACGGCTCCTGCGCCGGTGTGACCGCCGCCTCCAAGGACGCCGGCACGAGCATCATCGAATGGTCGCGCAACGACAGCGCCGACCAGAAGTGGATCCTCGAGGTGCGCGGCGAGACCGTCTCCGCCCTCCAGGTGCTCGACCACACCTATCTGCCCTGCTGGAGCCTGAACGACAGTCTGGCCGTGGGCGATGCCCTGTTCGGTGACCGCGACTTCACCTACACGTCCCTCCCGGAGGCGCTGATCGGCAGCGAGGCGATCGTGACCGCGTGCGATGCCAAGAAGACCGACGCCGACCTCGCATCCGTCACCGTTGCGGAGGATTCGACCGTCTATGTGGCGCTCGACCAGCGCCAGGAGACCGTCCCCGCGTGGCTCGGCGCTTTCACCAAGACGGGCGACACCGTGACCAGCAGCAATGACGTGGTCTTCGATGTGTACGCCAAGTCCGTCTCTGCCGGTGAGACCGTGACCCTCGGCACGAACGGCGGCTCCTACAATGTCGTGAACTATGTCGCGATGGTGCAGAAGGCCGCTCCCGCGCCGACCGAGCCGGACACCACCGAGCCGACCCCGACTGAGCCGACCCCGACTGAGCCGGACACCACGGAGCCGGACACCACCGAGCCGACTCCGACTGAGCCGGACACCACCGAACCGACCCCGACCGAGCCGGACACCACCGAGCCCGCTCCGACCGAGTCCGGCGACGTCCTCTATGGCGATGCCGATGAGGACGGCAAGGTGGACATCATGGATGTCATCCTGCTGAACAAGAGCATCCTCGGCAGCGCGACGCTGGGCGCACAGGGCAAGATCAACTCCGACGTCGACCGCAACGACGCGATCGACACGACCGATGCCCTGAACGTCCTCAAGGCCGTCGTCAAGCTCGTGACGCTCCCTGTATGACAAAGATACGAACGTCCCCGGCCGCACCGGGGGCGTTCGTTTTGTCCGATATGCGACAGAAAAGCCCCGCTCCCATGACAGGAGCGGGGCGTGTCTGATGCATTCGTGTACTTATGCCGTGTAGAAGGGCTCAGCGTCCTTGAGCGCCGCAGCGCCGAAGTTGTTGGACGCCGGCACGATCGCCAGCTCGACACCGCGCAGATGGGGCTTGGCATCCTCGGCGATCCCGTCGAACAGCTTGCGCAGACCCTCCTCGCCGAGCGAGGGCACGTCTACATCGAGCACGAGCAGGAAGTTCGGATTCTGCTTGTCCTCACGCTTCATGATGCGCAGGAAAGCGTTCTTGACGTCGGGCTTGTCCGCGAAGGACTCGCGCAGAGCATCGAGCAGCTCGGTCGGCTCCTCCTTGAGGGTGCCGATCTGGATCTTGGTGCCGGGGGTGATGGCCTCGGTGGTGGCCATGCGGCGGAGGCTCTCGGTGGGCACCATGATGTTCTGGCCGTACGGATTGATCACGACACCTTCGATGCTGCCGTTCTTCTGATCGCTCAGGAACTGGACCAGATCACGGAAGGTGAGGGCAGCTCTCTGGTGATTCTTCTCATCGTTCCACTTCTGCAGCTCGGCGGCATCAGTGAACAGGGGCAGATAGCGCTTGCCCTCGTTGTTGTTGAACAGGATGAACTGGATCTGCGGCTGGTCCTTCAGCTCGACCGTGCCATCGGGGTTCGCAACGGCCTTCTGGACCGTGTTGATGTTGGCAGGGCAGAGGAACCGTGCGCCCTTCATCAGGTTGACAAAGGCGACCTCGGTGCGCTGGTTGCGCTCCTGCTTCATCGCGTCCATCGCCTGTACCAGCTCCGGATTGAGGATCGGAGCGTTGCTTCTCTTGATCTCTGGCAAAGTAACTCACCTCATAAAGTAATTATTACAGCGGCAGACATCGCGCCTGCTCCCTTGACTGTTATAGCTATTATACCATATTCTTTGTGCAAAGTCAACACCCATTTGGCAACATTCCCGTAACAAAACGCCCCGCCGCAGCGGGGGAGGGGCCAGGAACGGCGCAGGATCGGGACGGATCCGCTGAGACGATGCCTCGAAAAAAGCAAGATCAGGAGCCATCCGTCTACACGGGGACTCCTGATCACTGGATCATTTGCCGAGCCATCCTGCTCACGCACACCGTTTCAGAACGAGGATGCTCACGCACGCTCGATCTTACCGGAGCGGAGACATCTGGAGCATACATAGATGTGGCAGGGAGAACCCTTCACGATCGCCTTTACACGCTGTACATTGGGCTTCCAAGTCCTGCTGGATGCTCTGTGGGAGTGAGAGACCTTGTTGCCGAAAGTCACGCCCTTGCCGCATACATCACACTTTGCCATCAATAACACCTCCTTACACTGTGTCAAAACACCTATGTCAAATATTATAGCATACCCCTTGAAAAAAATCAAGTCTTTTTTCAAACTTTTTTTATTTTTTCCTGTCTGCCCTTGCAGCAGGGCCATCTGCATGGCAGATCTGGGGAGATCTACAAAAAACGCTTGCATTATCCTTCGGTTTGTAGTATAATAGAAAGGTATAGGAAAAAATATAGAAAGGAGAGGGGACGACCATGCCATTTTCTTTCAATATCTCTACGGATACGCTCCTGACGTATCTGGTGCGCTTGATGATCATTTTGCTCATCAACCCCCTGCACGAGTGTGCCCACGCCTACACGGCGCACAAGCTCGGCGACGACACCGCCCGCGAACGCGGCCGCCTCACCCTCGACCCCATCGCCCACATCGACATCATGGGCGCAGGCCTGCTGTTCTTCTTCGGCTTCGGATGGGCCAAGCCCGTGCCGGTCGACCCCCGCAATTTCAAGGATCGCCGCCTCGGCATGATGCTCACGGCCATCGCAGGCCCGCTCTCGAACCTGATCGCCGCCTTCCTCGGCATCATCGCCTACCGCCTGATCGGGGCGTCGCAGTTCATCGACTATGCCTCCGGCTATATCCTCCGCGACGGCGAGACGATGTATTATGTTGCGTGGATGCTCTATGTTTTCGTCGTCATCAACCTGAACCTGTGCCTGTTCAACCTCGTGCCCGTGCCGCCGCTCGACGGCTCGCGGGTGCTGGGCTACTTCCTGCCGCCGCGCGCGGAGCTCTGGCTCATGCGCAACCAGCGCGTGTTCTACGGCATCATGATGCTCCTGATGATCACGGGGATCCTGAGCCTCCCGCTCTCGTTCCTCAACCACTGGATCATGCAGGGGATGCTCGTGGTGACGAAATGGATCCCGGCGGTGCTGTGAGATGGCACAGATCGAATTTCAGCTCGAGGTGTTCACGGGGCCTCTGGATCTCCTGCTGCACCTCATCTCCAAGCATGAGCTGAACATCAACGACATCCAGATCACCACCCTCCTCGAGCAGTACCTTCTGTATATGCAGAAGGCCGCCGAGCAGGATCTCGAGCTCGCCGGTGAGTTCCTCGAGATGGCCGCACGCCTCGTCTACATCAAGACCGTGAGCCTGCTGCCCAAGCCCGAGGAGGCCGAGCGTGCCAAGCAGGAGCTGCAGGGCGCCCTCATCGAATACGCCCTCTGTCAGGAGGCGGCGCGCCGTCTCAAGGAGCAGTTCCTCGCGGACGACATCTTCGTGCGCAAGCCCATGAAGCTCGCACGACTCAAGCAGACCTATGAGCTGACCCATTCCCCGGACGTGCTCGCGGACGTGCTCGCGCAGCTCGGCAAGCGCATGACCGGCCAGCAGCTCTCCGAAAAGATCACGAACACCGTCACCCAGGAGCGCGTGGTGAGCGTCTCCTCGAAGATCATCCACGTCCTGCGCACGCTCTACGGCGGCGGGACGGTGACGGTGGCATCGCTCTATGACGGACTGACCGACCGTTCCTCCCGCGTGGCCACGCTGCTGGCCATCCTTGAGCTGACGCGCTTCGGCAGCATCCGCCTCAATGAGGACAATACCGTGCTCACCATGTGTGAGCGGAAGAGGAGGTGAACGCCATGGCCGACCCCATGGTCACACAGATCGAGGCGATCCTGTTCGCAGCCGGTGAGCCGGTGGAGACCACCCGTCTCGCCCAGACGCTCGGGATCCTCGACCGCGACGTCGAGCCGCTGATCGACCAGCTCCAGCAGCGCTATCTCGACATGGACAGTGCCATCCGCGTGATGCGGCTCGGGCGCTCCTGGCAGCTCGGCACACGGCAGGAGTTCGCCGACATCATCCGCACCGCGATGGAGAAAAAGCGCATGACGCCCCTCTCCAACGCCGCCATGGAGGCACTGACCATCATTGCCTACAACCAGCCGGCGAGCAAGGGGTTCGTGGAGCGCGTGCGCGGCATCGACAGCTCCTCGGTCATCAATTCCCTCGTGGACAAGGGGCTCTTGGAGGAGGCCGGCCGCATCGACGTCCCCGGCCATCCCATCGGCTACCAGACGACGCCCCTCTTCCTGCGTGCCTTCGGCCTCGAGAGCCTCGAGGATCTGCCGGAGCCGCGCCGTAAAAAGGAGGAGACGTTCACCGGTGAGCTCGAGGGCTATGCCGAGTCCGGCGATGCCCCCCAGGACGCCGACACCCTCCAGGACGCCGACACCCCGGCCGATACGCCGGACGCGTCCGCCGAGGATGCCCCGCCTGACGGTGATCCGCCGTCCGATCCGGCCTGACGGGAGGGGATGCCATGCGTGTGTTCCTGATCGTGCTGCTGGTGCTCGTCCTGCTGATCGCGCTGATCTGCTGGTCGAGCGGCGTGGTCGAGTTCAGCTACTGGGACAAGGAGCTGAGCTGGTGCGTCAAATACTTCGGCATCAAGCTCCTGCCGCGCGGCAGGAAGGACGATGCCGCCGAGGAGGACGAGAGTGCCTCCGACGATAAGAAAAAAGACAAGAAAAAGAAGAAGGACGAAGCATCCGAGGAGGCTAAGGACGGCGAGACGCCGAGACAGAAGACCTTCCTCATGGACAAGCTCTGGCGGAAGATGATGGACATCGTCGGCAAGCTGGACCTCGCCGGGAGCGGCATCGCCGCGCTGCCGGGGCCTTTCCAGAAGCTGCTGCGGTCGATCACCTGGAGCGACATCGAAACGGACATCCTCGTCGCCGGTGACGATGCCGCCAAGACGGCACGCACCTTCGGCACGCTCCAGACGGCGTTCCGTTTATTGCTGTGCGAGGCGCAGCAGGTCATCTACGTCAAGGCGAAGCGGATCTGCATCGCGTGCGACTTCATCGAGGACGAGAGCCGCTGGAACGTCCGATTCAAACTGAAGGTGCGCGTCGGCACGGTGCTGGCGGCGGGCATCTGGCTCGCGTGGCGGTTCGTGATGGACAGCATCACCGCCAAAAAGCAGCTCGTGCGCGAGAAGCTGTGACCCGTCCCCAGAGACGGCATCCGACTAGACAAACTAACGCGGCAGCGACTGCCGCAGTAAGGAGTTTCATATGAGCGAACATACGATCAACGGTTTCATGGGCGTCAGCATGGAGCAGATCCACAGCCTCGTGGACGCCAACACGATGATGGGAGACCCCATCCCCTGCGGGAACGGCACGACCATCATCCCCGTCTCCAAGATCTCCGTGGGCTTCGCGTCCGGCGGCTCGGACCTCCCGACCCGCACGAGCAAGGAGTTCTTCGCAGGCGGTGCCGGCGGCGGCATGAGCGTGAATCCCATCGGCTTCCTCGTGGTCAAGAACGGCGATGTCCAGCTGATGCAGCTCACGATGAACGCCGACAAGGGCAATGTCTTCCTCGACATGCTCCCCGGCCTGATCGACAAGCTCTCTGCCGCCTTCTCCAAGGACAAGGGCAAGAAGACGCTCACCCCGGACGAGGCCGCGGCGGCCAAGCTCGCCGAGGGCGCAGAGCCGGTGCAGAGCGAGCTGGTCGAATAACGGCATAACGCCCTGTCTGTCCGCATACGCTCGTGGTGAACGATAGGAACGGCCACAGCGTTGAAAGGAGACAGACATGGTACACAGACCCAAGGGGATCGGCATCCTGCTCGCACTGACGATGGGACTCTTCATGCTCACGCCCGTCCACGCGGCAGCCTCTGCGGCACCGCCGCCGCCGGAGGTCTCCGCGCAGGCCTGCATCCTCATGGAGGCCGGGACGGGACAGGTGCTCTGCGAGAAGAACGGCCGTGAGAAGCGCCCGATGGCCAGCACGACCAAGATCATGACCGTCCTGCTGACGCTCGAGAGCGGCGACCTCGACCGTGTGTTCGAGGTGGACAGCGAGGCCATCCGCGTGGAGGGCTCCTCGATGGGGCTGCGCGAGGGCGACCTCGTCACGCGCCGCGCGCTCTGCTGGGGGATGCTGCTGCCGTCCGGGAACGATGCCGCGAACGCCGCGGCCGTCTCCGTGGCGGGGAGCATCGAGGCCTTCGCCGAGCGGATGAACGCTCGTGCCAAAGAGATCGGCATGACGCGTACCTGGTTCGTGACGCCCTCGGGACTCGAGGGGGAGGGGCATGGTGCCTCGGCCTACGACATGGCGCTCCTTGCCCGCGAGGCGCTCCAAAACGCCGACTTCCGCGAGATGTGCGCGAGCCCCTCGGCACGCGTCTGCTTCGGCGCACCGCCCTATGAGCGGACGCTCTACAATTCCAACAAGCTGCTCGGGATGTACGAGGGCGTGATCGGCGTCAAGACCGGCTTCACGGACGAGGCCGGACGCTGTCTCGTCTCCGCGTGCGAGCGTGACGGCGTGACGCTCATCTGCGTCACCCTGAACGCCCCGAACGACTGGCAGGACCACATCCACATGTATGATCACGGCTTTTCGCGCACGCGGGCAGCCGCGCTCGCTGTGCCTGACGGGCTCTCGTGCCCGGTCGTTGGCGGCACGGACGATGCCGTGGCGCTCGTCCCCGCCGAGACGGTCGCGTCTGCGACGGTGGACGGCCGCAGCCCAGCGGTCGAGACCGAGGTGCGGGTCCCGCCGTTCCTCCTCCCGCCGCTCGAGGCCGGGACAGAGGTCGGGACGCTGGTCTATCGGTATGACGGCCGCGCGATCGCTGCCGTCCCGCTCGTGACCGCCGGTGCAGTTGCCCCCGCGCCGTCTGGTGCGTCCCTGTGGGAACGGTTCGAGCGCTGGCGGCTTCGTCTGGCCGTGCGATGGATGGACAGCGTGCGTCTCATGTGACGTATACAAAAGGATAGAAAATAAGATAGATAGCGAAATAAAGGAGGACCTACATGGCAGACATCAGGATCCAGAAGCTCCTGGCCGATGCAGGCTTTTGCTCCCGCCGCAAGGCCGAGGAGCTGATCGGAGCGGGCCGCGTACAGCGCAACGGCCGTCCCGTCAAGCTCGGCGACAAGGCATCGCCGAAGGACATCATCACGGTGGACGGCGAAAAGGTGCTGCTGCCGCGGAAAAAGAATATGCGCTACATCATGCTCCACAAGCCGCGCGGCTACGTCACGACCGTCAGCGACGACCAGGGACGCCGCTGCGTCATGGACCTGCTCGACGAGGTGGAGGAGCGCGTCTATCCCATCGGGCGGCTCGACCGCAACTCCGAGGGACTGCTCCTCTTGACCAATGACGGCAACTTTGCCAACGGCATCATGCACCCCTCGCGCCACGTCTCCAAGACCTACCGCGTGACCGTGCGTCCGGCCGTGACGGAGCAGCAGCTCGTGCAGCTCGCGGACGGCATCGTCCTCGACGGCAAGAAGACCCTCCCCGCGACCGTGGTCGTGCAGACCAATGAGCCGGGGCGTGTCGTTTTGCAGATCACGATCCGCGAGGGACGCAATCGCCAGATTCGCCGCATGTGCGAGGCCGTCGGGCTCGAGGTGGCGCGTCTGCGCCGGACATCTATCGGGCCGCTGAAGCTCGGGATGCTGCAGCCGGGCAAGTGGCGCGACCTCACGCCGGATGAGCTGCGTGCCATCCGCAACGCCATCGGGAAGGAGTGACGGACCATGCTGACCATCCTACAGGCGCAGGATCTCGCGCCCTATGCGGACATCCTCGCGACACACGGCCTGACCGAGGCCATGGTCTCCGAGGCCAAGGACGGCGCAGCCGTCATCGGCCACATCGTCTACCGCTACACGCCGGAGGAGGTCGTCATCTATGACGTGCAGGACGGCGGCGCGATCGACGTCCTCGACGGGCTTGTGCGTGCAGTGCTCTTCAAGGCGGAGCTGCGCGGGATCGAGGCCGCTGTTTTCCGGGTAAACGACGAGCCGATGATGGCGCGCGTGCGGCTGCTCGGTTTCGTCAAAAATGACGAAAATAAGATAGACAATATCGCAGATATTATGGAAAGCTGCAAAAAATGCGGCCATTCTCCCGCAAACACTTGAAAAAGTACGAAAAAAATAGTATGATTATATAGTATATGTGGCAAGCGACCTCAAGTCCCGCACGGGAGGACGGCGCAGCCGCCAGTCTATAGAAGGAAGGATCGATAATATGGGTGATCTCCAGAACGTGAAGGATCCGAAAAGCCCCGCAAGAGCGCGCCTCGCGCAGCTCTTCGATGAAGGGAAGTTCCAGGAGTTCGGCGCTTATATCCAGGAAAAGGACGCACAGGCTGCTGTCGTCACGGCGTTCGGCTATGTGAACGGTGACCCGGTCTATGCATTCGCACAGGACCAGAGCATCCACAATGGTGCCGTTGGTGAGGCGCAGGCCGCGAAGATCTCGAAGGTCTTCACGCTCGCTGCCAAGACCGGCGCGCCGGTGATCGGCGTGTACGATTCCAACGGTGCGTTCATGGACGGCTCCGCCGCCTCTCTGAACGCCTACTCGCTCATCCTCAAGCGCACGAGCCAGCTCTCCGGCGTGGTACCGGTGATCTCGCTGGTCCTGGGCGTTTGCGCCGGCAGTGCCGCGATCGCGGCCGCAGCCGCCGACTTCGTCGTGATGACCGAGGATGCCGAGCTGTTCCTGACCCCTGCGTTTGAGAAGGGCGCAGGCTCCGCCGCCGCAGCCGCTGCGAACGGCACGGCCGCTGCCGTAGAGGCAGACGAGGCCGCCGCCATCGCCAAGGTGCGTGCGCTCGTGAACCTGATGCCTGTCAACAATATGGCCACCGTGCCGTGCATGGAGTTCGATGCGCCCGCGGCAGCGTCCGGCAGCGACCTCGAGGGCTATGTGGCCTCGATCGCGGACGGCGGCAGCGTCGTGGCACTGTACGAGGGCTTCGGCGGTGCAGCGTACACCGCGCTCGCGACCGTCGCCGGCACGACCGTCGGCATCGCCGCGACCAACAAGACCGATGCCAAGCTGACCGAGGACGACTGCGACAAGCTCGCGCGCTTCATGCGCACCTGCGACGCTTTCTCCATCCCGGTCATCACGCTGGTGGACACGCTGGGCTTCGGCGGCAGCGTAGAGACGGAGCTGAAGGGCGCCGTCAAGGCCGTGACCCGTCTGGCCGGCAGCTATGCCGAGGCGACGACCGCCAAGATCGCTGTCGTGACCGGCATGGCAGCAGGCCCGCTCTTCGTGGCGCTCGCCGGGAAGAGCAGCAATTCGGACTTCGCCTATGCGCTCGAGGGCACATGTATTGCGCCGATGGCGCCGGAGTCCGCGGTAGAGTTCCTGTGGCATGACCGCCTCAAGGGCGCGGACGACCTGAACGCCAAGCGCAAGGCGCTCGCGAAGGAGTACGCCGAGACCGTGGCATCTGCTGACAAGGCAGCGGCACTGGGCGTGGTCGATGATGTGATCGGCGCAGCCGATCTGCGTGCGACCGTCACCGCAGCGCTCTCCATGCTCGAGGGCAAGCGCGTGACCAACCTGCCGAAGAAGCACAGCAACTTCCCGTTCTGATCGGGACAAGGACATAGGCTCCCGCAAAAACGGCGGGAGATCGCGAAAAATATAATAGATCGGTGGTAAAGAACTATGAAAAGATTCAGTGTAACTGTCAACGGCAAGGCCTATGATGTCGCAGTCGAGGAGATCGGTGCAGGCGCGCCGATGCCGGCTGCTGCCCCTGCCCCCGCTGCTGCCCCGGCTCCTGCCGCTGCTGCGCCGGCTGCTGCCCCTGCCGCTTCCGCCGGTGCCGGTGAGAAGGTCACCGCGCCGATGCCCGGCACCATCCTGGACGTGAAGGCCTCCAACGGCCAGTCCGTCTCCAAGGGCGATGTCATCATGGTGCTCGAGGCCATGAAGATGGAGAACGAGATCGTGGCACCGTGCGACGGTACCCTGACCAGCATCCTCGTGAAGAAGGGCGACACCGTACAGAGCGGCGACACCCTCGCGACCGTTGGCTAAACGACGCCATTTCAGTAAAATTACGGGAAAGGATCTTTCAACATGTCGAAAGTAAGAGTTACCGAGACCGTCCTGCGTGATGCCCACCAGTCCCTGCTGGCGACCCGTATGACGCTCGACGATATGCTGCCGATCCTCGGCAAGCTCGATCAGGTAGGCTACAACTCCATCGAGTGCTGGGGCGGCGCGACCTTTGATGCCTGCCTGCGCTTCCTCGGCGAGGATCCGTGGGAGCGTCTGCGCACGCTGCGCCGCGAGATGCCCAACACGCGCCTCCAGATGCTGTTCCGCGGCCAGAACATGCTCGGCTATCGTCACTATGCGGACGATGTGGTCGAGGAGTTCGTGGAGAAGTCTGTGGAGAACGGCATCGACGTCATCCGCATCTTCGACGCCCTCAACGACATCCGCAACCTCCAGACTGCCATCAACGCCGCCAAGAAGGCGACCCGCGACGGCAAGAAGGCCGAGGTACAGGTGGCGATGTCCTTCACCACCGGTGAGGTGTTCACTGACGAATACTATGTAGAGTATGCCAAGAAGATCGCCGCTGCCGGTGCGGATTCCATCTGCATCAAGGACATGGCCGCGCTCCTCACGCCGTACCGCACGGCAGAGCTGGTCAAGGCGATCAAGTCTGAGGTGGATCTCCCGATCGACCTGCATACGCACTACACCTCCGGCCTGGCTTCCATGTGCCTCATCAAGGGCGTCGAGGCAGGTGCCGACATCATCGACACGGCCATGTCCCCGCTCGCACTGGGCACGTCCCATGCGCCGACCGAGTCCATGGTCGCCGCCTTCCAGGGCACGGAGTACGACACCGGCCTGGATCTGGTGCTGCTCAACGAGATCCGCGACTACTTCATGGGTCTGCGCAAGAAGTACATCGAGAGCGGCCTGATCGACCAGAAGATGCTCGCTGCCGATGCCGGTGCGCTGATCTACCAGGTACCGGGCGGTATGCTCTCGAACCTCCTGTCCCAGCTCAAGCAGGCGGGCAAGGAGGATCTGCTCGGCGAGGTACTGGCCGAGGTACCGCGCGTCCGCAAGGATGCCGGCTTCCCGCCGCTGGTAACGCCCTCGTCCCAGATCGTGGGCACGCAGGCCGTGTTCAACGTCCTCTCCGGTGAGCGCTACAAGATGGTCACCAAGGAGTTCAAGGGCGTGGTACGCGGCGAGTACGGCCAGACCCCTGTGCCGATCGACCCCGAGTTCCGCAAGAAGATCATCGGCGATGCCGAGCCGATCGACTGCCGTCCTGCCGACCTGCTCGAGCCGGAGCTCGAGAAGCTCCGCAAGGAGTGCGCCGACTGGGCAGAGAGCGAGGAGGACGTCCTCAGCTACGCACAGTTCGGTCAGGTGGCTGTCAAGTTCTTCGAGAAGCGCCGCGATGCGCGGTTCGGCCTTGACGGCAAGCACGGCGACGCCGCCAGCCAGATCCACCCCGTTTGACGTTGCGGCCATCGCAGCGTATGACAGCTTAGAGGACAGACGCCTTCGGTACACGGCCGAAGGCTCTGTTTTCCCATATCACCCACGTCACACAGACGCTATCTTTGAGAAAGGAGGGACAGCGATGCCGATTCGCATCCCAGAAGACCTGCCCGCATACGATATCCTCGAAAAGGAGAACATCTTCGTCATGCGAAAGGACCGCGCCGAGCACCAGGACATCCGTCCGCTGCGCGTGCTCATCCTCAACCTGATGCCGAAGAAGATCGAGACGGAGACGCAGCTCATGCGGCTCCTGAGCAACAGTCCCTTGCAGGTGGACGTGGAGCTCTTGCAGGTGGCGCACACCTCGCGCAACACCGCCGCCAAGCACCTCGAGACCTTCTACAAGACCTTCCCGGAGGTGCGCGACAGCTATTATGACGGCATGATCATCACCGGCGCCCCGGTCGAGCAGCTCGATTTCGACCAGGTGGACTATTGGGACGAGATCTGCGACATCATGACGTGGACTCGCAGCCATGTTTGGTCGACCATGTACATCTGCTGGGCGGCGCTGGCGGGACTGTATTTCCACTACGGCATCCCGAAGCACCCGCTGCCGAAGAAGGTGTTCGGCGTCTTCCCGCACAAGGCCGAGGGCGACGACCCGCTCCTGCGCGGCTTCGATGACGTGTTCCCCGTGCCGCATTCGCGCCATTCCGAGGCGCGCCGTGAGGACATCGAGCGCGTGCCGGAGCTGAAGATCCTGGCGTATTCGCCGCTCGCGGGCGTTCACATCGTCTCCGGGCGCGGCGGACGGGAGTTCTTCGTCACCGGCCACTGCGAGTACGAGCGGAACACCCTCGCCGAGGAGTATTTCCGCGACCTCGACAAGGGCCTGCCGATCGACGTGCCGTGGGGCTATTTCCCCGGCGACAATCCCAAGTGCGAGCCCATCTTCTCGTGGCGCTGCCACGCGAACCTGATGTATTCCAACTGGCTCAACTACTGCGTCTACCAGCAGACGCCGTTCCGCCTCGAGGATATGAAGGATATGTGAAAAACGAGAGCCCTCCGCGATGGAGGGCTCTTTTCGTGTCAGTCGGCGGCGAGCACGCGGGAAAAGAAGGCCTCCGTGCTCTCGTCCGGCGTGCGGTCATAGCGGAAGAGGCCGAGGAGGCAGTCGGGGTCGCGGGTGATGACGTTGGGGCGTTCGAGACAGGTCAGCGTGCAGGTGAAGCCCATCTCCCGCAGCACCGGCACGCTCTCCGGGCAGACGAATCCATAAGGATACGCGAACACCGTCGGCACCGTCCCGCACATCTCCTGCATCCGTGTTTGGAGACGGCCGAGGTCGTCGCGGAGCATCTGCTGATAGGTGTCCGCATCCTCGCCGGGGCAGATGGCGCAGCCGGGACGGGCGCCGTTCTCGTGCAGATCCCAGGTGTGGCTCCCGATCTCGATGCGTCCCGAGGCCAGGAGCGCGGCGACGTCCTCCCACGTCAGATACGAATACGCCGGGACATGGGGATCGGCCGGTGCGATCTCGTCCGTGTAGCGCCCCACGATGCTGACCACTGCGCACATGTCGTGCGCCTCGAGGAGGGGGAGCGCATCGGAGAGGTTGTTATAGAAGCCGTCATCGAAAGTCAGCAGGATGGGCTTTTCCGGGAGGTCGCCGGTGCCGCGCGTGTAGGCGGCGAGCTGTGCGGCGCTGACGGTCTCGTAGCCGTGCGCCTCCAGATAGGCCAGGTCGTCCGCGAAGGCAGCGGGGGAGAGCTGCGAGGCCGCGCGCGAGGGATCGGTGAGGCTATGGTACATGATGACGGGCAGCGGCACGCCCTCCGGCACCGTCTCCGCCGCCGCCCCATGCGGCGCGAGGAGCAGCACCCACAGCACCAGCGCCGCTGCGTCCAGCAGCAGCCAGATCCAAAGTCGTTTCGGGTGACAGCAGCAGTACATCATAAACAGCTCCTTTCCGGGATGTCTCAGGATATGCGGGAAAGGGGCGTTTTTTGCCTGTCCATGCGTATTTTGCCGCGGCGGGGGCATACTGTAGGCGAGGTGATGAGGATGTCTGTGCTGTTCATACGGATGATGATGCTCCTCCTGCTGGCGCTGCCGCCGGAGATCTGGGTCTCCCACGGCTTCGGGATGGAGACGCTGCCGACTGTCGAGGAGACCACGGAGCCGCCCACGGACGACCCGGGGCCGCTGCCCTATCCGGACGGTCCTGCCTTGCAGGGCATCCCCGTGAAAACGACGTATTATGGAGAATACTACGGTGCGAACTACCTGACGCTCGACGGCGGCGGACAGGTCTGCAACGACACGGACGTCCCCAATGACGAGCTCGCGATGCTCGGTCGGATGCCCCCGCACATCCCCCTCCCCACGGACGGGACGCCTGCGGTGCTCGTCCTCCACACGCACACGACCGCCTGCTATCTCCCCGAGGGCTCCGTGGTCGCCGACCCCGCCTTCGGCTACCGCACGACCGATCCCGCCTATGATATGGCCGCGGTCGGAGCGGTGTTCTGCGAGGCGATCGAGGCGGCGGGGATCGGGGTCGTCCATGCGGCGGATGTCCACGACTACCCCTCCTGTGCCGGGTCCTACGCCCGCAGTGCCGAGACGGTGCAGCGCTGTCTCGAGGAATGGCCGGACATCGCGGTCGTCGTCGACATCCACCGCGGCAGCACGCCCATGGACGGCGCCGTCCCCCAGCCGGTGGTCACGATCGCGGGGCGGCAGACCGCGCAGGTGCGGCTCGTGGCAGAGGCGGTCGAGGGGGAGGCAGAGCGGACGTCCTTCCGGCTCGCGTGCATGTACCAGCAGCAGATGGCAGAGGACTGCCCCGGACTGACACGCCCGATCGCGCTCGGGGACCATGCCTACGGCACAGATCTGACGCCCGCCCGTCTCCTCCTGGAGGTCGGGACACAGGGGAACACGCTCTCGCAGGCCTGCGAGGCCGCCGCGCTCTCGGGACGCGCGCTCGCCCGCACGCTGCGGACATTACAGGAGGGATCATGAAAAAAGGACGCATCATCGCCGCTTGTGTGGCGGTCCATCTGATCGTGAGCGGGATGCTGCTGGCCGGGGCGCGGGTCTGGCAGCAGTGCTACGACCGCACGCACCGCGACCCCGTCGCGATGGCGAGCCTGACTCTCGAGGAGGACACGGCCGCGCTCACGATTCTCGGCCGTCGTGCCGTCCTCCCGCTGACGCTGACCGCGCCGGAAAGTCCCCTCTGGCTCGCCCTCCTCACCGTCACGGACGCTTGGACAGCGGGGATGGTCACAGTCGTCTCATTCATCATTGAGAAATAGTCTGTTCATAAAATGTTCGGAAAATATCCCTTGCACATCGCGCGGATCTCTGGTATAATAATAAGTGGCGCTAGAGCGCTGCATGTGCCTGTAGTTTAGTTGGATAAAACAGAGGACTCCGACTCCTCAGAGCGCAGGTTCGAGTCCTGTCAGGCACACCATACCGAGAAAGTCCGCAGAGATGCGGACTTTTTTGCGTCCAAGCATAAAACGCCCGGTGCATCGCTCGCACCGGGCGTTTCGCGTTCCGGGAGCTCAGCGCAGCCCGAACGTCAGCTCGTAGTCAAAATTGATCCCGTCATAGATGGTGTACGTCGAGGAGACGGCATCGGCGAGCGTCGTGCCGTATGCGGCGTTCTGCGTGACCTGCTCGCCGTACCGGTAGGCCGTGAACGTGACCCCGTCAGCGGAGAAGGAGTCGATGGTCAGGACGGGCGTTTCGGTCGTCATGGTGGGGTCGTTCTTCTGGAGATGGCCGTTGAAGTTCTCGTAGAACACATCGCCCTCCTTGACGTCGAAGGTCTCGTCAAAGCTCCCGTGGCCGAGGTCCTGCCCCGCGACGCCATAGCCGCCATAATTGGTGGTGACGGTCAGCGTGAGGGGATAGGTGCGGCGGATCAGCTCGCGCTTCATCACGGCGAGGTCGAGGATGTCGTGCTGCGCGTCGGCGTTCATGTCGGCGGCCTGCGGGTCCGTGAGCACGGCATCCGGCATCCCGTGGAGCCACTTCTGGAAGAGGACGATGTCAAGTACATCGAAGACGTGATCGGCGTTGACGTCGCCCCAGAGGACGCCCGGCTGCTCGATCGGCTCCGTCCCGGCGGCGGCCTCCTGCCACTGCTTCGCATCGAGGTCATAGCCCCAGATCGAGCCGTCCGTGCGCAGGAAATAGACGAATCCATGGTCGAGGTCATCGTCATAGCTCTCACCGAGCGCGGCTTCCACATGGGTCAGACCGGCATAGTCGCCGCAGAAGTCGAGCGAGAGCACGCCGTCCTGGTCGATGTAGTAATAGAACACCGCGTCGTCCTCCGCGATCCCGCGCTCCTGGTACTCGGGCAGGTAGAAGACGCCCGCGTCGATGCCGAGATGGATCCTGGCACGGTCGGCGATGCCGCCGCTGGTGATGAACTCCTTGACGGTCACGAGCGTGCCGTCGTTCTTCTCATACTCGATGCGGCTATGGTCCTCCGACCAGCCGACCCACGCGGCATCCTCCGCGAGCACGGTCTTTTGGAACGTGCCGGACGTCTCGAGCTCGTAGAGCACATGCGACCGATCGACCACATAGACCGTGGCGCCGGCCTTGCAGGTGTACAGCGGACGGCCGATCCCGGTCGAGATCGTCGAGGTCTTGATCGAGCCGTCGGAAGTGCTCTTGACGACGGCATATTTTAGCATCCCCTCGGGGGTGAGGTAGAAGGGGGAGCAGTCCTGCACGAAGAGCTGGGCATCCTCCGCGACCTCCTGGAACGTGAGGTCCTCGCCGTCTGCCGTGACGATGTAGAGCGCGCCCTCGCTGATGAAGTAGCCGTCCTGGATGGCGGTCACGATCGAGCGGATGAAGGGCTTGCCGTTGACGTAGAGCGTGCCGTTCTCCTTCAGCACGATGTCCGCATAGACATAATTGCTGGTGTTCGCGCGGGTGTAGTGATAGTCGTAGTCGCGGACCTCTTTCTCCACGGCCTCGACCTTGCTGCCGCGGAGGGCGTAGAGGGTGCCGTCCACGAGCGCGATGGGGCCGCTGCTGTAGATGGGATGGGCATTGTAATAGCTGCTGCGGTCGACCTTGTAGCGGTCCAGGAGCGTGTCATGCAGCGCAGGGTCATAGGCGCCGGGCGTCTCCCGGATGGTGACGGTGCCGGTGTGATAGACCGTGCCGTCCACGAGGACGGAATAGGCAGTCGTCCCGGGCTTGCGGCCGTAGATGTACTCATCGGGATAGGGCGAGGTCGCCTCGCCATTGACGAAGACGGCGCTCTCGGTGTCGGCAAGGGCGAGCTCGAAGTCCGCCAGACCGCGCGGCCGGTACTCGATCTGACCGCTCGTCCCCGCCCAGATCTCGGGGTCAGAGAACCGCATGACCTCGAGCTTCTGCGCGGTCGTGATGCTGTCCATGTTGGAGATGTAGCAGGTCTCGAGGTCGAGATCCTTGAGGAAGGAGATGTCCTCGATCGGCAGGGCATCGAGGTCGAGGGAGCGGAGCGCGGGCATGTCCTTCAGCGCAGAATAGTCGGTGATCGTGCCGTTTTTCAGCGAGAGATAGCGGCAGGATGGGAGCAGCGAGAGCCAGGACAGATCCTCGATGCCAGTCAGGTCGACGTTCAGCGACGTGGCCGCGGCGAGCTCTGCCTCGGTGATGACGCCGTCCCTGTCGTCATCGCAGGACCACTTGTTCTCAAGGAGCTGTGCATAGACGGCCTCATCCACCGCCACCGGCACAGCATCCCCCTCGGCGACGACCGTCATCGTGCCGCCGGTGAGCAGCACGGACAGCGCGAGCGTCAGCGAAAGAAAGCGTTTCATGTCAGATCCCTCCGTTTTCATTTGTTTTCTGTGTATCCTCTGTCAGGTCGATATAGGTGTATCGGCTCTGCACGATCACCGTGCTGCCGTAGCTGGCGTGCGTCAAGGGACGGCCGTCGGCATCATAGGCGTAGCGCTCCTCGCCGACGATCTCCCGCAGCAGCGGCGACCAGAGCGTCTCGTGGATCACATTGCCCTGCGCGTCATGGTCAAAATAGGTGTCGACCGCGTAGGCATCGCCGGTCTGCCGGTGGGCGATGAGGCGGCCGGCATCGTCGTAGTCGTTCTTGTAATGCAGGTCATACATGCAGACATGGTCATCGAGGCGCATGTAGTATTCCCGCGTCACCTACCCATGCTCGTCGTATTCATACGCGATGTAGCCCGTTTCCTTGCCACCCTCATAGGGGAAGCACTGGGCCACGTTCTTGTCGTCATCGTAGACATAGCGCTCTTTTTCCACACCGAAGATGTCCTGTGTGGAACGGTACGCATAGGTGCCGTCGTTGTGATAGGTATAATGGATACGGAGCGCATCGTCCTCGTCATCATCGCGCTCGAGGATCATGTTGTCGTGCGCGTCATAAAAACGATAGGAGCGCGAGATCTCGTAGTCCTCGATCTGGCAGTAGACGGCCTCCTTGGGGATGTCCCAGTCAGGCGGGATGGTGGCCGCCTCGACCGTCTCGGCAGGGTCGGGGAGCGCAGCGGGCGGCAGGCAGGACTCGCCCGCCGGCATCCCGCGGCCGCACCCCGCGAGCAGCGGCAGACAGAGCAGGAGGAGGCACAGCTTGGACAGTCTCACAGCGTCACGACCTCCTCGAACAGCACCTGCACCCGCTCGCCCGTGCGTCGATAGGGGGACGCGCCGTGGGTGTCGCTGGTGATGTAGATCATGCTGACATCTCCTCAGAGCGACCGCTTGGCGCGGTAGATGAGCGCGAGCAGGACGGTCAGCACCGTGCCGAGCAGCGCGATGTAGAGGAGCACGCTGCGGTGATAGTCGAAGTCGCCCACGACCACCCCGGCCGTATGATCGGTCACCTCGACCTCCTCGACCATCATATGCCCGAAGCCGAGCCGTGTATGGACGGTCGCGGAGATGTCCTCGCCTGCGGCATCGGTCTGGGCAGCGAGCGCGGCGGCACGGCGGTCACAGCGGCGCTCAGGGAGCTGCGCGTTCGAGAGCTGGTAGCGCAGGTCGTTCATCTCGAACGGCTCATTGGAGCCGCTGTTGAGGACGAAGAGGTCATCCGCCGTCTGGAGGTCGCCGGACGCGGTGCAGTCGATCGACGTGAGCGTGGTGCCGTCGGCACTGAGCAGCGTGAGCTTGGCGGGCGTGAGGAGATAGCCGTCCTGCGTGTAGGAATCGAGGCGCACGAGCGCGTCTGGCGTCTCGTCTAGGGCGGCGATGAGCGTCTCGGCGGCGGGCGTCTCGCAGAAAGCCCGCAGGTCGACCAGGCCGACGGTGTCGGTGAGCTTGCGCTTCTCCTCCCCCTGGCGGTAGACGATCTGGAAGACGCCGTGCATGAAGGGCGTCGTGCCATCGGCATCGTAGTACCAGGTCGTCTGGTCGATGTCCATATCGGTGAAGGTCAGCATCCCGAGCAGCTTGTTGCTCCGGGCGGGCGAGAGCCGCTGGTCGCTCATGAGCGCGCGGACGGTGAGGATGGCGGCGTTCTGGCGCTGCTCCTCCTCCGTGACGGCGACTGTCTGCGGCAGGTGCATCTTCTTGGAATAGCCGGTCAGCGAGAGCATCAGCGAATCGGCGCCGAGGAGCTTGGCCATCGCCACACCCGCCAGATTCGTCACCAGCACGATCAGAGCCATCCCCACGACCCAGATCCCCGCAAATTTCGCAAAACGCATACTATGATCCCTCCTGTCAGTATGTCTTACCCCTATTATAGCATGGAACATCTGTGATGTCAAGTATATTTACTATAGTAAACGACTGTCTATCATTTTTTGATCTGGTCACAATGCGAAAGGATATGGTCGAGCACAAGATCGAAGTCCTCCTCCGGGACATAGACCTGATTCGTCTCGATTCCCTCGCGCAGCGTGATGAGGTGCCAGCGCCGCCGTACCTTGACGGCGGTGACACGGGCGAAGCCCGTGCGCATCTCCGTATGGCCGGAGGCGCGGTACGTGTATTGATACCGCAGGGCCTTTTGGACCTTGGCGGCCTGCTGGGCGTCCTGCCGATGGGTCACGCCGGTGTCGTCCATCTCGAACTCGACACAGTAACGCCCGCCGAAGAAGAGCGCGTACACGGCGCACCCGATCCAGACCATCACCGTCATCCCGAGCTGGAAGATCGCGAAGGCCTTGAGGATGTGCAGGATGCCTTTGAGGTCGAGCAGCGCCATGAAGCCGAAGATCCCCACGCTGATCCAAAAGAGGATCTTCCAGACGGAAAAGAAGATCACGGGGCTCTTGAGCAGGCTCATCTCGTAGCGCCAGCGATAGACGCCGTCGCTGCCGCGGGTGATGCGGTCATCCATGGGGCACCTCCTATTTCAGCAGCGGCACGCCGCACTTGTGGCAGCGGTCCGCGGTCACGTCGTTCTGTCGGCCGCACGCGACGCAGTACAGGCAGGCCGCGCGGCGCTTGTCGTAGAGCTCGTAGGGGAATCCGAACTGCGGGTGATACCGGAACCGGTCGCCGACCGCGAGGTAGTCATACGCCCAGCGCGGCGAGTTCTCGCGCTCCACGATATGGACGTTCCCGCCGCGGTCCTTCTTGACATAGGTGATGTATTCTGTCTCATGGTGATGGTCATCGCCGCTGCCGCGGTAGACGTTGCGGGTGCGCTTGTCGGTGACGGTGCCGTCATAGCTGCGGCCCGCACTGGTCCTGACCGCCCCGATCAGCGCGAACACCAGGAACACCGCCGACAGGATCCCGCCGTACTTCAAGGCCTCCCCGAGCGTCATCTTTTCGGTGATATGGCCGTAGATCGACAGTGCGACCGGCGGCGCGAGGACGAGCAGGAACGCGAAGACCCGTCCCGCCGCGCGATTCTTCTTCACGGCGGCCAGGATCTCGGGATGCGTGGCGCGGTCAGAGAATCCCGGTGCGGGGATGCCCTCCCGGACCTCTCCTGTCCCGGCATAGGTCGGCGGCTCGACAGGGGAACCGCAGTGCGGACAGAACGCGCCGTCCGTCTCGATGGGCTTTCCACAATTTTGACAAAACATAAACACACCTCCTGTGCGATCTTGTTATGTCTATCATAGCATATCTCATCAGGAAAGTCTATAGGTTTGGCGATATTTTATCAAAAAACTCTCCCCGCATGCGGGGAGAGGACAGGGAAAGTGCGCATTTTAGCCATTATAGTCATAAAACATCTTATCGAGCAGACGGTCGAGGCCTTCCCGGTCGCCGGCGGCGGCACGGAGGAGGGTGCCCATGTTCTGGGCGAGGAGCTTGAAATAGAGCCAGTCGCCGAGGTCATCGTATTTGCGGGTGGAATTGATGAGGCAGTTCTCCCGCAGGACGGTGTATCGCTTGCCGAAACGCCGCCCATAGTCCCGGAGCGCCTTGGCGGTGGCGGCGTCCTCCATGGCACGCTTCTCCACGAAGCCGCCGACCGCATGGAACGTCTCTCGTTCCGCCCAAAAGATGCCGCAATAGAGCCCCGTGACCGCGAACCCCGCGCGGCACATCATATCATTGCACCAGAGCGGGAAGGAATAGCGCTCGAAGCGGATGGGCGCGCCGCCGCCGATGTACTGGCCGGACGCGAGGAGGGCGGCGATCTCGGTGAGGGTGCCGGGGGTCATGGTGTTGTCGGCGTCGATGGTGACGACGATGTCGCCCCTTGCCGCAGAGATGCCCGCATTGCGCACGCGGGCGATGCAGCGCTCCTCGACCGCGAGCGTCCGTGCGCCAAGACGTTCGGCGATGGCCGCGGTGCGGTCGGTGCAGCGGTCGCAGACGACGATGGCCTCGACCCGCCCGCCGTACTGCTTCGCCGCCCGCGCCACCGAGCGCAGACACCGCGCGATATAGCGCTCCTCATTATGTGCCGGTATCACGACAGAGATCTTCTTCATTTCTTTGCTCCTTATTTTAAATGGGGGGACACGCGGCGGTCACAAGCCGCGGGGCTATACCTCACTACGCTACGCTCCGTTCGGTCACGCCCCGCGCCGCCGCGTGTCCCCCCATACCCCCCGTTATACTTTGGGGGACAGGCCGCTCCATAAGCATCAGGGCTAGACCTCCCTCCACTTCGTTTCGGTCAGTCACGCCCTGCGCCGCCGCGTGTCCCTCATGCCCCGTGCTACCAAGAACGCCCCCGCTTTGCGCTGGGGGCGTTCCGAATGTCAGTTTAGTACGCGCTTCGATCAGACGGGCAGGGTCACGAGCTTGACGACGGCCTTGAGGATGTTCAGGGCATCGGTCGTGTCGATGGCACCGTTGCGGTCAACGTCGGAGTTGGTCTTGCCCTGATCCGAGAGGGTCAGACCGCCGAGCAGGCTCTTGTTGATCGCGATGACGTCCATGATGTCGAGCACACCGCTCTCGTCCGCATCGCCATAAAGGATGGCACCAGGCGTGGTCTCGGTGGGCGTAACGACGGTCGTGGTGGTCACGGTCGTAGTGGTGGTCTCTGCGGTGGTCGCGGTCGTGTTGCCGGGCGCATAGGCCATGAAGTACAGGTTATCCGTATCCGCCTTGGTGACGGTGTTCGCACCGGCCTTGACATCGACCGTCACAGTGTTGTTGGTGGCGGTGTACTTGGTGCCGTTCACCTTGATCGTGCCGGTCGCATTGCCGAGCACGAGGGTCAGCGTGCCGTCTGCCGGCGCGTTGAAGGAGACCTCGGTCGCGGACTCCAGCTTGAGGCACTGGGAGAGGGTCAGACCGTTCCAGGTGATCGTGGTGGGCTTGGAGTTCATGTTGCCCACGATGGTATAGAAGGTGCTGGAGCTGCCGTTCACAGTGAAGTTGTGGACATAGTCACCGGAGACAGGCGTGGTCGGGCCGGCGGTCGTCTGGACAGGCGCAGCGGTCGTCTGAACGGGCGCAGCGGTCGTCTGGACAGGGGCATCCGTGCCGGGCGTTACCGTGCCGGAGCCGATGGCCGGGGTGGACGTCTGGGCAACGCCGTTGTACATGTGATAGCCGAGCTTGGCATAGGTGCTGTTCGAGGCGGTCTCCGCGAAGCCCTTCGGGGCAGGGGAGCCGTCCGCATTACGCCAGGTCTTGTGGAAATCCTCACCCATGGCGGCAATGTTCAGGGTGATGAAGTCACCGTCACCAGGCGTTACGACATCGCCGAGCTTGGCACCGTTGGTCATGGTCGTCTTGGAGGCGGCATAGTAATACTTGCTGTTGTAGTAGATGCCGTTCGTATACGCGCCGACGAACTTGTCGTTGCCCTCCTTGATCGCGGAGATGTTCGTCTTGGAGACCTTGGACGTGTTGTAATAGGACATCATATCCGTGAAGGTCGCGGTGGTGGAGCAGCGGTATACCATGTAGTTGGCCTTGGCGCCCTTGAGGTTGTTGTTGTAGGCGGTGCAGTTCTTCATGTCACCGAACTCGGGGTTGTTGTTGTCGGTGAAGCCGCAGTTGAGGTTCTCGAACGCGAGGCAGTTCTCCACGATGTGACGCGTGCCGATGCCGCCGCCGCCGAGCTTGAAGCCGTTGCCGTCGCAGTCGCCATAGCCGCGGCCGTCGGTGGTGAAGCCGTTGCGGAAGGCGATGCAGTTCTTGAGGGTCACGACGCCGATCGGGCCGGTGGCCTCCTTGGCGTAGAGATCCCAACCGTCATCGGAGTTATTATAGGAGAAGCAGCCGTCGAAGACATTGCCCTGGCCGCAGGTGAGCTTGGCCGCGAAGCCGTCGGCGTTCTCCATGGTCGCCTCGTCGCAGTTATTGAAGGACGAGCAGTTCTTGATGAGGTTGTTGGACGGCCAGGTGTCGATGGTGGCCTGGGTGCCGGAGTAGCGGGAGATCTGGAGGCCGGTGTCCTCATTGTCGTTGAACGTCATCATCTCGATGATGTTGTTGTCGCCGGAGAGGAGGATGCCGTTGTCACCGGCATTGTAGATCTCGAAGCCGTAGAAGTGCCAGTAGTTGCCGTCGAGGACGATGCCGCGTGCGCTGTCCGCGCGGGTCTGGCTCGTGAAGTCGAATACGACAGAGGCGCCGTTATAGGCCGCGATGGTCTTGTACTTGCCGGCAGAGCCGCTGTTGTTCTCGTCGATCAGGATGGTGTCGGAGAACTTGTAGGAGCCCTGGAGCAGGTAGATGATGCCGCCCGCGGGGACGTTCTTGATTGCCGTCAGGACGTCGGTCGGGTCGCTCTCGGTCTTGCCGGAGCCGCCGCCGTTCGGGGAGGCATAGATGATGCTGCTGTACGATACAGACGGCTGCGAGGGAGCAGCGGTGGTCTGTACGGGCGCGGCGGTCGTCTGCACGGGGGCAGCGGTCGTCTGGACAGGTGCCGCAGTGGTGGAGACGGGTGCTGCGGTCGTGGAGACGGGCTCGGTGCTGTCAGAGAAGCCGGAGCCGATGGCAAGGATGCTGTCCTTGTAGGCCACGAGCGCGGACTTCAGCGCGGTATCGACCGCATAGGAGCTGTCAGCATCGCTGCCGAACGTCCACTTGAAGTCGCCGCCCTGTACACGGCCCGCACCGGCGGTCACGATGGCCGGTACGTCCTCGGCCTTGTCGACCGCATAGGAATAGAAGCCGGAGGCCGTGTCGAAGTTGGAGTAGCTGGTGCCGCCGCTCATACACTTGACGGAGCTGGGCACCTGCTCATTGCGGGAGGATGCGAGGTAAACATCGAAATCGGTGTTGTTCTCCGCATAGGAGACCATCTTCTCCTGGCCGGTGATGACATTGCCATAGGCCTTGATGATGCCGCCGGTCTCGCCGGAGAGCACAGCGCCCGCCTCGGAGCCCTGGCCGGAGATCAGGAAGGGCTTTGCGCAGCTGCGGAAGTAGTTGTTCTCGGCGAAGCAGGACGCGCCCATGGTCACGCCGATGCCGTACTTGGCATTGCCGTCGAAGTAGTTATTATAGGAATGGACGGTGCAGGTGCGGATGCGGGGGTGACGGGAGTCGGAGTGGTCATACCAGTTGTGGTGGTAGGTGATGTAGTTATCGACGCTCTCGGACTTCATGCCCTGGAGGTTGCACTTGCCGTTGTCCCAGAAGTGGTTGAAGGAGTGGGTGATGTAGGTCGAGGTCTTGGTGTCGAGCGCACCGTCGCCCTTGACCTGGTCGGCGTCCGTACCGGCATCGCCATAGAAGAAGTCGCAGTTGTGGACCCAAACATGGTCGTTGCCCTGCTGGAGGCCGCAGTTGTCGCCCTCGTCAGAGTTGCAGTTCATGAAGCCCAAGTTGCGCACCTCGACGTTCGAGGAGTTCTTCATGACCAGACCGAAGCCGTTGAGGGTCGCGTCATTGCCGACGCCCTCGATGGTCAGGCCGCAGGTGGCGGTGTCGATCATGAGGTCGCCCTTGGTGAGGGTGGACGGGTCGGTGATGTTGCCGATGAAGCGGATGCAGACGGGGCCTGCATGGGTGTTGCTCTTGAGATCCGTGATGATGTTCTGGATCCCGGTGAGCGCAGTGGCGTTGCCCTTCTTGTCCGGCAGCGTCACGGACACGGTGTCCTTGGTGGCGTTGGTGACGTAGATGACGGTGGCATTGCTCTTGAGCGTGCCGTCATCGTTGTAGGCGCCGGAGGAGGAGCCGTTCACGAAGCCATAGCCTGCGCGGATGTGAGCGGTCGTGGTGACCTTGACCTCGGCGGCCTTGGAGGCATCCTCATTGCCGCTGATGATCGGCACGATCTTCAGCGTGTGGGAGCCTGCCTTGAGTCCGAGCGCATCGGCGCGGAAGCAGGAGGCATACTGGCGGATGAGCATGCTGTCGATCTTGGTGCCGTCGGCATACACATTGTAGCCGGACGCGCCGGAGACAGCGCTCCACTCGGCGTAGGCGCCCTCATTGTATCCCGCGGAGGCCGTGACGGTGACGGCGCTCGTGGCGGCCTGTGCCACGGCGGTATCTACCGGGGCAGTGGTGATGGCCGCTGCGGTCCCACCGACCGTGACGGCACATGCCATGCTCGCTGCGGCGAGGAGCACGGCGAGGCTTTTCTTGACTGCATCCATCTTCATAAGATGAACACCCCTTTCTATCCTATCCTGTCATATTTTTTTCTTGCAACAGATCCACCCTTCGGATGTGCCTCCGGCAAGAGGCCCTCCTTCCAGGTGTTGCCTCTATTATAGCAGAACCTCGCTCAAATTACAAGTGGTATATTCGACGAAAAATATTATGTTGATCTAGTGACTTTGCATAATTTTTAATAGATCACTATATTTAACCTGCTTAACAAAATATCAAAATAGACGCACGTCGTCCATCGCAGACCAGATGCATCGAATCGTGGCAGGATGGCATTTTGAACGGACCTGGCATTTTTTACACTGATTCGGACCGTGAAAGTGCATAAAAAGCAACACTCAGATCTGTGAGAGGCTACGAGATCCCTGCGACCGCTTGACTTCTTTTCGGATAAATGGTACAATGATAGTATGGCGGACATGCATATCTCTGCACCGTCCGCACATCCAGCATAAGGAGGATACCTATCATGAAGAAGTTCGTCTGCGATGTATGCGGTTATGTTCACGAGGGCGATTCTGCGCCCGAGCAGTGCCCGATCTGCGGCGTCGGCCCCGATCAGTTCCACGAGGAGCCCGTCGAGGAGGCACCGGCTGCGGGCGAGGTCAAGACCTATGTCTGTCCCGTTTGCGGCTACGTCCATGAGGGGACGGAGCCCCCGGAGAAGTGCCCGCAGTGCGGCGTTCCCGGCGACAAGTTCATCGTCAAGGAGAAGGACGAGAAGCTCGACTTTGCCTGCGAGCATGTGCTCGGCGTGGCCAAGAGCGTGACCGACCAGGAGATCATCGAGGGCCTGCGCTCCAACTTCGCCGGTGAGTGCAGCGAGGTCGGCATGTACCTGGCGATGGCGCGTGTCGCTCACCGCGAGGGCTATCCGGAGATCGGTCTCTACTGGGAGAAGGCAGCCTTCGAGGAGGCTGAGCACGCTGCGAAGTTCGCAGAGCTGCTCGGCGAGATCCTCTCGGACTCCACCGAGGAGAACCTGCGCAAGCGTATGCTCGCCGAGCAGGGCGCGACCGAGGGCAAGCTCCAGCTCGCCAAGCGCGCCAAGGAGCTCGGGCTCGATGCCATCCACGACACCGTTCACGAGATGGCCAGAGACGAGGCGCGCCACGGCAAGGCGTTCGAGGGCCTGCTCAAGCGCTACTTCGGCTAATAACGCGAGCGGTGCAGGCGATGTGTCTGCACCGCTTTTCCTTCCCGTCTTTGTTGAGATCAGACAAAGTTTTGGTCACGATCTGTACCTTTCGCCAAATTTTCTGAAAAAGGGACGAAATGGTGTCAAGATCGGCCCTCTGAACGTGTCTTATGATATAGGTTATCCCTATTATGTGGGATGCTGACCATAAGTATCTGACCATAAGTATCACAAAGGAGGACATCATGGAGACCTATCAGCACACACGGGAGATCATGTATCAAAGGATCCGTATGCTCCGTAAAAGGGAGCATTATACCCAGACACAGATGGCACTCAAGCTCAACATCAGCCGCCGCACCTATGCCAATTATGAACGCGGCGTCCACGCGATGCCCGCGGAGGTCCTGGCCGTCATCGCCGACATGTTCGGCACGAGCATGGACTACCTCAGCGGAAGGACGGATAAGGAGCTCATGTGACCCCTCTCTGTGGTGACAACAGGAGTGGATAGCATTGCAGAAACGTATCGGCATCATCATGGGCAAGGTCTACAAGGCCGTCAACCACCAGCAGCTCTGCGGGATGATCGAGGAGGCCTATTCGCGCGGCATGAGCGTGTTCGTCTTCACGCTCACTGACGAGAACCAAGACTCCGCCATCATCACCGGCGAGGAGAACCTCTTCCACAGCATCAATTTCTCCCTCCTCGACGGCATCATCTTCCTCCCCTACACCTTCTCCTCGCAGGAGTATTGTAGCTACATCGAGCAATTCCTCCAAGAGAACTGCCCGGTGCCGGTGGTGCGTGTCGGGATGGAGACGGCGCCCTTCACGCCTGTCTGGTTCAATGACCGTGCCGAGATGGCTGAGGTCACGCGCCACCTGATCGACGTCCACGGCTGCCGCGACATGATCTGTCTGACGGGCCAGGAGTACCAGAAGGTCTCCCACGAGCGCCTGAACGGCTTCCTGGACGCAGTCAAGGCCGCCGGCATGACCTGCCCGGAGGAGAACATCGTTTTCGGCGACTTCTGGATCTATGCCGCCCAGGCGCTGGCGAAGGACTTTGCCGAGGGGCGGCGTGCGCTGCCCGATGCCGTCGTCTGCACGAACGACACCATGGCGATCGCCCTGTGTGACGCCCTCCACAGCCACGGCATCCGTGTCCCGGAGGACGTGATCGTCACGGGCTACGACGGCTCCATGGAGGCGCAGATCCACGTCCCGCCCGTCACCACCTACTCCACGAGCTGGACCCAGCTCGGCAGGGAGAGCTTCACCGTGCTCTATGAGCTGATGACCGGCGAAAAAGTCGCGCCGCATAGCCATGAATCCGGCGTGCTGCTCTGCCGCGAGAGCTGCGGGTGCAGCGGTGAGGTGCGCCATGCGACCGGCGTGGATCTCAATTATCAGCAGATGGAGGACAACTACCTCGACAACAACCTCTCCACCCGTCTGCTGTCCTGCGAGAGCCTCGACCGCTTCATCACGACGATGTACGACAGCACGTTCACCTTCCTGGAGCCCGAATATTACGGCCGCTCCGGCTACTGCCTCTGCCTCTGCGACGACTGGGACCGCTCCGTCATCCACGAGAACGACTACCGCACCGGCGGCTATTCCGAGACGATGATGCAGACGCGCTATTCGCTGCCGCCCGTTCCGTTCCCGCTCTCCGACATGGTGCCCGCGGACTTCCGCGACCGTCCCGGCGAGAACAGCACGACCTTCTTCACGGCCGTCCATTTCCAGGACCGCTGCTTCGGCTACGGCATCCTGCGCTATGAGGGCGTCGTGGGGGGGTTCAGCGCGCATTATCTGCGTTTTTGCCGCGAGGTCAACAACGCGCTGGAGTTCCTGCGCGTGCAGAACGCGCTCAAGAGCCTAGCCTACCACAACCTCCTCACCCAGGTCCGTGACACGATGACCGGCCTCTACAATCTGCGCAGTCTGGCGCATCTTTGGGGCGACTATGTCCACGGCGTCCATAAGGTGAAGGAGAAATGCTTCTGGATCGCGCTCTCGATCTCCGGGCTCTATCGCCTGACGGAGGCGCGGGGCTCGCTCGAGAAGGACAAGCTGATCGTCGCTTTCTCCGAGCAGCTCCAGAACGCGTGCTCGCACAGTGAGAAGTGCCTGCGCGCGGGCGAGGGCGATTTCCTGATCCTCGGCGGCGAGCCGGAGGTGTCGCATTACCACGACCACCTCGTCCAGAACATCCGCGAGGGCTTCGAGCAGTACCAAACGGCGGCGGGACAGACGCATCTGCCCCTGCAATACGCCGTGCAGACGGAGGAGAAGATGCCGCAGACCGCGGAGGAATGCGAGCAGGCCGCGCTCATGCTGCTGGCCAAGGCCAAGGCCGCGCAGCCGAGCTACTCCGAGCAGCTCCACTATGCCGACCTCGCCGAGCTGCGCCGCAACATCTACAAGCATCCTGAGCGCGACTGGTCGCTGGCCGTATGCAGTGAGCAGCTCAACATCAGCAGCTCGTATTTCCACCGGATCTACCAGAAGGCGTTCGGTGTGAGCTGCGCGAGCGACATCCACCGCAGCAAGCTCGAGCACGCCAAGTGGCTCCTGCTGCACACGTCCGATACGCTCCAGGAGGTCGCGCGGAAGTGTGGGTATGATTATTCCCACTTCATGCGGACGTTCAAGAAGGAGTTCGGCCTTACGCCCACGGAATACCGCCGCGGGAAAACAGAATCCTAAAGCGACTTGCCCTCCCGAGATCCGGGAGGGCAGCGTTCATAAAAAGCACTTTTTGAAAGACAGACTGCCCTCCCGAGATCCAAGAGGGCAGCTCGTTTTATCGCAGGACAGCGCGTTTCAGGAGCCCAAGGTCGAGCACGTCCCAGACGCCGTCAGCATCCATGTCCGCGTCACCGGGGACAGGGACGGTGTCGCCAAGGAGCCAGCGTGTCAGGAGGATGACGTCCTGCACGTCGACATCCCCATCGGCATCGACATCGCCGCGGATACGGCCGCTCGATGCGATGACGTCCGCGACCGTGCAGACCTCCGCTTCGGCCGTCATGCCGGAGGGCGAGATGAAGCGTGCCGTGTAGACGCCCTTGTCCGCCGCACGGACGGCCGGGAGCGTGAGCACATCGCCCGTGCCGACCGTCACGCCGTCACGGTACCATGTCACCGTGCATCCCTCCGGGACGGCCGCGGCCTGTATCGTGTACGGCGCGTCCTCGAGGAGGGTGACGGTCTGCGGCGCGTTGAAGATGCCGAAGCCGGTCGGCGCCGCCACGGCCTCCGCGGTCACATCGCCCACGAGTTTCCACTCATCCCCCTCATCCTGCACGAACACGCGGATCTTATCGAAGACCGTTTCCGGCGAAACATCGAACTTTTCCCGCTTGATACGGAACTCCGCGAAGTCGTCCGTCTTCTTGAACTGGATGCCGGAATGGTCGTCGCCGCCGCTGTAGTACATCCAACCCGCGCTCTGCCAGTAGCACCAATAGGACTGCCCGTCATGCTCCATGCGCAGGTTCCAGACGGGCTTTTCGACCCCATGCGGCGCCCGCGCGGCGACATAGAGGTACTGCTCGTCCGCCCCCAGCCAGAGCTGGCAGTCGCCGTTCTCGCCGATGGCGGCGGCGTCTGGCCACTCCTCATCCGACGAGGTCGCGCCGTCGAAGACGCACCCGCCGGCGTTCTTCCTCCAAAGGGACGGCGTCGTGCCGGGGAGGCCGTTCACGGAGAACGTCTGGTCAGCGCACTGAACAGCATCGTCCGATGCCGTGACATGCAGCGTGCCCATGACGTTCGCGCCGAGGAGCGGGTCGTAGATGTCGGGATTCGCAAAGCGCACGGTGCGCAGCGCCCCGTCCCGCACGCCGCTGTCACCAACGGAAAAGCGCAGGCAGACATGCCAGTCCCCGGGCGTGAGGGCGCCGGGGAGGTCGACATGCAGCGTCTCCTCCGTGGTGGTGCAGGAGCGCCAGTCGCGGGTGTCGAGGGCGGCATCGGTGACGAGGTAGACACCGTCCTTCTCCAGCAGGAGCTCTGCTTTTTGCGGACGGATCGGCGCCGCAAAGCCCGTATTTTCCACGGCGAACGTCATGTCGAACGTCCCGCCCTGCACCGCCTCCGCGGACAGGTCGCAGTCCCGCACGACGAACCGATACCCCAGATGATCGCGCATGAACTTGTAGACCGTCTGGCCGTAGTAGGCCGAGTTGTCCACACCGTCGACGTCATAGGCGGCGCTGAAGGTGTAGTCTTGATAGAGGCTCCAGATGTTCGCATTGATATAGGATAGGTGAGTCTGATACATCTCCGGGATGGCGTTCTCGGGGAGGTAGGTGTCGTATTTCTGCGCCCACTCCAGATTCCCGGAGAACTCGCCGCCGTAGTAGGACGTCACGGCCTGCCGCCCGATCCAGGCGGCCTCGACGGCTCTGTTGGAGTAGGTGCCGAGGTCGGAATCCGAGCCCATGTAGCCGTCATTATAGAGCCCCACGCGCGCGGCATCCGTCCCCGGCTCGGACGTCCAGGCGGCCATGCCGTCCATGTCGAGGCCCTGCCACTCGCGGAAGATGTTCGGCGTGCGCACGGTCACGGGGATGTCGTCCGGCACCATGTCCAGCACGGCCTGGAGGAGCTGCGCCTTGTAGGGGAGGGACGTGTATTTGCCGCTGTGCTGCTCGCCCCACGCCCCCACGAAGCCCGATTCCACGAACATGAGGATGTCCTTGTAGTCCTCGAGGAAGCCGTCCTCGCGGATCTGGTCGATGTGGCGGAGCACCTGGTCGAAGGTGGCCGGCTCCGGCTCGGTCTTGCCGTTGGCATCATAGCGGAAACGAAATGCGACGGTGCAGCCGTTGCGGCGGCAGTTCTCGAGCGTGCCGCGCATCCCGGCGAAGAAGGACTCGTCGAGGTCGTAGTCCGTGCCGGGGGTGTAGGTCTTGGAGCCGTCGTCATTGGTGACGGTCGTGCCGTTGACGCCGGACGAGAAAGCGCCGATGTCCACGAACATCAGCACGATGTTCCCGGTCGGATCCTTGACGGGCGTATCACCGGGCTTCGCGACATACCAAACGGTCGAGGTATAGCCCGCACCGGGCATCCCGAGGGTCTCGGTGGTCTCCGTGTAGTCGAGGCCGCTGTCGACCATCGCGGCGGCCTTGGCGGGCATCGCCGGGAGCGCGGTCAGGAGCACCGCACCGGCGGCTAGGGCAGGGAACAGTCTGCGCATCATGGCGCCTCCTCTCTTATGGGTCCACCGTGAGGTCCGCGAAGGTATAGCGGACGATCTTCGTCAGGTCCGCAGGCGCGACCTCGACCTGATAGCCGATCTTCCCGGCGCTGAAGATGATGGTCTCCTGTCCCTCGGCGGTGGCATGGAGGACGGTGCGGAAGGGCTTTTTCATGCCGATGGGGGAGCATCCGCCGTGGATGTAGCCGGTAAGGGGCAGCAGCTCCTTGGACGGGAGCATGTCGATGCGCTTTTCGCCGACGGCCTTGGCGGCTTTTTTGAGATCCAGCTCCTCCCCCACGGGGATGACGAACACGAAATGCCCGCCCTTCCCGCTCACGGTCACGAGCGTCTTATACACGCGCGCAGGATCCTGCCCGAGCACAGCGGCCACCTCTGTCCCGCTGACGGCGCCGGTGTTCGCGTAGCAATAGTGCCGGTAGGGGATCTTCTTCTGCTCGAGGAGCCGCATCACATTGGTCTTTTCTTGTTTTTCCATGGGTATCCTCCGGAATGATGACGGAACACGTCTTGCCCGCTCTGCATCAGGCAAGGCGGGCAAGCGTCTCTAGTTGGTCTTGTGCCGATCAGGGGGCGATCACTCGCCGTCCTTCTTCCCGTCGAAGAGGCCCTTGATCTTGTCCACGATATTGCCATCCCCAGCGAGGAGCTTGGCCTTGACGCCCTCCACGACGGCCTTGATCTGCTCGTCCGGCAGATCCACGCCCAGCAGATCCTCCACGGTCTTCACCGGGTCCTTCTGGAGCTTGGCCGCGAAGTCCTTGTCGCTCTTTGCCTTATTGACGATCTCCTCGATCTTTGCCTTGATGTCCATGGTGTGTTCCTCCATCATGTGTTTATTTGACGCAGACGGTCGCCCGCCGCGCCTTGACATGCTTATTATACCACATCTATCCAGAAAAATCAAGAGGGAATGGGCATATTTTTGTATGAGATAGACAAAGGCGCCATTCAGGACGCCGTATCCTCCGCGCCGCAGAGCTCCGTGATCGCGAGGGCCATCATCTCGGCGTCGAGGAGCAGATGCTCGGTGAGGATGAACTCCTCCGCGCCGTGCATATGGACGTCCGTCCCCGGGAAGGTCGCACCGAATGCGACGCCGCCCTCGATGTGGTGGACATACGTCCCGCCGCCGATGGCCAGGCACTCGCCCTTGTTCCCCGTCACGCCCTCATAGACGCGCAGGAGCGTCTGGACGAAGGGCGACTGCTCATCCGTATGATGCGGCTCGTCACACATGATCGCCTCGCACCCGATCGGGGCGAGCGTGGTCTGCATCGCCGCCACGACCGCCTCGCCCTTGCAGCAGACGGGGAAGCGGATGTCATTGTAGGCCGTCATCTGCGCCGCATCCATCTCCATGACGCTGCACACGAGCGTGAGGCCGCCGGAGATCTCGTCCGCCGCCGCGATGCCGCAGGACGTGCCGTCCGTCTCCCCGAAGGGATACCGCGCGGCCATCTGTCGGATGGTCTCGCCCTGCTGCCCGGGGAGGTCGAGCGCCGCGAGCAGCTCGAGCAGGCAGGTCAGCGCATTGCGCCCCGTCTCGGGCGTGGAGGCATGGGCATTCGTCCCGGAAACGCCGATGATGAGCCGTTCCTCGCCGTCACGCTCCTCGGTGCGCGACCAGATGGCGATGCCGGGATAGTCCTTCTTGCGGGATTCGAGGAAGGCGTCCAGCGAGATGCCGCGCAGCTCCGCCTCTGCGAGCGCCGGGACGGCGTTGATGACGTCCCCCGCCTTGAGGGACACGACCGCCGACTCCCCATCCGTGAACGACGCCGTCAGACGCAGCCGCGCCATGCCCTTCTCGAGCGTGATGACAGGATAGTCCCCGTCCGGCGTGAAGACCATGGGTGGGAGCGTGCGGTGGGCGGTGTAATAGGCCAGATCCTCGGAGCCGTTCTCCTCGTTCGTCCCCAGGATGAGCCGCACGCCGGACGGCAGCGCGATCCCCAGCTCCTTGACCGCACGCATCGCATAGAGCGCCGCGACGGCCGGGCCCTTATCGTCCGAGGTGCCGCGGCCGATGAGCTTGTCGGTCTCGGGGTCGTAGGTCATCTGGTAGGGGTCGTGGAGCCATCCCTCCCCCTCCGGGACGACGTCCAGATGCGCGAGGATGCCGAGCTTCGGGTCGTCCCCGAGGTCGGCGCTGCCGGCATAGTGATCCACATCCTCCACGGAAAAGCCGTAGCTGCGGCACTTCTCCAGCATCAGCGTCAGCGCCTTCGCGGGTCCCTCGCCGAAGGGCATCCCGGGCCTCGCCTCGCCCTGCACGCTGCGGATCGCGACCAGGTCGGCCAGGTCCTGCACCATCTCGTCACGGTGGGCATGGAGCCAATCGCGGAGCTCTTGTTGGTATCGCATGGTAAGTCCTCCTTCACGCAAGAAGGATGCCCGCCCCGGCAGGACCGGAGCGGGGCATCGAAGCGGTTTATACGTTGTAGATCATCTCAGAATAGGTCGGGATCGGCCAGAGGTCGCGCGGCATGATGCGCTCGATGGTGTCGGAGATGGTGCGCATCCGCTCCATCTCGTCGAGCACATGGTCATGGAAGAACCGCGCCTGCTCCAGGATCTCCTTGACCTCACAGGCACGGTTCACGCGCTGCTCGAGCTCCTGCGCGGAGATGTAGAAGGCATCGGCCAGGTCGCTGAGCTTGCGGGCGAGCTCATCCTCCGTGAAGGCAGAGTAGCCGAGCTGCTTCTTGAGGGCGAGGGTGTCGCAGAGCTCGCGGACATAGCGCAGGGTCGCCGGGATGAGCTGCGTGCGCGCCATCTCGACCATGGTGCGTGCCTCGATGCGCAGGGTCTTGGAATACTTCTCGAGATGGATCTCGGTGCGTGCCTTGACCTCGTCGGGCGTGAAGATGCCGAACTTCGAGAGCAGCTCGACGTTCTTCTCGTCGGTGTAGTGCGGCATGGCGTCGACGGTGGAGGCGTAGTTGGGCAGACCGCGGCGGGCGGCCTCCTGTACCCATGCCTCGGAGTAGCCGTCGCCGTTGAAGATGATGCGGCGATGCTTCTGGAGCACCTCACGCAGCAGATCCTTGACGGCACGCTCGAAGCCCTCCGTCCCTGCGAACGGCTCGAGCTTCTCGGTGAACCAGCTCAGCTCCTCTGCCACGATGGCATTGAGGAGGAAGTTCGGGCAGGCGATGTTGTCCGAGGAGCCGACCATACGGAACTCGAAGCGGTTGCCGGTGAAGGCGAAGGGAGAGGTGCGGTTGCGGTCGGTGGAGTCCTTCGGAAAGGACGGGAGCGCGTTCACACCGATCTCGAACTCGCGCACCTGCGTGCGATAGGCGGTGCCGTCCTCAATGGCCTGGAGCACGGCGTCCAGCTCCTCGCCGAGGAACATGGAGATGATGGCGGGCGGCGCCTCGTCCGCACCGAGACGGTGGTCATTGCCCGCCGAAGCGGCGGACAGACGCATGAGGTCGGCATGCTCGTCGACGCCCTTGATGAGGGCACAGAGGATGGTCAGGAACTGGAGGTTCTCCATGGGCGTGTCGCCGGGATCGAGGAGGTTCTGGCCGTCATTGGTGGACATCGACCAGTTGTTGTGCTTGCCGGAGCCGTTGACGCCCTCGAAGGGCTTCTCATGCAGCAGGCACACGAGTCCGTGCTTGAGGGCGACCTTCTCCATGACCTCCATGGCCAGCTCGTTCTGGTCGGTGCCGAGGTTCGTGGTGGTGAAGATGGGCGCCATCTCGTGCTGGGCGGGGGCGACCTCATTGTGCTTGGTCTTGGAATAGATGCCCAGCTTCCAGAGCTCCTCGTCGAGGTCGGCCATGTAGGCGGCGATGCGCGGACGGAGGTTCGCGAAATACTGGTCATCGAGCTCCTGGCCCTTGGGGGGCTTGGCACCGAAGAGCGTGCGGCCGGTGAGGATGAGGTCCTCGCGCTGGTCCCACATCGCCTTGTCGATCAGGAAATACTCCTGCTCAGCACCGACGGTGGTGGTGACGCGGGTGACGTTCTCATTGCCGAAGATGCGCAGGAAGCGCACGGCCACGCGGCTCAGTGCCTCCATGGAGCGCAGGAGCGGGGTCTTCTTGTCGAGGATCTCGCCGGTGTAGGAGACGAACACGGTCGGGATATAGAGGCTCCCGCCCTTGACGAAGCAATAGGACGTAGGGTCCCATGCCGTATAGCCGCGGGCAGAGCTGGTGCGGCGCAGACCGCCGGAGGGGAAGGAGGAGGCATCCGGCTCGCCCTTGACGAGCGCCTTGCCGGAGAAGTCCATGATGGCCATGCCGTTGGGCGAGGGGGTGATGAAGGAATCGTGCTTCTCAGCGGTCGATCCGGTCATCGGCTGGAACCAGTGGGTGTAGTGGGTGGCGCCTTTCTCGATGGCCCATTCCTTCATCGCGTTGGCGAGGAAATCGGCCGTGACCATGTCCAGCGGCTCTCCCTGGTCGATGGTGCGGCGGAACTGCTTGTAGACGGCCTTGGAGAGCCGTGTCCGCATCACCTGATCGTTGAAGACGTTGCTGGCGAAGATCGCAGGTACGTTAAGCATATGATCGCTCCTTCTGTCTCTGGCCCGCCGAGAGCGGGCAGGACGGCTATTTAAAGAAAGTATCCAATATTGATATTATAGCACATCCCTCCCGGTTTGTCAATGCAGACGGTCAGCGGCAGCGTACAAAAAAGATCCCCGCGAAGGCGGGGATCTTGGTCAGCGTGTGCGTTATCGGCTCCGGTAGGAGTGGGGCGTCATGCCGGTGCTCTGGCGGAACTGCCGGAGGAAGTATTTCTCATCGGTATAGCCGCACCGCATCGCCACGGCGGAGATGCTGACATTGCTCGTGATGAGGAGGTACTTCGCCATCGCCACACGGCTCCGGATCACGTCCTGGTGGAAGCTGATGCCGAAGAGGTCCTTGTAGGTCACGCAGAAATGGCCGTAGCTGAGGTGGAAATCCCGGCAGCACTGCTGGGCGCTCCACTCCTCGGCGGGACTGCGGTAGAGGGCGTTGTGAAGCTCATAGAAGACCTGGAATCCGGGGCGTCTGCGGACGTCGGCGAGCTGCTTGATCTGGGTGCCGAGCATGCCGGTCATCCGCTTGACGGCGGCCTCCGGGTCCGTCTCGGCAGCGGGGAGACAGAGCGTCTCGTAGACGAGCGTGTCCTCACCGCAGAGGTCGCTGTACTTGGGCGCATGGAGGATCAGTGTGGCGAGACGGTCGCCCGTGCGGGCGGCGTCCTCCTCCGTGACATCGCCCACGAGCCCGATGGCGTACATGCGGTCGCCGAGCTTCGCGCAGCATCCCCGCTGACCGGGCAGTGCCTGTGCGAGACGGTCGGCCACCTCACGGTCGAGGGAGACCTGCCGCTTCTTCTCGTCGATGCTGGTGTCGTCCGTGAAGAGCGCCGTCCGCACGACGACGAGCATGAGACGGTCGTCCTTGCCCGCCTGCTGCTGGGCAAGGCACAGCTCATGGTAGAAGCCGCTGCGGTTGAGCAGGCCGGTGGTGGTGTCGTGGTGCTCCGAGAGACTCTGACATTCAAGGAGCGTGCGCATGTCGTTCTTCATGCGCAGACTTTCAAGGCCGCTTGCCGCGATGCGGATCCAGTCGCCGAAGATGGGGTCGAAGACGTCCGGCTCGCGGTATTGCAGGATGAAGAATCCCATGTCCCGGCCGCCGAAGAACAGCGGGACGAAATACAGGAACTCGCTGTCGTCCGCGCCGGGGAGCTTGTCCGGGAAGAGGTCGCTGCGCAGGTACATGACCGGCTTGGACGGGATCTCGTGCGGGCTCATGACGCGGTAGCAGAGCATGGGCGAATCGTCCGCATGGACAGGCGCCTCCCCGCTGCTGCACCAGTCCTCATACAAGCATAAGTACACGCCGCAGACGTCGCGCACGAGGTAGACGAACTCCTGGAGCACGTGGATCAGGTCGGCGAGGGAGCGGCAGACGGTGAGCTGCTGCTCGAAATTGGAGTGGAAATTCAGGTCGAGGTAGCGGTGGGACTCGCGGGTCTCGGCGAGCTCCTCGCTGAGCTGCCGCCGGTCGGCGCCGCAGGCGCACGAGCCGCCGCAGACGATGCTGCCGACGACCTTCTCCGGCGTGAAGGACTGCCCGCGCAGCTTGGCCATGAGCCATTCCACGGCCTGCTCGCCGATGGCCTCGCGGTTGCGTCGATAGGTGGTGAGGACGGGGGAGTGGAAGCATCGCCCGCCGACGAACTCATACCCGATCACCGTCAGCGTGTCCGGCACCGCGACCCCATGCTCGAGGAGCTTGTCGCAGACGCCATAGGCCATGTAGTCGTTGGCGCAGAGGAGCGCCTGGGGGATGCGGCGGCGTCCCTCGATGTAGTCGAGGGCGAGCTTCTCGCCGGAATTCATCCAGAAATCGCCATAAATGACGCGGTCCTCCGGGAGGGTGGCGCCGTGCTCTGCAAGGATGTTCCGGCACCCCTGCACGCGCTGGTGGGAGGTGTCGATGTGCTGGTAGCCGGTGAGGAAGTCGATGTCCGTGATGCCGTGGACCTCGACGAGGTGCCGGGTGATGTCCTCAAAATCGGCCGTAACGTCGTTGTTGAGACAGTCGAGGCCGGGGAGGTCGGCGCCGGTCACGATCAGCGGGACCCCTCGTGCGGTCATGCGCTGGTAGATGTACTGCTGGAGCTCCGGGTTGAGGATGGACTCGGCCGTCAGGATCAGACCGCTGAGCCGTTCCGACGAGACCAGGTCATAGATGCGGTTCTCGACCTCGGTGCCGGCGAAGTATTCTTCGAAATTATAGAGGTTGGTGAAGACGGCGGTGTCCGCGCCCATCTCATGCGCTTTTCGCAGCACACCAGAGAGGAGCTGCCGCTGCTCGACCGCAGAGGCACGCGCCGTGATGATGCCGATCAGTGGCCGCTGATCCATGCGGCACACCTCCTTTTGTCATTTCTGTTTCTCGGGGCGCCCTGTTGACGTCCGCATGACGAGGCATCGCCTCGTGATCCATTTGTTACGGATGCTCGATCCTGCGCAGGAAACGCTCGATCAGCGCGTTCACCAGAGCGGGACGGTCGGTGTTGGCATTGTGGCCGGCGCCGGGGATCATGACGAGGGGGATGCCCGTCCGTGCGTGCCATTTCTTATTATAATGGAGCGACGATCCGGCGCGGTCCTCCTCCCCGCAGAGCAGCAGGGCAGGGCACCCGAGCCGATAGGGGAGGTCGGCCTCCATCGCCTCTGCCAGCATCCGAAAGCCGTGGCCGGAGAGCCGCGCGTAGCGTGCCTGGTCGCCGTTGTAGACCATCATCATGCGGCGCATGAGCGCGCGTCCGTAGGGCGTCACAGAGACGCCCGCTGTGCCGGAGCGCAGGAGCCAGTTCCAAGGATAGTGCCGATAGACCGGCTCCATCCGCTTGAGGAGCCAGATCTCGAGGGCGGTGACGTACTCCCTTTGCAGCGGGGCGGAGTCGATGGAGACGAAGCCCCGGAGCTTCCCCGGGAACATCTGCGCGTAGGCCTGCCCCACATAGCCGCCCATGGACTGCCCGATGATGACGGGCCGATCGAAGCCCTCCCGCCGCAGGATCTCGTCGAGCCAGCGCGCCTTGTCGAAGAGGTCGAAGGAGAAGTCGAACGGCCACGACTCCCCATGCCCCGGCGCGTCCCAGACGAGCAGGGGACGCTTGCCGAGAAAATAGGCGGCCTGCTTCGTGAAGAGCCGATGGTCCGCCGTCAGGCCGGGCAGGAACACGAGGGGCAGGGAACGGTCGGCGCCGGTGTGGCTCACCCAGTACCGGATCATGCCGCAGCGCGTTTGCAGATGCTTTTTATCCATAATTTGTCCACCTTCTTTTCCCGGCCGCCGTCCTTCCGGGCGGCGAGGAAGGCCTTTTTCCTATTATACCACGCTTTTCATAAAGAATCAATACCTTTTCCTTTATTTTGTCCACCATTTCTACGGATAATAGGTTGTAAATCATTTGAAAATGATGTATGATTTATGAAGAAAAGTAAAGAAAATTATGTGCAGTTGGCCGAGGCGTTCACAAAACCAGCAAAGTTTCGTAAAATTTCGTGAGGATCCGCAATGTCTCGAGGGACTGCACACGAGCGTATGCAAAGCAGAAACAGGAACCGAATTCTAAAAGGGGGAATATCTGAGATGAAAATGAAGAAGATGCTCGCTGGCCTGACAGCCATCCTCTGCAGCCTCAGCACGGCCGCGCTCTTCCCGGATCTGGTGACGGAGCATGCAGCCGCCGAGGCCGTCCACAATGGCTTCGAGGAGACCTATGAGGGCTGGCACGGCAGCACCCAGACCGTAGCTGTCGACGCGCTCGACGGCGCAGGCTTCGCAGGCTCGCGCGGCATGGTCGTTACCGACCGTGCAGATGCCAGTGAGGGCGCCGCGTCGTCCAAGGGCTTCTACCTGATCGGCGGCGTGGACTACACCTACAATGTCAAGGTCAAGGCTGATACTGACGAGACCTTCCGCCTCTCCGTCCGCACGATCGACCAGGAGACCGGGGAGGAGACCGTCAAGGAGATCCTGACCCAGGACGTCACCGCAGGCACCTGGACGGACCTCTCCGCCAAGTACGAGGCGCCCAAGAATGCCTATGAGTTCGAGCTGACCCTGACCACCGACACGACCAATGACTTCCAGTTCGACGAGGTGTCCATCACCTCCGAGAGACCCGTCAACATCGCCTCTGCGGCGACCGCTGAGAAGGGCCTGAAGGACGAGTTCGCGAACTATTTCCGCGTCGGCAACATCCTCAACGGCGGCACCATCCAGAACTCCGCGATCACCGCGAACATCATCAAGGACTGCAACTCCGTCGAGTGCGAGAACGAGACCAAGCCGGACGCCACCCTCGTCCAGAGCGGCTCCTCGAACACCGACATCAAGGTATCTCTAAACCGCTGCGCCGCCATCATGGACTTCTGCTCGCGCAACGGCATCGGCATGCGCGGCCACACGATGGTATGGCACTCCCAGACCCCGAGCTGGTTCTTCAAGGACAATTTCCAGAACGGCGGCAATTGGGTCAGCTCCTCCGTCATGGATCAGCGTATGGAGAGCTACATCAAGAACATGTTCAATGCGATCAAGGACCAGTATCCGAGCCTGGATCTCTACGCATATGATGTCTGCAACGAGTGCATCTCCGACGACGCGAGCCGCACCACCAACGGCATCTGCAACGAGTGCATCTCCGACGACGCGAGCCGCACCACCAACGGCAAGGACGGCGCTCGTGAGCCCGGCGACAGCCAGATCCAGGGCCAGGGCGGTAAGTCCGCATGGGTACAGGTCTACGGCAATAACAGCTTTATCGAGAAGGCCTTCACCTATGCAAGAAAGTACGCCCCCGAGGGCTGCGACCTCTACTACAATGACTACAACGAGTATTGGGACCACAAGCGCGACTGCATCTACAACATGTGCAAGAATCTCTATAGCAAGGGACTCCTGGACGGCGTCGGCATGCAGAGCCACGTTCCCGCGAACGCCACGGGCTTTGCCGGCACCGACAGCTACATCCAGGCCATGGAGAAGTACCTCTCGATCGGCTGCGACGTACAGATCACCGAGCTCGACATCTCCCTGCTCGACGGCAGCGGCAATGTTGCTTATAACTACACCGATCAGGCCAACAAGTACAAGGCCATCTTCCAGGCCGCGATGGACTGGAACACGAATCCGCGTTCTGACGGCCGCGTGACCGCCGTCTGCATCTGGGG
>CACWPL010000007.1 GCA_902762785.1 uncultured Ruminococcus sp. | reverse complement strand
TTCCATTTAGCCGTTTACAAGCACCGGCAACAGTTCCCAGACCACAAGTATCCTCTTGGCCTCGTCGATTTCCTTTAATATGCGCGGTTGGACACTCCCATACCTTTCGCACCCTTGACAGATCTCCGATCACATGGTACAATAGAGGATGTATCGGTGCCGCGATCCGGCCTGTTTTTTTGTATCCGGAGGTCGAGGCAGGCATCCCGGTCGTGGTGCTCTATCCCGGCCGGTCCGACGGACAGGAGCTCGCCCTGTTCGATGGATCCCACGACGGGAACGACTGCCGTGCCTTCAGCATGCTTTAAGAGGAGATCACGATGAGACTACAGACCATCTACAAGGCCGACATCGACCGTGACATCAACAGTGTCATCAAGGTCGCACAGGACGACGAGCGTTCGCTCGAGCAGGAGCTCCGAGAATACATCGTCACCAAGGAGCTGCGCCGGCATTTCAGCACCTTTCTCGATCATTATGAGCGCTCCCTGGAGACACCGACCGACAAGATCGGCGTGTGGATCTCCGGCTTCTTTGGGAGCGGTAAATCGCACTTTTTGAAGATCCTCTCCTACCTGCTCGCCGATCCCGTCGTAGCCGGGAAACGGGCCGTCGACTACTTCGCGGACAAGTTCGACGATCCGACGATGTTCAGCCGGCTCGCGCGCTGCGTGAAGGTGCCGACCGAGACCATCCTCTTCAACATCGATTCCAAAAGCCCGATGACGAAGGACAAAAAGGCGATCCTGCGCGTGTTCGCGAAGGTCTTCTATGAGCATCTCGGCTTTTATGGCAATGACCTGAAGGTCGCAAAGCTCGAGCAGTTCATCGAGAAGTCCGGGAAGACGAAAGCGTTCCGTGCGGCCTTCGAGGAGATCAACGGCGGTGCATGGGAGGACTCGCGTGACTCCTTCGCCTTCCTCGAGGACGACATCGTCGAGGCGATGACGACCGCGCTCGGCATCAGCGAGACCGCCGCCCGCAATTGGTCCAACGGCGGGAAGGAGATCGACCTGAGCATCGAACAGCTCGTGAAGGAGATCCGTGCCTACATCGACAGCCGCGGCAAGGACGCCCGGCTGCTCTTCATGATCGACGAGGTGGGACAGTACATCGGCTCCGATCCCGACCTGATGCTCGACCTCCAGACCATCGTCGAGGAGATCGGTACGAAGTGCGCCGGCCGTGTCTGGGTCATGGTCACGAGCCAGGAGGCGATCGACAGCATCACCAAGATCAGCGGCAACGATTTTTCCAAGATCCAGGGCCGTTTCCACACGCGCCTGCACCTCTCCTCCTCCTCCGTGGATGAGGTCATCCGCAAGCGCATCCTCGCCAAGACGGATGCTGCCAAGGAGGTCCTCCTGGCGCAGTATGAGGCACATCAGGCCGTGCTGCGGAATCTCTTCTCCTTCACCGGCGCCGTGCTCGACATGAAAGGCTACGAGGGAGCGGACGAGTTCGTCGATACCTACCCCTTCGTCCCCTACCAGTTCCGCCTCATGCAGGACGTCCTCGCACAGATCCGCAAGCACGGCAATTCCGGCAAGCATCTCTCCGGCGGTGAGCGCTCCATGCTCTCCGGCTTCCAGGAGGCCGCACAGCAGATCAAGGAGAAGGACGAGAACGCCCTCATCCCCTTCTATCTGTTCTATGACACCGTCCACACTTTCCTCGAGAACTCGATCCGCCGCGTCATCGACCGCTGCCAGACCGCTGCCGACAACAGGGACGGCATCGAGCCATTCGACGTCAGCATCCTCAAGCTGCTCTATCTGATCCGCTATGTCGATGATGTCAAGGCTGATCTGGATACTATCACGATCCTGATGACGGACGACATCCGTGTCGACCGCATCACCTTGCGGCCGATGATCCAGGCGTCGCTCGACCGTCTCGTCTCGCAGAACTATGTCTCCCGGACCGGCGATACCTATACCTTCCTGACTGACGACGAGCAGGACATCGCCCGCGAGATCCGCAGCACGCCCGTCAACAGTGCGGACATGACGCGCGCGATCGGGGACGTCATCTTCAACAAGCTCTACACCAACAAGAGATTCCGCTGCGGAAAGTACGACTTCCCCTTCGACCGCCAGATCGACGAGACCCCCATCGGCCAGCCGTCCGGCCATATCCGACTGCAGTTCATCACCGTCGCGTCCGAGATCTACAGCACGGACGACAATGTCTTCCTGCACAAGTCCGGCACGGACGATGCCGCGATGATCGTCCTCTCCGACACGCTCCCCTACTTTGAGGCGCTCGAGCGTGCCATGAAGATCCGCAATTACGTCAAGTGCAAGAACGTCGCGCAGCTCCCCGAGGCGATCGTGTCGATCATCCGCAGCCGGATCACGGAGGCGTCCACCCATGAGCAGGAGGCGGAACGCCTCATCTCCCAGGCCATCTCCGACGGCCGGATCTATGTCGCCGGCGACCGCATGAAGCTCCGGATCACCGGCGTCAAGGAAAGGATCGACCAGGCGCTCGGCATGCTGATCGAGCGCGTTTATACGAAGCTCGGCTACGTCCGCCGCTGCTGCGATACCGACACCGAGCTGCTCGAGATCATCTCCGGGCAAAACGAGCAGATGAGCCTCGCCGATCTCGGCGGCATGAACGCCGATGCCGTCCGGGAGGTGACAGACTACCTCCTCCTCCAGAAGGAGAGATCCCTCCCCACGTCCATGGGCGACATCCAGCGCCGATTCTCCGCGGTCCCGTATGGGTGGCGCGAGATCGACATCGCCGCCGTCACCGCCGCGCTCACCGCGAACGGCACCATCGTCCTCCAGTACGCGGGCAGCATCCTCTCCCCGGACAGCAAGGACATCCTCGCGCATCTGCGCCGCAAGCCGCTGATCGACAAGACGATGGTCAGCTTCCGCATGGCACCGCCCGTCGCGCTCATCAAAAAAGCCCGCGATCTCCTCGGGGAATACTTCAACTGCGGCCTCGGCCTCATCCCCGATACGGAGAACGAGCTGGTCGCCTACATCGTCGAGGCGTTCACGAAACAGCGCACCGCGCTCGACGAGCTCCTCTCGACGCAGTACAGCCGCCGCCAGTACCCCGGCCGCAGCATCGTGGAGCAGGGCGCCAAGCTCTGCACCGATCTGCTGATGCACGAGCACGACAGCATCGCCCTCCTCGAGCAGGCCGTGCATATGGAGGACGACCTCCTCGACAATGCGGAGGACATCGCAGAGGTCCTAACGTTCTTCCACACGCAGCAGCCGCTCTTCGACCGTGCCCTGGATCTGCTCGAAGCACTCAAACCGGAGAAGCCCTATCTCACTGCCGAGCGAGACGCCCAGACGGCCATCACACAGGTGCAGGCGATCCTGGACGATCCCAGGCCCTATCGCCGGATCTCGGCGCTGCCAGATCTGACACAGTCCATCCGTGACGTCTGCGACAGGCTCCTTGCGGAAAAGCGGGAGGAGGTCGATGCCGAGATCCGTGCCGTGATGGGCGACATCCAGCAGACGGCCGACGTCGAGCAGGCCGACCTCGTGCGCCGAGCGGACGCCGAGCTCACAGAGATGAAGCATGCCGCCGCGCATGCCGATCGGCTCACGGAGCTCGATGCCATGAAGCAGCAGATCGGCGGCATCCATGCGCGGTATCTGCAAAAGCTCTTGACCGTCGATCCTAGGGCCGATACAGTGACGATAGAGCGCAGCACGATCTGCACGGCCGCGAAGCTGCAGAGCGAGGCAGACGTCGACGCCTACCTCGCGAAGATCAAAAAACGCCTCATGGAGCGCTTCGACGGCCATGATGTGCTGCGTGTCATTTGAGATGACGATCATCGGCCAGCGGCGCAAAGACGAAGGGAAAGGTGAAGTATGGATGGGCAGACTGATCTCTGACAGATACAAGGAATGGGAAGCAAAATGCGAGTCCCGCTTCCAAAAGCTCAAACAAAACGAGGAGGCGCTCAACCGCCTCTTTATCGGCATCTACGGCCTCCAGGACGAGCTGACGCCCGAGGTCGAGGACAAGGACGTCACTGTGCGCCGTGCCGACCTCGGACGCGAGATCCGAAGCCTGATCTCCTATGCGGTGGGGTGTCTCTTCGGCCGTTATTCCCTCGATGTCGACGGCATCGCCTATGCCGGCGGCGCGTGGGATCCCGACAAGTACCACACGATCATCCCTGTTCCCGACAACGTCCTCCCCATCTGTGATGACGACTATCTCGAAGACGACCTGACCTCCCGTGTGATCGACCTCATCCGCACGGTCTACGGTGAGGACACCCTCGTGGAGAACCTGCGCTTCATCGCCGATGCCCTCGGCGGAAAGGGCGCCCCCCGCGAGGTGCTCCGCAGCTACCTCCTGAACGGCTTCTTCGCCGACCACTGCAAGGTCTATCAAAAGCGTCCCATCTACTGGCTCTTCAGCTCCGGCAAAAAAAACGGCTTCAAGGCGCTCGTCTATCTGCACCGCTGGCAGCGGACGACCGTCGCGACCATTCGCACCGACTACGTCCACGAGCTCCAGGAGCGCTACCGCACCCAGCTCGCTTTGCTCGCCGATCAGATGCAGACCGTCTCGGCGTCCGATCACGTCAAGCTGAAAAAACGGCAGGAAAAGCTCACTGCTCAGCTCGCCGAGATCGACGCCTATGAGGAAAAAGTGCATCATCTCGCCGACCAGATGATCGACATCGACCTTGATGACGGCGTCAAGGTCAACTACGCGAGATTCCAAGACATCCTCGAGAAGATCAAATGACGATAGAGGGCATCGCGGCCTCGATCGATCTGGATCTCTCTTGAAGGACGAGATCCATGATGCCTGAGCATGAATGACCGAATGCACCTGATACCCAAAGAAGCGATGGAGTCGTCTGGCTCCATCGCTTCTGTTTTTGTCGTTATCTCATCCGCTGCCGTCCCTTAGACGATCAGACGAAGTCCTCGAGCTTCACGTCACGGCCGACGCCCTTGGCGGTGGCGTAGACCAGGATGATGGAGGCATCGACGGCGTTCCTCTCGCCGTCGCTGTTGACATCCGCGCGCTCCTCCTGATCGGCCGTGAGCTCGCTTTCCTTGCCGACGCCCTTCCGAGTCGCAGCCACAAGGATCAGCGACGCATCGACTGCGTCGGCATCGCCGTCATCGTTCACATCACCGAGCAGGCCCTTGTAGGTCAGACCGTAGCCGAGCGGGTAGAGCACGACATTCGTATAATGATACGACGAATCGACCGTATACACCTCGACCGGGAGCTTGCCGGTCGGCGCGCTCTCCCCGAACACGGTCATGACCGCGGCCGGATAGTTCGGCCCATAGGCCGTGAGCTCGCCGTTGTAGCTCGTGGGGATGACGGGCATCTTCTTGTTACTGTAGGCGGCCAGGATCGCATCGGCTGCGCCAAAGCGTGCCGTATCATAGGGCAGGCTCATGCTCAGCAGGACGACCTTTTTACCCAGGCTGTGCGCGAGGGCGATCATCGCGTCGACGACCTTCGAGCGCTGTCCTGCCGCGGTCGTCCCGTTCGGGTCGAGGTGGCTCTCATAGGTGCTCTCGGTCGCGATCACGACGGCCTTGGCGTTCTTCATGACGGTCGAATAGGAGGACGCCGTGGCGCCGTTGTAGCAGCGCAGGTCGGCTGCGGCATCCGCCGGGATCACGCCCTCTGCCTTGAGCCGATCGAACGCATAGGTGAACGCGTTCGCCGCGCTGTCGAGCGGGTAGAAGCATGCCACACGCTCCCCTGCCTCGAGAGTCAGCGGGAGGAGGTCGTCCTCGTTCTTGAGGAGGGTGACGGCCTTCTTGGTGATGGCCATCTCGCGGTCATGGTGCGCCTTGGAGCCGACGACCTCGAGCGCATGCGCGACGCGTGTCTCAATATCCTCCGTCTCCGGCTCGAACATCCCGCGCCGGTATTTCAGCTCGATGACACGGGTGCAGGACTCGTTGATCCGGCTCTCCGGGATGGCGCCGGTCGTTACAGCGTTCTCGAGCTTATCGAGGTAGACCTCCAGGGTCGAGATGTCCTTCGTCGACCATGTGACGACCGGCTCGAGCAGCACGTCCGCACCGGCATTGATCGCATAGATGGCCGTATCATAGATGTCAAAATTCTTCTTGAGCGCATCCATCTGCATGCCGTCCGTGACGATGAGGCCGTCATAGCCCATGTCCCCGCGGACGATGTCGGTCAGGATCGTCTTGGAGAGCGTGGCGGGGAGATAGATCTTCTGGCCGGTGGAGATGGAGGTATAGGTGCCGGTCTCGATCTGGGGATACTGGATGTGTGCCGTCATGACCATATCGACATCGGCATCCATCGCCGCCTGGAACGGGATGAGCTCGCGCGCCTGGAGCTCGGCATAGGAGCGGTCGATGAGGGGAAGGCCGGTGTGGCTGTCCGTGGCGGTATCGCCGTGGCCGGGGAAATGCTTCGCGGTGGTGATGATGCCGTTGTCGGTCAGACCGCGGAGGAAAGCGGGCCCCATCTCACTGACGAGCGCCGGATCCGACGAGAAAGAACGGACATTGATGATCGGGTTGCGCGGCTCATTGTTGACGTCCATGACGGGCGCGAAGTCCACGTCGATGCCAACGGCAGCGAGCTCCTCACCGATGATCGCGGCATTGTCGTAGGCGAGCTGCGGATCGCGCGTGGCACCGAGCGCCATGCTGCTGCAGGTGTTCGTACCGGTGCCGAGGCGGACGATGGTACCGCCCTCCTGGTCGACTGCGGCCATGACCGGGATGCCGAACGGACTCTTGCGTGAGACCGTATGGAGCTCGTCCATGAAGCGCGTGGTCTGCGCGGTGCCGGTGACGTTCTCGGCGAAGATCAGGACGCCCGCGAACTCGTACTTCTCGAGCAGGGCCTCCATCTCGCTGTTGACGGAGGTCTGGCCGACGCGTGACGCCTCGGTGCCGTTCGGGCTCCAGTAGCGGATGTTGAGCATGATCATCTGCGCGAGCTTCTGGCGAAGCGGCATGGAGGCGGTCATCTGCACGGCAAACGCATGTGCATCGTCGGTCTCCTCTGCACGCGATGGCATCGGCCATGCCAGACTGCCCACACAGAGCGCCCCGGCACACAAGGCCGCTGCGATTCGTTTGATAAAGCTGTTTTTCATATGAGCCTCCTTTCTGAACGACTTGGCGGATGCGTTCTGTCTCTATTATACCATATATTTCCGCATCATGCAAGGAGGATGGCCTGCCGTGATACCAAAAATGCCAGTGTCGCGCTGCACTGGCATTTTCGATTCTGCGGTCATTCGGCCGCGTTCGGGTGGAGGTCGACGGGGGTGCCGATGAGATCCTCGCCCATGGCCGTGTAGCGGTCGATGTAGTACCATGTCACGGTGGACTCGCGGTCGCCCATGTCATCATAGAGACGGATCGCGATCAGGCCGTCCTCCCCGATCGTGGCCTCATACGCGCCCGGACGGTAGCCGGTCTGCATCTCGTAATAGTCGAGCGAGAGCTGCCCGAGGACATCGTTCGGGAAGTAGACGAAGTCCTCGAAGCGGAAGTCGCCGAGGTAGTCGAGCGTCTCGGTCTGGCTCGTGGAGCGGTGGCGGATGGTCAGGTCGTCCCCGGCCACGTCGACGATGTCGCAGATCTCGTCCCCACCATCCGGGTACGAGATCGTCAGGACGCGGCCGTCCACCGCCCAAGTGAGATGAGCGACGGCGCTGTAGGACTGCTCGGCATCCACACCGCCGCCGTCCTCCGCGAAATAATAGTAATGATCCGGGAGGTCGCCCGTGGCAGCATAGACGCCGTTGTGCATCACGCCGCCCACACTGGGCGCGCTCGAGAGGTCGATGACATTGCCGTTATCGTCGATGCCGGTGGCCGTCGACCAGTTCACCGTGTAGACCTCATAGGGGATCTCGCGGCCATCCTCATAGTCATAGAGATAGACCTGAACGGTGTCGCGCGTGTTATGCCGCACCTCCGCGAGGCGCGGATAGATGCCATTCACGTTCTGATAATAGTCCTTCGCCAAGCCGATCAGCACCTCGTCCGTGTAAAAGGCCAGCTCCTCCATGGTCATGTCGCCGTACCAGTAGAGAGACTCGCGGGTGCCGTCCGGGTAGAAGAGCGCCATCTCCGAGAGCGAATAGACCGCGACGGTCGCATGGTCGTCCCACTGGGGATGGTGGATGGTCATGCTCCGGCCGTCGTAGTCAAAGGTGAAGGAGTCCTCCTCGCCGCTGAACTGCCAGATCGTGCGGCCTGTCCCGTCCTCGCCGAACCAGTAGAACAGGCTGCTGTTGCCATTGTAGGCGTACCAGATGCCCGGGCGGGGCGTGAGGGACCCCTTGTGGAGGAGCGCGCGCTTCATGTAGGCAAGATCCATCACGTCGAGGACGCCGTTGCCGTCAAAGTCGGCATTGTCCCCGCCGTCGATCCGGCCGACGCCGAGCAGGTATTTTTGGAACGCGATCACGTCCTTGACACCAAATGTCTCATCGAGATCCACATCGCCGCTCTGCCGCAGCCAGTAGGCCTCCGCGGGGAGCGCTCCCATCATCGCGGCTGTGAGGACAGCGCATACAGCGGCGGGAAGTCGTTTCTGAAAATGTCTCATATCGTCCTCCTTTGGTCGTGGGCGGGTCTTTTTATCATGATACCATAGATGCGGCGATATGTCAAGTGATATGCGATCCCTTGCCAAAAAAGACGCCGCCCGGCGTGCAGATGCCGGGCGGGTCGTATGTCATTTAGCCGAGCGTGTCGGTGATGCCGAGGACGTATTTGTAGATGCAGAGCAGATCGGTCGTGGAGGGGACACCGTCGCCGTCCACATCGAAGTTCGCCTGCTCGGTGTCACAGAGCGAGCGTGCGCCGAGGAGAGACTCCCCTGCCGCCACGACATCCGTCATGCCGATCTCGCAGTCGAGGGTGACGTCACCGGGACACGCGAGGGCGTTGGTGCCCTGCAGCGGGTCGTTCGCGGATTCCAGCGCGAGAAAGAGCGCGGTGATCCCGAACGCCTCGTAGATCTCACCGGCCGCCTCGATCACCTCGATCGAAGAGGTCCCCGCCGGGGGAACGATATGATCCTCGTTGTGACCCTCTCCACCCAGATTCAGCGTCCATCCGGGCAGCGCCTCATCGAGATACGCCTGCACCGCTCCCGCGTCGAGCTTGCCGGGCGTATAGGAGAGGACATCGTTCGTCATCGAGCAGATCTCATTGTAGTCCGCCGTCTCGCCCCATCCGTAGAAGGACGTGATGAGACCGCGCGCGGCGAGCGCCTTGCAGATCGCGTCCGCCGCCGCATCGTCCGGCCGGTACCCCTCTCCGAACTCGACATCGAACGTATCCGAACGTTCTCCTACCCACCGCTCCACATCGTAGATCTGGTAGCAGCTATGGAAGTCACCGACACGCTCTCCATAGGTCGGCGCCCTCCCCTCCTGCCAGACCGTGCCGCTGCGCTGCTGCGCATCATAGGCCGCCGACAGACCGGGGCAATAGGGCTCAAGGACCTCGAGCACCTCGGCCATCGCGGCGTCCGTATCCTCACGAAGGGTGAAGCGCAGCACGTTCTCACGCGAACGGACAAGATAAAACAGGCTGCTGACATTGGACTTGCGGTAGACATGCGTGGTCCCATCCGTGGACTGCCCCATGCTCCACGCATCGAACATCCCCTTCACATCCACCTCATCGAGGTCACTGAAGGCCGTCTGGTCGGCAGTCCCGTACCACCCGTGCGGCGCGGCCTGTGCCTGGATCGGCATCGGGAGACATGCCAGCGCCAGCAGCGCGGCTGTCAGCATCTTCATCGTTTTTTTCATAGGATCACCTCATTTTTAGTCTTTATCAGGATACCGGGACGAACTGCGATGCGATCGCCTCGAGCTGTGCCTGTGTCATGGTCGACGAAGCAAATTGGAAGGTGTACTGTCCATCGTCCCAGAACAGGGTGCCGCCCTCCGGATCGGAGGCATAGAAGGCAGGATATCCGCCGACGTCTGCGGGATAGAGCGCGGCATCCTTGCGGACGGTCACCGAGAACTGCTCTCGGCGGTACTGCATGATCTTGTAGGTCGACGTGCCCTTTTCGGGCAGTATCTCGTTTTGCATGAGGAAACGCGACTTCTCTGTCCGACGTACTCTGTACGCGCCCGGGAGCGTGTAATGCTCGAAGGTCGCCGGCGAGGGCTTGACGGCGGTGGTATATGTGATCTGATCGTTCAGGCCCCGTACATCATCCGTGATACGGAATCCCGGCAGGATCTCCGGGTAGGTGGTCGTCGTCTCTTGTTCGTTCGTAGTGGAATCATCCGTGGGATCATCCGTGGCGACCTCCGTCACGCACGTCACGAATGTGACTGGGCTCTCAGTGACGGTCGTCGCTTCGGTAAACGTCACGAATGTGACTGGGCTCTCAGTGACGGTCGTCGCTTCGGTAATAGGGTCGGTCACCTCAGTAGGATCCTCTATGATCTCCGGCACTTCCATCGTGGTCATGACAGGGCCGGTCTCCGTAGGTGTGGGGGCGGTCGTGACCGGGAGGACGGTAGTCGCCGGGGGCGATGCCGTCACGGACGGCACGGTCGCGCGCTCTGTGGGCGATGGCGATGCCGTGACAGGTGCCGTCTCGACGGAGCGCTGCGCGGAGGTAGACGCAGCAGTCTCCGCCGGGACGCGCGCGGACAGAGGGGCGGTCGTGGAAAGACCCGTCTCGTCTGTCAGGACGGTCGCGTCCGTCTGATGAGGTGCAGTCTCGTCAGTCGGCTCGGTCGCGTCGGTCGGAGCGGGAGCGGATGTGGCAGGCGCTTCGGTCGTGGACGGTGCGGTCGTGTCCGTCGTGGTCACAACGGTCTCTGTGACCGTCTCAGGGAGCGGGACGGTGGGGATGCGCTGCCGCCATACGCCCTGCACGAGCCCGACGGCCGCCACGAGACAGGCCGCCGCCGCGACATAGCCGATCGTGCGCCAGATGCCGCGGCGCTGCTGCGGCGTTTCCAAAGCCTCCTCGACATAGGCCTCCGGGAGGTCGCCGAGGGCATCCATCAAGTCGAGCTCGTTCACAGCATCCCCTCCTTTCCTAGGAAGTCGCCGAGCTTTTTTCGGGTGCGCAGGAGCGTCATCTTGACGGCGCTCTGGGTGAGGTGCTCGGCCGCCGCGATCTCCTGCACGGTCCAGGACAGATAATAGCGCTTGAGGAAGATCCGGCGCGTCTGCGGCTTGAGCCCGTCGAGGAACGTGCGGACAGCCGCCGAGAGGGCGCGGCGCTCCACGTCCTCCTCGACATGCTCGCCGGATGGGAGGATGTCGGTGAGCTCATCGAGGGCGAGCGCGAACTGCGTGCCGCCGCGCTTTTGGCGCGTCTCATGCCGCACACGGTCGATGGCCGCTCGTCGGATCAGTGCGATCAGATATGCCCGCAGACTCTCGGGATGCTGTGGGGGGATGCTCTCCCAGACAGCCAGCAGCATATCGTCCATGCACTCCTCCACCTCGTCCCGGTCGCCCAGGACCCTGTGCGCCATCTGGCTGCACAGCGCGCCATAGCGGCCGCGGATGTCCGCGAGCGCGGACTCATCGCGTGCGTTCAGCTTTGCGATGATATTGGCATCTTCGGCCATCGCCTCACCCCCCTCTATCTATGTAGTCGCGTTCTCGATGCGATCGGTCACATATTTTTTCATAAATTTCTGCTTTCATGATAACATGTGGACGGCGGAAAAGTCAAGAGGCGCTGTCTCATCGCAAAAAATGGTGATATTTTTGTGAAAGTCTTGCAATTGACGGCAGATCGTGGTATAATAATAATATGTCGTGTCTTGACACGGCATCGCTTCACGCAAGGGAGGGAAGTCTATGCGTTATTATATGGATGCCTATGAGAGATTCCTCAAGGCGTTCCTCGCCGACCCGAAGCCCGACCAGATCGCGGCCGTGCGGCGGGAGACCCAGGTGCAGATCGGCTACATGCAGCACGAGCGCTTTGTGCATTTTTTGGTGTGCATCCTCGTGGGACTGGCCTTTTTCATCGGGCTGGGTCTGGTGCTGTATTTCCGCACGATCGGGCTGTTCCTGCTCGACCTGCTGCTGCTGGGATTGCTGGTGCCGTATCTCCTGCATTATTATTATCTCGAGAACACGACACAGCGCATGTATGTGCTCAGTAACGCGCTCGCAGCGCTCGAGGACCGCATCGACTACCCCAATACCGATCCGAACGGCAAGATCTGACGACGGATCACAGAAAGGATGATAGGAAGCATGAAGGATCACAAGCAAACAGAGAACGAAAAGCCGGAGACCGCCAAGGACGAGTCCCCGGAGACCACCGCCGACACCGCGCCCGAGGAGGAGGCCTATACCGGCATCCTCGGCGATTTCCAGGAGACGGAGGCCGAGGAGGCCGCAGAGGCTGCTGCCGAGGCAGAGGCCAAGGCCGAGGAGCAGGCTGCCGAGGCTGAGAAGGCTGCCGAGGCGCCGAAGAAGTCCGGCAAGGGCGCGGCCATCGCAGGCGTCACCATCGGCGCGCTGCTGCTCGGTGCGCTCGGCGGCTACGGCATCTACAGGATGCGCACCGCCCCCACCCCCGGTCTGCCGACCGGCGACAAGAGCGAGGCTGCCGTCTACACCGAGAATCTGTCCGTCTCTCCCGAGATGATGCAGTATTACTACAAGGACATGATCGAGTCCTTCCGCAGCTACTACGGTGAGGATATGCTCAAGTCCTACTACGGCCTGGATCTGTCCGCACCGCTCTCCTCGCAGACGTATTCCGAGGAGGATGGCTCCACATGGCGCGATATGATGGTCGATCAGGCCGTCGCCAGTGTCATCCAGCAGCTCATCCTCTCCGAGGCGGGCCGCGCAGAGGGCTTCAAGATGGACGATGCCGCCCACAAGCAGGCCGAGGAGCAGCTCGCGTCCATTGATCTGGCCGCCTATGGCGTCACCGAGGAGACCGCACGCATGGCCGCCGAGATGCAGGCCTATGTCTCCAGCTATTATACCTATGTCATGGATTCGATGACGTTCACGGATGACGAGATCCAGGCATACTACGATGCCCACGAGGACCAGTATGTCACCTGCGGCCTGATGGGCTTCACGATCAGCTACCCCACCGAGGAGGAGACGACCGATGCTGCCACTGACGAGGCCGATGCAGACGCCGCGACAGAGGCAGATGCGGAGACCGAGGCAGAGACCGAAGCCGAGACGGAAGGCGAGACAGAAGCCGAGACCGAGGCGGCGACAGAGGCAGCCACCGAGGATGACGGCAAGCCCGACATGACCAAGGAGATCGCCAAGGGCATCGCCGACGAGCTGGAGGCCGTCAAGTCTCCCGAGGAGTTCGAGAGCGTCGTCCGCAGCTATCTGGCGGAGTACGAGGGCTATTCGGGCGACGAGCTCGATTCGATCATCCCGCAGATCAGCAATGACGCCTTCAGCAAGCAGGAGGGCCTCGCGCTGAGCGACTGGGCATTCGGCGGTGCGAAGGTCGGTGATACCCATGTCATCGAGGGCGACGGTGCCTACTATGTCTACCTGCTGACCCGTGAGCCCGGCCGTGACGAGAGCGCGACCGTGAACGTGCGCCACATCCTCTTTACGACCGACAGCTTCCTCCCCGAGGGCGCTGACAGCTCCGATCCTGCCGTCACCGCCGAGGCGATGGAGAAGGCACATGCCGAGGCCGACCGCGTCCTTGCCGAGTGGCAGAACGGTGAGGCGACCGAGGACAGCTTCGCGGCGCTCGCCGAGCAGTACACCGAGGATCCCGGCTCCCGCTCCACCGGCGGTCTCTATGAGAACGTGCAGCAGGGGCAGATGGTCCCGGCGTTCAATGACTGGTGCTTCGACCCGTCCCGTCAGACCGGCGATACCGGCATCGTGGAGACGGAGTACGGTGTGCATGTGATGTACTTCTCCGGGACGGCCGATCCGCTCTGGAAGTCCCAGGTCATCTCCGCGCTCAAGGATGAGCGGTATCAGACCTGGTACGCCGAGCAGGAGGCGCTCTATCCTGTCACCAAGAACGACGAGCTCCTCGCGGGCATCGGGGATTGACGGATGACGAAGAAGGAACGTGCCCTCCGCGCCGTCGAGGCGCTGGAGGCACGCTACCCGGACGCGCTCTGCTCGCTGACGTATGAGAAGCCCTACGAGCTGATGATCGCGGCGCGGCTCTCCGCACAGTGTACGGATGCCCGCGTCAACCAGGTCACGCCGGCGCTGTTCGCCAAGTACCCCACGGTCGAGGCCTTCGCGGAGGCGGATGTCGCCGAGATCGAGGAGATCATCCGGCCGTGCGGCTTCTACCGCACCAAGGCGGCGAGCATCCAGGCGGCGTGTGCGCGTCTGGTGGACGTCTATGGCGGCGTCATCCCGGATACGATGGACGAGCTGCTCACCCTCCCCGGCATCGGCCGCAAGACCGCGAACCTGCTACTGGGCGATGTCTACGGCAAGCCCGCTGTCGTGGCGGACACGCACTTCATCCGCATCACCGGGCGGCTCGGTCTGACGAAGCACAAGGAGCCGGAAAAGGTCGAGACCGACCTCAAGGCGCTCCTCCCGCCGGAGAAGTCCTCGGACTTCTGCCACCGGGTCGTGCTCTTCGGGCGCGACGTCTGCACGGCCAGACGCCCCAAATGCGAGGGATGTCCGCTCGCCGACATTTGCCCGTCTAAGGCATGAGGGGGCGTCCCTATTGACAAACCCCGGAAAATCATATATAATAATAAATAGTGTACATAGAGGCGGACCGTCTCTGTACCGATCAAGATATAAGGCGGTAAAGAACAAATGGGTATTTTAACTTCCATTTTTGGTTCCTACAGCAAAAAGGAGCTTGCTCGGATCGAGCCGATCAAGAACAAGGTCCTTGCGCTGGAGGAGGAATATAAGAAGCTCACAGATGCCGAGCTCAAGGAGAAGACCTTCGAGTTCCGCGAGCGTCTGGCAGACGGCACGGATACGCTCGACACCCTCCTCCCGGAGGCGCTGGCCACCGTCCGTGAGGCCGGCGACCGTGTGCTCGGCAAGCGTGCCTTTGAAGTACAGATCATCGGTGCGATCGTCCTGCACCAGGGCCGTATCGCCGAGATGAAGACCGGTGAAGGTAAGACGCTCGTCGCCTGTCTGGCTGCCTATGCCAATGCGCTCGGCGGCAAGGGCGTCCATGTCGTCACCGTCAATGACTACCTCGCCAAGACCCAGTCCGAGGAGATGGGCAAGGTGCATCGCTTCCTCGGCCTGACCGTCGGCTGCATCCTGCACGGCCTGACCAATGCCCAGCGCCGCGCGGCCTATGCCTGCGACATCACCTACGGTACGAATAACGAGTTCGGCTTCGACTACCTGCGTGACAACATGGTCATCTACAAGCGCGACATGGTACAGCGTGACCCGAACTTCGCGATCGTGGACGAGGTGGACTCCATCCTCATCGACGAGGCGCGTACCCCGCTGATCATCTCCGGCCAGGGCGACAAGTCCACCGACCTCTACAAGCAGGCCGACGTGTTCGCCAAGACCCTGTCCTCCTTCACTGTCGTCGAGGTCGACGACAAGGTCGAGCAGGAGGAGCTGAGCGAGGATGCCGACTACATCATCGACGAGAAGGCCCGCACCGCGACCATCACCCGCAAGGGCGTCGAGAAGGCGGAGAAGTATTTCCATGTCGACAACCTCATGGCACAGGAGAACATGACCCTCCTGCACCACATCAACCAGGCACTGCGTGCCAACGGCATCATGCGCAACGACATCGACTACATCGTGGAGGACGGCGAGGTCATCATCATCGACGAGTTCACCGGCCGTAAGATGCTCGGCCGCCGCTTCAATGACGGCCTGCACCAGGCCATCGAGGCCAAGGAGGGCGTAGAGGTCCAGAAGGAGTCCAAGACCCTCGCGACCATCACCTTCCAGAACTACTTCCGTCTCTACCAGAAGCTCTCCGGCATGACTGGTACGGCCATGACCGAGGAGGACGAGTTCCGCGAGATCTACAAGCTCGATGTCATCGCCATCCCGACCAACCGTCCGGTCATCCGTATCGACCATCCGGATCAGGTATACCGTTCGGAAAAGGGCAAGTACGAGTGCATCATCGAGCAGATCATCGAGTGCCACGAGAAGGGACAGCCCGTCCTCGTCGGCACCATCTCCATCGAGAAGTCCGAGCTGCTCTCCAAGCTGCTCAAGAAGCGCGGCATCAAGCATGAGGTGCTCAACGCGAAGTACCACGCCAAGGAGGCCGAGATCGTCGCACAGGCCGGTAAGCTCGGCGCTGTCACCATCGCGACCAATATGGCCGGCCGTGGTACCGACATCATCCTCGGCGGTAATGCCGAGTTCTCTGCGCGTGCAGAGCTGCGCAAGCGCGAGTATCCCGAGGAGATCATCAGCGAGGCCATCGGCTTTGCGGATACGGATGACGAGGAGATCCTCGCCGCACGCGCCGTTTACCGTGAGCTCTACGACAAGTTCGACGCCAAGGTCAAGGAGGCGGCCGTCGCCGTCCGCGAGGCCGGCGGTCTGTTCATCATCGGTACGGAGCGCCACGAGTCCCGCCGTATCGACAACCAGCTCCGCGGCCGTTCCGGCCGTCAGGGCGACCCCGGTGAGAGCCGGTTCTTCCTCTCCGTCGAGGACGACCTCATGCGTATCTTCGCGGGCGACCGTATGGAGTCCGTGATGCGCTCACTCAATGTCGAGGAGACGCAGCCCATCGAGAGCAAGTGGCTCACCAAGATCATCGCCTCCTCCCAGAAGAAGGTCGAGGGCCGCAACTTCAGCATCCGTAAGAATACCCTGAACTACGATGACGTCATGAACGCCCAGCGTGAGATCATCTACAAGCAGCGCCGTCAGGTGCTCGACGGTGAGGATCTGCACGATTCCATCCTCCAGATGTTCGACGATCTCATCAAGACCGTTACCGGCCAGTACCTTGCCGAGGAGGAGGACAGCGAGAGCTGGAACCTCATCGGTCTGCGCGATTACTTCCGCGGCTGGATCCTCGATGACAACGATCTCCAGTTCTCCGAGGAGGAGCTCGAGAAGCAGACCAAGACCGCTGTCACCGACTTCATCATCGACAAGGCCAAGGCGCTCTACGCCGAAAAGGAGCAGCAGTATGGCGAGAAGGTCATCCGCGAGCTCGAGCGCGTCGTGATGCTCAAGGTGGTCGACACCAAATGGATGGCACACATCGACGACATGCAGGAGCTCAAGCGCGGTATCTCGCTGCGCAGCTACGGCCAGAAGAACCCCGTCGTCGAGTATCGTTATGAGGGCTTCGACATGTTCGATGCCATGGTCGAGAGCATCCGTGAGGACACCGTCCGCATGCTGCTGACCATCCAGATCCAGGGCGAGCAGGCGCCCCAGCGCGAGCAGGTCGCAAAGCCTGATGCGCCGAACGCCGGCAGCCCCGAGGCACGCTCTGCCGCCAAGAAGGTCGGCCCGAACGACCCCTGCCCCTGCGGCAGCGGCAAGAAGTACAAGAAGTGCTGCGGCCTGAAGGAAGGCCGCTGATCATGCCGAGCAAGCCCTCTCCCGACCGGAGGGGGCTTGCCGCAGGATAGGAGGATGCGCATGGATTACATGGAATTTGCGTCGTTTTACGATGCGCTCACCCGTAACGTCGAGTATGAGAAGCGGGCGGACCGCATCTGCTGCCTGATCCGGCAGTACCTGCAAACGGAGACGGACGGCACCCTCCTGACCGATCTCGCGTGCGGCAGCGGCTCGCTGTCCGAGGCGCTCGCGCGGCGCGGCTTCGACGTCATCGGTGTCGACAACTCCCCTGCCATGCTCCAGAAAGCGATGGAGAAGAAGTTCGAGAGCGGCCTGCCGATCCAGTATCTCTGCCAGGACATGCGCGAGCTCGATATGTTCGGCACCATCGACGTCACCACCTGTATGCTCGACAGTCTCGACCATCTGCCCGATCTCGAGGCCGTGGAGCAGGTGTTCCGGCGGGTGTCGCTCTTCGCGCAGCCGGGCGGGCTCTTCCTCTTCGACATGAACACGCTCTACAAACACCGCATCGTCCTCGCCGACAAGGTCTTCCTCTATGACACAGACGAGGTGTTCTGCGCGTGGGAGAACCATCTCCTCGAGGATAATGCCACGGTCGAGATGCAGCTCACGTTCTTCTCGCCCGACGAGAACGGCTGGCAGCGCAGCGAGGAGACGATCACCGAGCGCGCCTATCCCGAGGCCGACATCCGTGCCGCGCTCATCCGGGCGGGGCTCGAGCCGCTGGCCGTGTTCGATGCAGACAAGGACCTCGACACGCCCGACAGCCTCTCCCCTGTCACAGAAACGACCGAGCGGATGCTGTTCGTGGCAAGGAAGCCGCTCGCCTGATCCTACGAACATAGGAGGTCTATCACTATGAGTACCCTGAAAAGAGCCATCTCGGCAGACGGCAGCGTGGTCGCCTCTGCCATCGATTCTACGGACATCGTGTCCGTGATCGAGCAGTACCACAAGAGCTCCGCCGTGGTGACGGCCGCGCTCGGACGCCTCGCGACTGCCGCGTCCCTCATGGGCTATAGCCAGAAGAACGAGGGCGACCAGCTCACCCTCCGTGTGGACGGCGACGGGCAGATCGGCGGGATGATCGCCGTGGCCGATAGCTGGGGCAATGTCAAGTGCTGCGCCGACAACTACATCGTCGAGCTGCCGCTCAATGCCGTGGGCAAGCTGGACGTCGGCGGGGCCGTCGGCGCGGGCACGCTCTCGGTCATCAAGGACCTGGGCCTGCGCGACCCGTATGTCGGCACTATCCCGCTCGTCTCCGGCGAGATCGCCGAGGACATCGCCAATTACTACGCCGTCAGCGAGCAGGTGCCGACCGTGCTCAGTCTTGGCGTGCTCGTGGCGCCGGATCTGCATGTGCAGCATGCGGGCGGCTATCTGATCCAGCTCCTCCCCTTCGCGGACGAGTCCTGCATCGACATCCTCGAGCAGAACGTCAAGGCGATGCCCCCTGTCACGGAGATGCTGCGAAGCGGGATGGATGCCGAGCAGATCGTGATGCAGTGCCTCGCCGGTCTCGACCCGAATCTCCTGGACGAGGCCGCGCCGGTCTACCACTGTGACTGCAGCCGCGAGCGCACGAGCCGCATGCTCATCTCGCTCGGCCGCAAGGAGCTCGACGGCCTGGCCGCGGGCGGCGAGGAGATCGAGGTCTGCTGCCATTTCTGCGACAAGAAGTACACCTTCTCCCCCGCGGAGATCGTCAAGATGATGGAGGATGCGACATGAAGCTCTATATCAAGCAAAAGGTCTTCGCGATCGGCGACAAGTTCAGCGTCACCGATGCGGAGGGACAGATCCGCTACACGGTCGAGGGAGAGCTGATCTCGCTCGGCAAGCGTCTGCACATCTTTGACAGCAGCCACCGGGAGCTCGCGCTCGTCAAGCAGAAGCTGCTGACGCTCTTGCCGCGCTTCCTCGTGCTCGTGAACGGGCAGGAGACTGCGCAGATCGCGCGGAAAATGACGATGTTCCGTTCCAAGTTCCTCGTGGAGGGACTCGGCTGGGAGGTCATCGGTGAGGTGCTCCAGCATGACTACACCATCCGCGACAACGGCCGGACGATCGCCGCGATCCACAAAAAGTGGATGTCCTGGGGCGACAGCTACGAGATGGACATCGCGGACGATGCCGACGAGATCACGGCACTCGCCGTCGTGCTCGCGATCGACGCCGTGCTCGATGCCGACCAGGCCGCCGCGTCCGCCGCATCCAGCAACTGAATACACGAACGCAAGGCCGCCCCGTGGAGCTCCCACGGGGCGGTCGTTTTTTACTTTATGGGGACGATCGGGTGGCGGATGACGGTCTTGCGTTTTTCCATGGGGACGCGTCGGGGGTCGGAGAGGTAGATCTCGTGGTGGAAACGCGTATCCGAAAGGTCGAGCGCATAGCCAGCCTGCGTCATCGCCTCGTGCATCCGCACCACGGTCGCGGGCTCGTCATCATAGCTGCCGATGTGCATGCACTGCACGCACAGGCCCTCGTCATAGGCCAGGCGCTCGACCTTGGAGAAGTCGGCCTTTTTCTTGCGCGCCGCCTCCGCGACTGCCCACGCGACATCGTCCTGCGTCACGAACTCCGGGAGCCGCAGCAGCGCGATCCAGTGCAGATCGGCCTTGCGCGCGTAGTCCATGCCCTGCACGCCGTCCTGCCACCAAAAGCCCTCCAGCGGCGGCACGACATAGTCGAAATAGCCCTCGATCGCGTGATCGGTCTTTTTGCTCATCTTGATCGTGTACGCGACGCCGTAGAGCTGGGCGATCGCGTCCTGATAGGCGCCGTCCTCCGCGTTCGGGTCGCCCTCGCCGCGCACCGCGAGGTACGCCATCGGCGGCACCGTCACGATCGTCGGCGCGGCCGGGGGCTGGTAGTATTCCTTGTACTCTTTTTTGAAGTCGAAAGCCATGTGTCTCCTCCTGTCATGCGAGCGGCATTTGCAGATAGATCATGTCCACGAGCTGCACGCCCGCCTCGATGATCGGGTGGTCATAGTGGTCGAGGAAGAAGCGCGGGACGACGTGATGCCGCCGGAACCCGCAGCGCTCATAAAATGGAACGGTCAGCGGTGAATCGCCCGTGCCGACCTGGAGACAGGTGAACGTCCCCGCGTACTGCGCGGCGATGAAGGCGACCATCTGCCGCCCATATCCCCTGCCCTGCGCCTCGGGCGTGACCGCGAGGCTCTTGAGCTCGAGCACGCCGCCGCCCTCGTCCGTCACGATGCACTCCGCCTTCACGCCGCCGTCGTCGAGAACGTACATCGTCCCCCTATCCAGGTAACGGTCGATCATGTCCTCCTGCTCGTCGGCAAGGAGGAGCAGCGGGAGATAGCGCTTTTTATCCGCCTTGACCTCTCGGATCTCCATCGTATCCACCCCCTTCCCTATCATCATACCGCAAAACGGCCGGTCTGTCAATGTTTTTTCAAAAAAATGAAAAAAACCCTTGACAACTATATCGGGATGTGATATAATAAGTTCAACGATATAACGGGATGTGATATATCTAAAGCCGTTATAACGGAAAACGTCCCTCACACCAAGGGGCGAAAGGGAGGTATGGCAGATGAATTTTGCGAACGGTGCGCTCACGGAGGCGGTGTATTATATCCTGCTCTCGCTGCTCGAGCCGCGCCACGGGTACGGCATCATGCAGAACGCCGAGGCGCTCTCGAACGGGCGCGTGCGGCTCGCGGCGGGGACGCTCTACGGCGCGATCAATACGCTGCTCGAAAAAGGGTGGATCACCGCCCTGCCGGGAGAGAAAAGCTCCCGCAAGAAGGAATACGTCATCACCGATGAAGGCCGGACCGTGCTCCAAAACGAGCTGAAAAGGCTCGAGGAGCTCCTCGACAACGGCCGCGCATTGCTGGGAGGGAATTGACATGAAAACGATCCATAAGGTATTCTTTGTCTGGGAATTCGACAAGGAGGAGCGCTGGCTCAATGAGATGGCCGCGAAGGGACAGCTCTTGACCGATGTCGGCTTTTGCCGCTATGTCTTCGAGGACGGCGAGCCGGGCGTCTATCAGTACCGCCTCGAGCTCCTCGAGGACGCCCCCTCCTCGCCTGAGGGGCATAGCTACATCCGATTCCTTGAGGACACCGGCGCTGAGCAGGTCGGCACGTTGCTGCGCTGGGTCTACTTCCGCAAGCGCACGGAGGATGGGCCGTTCGACCTCTTCTCCGACTTCGACAGCCGCATCGCCCATCTGCGTCGGATGCTCGTGATGCTGACGCCGATCCTGCCGCTCATGATCTGCAGCTCCGTGTTACAGTTCCACAACTTGGGGTCTTGGGTCGGCATCGTGACCGGCGCGGTCGGCCTGCTCGTCACCTATGGGATCGTGAGGATCATCCTGAAGATCCGCCGTCTCCAAAAGGAACGCGCCATCTCCGAGGGCTAGGATCAGGCCTCGGCCTGTGCGGTCTGCGGGGCCTCGTTCCGGCGAAAAACGGCCTTAAAGCAGGTGAGGAAGAGCGGCTGGATGAAGAAGAGCTGCGAGAAGAACGCGAAGGGGAAATTGAAGCACACGAGCTTCACCCAGTTGGCCAGCAGAGTCACCACCGAAAACTCCATATACTGGTAGGGATAGTAGAGGATCGCGGCGAGGAAGCTCATGGCCGGGCACATGATGCCGACGGTCGCGCAGATGATCGCCGTTTCAAAGAGGACGGGGTGCGTCTCGCGCGGGTCGAACACGCGGCATACGAGCTTGAACGAGCAAGGGCTGCCGACCGTGACCTCGAGCGTATACGCGAGCACGAACTCGATCAGCACGACCGCCCAGATCGGCACCATCCGCCCCAAGACGGACACGCCGCCCATCGCGCGGACGGCATCGAGGACATGCGCCTCCCCCGTCATCGCGGTGAACGTGCCGCCATTGACGACATAGAGGCTGTAGAACACATAGGCATGGACGGTCACGAGGACGGTCATCAGAGCGAACATCATTCTCTCAAATCGGTTCCTAGGCATGGGGACTCCTTTCAGGGGGGCAACAAAAAAACACATGCCTCTGCGAAAAAATACATACCTGCACAGGTGGCTGTACCGTGATCAGGTTTATGTACACTTTCGCATACTACATGTGTCGTTGCCGATGGGGATATGAGATCGTCGGACCTCAGTCCATTACTATGATACCACAAAACAGCGGCCCCGTCAATTGACGGAGCCGCCAGTTTCTTTCCACATATCCACCGTGGAGGATCATCCAAAACGCGCAGACGTCACTTCAGGAGCGCCTGCTCCCATTCCGCCTGTCGGAATCCCACCAGGACGGTCTCCCCCGCTACGAGGATCGGGCGCTTGACGAGCATCCCGTCCGTCGCCAGGAGCGCGAGCTGCTCCTCCTCGGACATGGTCGGGAGCTTGTCCTTCAGGCCAAGGGAACGGTAGAGCATCCCGCTCGTGTTGAAGAACCGCCGCAGCGGCAGACCGCTCCGCTGCTGCCAGTCACGCAGCTCGTCGACGGTCGGCTTTTCCTCGACGATGTGGCGCGTCTCGTGGGCAAGGCCGTTGGCATCGAGCCATTTTTCAGCCTTTTGACAGGTGGTGCATTTGGGATAGCAGATGAACAGCATGGTGTGCCTCCTTGTAAAGATGTGTCGACGTCGATGGGATCAGTCCTGCTGCCACTTGCAGGAGAACGCGGTGAAGGTCGCGAACGACTCGCTCGCCGCCCCCTGTGCGTACAGGCCGAGCATCACGCCGGTGAAGTTCCCGGCGACCTCGGTGGAGAGATATTTGGTCAGTGCGCTGCCGAGCCAGTGGATCTCACCGCCCGCCTTGACGCTGAACGTGTAGGTGAAATGGCTCCCTTCGATGCTGAGCTCCACCGGCCCCGCCGGGAGCGCGACGTGGTCCGACTCGACGGAGAGGTCGCCGATGGTGCGGCGCTTGAACACCTCGATGCCGTCCTCCGTCCTGCGGACAGCGAGCTCGTAGTGCTGCTCCGGGGTCATGTAGCAGGTGACGCCCGCCTCCTCCGCCGCCACATCGAGCGTCACGGACAGACGGAACATCATCTCCTGCTGCCGGATTCCGAGGAAAGTCGGCGCTTCGACGGGACTGTCGAGGCTGTTCCCACAGCTCCGCAGACGGTAGGCCTTCTCGGAGAGGTCGTAGCGGTCGCGCTGCGGCGCCTTCATCCAGCACCACTCCACGCCCGGGCGCGTGTTCGCAAAGGTCATCGTCTCGGGGGGACGCTGCGTCACGGTGTCGGGGATGCGGTCGGTCTCGACGTAGAGCCGCGCCGTGCCGTCGTCACCGGCGGTGAACCAGCCGTCCTGACCGAAAGTCACCGGTGTCAGGTAGACCTCTCGTCCCGTGATGTGGTGCATCACCCACTCGTTGAGCTGACGGAACCCCAGATGTACCATCCACCAATTTCCTGCAGGATCGTCCACCAGATCGGCATGGCCGCAGCCCTGGAGGAGATAGCCTCCCAAGTTGCGATTGGTCAGCACGGGATTCCCCGCATAGCTCTCGAATGGGCCATAGACGTTCGTCCCGCGGGCATAGACGACCATGTGGCCGTACTCCGTGCCTCCCTCGGACGCCATCAGGTAATAATAGCCGCCGATCTTGTAGAGATGCGGGCTCTCGAGGAACCGCCCGCCCGCGCCCTTCCAGATGCAGCGCGCGGGAGTGAGCTTCTTGCCCGTCTCGATGTCGATCTCGCACTGGACGATGCCATGCTCCCCGGCGTCATCCGTGCCGTTGGACATGAAATAGACCTTGTCGTCCTCGAAATAGAGCGACGGGTCGATGCCGTCCTGCTCGACGTAGATCGGGTCCGACCATTCTCCGTGGATGTCGTCCGTCCAGACGTAGAAATTGCCGCCATGGGTGACATTGGTCGTGACCATGTAGAACCGCCCATCCCGGTAACGGATGGTCGGCGCATAGATGCCGCCGGTAGAATCCGCCTGCATGAGCGGGAGCTGGCTCTCGCGCGTGAGGACGTGGCCGATCTGCGTCCAATTGACCAGGTCATGGCTCTCGAAGAGCGGCACGCCGGGGAAGAACTGGAACGAGCTGGCCACGAGATAATAGGTGTCGCCGACACGGCAGCAGCTGGGATCCGGGAAAAAGCCCGGGATCACGGGGTCTCGGTATTGCATAGGGTACCTCCTGTCCTGTTTCTTCTCCCATTATAGCAAAACTGCCCCGCACTGTCAATATGACACAAAAGATCGCAACATTTCAGCCGATCATTGCAATAGGAGAGCCTCCATATCGCGCGATATGGAGGCCTGGTATCACAGCTTCTTCTTTTCCTTCTCGAGCGCGGAGATCAGGTCGTCGATCGAGTCGGTCGCGGCGATCTCGCGGTTGATCTTGGTGCCGGACTTGGCGGCACGCAGCTCGGAGGCGTTGATGATGTCGTCGATGTTCGGGGTCGAGTAGTGGCGCTCGGGCCTCGGCTCCGATGCCGGCTTCGGTGCGGGCGCGGCGGCCTGGACCTGTGCAGGGGCGGGCTTGGGTGTGGTAACGGGCTCGATCCTGCCGTCCTCGGTCTTCTTCACCTTGACAGAAACGGTCGGCGGCTCTACTGCCGGGGCAGCGGCCTTCGCATTCGGGTTCGTCTCACCGCGCAGCTCGGAGGTCTTGTACACGCGCGTACCGGCATTATCATTGGCACGGTGTGCGCCGGATGCCTTCGCGGCCTCCTCGGCCTTGGCACGCTCGATGTCCTCCTGCTGGATCTTCTGGAACTTCATCGTGCGCTCCTGCATGGACTTCTGATAGGGCGAATCCTCGTTGACAGGCTTCGCAGAGAAGTTCTGCGTCAGCGACTCCTTCTTCTTCTCGAGCTTCTCATCGCTCGTGTTCGCCTGCTCAGGGTCAAAGAGCGGCGCCTTCTTGGAGGACTTGCGGCTGATCTGCTCGGCCTCCTCCTCGTCGAAGTAGAAATCTTCCTCGTCGATCTCCTCGCGGCTGCTCCGTGCGATCTTCACGAGCAGGAGGACGATCAGCAGGACGCAGGGAACGACCAGCAGCACCATCAGGCCTGCTACAGAGGTCGCAAAGCGGATATAGGAGAACAGCTCACGGCTATACCACTTGCAAACGGCGAAGATGTTCGTCCGCGGGATCGCCAGCTCACTGCCCTGATCGACTGCCGTGCCGGGGAAATAGCTGGTGGAGCCGTCCTCGTTCACAGCGATATTGTAGATGACGCGCAGCGCCAGATGACCGTCCGAAAGATAACACATGACCTTATTGCCCGGCATCAGCGAGGTGTTGTTCGCCTCACGTGCGAACACCAGCGAATCCTTGGCGATGTCCGGCTCGAGCTCGTCCGATTCCTGCATGTACAGATAATAGGGACCGACCTTCGGAACAACGGCACTGTCATTGTTGAAGATCACGTTCACGGCGATGGTCGAGATGACTGCGAGCAGCAGAATGATCACGAGCAACGGGAAAAAGGCGGACTTTGACTTTTTCTTGAATCTGGTACTCATGCTTGGTACTCCTTTCTGGCATCCGACCGCGGATGCCGACAGCGGTGCTGCATGATGTCTGCAAGGTGCAGCACACATCGGCTCACCTCGCGCTTACTACTATTATACCACATTTCCTTGCGATCTGCAAGCCTTTTCCTGAAATTTCTGAAAAGAAACGCATATTTGACGACTCTCAAGGGTCGATAAACGTTTCTCCGTGATAGACAAAAAGCGGCAGCATGACGCTGCCGCTTTGTATCCTGTTCGTTTGGATCAGCCGATCATGCTGGCGACCTCAGCTGCGAAGTCGTCGGCCTTCTTCTCGATGCCCTCGCCGAGCTCGAAGCAAACGTAAGCCGTTACCTCGATGGGAGCGCCGGCCTCCTTGGCCTTGCTGTCCACATACTGCTTGACGGTCAGCTTGTTCTCCTTAACGAAGGACTGCTCCATCAGGCAGATCTCAGAATAGAGCTTGCCGAGCTTGCCCTCAGCGATCTTGGCCTTGGCCTGCTCCGGCTTAGAAGCGAGCTTGGGATCCTCAGCCATCTGCTTCATGATGATCTCCTTCTCCTCGTCAACGCGAGACTGCGGAACATCAGCAGAATTCAGGAACTCCGGATGCATCGCAGCTACCTGGAAGTCGAGGTCCTTCAGTGCCTCGAGAACGGGCTCAGAAGCACCGGCAGTGGTGTTGGCAGCGACGAGCGCGCCTGCCAGACCGCCCTGGTGGATATACGGAACGACGGCATCGCCGGTCAGACGGGCGAAGCGACGGATCTTCATGTTCTCACGGATGGAGAGGAACAGCTCCTGGAGCTCCTCGGCAACGGTCTTGGTGCCGCCGGAGATGGTCGCTGCGTTCAGTGCATCGAGGTCAGCCGGATTCTGCTCGATAACGGTCTTGGCAACAGCCTCTACGAACTCCTTGAACTTCGGGTTCTTGGCAGCGAAATCGGTCTCGATGTTGACCTCAACGACAGCACCGACAGTGTGCTCGTCGTTGACCAGAGCGAGAGCCAGGCCCTCAGCCGCTACACGGCCAGCCTTCTTCGCCTGGGTCGCGAGGCCCTTCTCACGGAGGATCTGGATGGCCTTGTCCTTGTCGCCCTCAGCCTCAGTCAGTGCCTTCTTGCAATCCATCATGCCGGCACCAGTCATCTGGCGCAGCTCGTTGATGTCCTGTACAGTTACCTTTGCCATGTATATCACTACTTTCTATTATTATTCAAAGAGACTGATCCAAAGAGACTTCAGTGAGGTTTCAGTCTCAGTGACACCAGTCTCGCGCCCATGGATGGGCAAATGCAATGCAGAGACCGCCCGAGACGGGCGGTACCGCATTTGTTCAGTTCCTTACTCAGCGTCGTCAGCAGCAGCGGCGGCCTCAGCGGCAGCCTGCTCGTCAGCGCCCTGTCTGCCCTCGATGATGGCATTGGCGATGGTGCCGGCGATGAGCTTGACAGCGCGGATCGCGTCGTCGTTGCCCGGAATCACGTGATCAACGTCATCCGGATCGCAGTTGGTGTCAACGATCGCAACGATCGGGATACCGAGCTTCTTGGCCTCGGCAACAGCGATCTTCTCCTTGCGGGGGTCAACGATGAAGAGCGCACCGGGGAGCTTCTTCATGTTCTTGATGCCCCCCATGAACTTCTCGAGACGCTCGATCTCGAGGTTCAGCTTTACGACCTCCTTCTTCGGCAGGAGGGCAAAGGTGCCGTCCTCGGCCATCTGATGGAGCTGCTCCAGTCTCTGGATACGTCTCTGGATGGTCTTGAAGTTGGTCATCATACCGCCGAGCCAGCGGGCATTGACATAGTGTGCGCCTGCGCGGGTCGCCTCGTCGCGGATGGAATCGCTCGCCTGCTTCTTGGTGCCGACGAACAGCACCTCCTTGCCCTGTGCGGACAGGTCGCGAACGAAGTTGTAGGCCTCCTCGAGCTTCTTCACGGTCTTCTGCAGGTCGATGATGTAGATGCCGTTACGCTCGGTGAAGATGTACGGGGCCATCTTGGGGTTCCAGCGTCTGGTCTGGTGACCAAAGTGTACGCCGGCTTCGAGAAGCTGCTTCATAGATACTACGCTCATTGTAGTTCCTCCTAAAAATGTTTGGTTTTTCGCTTGCGCGATGTTGTTGTATCCGCCGCTCGCTGCTCGTCTGACGACCCGGTCGTGATCCGGGCACCACGCCACGAGATCGCTGAGCGTGTGAGATCCTTTTTATTATATCACAAGAGCGCCCCTGATGCAAGAGGCGCTCTCATTTTTCTTCGTAGAATATGATCGTGGAAAACCCTCCTGATCTCGTCATCCTATACAAGATCAGGACGAATCACGACTTCTTATTCTTTTTCTTGTCCTTTTTCTTCCCGTTCGCCGAGAGTACGGAGCTCAGGATCAGCAGTCCGAGCGCCAGCACTGCCAGCACGATCCAAAGCACGATATTGCGCGTATCACCGGTCGCAACAGGCGTTTCGAGCGCGAGCCGCTGTACGACAGCAGGTACGAACGTCATGGCCATCGCCTCCTTTTCTGGCTGTATTATACCACATTTTTATCGGTACGTCAAGTGTTTGGCCGCCTATCATGCACCTTCACTTGACATGCCGCGCCGTCTCTGCTATAGTATAGATAGTATCACGCTTAGGAGGGATCATTTTGTCCATCATCTATGAGAAACTGACCGCCGAACGCCTGGACACCTTCATCGCGCTGCGCATCCGGCAGCTCCGCGAGGAGGGCGCGACGGACGACATCGACCTGCGTCCCGCTCTCTATGACTATTATACACGCCACATGGCCGACGGCACCTTCGTCTCCTGGCTCGCCCTCGATGAGGGACGCGTGGTCGGCACGAGCGGGATGTCGATCGTCGAAAAGCCGCCGTATTTCGGCTGCCCCACCGGCCGGATCGGGCTCCTCTCGAGCATGTTCACCGATCCTGCCTACCGCCGTCAGGGCATCGCGCGGACGCTGCTCTCGCGTGTGGTCGAGGAGGCGCGGGCCAAGGGATGCGGCACAGTGCAGATCACGGCCTCGGACATGGGTGTGCTGCTGTATACGAGCTTCGGCTTCGTCAAAAACGGGAATTTCATGCAATATCGGCTCTGACCCATCATAAGGAGGACGCTCATGACCTTCGACATCCATCATTGCACCCTCTGCCCCCGCCAGTGCGGCGCTGACCGCACCCAGCGCGCCGGCGTCTGCGGCGGACGGGACGGCATCCTCGCCGCACGCGCGTCGCTCCACCTTTGGGAGGAGCCTGTGCTCTGCGGGACGCGCGGCGCGGGGACGGTCTTTTTCTCCGGCTGCCCGCTGCACTGCCGGTTCTGCCAGAACGCCGTCATCTCGGAGACACCGTTCGGCAAGCCCCTCTCCCCTGCCCGGCTCGGCGAGATCATGCTAGATCTCCAAGGCCAAGGCGCCCATTGCATCGACCTCGTGACCGCCGGGCACTTTCTCCCGTGGGTCGCCGAGGCGCTCGCCCTCGTCAAGGACGATCTTGCGATCCCGGTCGTGTGGAACAGCGGGGGCTATGAACGCCCCGAGGCGCTCGCGATGCTCGAGGGCCTGGTCGACATCTGGCTCCCGGACTTCAAGTTCTTCGACCCCGAGACCGCCCGGCGTTACGCGAACGCGCCCGATTATCCGACCGTCGCGATGGCAGCGCTCGAGACGATGCTCCAAATGGGCGGGGCGCCCGTCGTCGAGGACGGGCTCATGCGGCGCGGCACCATCGTGCGGCATCTGGTGCTGCCCGGGCATCGGCACGAGTCCATCGCGCTCCTCCGTTCGCTCGCCGACCGCTTCGGGACGGACGCCTTCCTGCTCAGTCTCATGGCGCAGTACACGCCCATGCATCCCGACCCGGGATGTCCCGAGCTGGAGCGGCGCGTCACCAAGATGGAATACCGCTCCGTGGCCGATACCGCCGCTGAGCTGGGATTCTCCGGCTTCACGCAGGACAAGTCCTCCGCCGACAGCAGCTACACCCCCGACTTCTCCCTCCAGGGACTGTGAGCCGCATCTGCGATGTAGAAAGAAACGCCCCTCTGTTCTCGCAGAGGGGCGTCGTGTGTCGGGGATGGGTCAGCCGTCGAGGTCCTCGTAATCAGGGGTGGCGTTCTTGACGTTGGCAGCGGCATCGTTCAGGGCGACGGTGATGATGAAGCCGTCCATGTTGTTGCCGGAGACGGTGTAGGTGTAGTCCTTCGGCACGGAGAAGCTCGTGGAGCTGCTGGTGGCGTTAGCGGGGATGTAGTAGATGCCATACTCCGCGCTGCCGCAGGTGACGGTCAGCATGCTGTCGATGGAATAGCGCTTGACAGCATCGAGGAACTCCTCCAGGCAGAGGTCGTTCTCGGCCATATAGGTCGCGGCCGCGATGCCGACATAGCGGAAGGTCGCGGTGCGGCGAGAGGTGATGTTGCTGTCGAAGTAGTCGTCCTTGCCCTCGGGATAGCGCAGGATGAAGCCATACTCATGGGCATGCTCGGCGAGCCATGCATGCTCCTCGTCGGCGCGGTAGAAGTTCGAGCTGCCGCTCTCGGGGTAGATGCCGATGGTGAGCGTGCGTCCCGTGCGGAAATCCGGGTCGCCGGCATCGGCACGATAGCCGCCGATCATACGCAGATCGGTATTGCGGGTGGCGTCGAAGAAGCCCTCGAACCAGGAGTCCATCGCGAAGGCGGCCGTGCGGTCGAGGCCGACCTCCCAGTCGGCAGCGCTGTAGTGCCACGGGCGCTCCTTGTTCTCGAGGATCGCCATGCGGATGGTCACGAAGTTGATGTCCGGCGAGGTGCCGTCTGCCACGTCGTCCCCGTTGAACTCACAGGGATAATCGGTATTGACGAGGATGAGGTCGCCGGTGTGGATGTCGTCCGAATCCATCGTGATGGTGGAATACCCGGAGGGCGGTACCTCGGCCTTCGAGGTCACGGCCCCATCGGTCGCCCCGGTCGCGGGCTCTGTCTCGAGCGCGTCCTGGAGCGAATCGGCCTGTGACTCGGCCGGGAGCGTGTCCTTCTTGCCGCAGCTCCGGATGCACGAGGTCAGCAGCAGGATCAGCACCACCAAGATGACGACGCAGAAGATGATGCGGTCATACCGCACACGGTAGCCGCGTTTTTTCCCATTGTTTTGTGCCATGGATAGTCTCCTCTCTTATCTCTTTGCCTATGTGAGCCGCAAAAGGCGGCAGTGTCGTTTTTGTCTCAACATCTATTATAGCATATATTTTCGCGGCTGTAAACACCTTTTCGGAAATTTTCATCTATTTTTCTCTTTCCGAGGACATCTGCGGCGGCTAGCAGCATCCCGTTTTTGGCGATATATCGCGTGATACCATTATCCTATCAGTGACAACGAAAGGACGTCCGCGCGGGACGTCCTTTCCGGGATGTCAGATCGATCCTGTCTTGCCGACACGTTACGGCGCCGGGGAGTCCTGGAGCGCATCGTAGCCGCGCTCGCCGGTACGGACCTTGACGACGTCCTCGACATCGTAGATGAAGATCTTGCCGTCGCCGATATTGCCGGTATACAGCGCTTTCCGCGCCGCCTCGAGCGCCGTCTCGACCGGGACCTTCGTCACGACGGCCTCGACCTTGACCTTCGGGTGCAGCGAAGGCATCTCCTGCTTGACGCCGCGGTAATAGGTCGTGTGGCCGAGCTGCGTGCCGTAGCCGAGTACCTGTGTCACCGTGATGCCGTCGATGCCCACGGCCGCAAGACCGGCCTGGAGCTCCTCGAGCTTGCCCTGCTTGCAGACGATGGAGAGCTTGGTGTACTTCGCGCCGGGCGCCGCGGTCTGCATCGCCGGGGCGGGCTTTACGGCTGCGGGCGTCGGCGCGGTGATACGCTCGGCGTCGGTGCCGTACACGTCCTTGAGCTCGCTGCTGTCCACGCTGTGGCGGATCGCCTGACGCTTCTGCTGGAGGACGGTGTCGGCCGCCGGAGCGAAGTCGCCGTAGGCACTTGCGAGGGCATGCTCCGTGAGGTCGAGACCGACGATCTCCTCCTCAGCAGACGCACGCAGACCGATGGTCTTCTTGATGACAAAGAACGTCGCCGAGATGGTCACGGCCGTCCACGTGCCGACCGTCAGGATGGCAAGGCACTGGAGGCCGAGCAGATGCAGGCCGCCGCCGTAGAAGAGGCCGGAGAGCGTGTCATTGCCAGGGACGGACGTCGTGGCGAAGAGGCCGACCGCGAACGTGCCCCAGATGCCGTTGCACATGTGGACTGCGACGGCACCGACCGGGTCGTCGACATGGAGCTTGTGGTCGAGGAGCCAGATGCCGAACGGCACGAGCAGGCCGGAGACCACACCGATGAGCGTCGCGCCGATGGCGTCGACCACGTCACATCCCGCCGTCACGCCGACCAGACCGGCGAGGGAGGCGTTCAGACACATGGAGACATCGGGCTTGCCGTACTTGACCCAGGTGAAGATCATGCAGACGAAGGTCGCGATCGCGGGGGCGATGGTGGTGGCGACGAAGATGGAGGCGAGCTGTCCGCCGGAGGTCGCGGCAGCACCGTTGAAGCCATACCAGCCGAACCAGAGGATGAAGCAGCCGAGCGCGCCGATCGTCAGGTTATGGCCCTGGATCGCGCGGACCTTGATGACCTTGCCGTCCTTATCACGCTTGAACTTGCCGATACGCGCGCCCTCCATGGCCGCGCCGATCAGTGCTGCGATGCCGCCGACCATGTGGATCGCGCAGGAGCCTGCGAAGTCGTGGAAGCCGAGCTGTGCGAGCCAGCCGCCGCCCCAGATCCAGTGTGCCTCGATCGGGTAGATGACGGCGGAGATGACGCCGGAGTAGACGCAGTACGAGAGGAACTTCGTGCGCTCGGCCATCGCGCCGGAGACGATCGTGGCCGTCGTGGCGCAGAAGACCATGTTGAAGACGAAGTTCGGCCAGTCGAAGCTCTGGTAGTCCGTGAAGATGCCCAGCGTCGGAAGACCCAGGAAGCCGCCGAGGGCGTCCTCCCCGAGCAGCAGACCGAAGCCGAGGAGCATGAAGACGACCGTGCCGATGCAGAAGTCCATCAGGTTCTTCATGATGATGTTGCCGGCGTTCTTGGCACGGGTAAAGCCCGTCTCCACCATCGCGAAGCCCGCCTGCATAAAGAATACGAGCGCCGCGCCGATCAGGTACCAGATTCCGAAGATCTCGCCATCGACCTGGGGCATGAGTGTCGTTACATCCATAGATCTCATCCTTTCAAAAAGGCGCCGAGAGAACGATCCTCCCAGCGCCATTGCTGTATTATATATATGTATGTCAGACCATCTCAGGCGCTGTGGGGCGAACGGCCGGCGGACCGGCCGTCACTTCACAGCGTTATATTGAGATAGGAGCCTTCATCGTCAAACGCCGAACAGCAGCGCGTCATAGGCCGGGAACGGCCAGGCGGCGGCGCCGGTCAGCGTCTCTGCCTTGTCGGCGGCGGCACGCAGGGTAGCCATCGCCGGGAGCAGCGTGTCGCGGACATAGGCCGATGCGGCGAGGATGTCCGTCATGCCGCGGAGCGTCTCGATGTCTGCGGAGAGCGCGGCGGTCGCGGCATCCATCTCGTCCGTGAGCGCGGAGAGCGCGGAGACGACGCGTGCCTCGCGGGCACAAGCCGCATCCGGCACGACCGCACGCTTCGAGGCCGCCGCCGCCGCAGTATCCGCGGTGAAGCCGATGACGGCCGGGATGATCTCCTTGTCGGCCATGTCGACCATCGTCTTCGCCTCGATGCTGACGGTCTTGACGTAGTTCTCGAGCATGATGTCGCGGCGGGAATACAGCTCCGGCTCGGTGAAGATGCCGTGCGCCGTGAGCATCTTGACATTCTTCTCATCGCACAGATGCGGCATAGCGTCGGCCGTCGTGCGGAGATTCAGCAGACCGCGCTTCTCTGCCTCGGCGAGCCATGCGTCATCGTAGCCGTTGCCGTTGAAGATGATGCGCTTGTGGTCGCGGACGGTGCGGCGGATCAGGTCGTGCAGCGCCTTGTGGAAGTCCGCTGCGCCCTCGAGCTCGTCCGCGAACTGACGCAGGACCTCCGCGACAGCCGCGTTCAGATGGATGTTCGCGCAGGAGATGGAGTTCGACGAGCCGAGCATACGGAACTCGAACTTGTTGCCGGTGAAGGCGAAGGGCGAGGTGCGGTTGCGGTCGGTGGTGTCCTTGCTGAACTTCGGCAGGACATCGGCACCGAGCTGCATCTTCTCCTTCTTCGTGCCGCCGTAGGGGACGTCCTGCTCGAGCGCCTCGAGGATCGCGGTCAGCTCGTCACCAAGGAAGATGGAGATGACGGCGGGCGGTGCCTCGTTCGCGCCGAGACGATGGTCGTTGCCGGCCGTCGCCACGGACAGGCGCAGCAGATCCTGGTAGTCGTCCACTGCCTTGATGACGGCCGTCAGGAACAGCAGGAACTGCGCGTTCTCCTGCGGGGTCTCACCGGGCGAGAGCAGGTTCTCGCCGAGATCCGTCGAGATCGACCAGTTGTTGTGCTTGCCGGAGCCGTTCACACCGGCGAAGGGCTTCTCATGCAGCAGGCACACCAGACCGTGACGCTGCGCCACCTTCTGCATGATCTCCATGGTGAGCTGGTTGTGGTCGGCGGCGATGTTGGTCGTGTCGTAGATGGGCGCGAGCTCGTGCTGTGCAGGCGCGACCTCATTGTGCTTGGTCTTCGCGTAGATGCCGAGCTTCCACAGCTCGCGGTCAAGGTCGGCCATGTACTCTGCCACGCGGGGCTTGATCGAGCCGAAGTAGTGATCGTCCATCTCCTGCCCCTTGGGCGGCATCGCACCGAAGAGCGTGCGGCCGGTCATGACCAGATCCTTGCGCTGCTTCCACATCTCACGGTCGACCAGGAAATACTCCTGCTCCGGCCCGACCGACGTGCGCACGCTGCGGACCTTGTCATTGCCGAAGAGCTTCAGGATGCGCAGCGCCTGCTTGTTGATGGCCTCCATCGAGCGCAGCAACGGCACCTTCTTGTCGAGCGCCTCGCCCGTATAGGAGCAGAACGCAGTCGGGATGTAGAGCGTGCCGTCCTTGATGAACGCATAGGAGGTCGGGTCCCATGCCGTGTAGCCTCTTGCCTCGAACGTCGCACGCAGACCGCCCGACGGGAACGAGGAGGCATCCGGCTCGCCCTTGACCAACTCCTTGCCGGAGAACTCCATGATGACGCGTCCGTCCGGGGCGGGGCTGATGAAGCTGTCGTGCTTCTCGGCGGTCAGGCCGGTCTCCGGCTGGAACCAGTGGGTATAATGAGTGGCGCCCTTCTCCAGTGCCCAATCCTTCATCGCAGCGGCGACCGCATCAGCGACCGAGCCGTCGAGCTTCGTCCCTCTGTCGATGGTACGCTTGAGGCTCTTATATACCTTATCGGAGAGCCGCGCCTTCATCTGTCTGTCATCGAACACCATCGAGCCGAAAATTTCCGTGACCTTTTCCATATGAATACCTCCTTTGAGATGCAGAAAGGGAGCTGTGGAACATCTCGCTCCACAGCTCCCTTGCTGTTTACGCTCCCAGTATACCCCATTTCGGCCGATCTGTCAAGGGGTCTGGAGAAACTTTGGCGTCCTCGTCTATCCTGCACAACAAAGGTCGTGAAAATTTATCACACCTGCATAAATTTGTCCGTCAGGGATTGACAAGTGTCCGCGTGTGTGATATAATGGCATACAGAACAAAGGCGTTCACGAACGGGCGAGGTGTCCGATCGTGGGCGCTTTTTCTTTTTTTACGGAAAGGACTGGATACGATGGATGATCTCAGAAAAGGTGCGCCATTCCCGGCGCAGGGACTGTACAGTCCCGCATTTGAGCATGAGAACTGCGGCATCGGCGCCGTCGTAGACCTCAAGGGCGAGCGTTCGCGGCGCGTGGTCGAGGACGCGCTCTCGATCGTAGAAAAGCTCGAGCACCGCGCCGGCAAGGATGCCGAGGGCAAGACCGGCGACGGCGTGGGCATCCTCACGCAGATCCCGCCTGTCTTCTTTCAGGAGGCAGTGCAGGCGCTGGGGGCAGATGCCGGGGAGCAAGGCGACCTCGGCGTGGGCATGTTCTTTTTCCCGCAGAGCGAGCTCGCCTGTGCGCAGGCCAAGAAGCTCTTCGAGATCATCGTCAAGAAGAACGGGATGACCTTCCTCGGGTGGCGGCGCGTCCCCTGCTGCGGCGAGATCCTCGGCAGCCGTGCCCGCGAGAGCATGCCGCAGATCTGGCAGGGCTTCGTGGCGCGTCCAGAGGACTGTGACCGCGGGCTCGCGTTCGACCGCAGGCTGTTCTTCGTCCGCCGCGAGTTCGAGCAGTCGAACGAGCAGACCTACGTCTGCTCCCTCTCGAGCCGGACGATCGTCTATAAAGGGATGTTCCTCGTCCACGAGCTGCGGCGGTTCTATCTGGACCTCCAGGACGAGCGCTTCGTCTCCGCGATCGCGATGGTCCATTCGCGCTTCTCGACCAACACCTCCCCGAGCTGGCAGAAGGCGCATCCGAACCGCCTGATCGTCCACAACGGCGAGATCAACACCATCACCGGCAACGCCGACAAGATGCTCGCTCGTGAGGAGACGATGTCCTGTGCGGCGTTCGAGGGACACATGCACAAGATCCTCCCCGCGCTCGACCCGAATGGCTCCGATTCTGCGCGGCTCGACAATGCGCTGGAGTTTCTGGTGATGTCCGGGATGCCGCTGCCGAAGGCCGTGATGGTGCTCATCCCGGAGCCCTGGCGCAACGACCGCACGCTCTCGCAGGACAGGCACGACTTCTATCAGTATTACGCGACCATGATGGAGCCCTGGGACGGACCGGCGTCGATCCTGTTCTCGGACGGCGAGGTCATGGGTGCCGTGCTCGACCGCAACGGCCTGCGTCCCTCGCGCTACTGCATCACCACCGACGGCCTGCTCGTGCTCTCCTCGGAGACGGGATGCATCGACATCCCGCCGGAGCAGATCGTGAAGAAGGACCGTCTGCGTCCCGGCAAGATGCTCCTCGCAGACACGCGGGAGGGACGCATCATCGACGACGAGGAGATCAAGCACCGCTACGCGTCCTCCCAGCCCTATGGCGAGTGGATCGACACGAACATGATGGAGCTCGGCGACATCCGCATCCCGAACGAGAAGGTGCGGATCTATCCCCACGAGGAGCTGACTCGCCTGCAAAAGGCCTTCGGCTATTCCTATGAGGACATCTGCCGGAGCATCCTGCCGATGGCCAAGAACGGCGCAGAACCGATCGCGTCCATGGGCAGCGATGTGCCGCTCCCGCCGCTCGACAGTGAGCGTCCGCCGCTGTTCAACTATTTCCGTCAGATGTTCGCGCAGGTGACGAACCCGCCGATCGACGCGATCCGCGAGGCCGTCGTCACCGACACGACCGTCTACATCGGCGAGGACGGTGACCTCCTCGAGGAGTCCCCCGAGAACTGCCGCGTCCTCCAGATCGCACGTCCCATCCTCAGCGAGACGGACATCCTGAAGATCAAGTCGCTGAAGACTCCCGGTCTGCGTGCAGCCGTCATCCCGATCACGTTCTACATCGGCACGAAGCTCGAGCACGCCATCGAGCGCCTCTTCATCGACGCCGACAAGGCCTATCGCAACGGCGCGAACATCCTCATCCTCTCCGACCGCGACGTCGATGAGTCCCGCTGCGCGATCCCGTCGCTGCTGGCAGTCGCGGCCCTGCAGCAGCATCTCGTGTCCACGAAGAAGCGCACGGCCGTGTCCATCGTGCTCGAGAGCGCGGAGCCGCGGGAGGTGCATCATTTCGCGGCCCTCTTGGGCTACGGTGCCTGCGCGATCGACCCGTATCTCGCACACGAGACGATCCACGACCTCATCCGCACCGGCCAGCTCGACAAGGATCATTATGCCGCCGAGGATGACTACGACAGCGCCATCCTCCATGGCATCGTGAAGATCGCGTCCAAGATGGGCATCTCCACGCTGCGCTCCTACCAGGGCAGCAAGCTGTTCGAGGCAGTCGGCATCTCGAAGGACGTCATCGACCGCTACTTCCGCGGCACGGTGAGCCGCATCGGCGGCATCGGCCTGACCGACATCAGCGCCCGCATCGAGCACATGCACCGGCGCGCCTTCGACCCGCTCGGTCTGCACACGGCTCCCGACCTCTCGAGCCGCGGGCTCCACCAGCTCCGCAGCGGGAAGACCGAGCACCTCTACACCCCCGAGACCATCCACCTGCTCCAGAAGGCCGTCTGGACGGACGACTACGCGGTATTCAAGGAATACTCCCGCGCGCTCACGGCCGAGGGCCGTCACCTGACGCTGCGCAGCCTGCTCGACATCCGCTATCCGGCGGACGGCGGCATCCCGCTCGAGGAGGTCGAGTCCGTGGAGAGCATCTGCCATCGCTTCAAGACCGGCGCGATGTCCTACGGCTCCATCTCGCAGGAGGCGCACGAATGTCTCGCCGAGGCGATGAACATGATCGGCGGCAAGTCCAATTCCGGCGAGGGCGGCGAGTCGCCGGAGCGTCTGCACTCGAGCAGATGCTCCGCGATCAAGCAGGTGGCATCGGGACGATTCGGCGTCACGTCGGAATACCTCGTCTCCGCCAAGGAGATCCAGATCAAGATGGCGCAGGGCGCCAAGCCCGGTGAGGGCGGCCATCTCCCTGCGGAGAAGGTCTACCCGTGGATCGCGAAGACCCGCCATTCCACCCCGGGCGTCGGCCTGATCTCGCCCCCGCCGCACCATGACATCTACTCGATCGAGGACCTCGCCCAGCTCATCTACGACCTGAAGAACGCCAACCGTGACGCGAGGATCTCCGTCAAGCTCGTCTCCGAGGCGGGCGTAGGGACGGTCGCGGCGGGCGTGGCCAAGGCAGGCGCGAACGTCATCCTGATCTCCGGCTATGACGGCGGCACCGGCGCTGCCCCGCGCAGCTCCATCTACAATGCCGGTCTGCCGTGGGAGCTGGGTCTCGCGGAGGCACACCAGACGCTCATCCTCAACGGTCTGCGCTCTCATGTCGTCCTCGAGACGGACGGCAAGCTCATGAACGGCCGTGACGTCCTCGTGGCGGCGCTGCTCGGTGCGGAGGAATTCGGCTTCGCGACCGCGCCCCTCGTGACGATGGGCTGCGCGATGATGCGCGTCTGCGACAAGGACACCTGCCCCATGGGCATCGCGACGCAGGATCCTACGCTCCGTGCGCGATTCCGCGGCAAGCCGGAGCATGTCGTCGCCTTCATGCATTTCGTGGCACAGGAGCTGCGTGAGTACATGGCGCGGCTCGGCATCCGCACGGTCGACGAGCTCGTCGGCAGGACGGATCTGCTCGCCCGCACGGCGGAAGCCCCGAACATCGACCTGTCCGGCCTCCTCCACACCATCCCCGGTGCGACGCTGCACTTCGACCCGGCCAAGGCCTGCGACCTCGGCATCGACCGCACCGCCGACGAGACGATCCTCCTGCGCAAGCTCGGCACTGCCCTCAAAAAGGGCAAGCCCGCCACCCTCGATGTGGACGTGCAGAACACCGACCGCTCCTTCGGCATCCTCTTCGGCTCTGCGATCACGCAGCAGCACGGCGAGCAGTCCCTCCCGGACGACACCTATACGATCCATTGCCACGGCAGCGGCGGCCAGAGCTTCGGCGCCTTCATCCCCAAGGGCCTGACCCTCACCCTCGAGGGCGATGCCAACGACTACCTCGGCAAGGGGCTCTCCGGCGGCAGGATCGCCGTGTTCCCGCCGAAGGGCGCGGGCTTCTCCGCGGAGGACAACATCATCGCCGGCAACGTGGTGCTGTATGGTGCGACGTCGGGCGCGGCGTATCTCAACGGCATCGCCGGCGAGCGCTTCTGCGTCCGCAATTCCGGCGCGTATGCGGTCTGTGAGGGCGTGGGCGACCACGGATGTGAGTACATGACCGGCGGACGCGTCGTCATCCTCGGACGCACGGGCAAGAACTTCGCAGCCGGCATGTCCGGCGGCATCGCCTATGTCCTCGATGAGGCGCACGACCTCTACAAGCGGCTCAACAAGGCGCTCGTCTCCATGGAGACCGTCACTGAGCGCGCCGACATCGACGAGCTGCGCGGCATGATCGAGGCACACGCCGCCGCGACCGGCTCCCCCAAGGCCAAGCGGATCCTCGCAGATCTCGAGGGCTATCTGCCGCAGTTCAAGAAGATCGTCCCGCATGACTATGCCAAGATCACCCGCCTCGTCGCCGAGCTGACGGCCAAGGGCGTCCCCGCCGACCGGGCCGAGATCGAGGCGTTCGAGCAAACAAGAAAGGAAGCGTAAAGATGGGAAAGGCGACTGGTTTCCTCGACTATGCACGCACGGAGAACACGACCGTCCCGCCGCTGGAGCGTATCCAAAGCTACGAGCCGTTCCACAAGCCCCTGCCGCATGACGTGCGGCAGGAGCAGGCGGGGCGCTGCATGGACTGCGGCGTGCCCTTCTGCCAGAACGGGCAGATGCTCTGCGGCATGATCTCCGGATGTCCGCTCCACAACCTGATCCCGGAGTGGAACGACCTGCTCTGGAACGGCTACGAATCGCAGGCCGTCGCGCGTCTGCTCCTGACGAACAGCTTCCCGGAGTTCACCTCGCGCGTCTGCCCGGCGCTCTGTGAGAAGGCCTGCATCTGCGGCGTCCACGGCGATCCCGTGACCGTCCGTGACAATGAATACGAGCTGATCGAGCACGCCTGGGCGAACGGCCTCATGCAGCCGCAGATCGCGGCCGTCAGGAGCGGCAAGCGCGTGGCCGTCATCGGCTCCGGCCCTGCGGGACTCGCCTGCGCCGACCAGCTCTGCCACCGCGGCCACGACGTCACGGTCTTCGAGAAGGCCGACCGTCCGGGCGGACTGCTGATGTACGGCATCCCGAACATGAAGCTCGAGAAGGACGTGATCCTTCGCCGCACGGCGCTCATGGAGCAGGAGGGCGTGACGTTCCGGCTCCGGACGGCCGTCGGACAGGACGTATCGGCCGAGACGATCCTGGAAGACTTTGACGCCGTCGTCCTCGCGTGCGGTGCGTCCCGTCCGCGCGACATCCAGGCTGAGGGGCGCGATGCAAAGGGCATCTATTTCGCGGTCGACTTCCTGACGTCGACCACCAAGGCGCTCCTGGGCGGCGGTCTCGACCAAAATGACCACATCTCTGCGAAGGACAAGCATGTCGTCGTCATCGGCGGCGGCGATACGGGCAACGACTGTGTCGGCACGAGCATCCGCCACGGATGCGCGAGCATCGTGCAGCTCGAGATGATGCCCAAGCTCCCCGACACGCGTGCGGAGTCGAATCCCTTCCCGGAGTATCCGCGCGTCTGCAAGACGGACTACGGCCAGGAGGAGGCGATCGCCGTATTCGGTGAGGACCCCCGCCGCTACTGCACCACCGTCAAAGCATTCCTGAAGGACGAGGACGGCAAGCTCACCGGCGTCCAGACCGTCCGCCTTACCTTCGATGAGGATCGCCGTCCGCACGAGGTCGAGGGAAGCGAGGAGGTGCTCCCCTGCGAGCTCTGCCTGATCGCGGCGGGCTTCGTCGGGTGTGACAGCACACTTGCCGCCGCGTTCGGTGCCGAGCTGACCGAACGCGGGAACGTCCGCACAGCGCAGGACGCCCACAGGACGAGCGCCGACAAGGTCTTTACCGCCGGTGACATGCATATCGGGCAGTCCCTCGTGGTGCGTGCGATCGCCGAGGGACGGGACGCAGCCGCGGAGGTCGACCGTTTCCTGATGGGCTACACCGGACTGCCGGGAGGTGCGAGATGATCTATTCGGAAGACGAGATCCTGCAATACATCGAGGACAATGATGTCAAGTTCGTCAAGCTCACGTTCTGTGACGGCAACGGGAAGATGAAGAATCTCTCCATCCCCGCCGCCGGACTTGCCAATGCCTTCGTCAAGGGCGTGCGCATCACGCCGAAAAAGGTTGCTGGCCTGGAGGCGGCAGAGGGGCGCGACCTCTTCCTCTTCCCGGACATCCAGACCATGACGCCCCTGCCCTGGCGCCCGCAGGAGGGGCGCGTCATCCGCATGTTCTGCTACATCCGCTATGCGGACGGGACACATTTCGAGGCGGACAGCCGCTATTTCCTCAAGCGCATCACGAAGGACGCCGTCCGCAGAGGGTATCGCTTTCGCTTCGGGACGGCCTGTGAGTTCATGCTCTTCCGCCTCGACAGCAATGGGATGCCGACCGACCGTCCGCATGACGATGCCGGCTACTGCGACACGGCACCGGCCGATAAGGGCGAGGATCTGCGCCGAGACGTCTGCCTCGTCCTCGAGCAGATGGGGATCCATCCCGTCTGCTCGCACCATGAGGCCGCCCCGGGACAGCATGAGATCGACTTCGATGCTGCGTCTGCGCTCCGGGCAGCGGACGCGTTCCTGAGCTTCCGCTCGGCGGTCCGCTCCGTCAGCAGCGTCCACGGCGTCTATGCGTCCTTTGGGCCCAAGCCCCTCCCGGACACCTTCGGGAACGGCATGCACATCACCATGACCGTCTACCGTGACGACGAGGAGACGATCGACCGCCGTCTCCAGCAGCAGGCCGCAGCCGGACTCATGCGCCGCATCCGCGAGATGACGCTGTTCACCAACACGGCCGTCAGCTCGTATGCGCGGCTCGGCGCTTTCTCCGTCCCGCGCACGGTGACATGGTCACTGCGGGAGGAGGAGCAGCTCTTCCGTCTTTACGACGACCCTGCCGAGGAGGGCCTCACCCTCCGCGCGGCGGACTGTGTCTGCGACCCGTACTATGTATTCGGCCTGATGATCGCGGCGGCGCTCGAGGGCATCGAGGAGGCACTGCCGCTGCCGCCTGAGAAGTCCGGCACCGAGACGCTCCCCCATGACCTGGGCGAGGCTGTCGACTGTGCGGCGCAGTCGGCGTTCCTGGCTGCGCACGTCCCGCCGGCAGTCCTAGACAGCCTCCTCGCACGCCGCCGCACGGCATGGGAGCAGCATGAGACGACATGACCGAACACCGACGCAGCAAGGAGGCATGCTATGGAGCAGATCATGATCCTGTCAGGCAGCAACGGCGCTGCGGCATCGCTCGAAGGATTCCTGAAGGCATCTTTCCCGTACAAGGTCACGACACTGCCCTCGGCCTATCAGGCAAGGTCGGCGCTCGAGAATGACCGTCACACCGAGCTGGTCATCATCCACGGGCCGCTGATCGACGAGAACGGGACCGATCTTGCGTGCTATGTGACACAGCACACGAACAGCAACTGCATCCTGATCCTCGGACAGGAGGAGGCGGCGCAGCTCACATGGCTCTCGGAGCGGCATCAGGTGATCGTGCTCTCGCGGCCGCTCGACAAGCAGACGCTGTACCGCATGGTGCAGACCGTGGACATCGTCATGCAGCGCGCACGGACGATCGTCGAGGAGAACGAGCGCCTCTCCCAAAAGCTGCGCGACGTCCGCACGATCGACCGCGCCAAGTTCCTCATGATGCAGTACGAGGGCATGACCGAGGCGCAGGCGCATGCCTACCTGGAAAAATACGCGATGGACAAGCGCAAGCGCAAGCCGCTGGCCGCCATGGACATCATCGACCGGATCAATGAGCGTTACCTGTAACGCATGGATCCTATCACAGAACGACGAGAGAGGGCGATCATTTGGCAGGACTTCATGAAGAGTGCGGCGTGTTCGGCATCTTCGCACCGCAAACGATGAACGTGGCAGGGAGCACCTATCTGGGACTTTACGCGCTCCAGCACCGCGGGCAGGAGAGCTGCGGCATCGCGGTCTGCGACGGCGGCGTGATGACGCAGCACCGCGCGGACGGACTGGTCTCCGAGGTGTTCACGCAGGAGACGCTGCAAAAGCTGGGCAGCGGTCAGATGGCGGTCGGGCATGTGCGGTATGCCACGACCGGCGGCCATGAGCGCAGCAACATCCAGCCGCTCGTCATCCGCCATGTCAAGGGCAATCTCGCCCTCGTCCACAACGGGGACCTGACCAACGCAGCCGCTCTGCGCCGGAGCTTCGAGCTGTCCGGCGCCATCTTCCACGGCACGTCCGACACGGAGGCCATCGCCTATGAGATCGTCCGGCACCGGCTCACCTGCGGCTCGACCGAGGCGGCCGTCGAGCAGGCGATGGGGCAGCTCTGCGGGGCGTTCTCGTGCATCGTCATGACGGCGCAAAAGCTCATCGCCTTCCGCGACCCGAACGGCTTCCGTCCCCTCTGCCTCGGGCAGATGGCGGACGGCGCCCATGTCATCGCCTCGGAGAGCTGTGCGCTCGATGCGGTCGGGGCGTCGTTCGTGCGGGACATCGACCCGGGCGAGATCGTCATCGTCAGCAGCGAGGGGGTACGCGCCGTTCGCACGCACTGCGGCAAATGTCCCACGAGCTTCTGTATCTTCGAATACATCTACTTCGCACGGCCGGACTCCGTGATCGGGGGCGTATCGGTGCATCATGCCAGGATGTGCGCGGGGCATCTCCTCGCACAGCACGCCCCGGTCGATGCCGATGTGGTCATCGGTGTCCCGGATTCCGGGCTCGACGCCGCCCTCGGCTACGCGCAGGAAAGCGGCATCCCCTATGGCATCGGCTTCATCAAGAATAAATACATCGGCCGGAGCTTCATCCAGCCGGAGCAGTCCATGCGCGAGAACGCCGTGAGGATCAAGCTGAACGTCATCCGGGAGACGGTCGAGGGCAAGCGGGTCGTCATGATCGACGACAGCATCGTCCGCGGCACCACGATCACCAAGATCATCCGGCTCCTGCGTGACGCGGGCGCGGCCGAGGTGCATGTCCGCATCTCCTCGCCGCCCTTCCTGCACGGGTGCTATTTCGGCACGGACATCGCCTCCGAGACGACCCTCATCGCCGACCGCTACCACGATGCCGACGCCATCGCCGCATACATCGGCGCGGACAGCCTCGCCTATCTCCCCGTCGAGTCGCTCGGCGCGCTCATCGGGCGGACGGACGGCTTCTGCAAGGGATGCTTCACCGGCGACTACCCCGTGGACGTCTCCGGCGCGCGGCAGAAGAGCATCTTCGACCAAAAGATCAAATGATACCGGCCCCTCTCGCCCGCCTGGTGAGAGGGGCGCAGTATCGAAGTATCATAAAACGGCCATCCTCATCGCGGAGGATGGCCGGTCTTATGCGGATCAGAGAGTCTCGAGGAGCTTGGCGGCGGCCGTCACGGTCTCGCGCGTGCCGAAGGAGGAGAACCGCAGATAGCCCTCCCCTGCCGTGCCGAACCCGACGCCCGGCGTCCCGGCGATGGCGTAGTCGTTCAGGAGCATGTCGAAGCAGTCCCACGACCCCAGACCGTGCGGCGCCTTGAGCCAGATGTAGGGGGCATTGTCGCCGCCGGTCGTCCAGATGCCGGCCTTTGTGAGCGCGGCGCGGAGGATGTGGGCGTTCTCCATGTAATAGGCGATGTCCTCATGGACGGCGGCCTGTCCCTCGTCGGTGAAGACCTTTTCGGCGGCGCGCTGGATGATGTAGCTCGTGCCGTTGTACTTCGTGGACATCCGACGGAACCACATGTCATGCAGCGAGGCGCCGTCCAGCAGGAGCGTCCGCGGGACGATCGTCCAGCCGCAGCGCACGCCGGTGAAGCCTGCCATCTTCGAGAGGGAGTTGATCTCGACCGCGCAGCGCTCGGCACCGGGGATCTCGTAGATGCTGTGCGGGAGCGCGGGGTCGCGGATGTAGGACTCATACGCAGCATCGAACAGGATCAACGCCTTCCGGTCGAGCGCGTACTGCACCCAGACCTCGAGCTGCTCACGCGTGTAGACCGCGCCCGTGGGATTGTTCGGCGAGCACAGGTAGATGAGGTCCGCCCCGATCGCGGGATCGGGCATCGGCAGGAAGCCGTTCTCCTGCGTCCCATGGAGGAAGGTCACGCGGCGGCCGGCCATGATGCTCGTGTCGTAGTAGACGGGATAGCCGGGGTCGGGCAGGAGGACGGTATTGTCGGCATCGAAGAGGTCGCAGAGATCGCCGAGGTCGCTCTTCGCGCCGTCGCTGATGAAGACATCGTCCGGGGCGATGGTGAGGCCGCGCTTGGTGTAGTACCGCGCGACCGCCTCACGCAGAAAGGGCTCGCCCTGCTCGGCGCCGTAGCCGCGGAAGGTCTCGGCGTGCGCCATCTCCTCGGCGGCATCCTTGAGCGCATCGGCGATGATCCGCGGGAGCGGACGTGTCACGTCGCCGATGCTGCATTTGAGGAGCTTGCGGTCGGGATGTTCCGCCTGGAACGCGCGCAGGCGGGCAGCGACCTCGGAGAACAGGTAGTTGTTCTCGAGCTGGAGGATGTTATGATTCACTTTCATGATGCGACTCCTTTCCGGCAAGTGCGGCTCTGACGAGCCCGATGAAGAGCGGGTGCGGACGGTTCGGACGCGAACGGAACTCCGGGTGATACTGCACGCCGATGTAGTACGGATGCTCTGTGACCTCCACGGCCTCCACGAGGCTCCCGTCCGGGGACGTCCCGCAGATGGTCAGACCGGCGTTCGCGAGGGTCTCGCGGTAGGCATTGGCGAACTCATAGCGGTGACGATGGCGCTCCGTGATGCGCGGCGTGCCGTAGCAGGCGAGGAGGTGCGTGCCGTCCGCGATCTGACAGGGATAGCTGCCGAGCCGGAGCGTGCCGCCCTTCTCGATGCTGTCGCTCTGCCCGTCCATGAAGCCGATCACCTGATGCGGCGAATCCGGGTCGAACTCGCGCGAATGGGCACCCGTGAGACCGGCGCCGTTCCGGGCATACTCGATCACCGCGATCTGCATCCCGAGGCAGATCCCCAGGTACGGGACGCCGTTCGTGCGGGCATAGCGCGCCGTCTCGATCATGCCTTCGATGCCGCGCGAGCCAAAGCCGCCCGGGACGATGATTCCGTCCACGTCCGCGAACACGTCTGCGGCATTTTCCGCCGTGACCGTCTCGGAGTCGATCCACTTGATCTGGACATTGGCCGAGAGGTCATAGCCCGCATGGTGCAGTGCCTCGGCCACGGACAGGTAGGCATCGTGGAGCGCCACATACTTCCCGACCAGACCGATCGTCACCGTCTCCGAAAGCGACGTGATCCGCTGGCAGAGCGCCCGCCACTCGGTCAGGTCGGGCGGCGGCGTCTCCAGTCCCAGCTCACGGCAGACGATCCCGGAGAGACCGGCCTCCTCGAGCATGAGGGGCGCCTCGTAGAGGTTCGGGAGGGTCAGGTTCTCGATGACGCAGTCCGGCTTGACATTGCAAAAGCCAGCGATCTTCTTGAAGATGCTCGTGTCCGTGATCGGCTCGTCGGCACGCAGGACGATCATGTCCGGGGAGATGCCGAAGCCCTGCAGCTCCTTGACGGAGTGCTGCGTCGGCTTGGACTTGTGCTCCCCCGATGCACGCAGATACGGCACGAGCGTCACATGGATGTAGAGCGTGTTCTCCCGGCCGACCTCCAGGCGCATCTGGCGGATGGCCTCGAGGAAGGGCTGGCTCTCGATGTCGCCGGTGGTGCCGCCGATCTCCGTGATGACCACGTCCGCCTTGCCCGTCTCACCGACACTGTAGATGAAGTGCTTGATCTCATCGGTGATGTGCGGGATGATCTGGACGGTCTTCCCGAGATAGTCGCCCTGCCGCTCCTTCTGGAGGACATTGGCGTAGACCTTGCCGGTGGTGAGGTTCGAGAAACGGTTGAGGTCCTCGTCGATGAAGCGCTCGTAATGGCCGAGGTCGAGGTCGGTCTCGGCGCCGTCCTCGGTGACGTAGACCTCGCCGTGCTGGTAGGGGCTCATCGTGCCGGGGTCGACATTGATGTAGGGGTCGAGCTTCTGGGCGGCGACCTTCAGGCCGCGCGCCTTGAGGAGACGCCCGAGCGAGGCCGCTGTGATGCCCTTTCCAAGGCCGGACACCACGCCGCCCGTGACGAAGATATACTTGACTGCCATGTGACCACTCCTTCTGCAGATCGCATCCGCAGCCGCGCGGTGAGGTAGCCATCGCTGACGCGGCCGGGACAAAAAAAGAGACGTCCATCCAGCGGCACGCTGCCGTGCCGCAAGATGAACGTCTTTGTTCCGACATCTATTATACCACATTTGGCCGCGATCGTCAAGAGGCTGACGATCCTTCGGACGGGGCGGGCGGGACTCGCTGCTGCGTGTGCTTCAAGTTCGCCTCGTTCTCGATGCCTTGGAGGAGCAGCGTCTGGAACGCCTTGGCCGCCTCTGTATCGGCCGCATAGTCCAGCTCCCACCACGCGTGCTCGCCCTGCTCCGGGGCGCAGACCGAGAAGCAGTACCTTGACGCCCAGTCAGGCGCGTCGTCTTCCTCCTCATCACAGAGCTGCCATAGATAATATGCCTCCGGGTACCAGACGCCCAAGGACACGATCAAGCGGTCGCCCGTCTTGGGGTCATCCAGCTCGAGGCCCCAGCTCGTCTCCATCATCCGCCCATCATCGACGATCGGCTCGCCGGACTCGGCGGCGGCGATGCACTCCCAGAGCGCGTCACGGAGCGCATCGTCCTCGATCGCGCCGTCGTAGAAAAGATAGGCCTCGTCCGTCTCCGCGAACATCCGCCCGGTCAGGTCCCAGCGGCGCGGGTCGGTGTCACTGACGCGGCAGGGCATCCCGCCGATCGGCGTATGGTCAGCGCCGCACCCGGCCAGCAGGCAGGCTAGTCCGACCACCGCCGCGAGAAGGCGCCTCATTCCTCGGCACCGTACATGATCTGCGTCCACTGGTCCTTCAGCTCGCGGTAGATCGGGTCGGGCAGCTCGTAGGCCGAGAGCTCGTCGTCGACCTCGAGGATGAGCCAGTCATGTGCCCCATCGAAGAGCAGGTAGATGGCCTGGACAGCGGTCGGCTCCTGCTCACCGTGGAAATAGAGCGGCTTGCCTGCGCTGCCATAGGCAAGGCAAACGCAAAGGTCGTTCTCCCCGGCGTCCTGGATCTCCTGCTCGAAGAGCGCGGCAGAGTAGTCGATCGGGGCGGAGAGATCCAGCTCTGCCTCCGTGACCGTGACCAGGCGGTCGGGATCCGGGAGCGTGATCGTCTTGCCCTGCATGATCGCCTGCACCCTGGCCACGGACTGATCGGCATCCGTAGTCTCCCCATCGGCCGGGGCGTGGGAGATCAGATCGGGCACCTCGATCGGAGCGTAGCGGTCGTCCTTCAGATGGTCCACGAGCTCTGCGAACTCCTGCCGGTAGGCATCCTGGAGGTCGGTCTGGGCAAGGAGGGACTTGATCTGGTCATAGCATGCGCCATAGGGCGTGCGGTGGCCGGTGAGCATCCCGAACTCCGCCACGGCCGCGGCGAAAGCGAGGTTTTTCGGCATCTTTTCGGGGAAATTCGCGAACACGTCCTGCTCATAGAGCTCGCTCGTATCGGCATCGGGCGCCTTCCAGCGCATCGAGACCTTGGCGAAGGACGCGCCTTCATCATCGGCCGCCGTCTTATCCATCACCAGCTCATAGAGCGCAGTGACGGAATGGCCGGAGCCGATCTCCCCCGCATCGACCGCGTCGTTCTCAAAGTCCTCTGCCTCGAGGAGCCGATTCTCGTAGCCGATCAGGCGATAGCCCTCAACATAGTCCGGGTCGAACGCCATCTGGAGCTTGACGTCCTTGGCGACCGTGTAGAGCGTGCCGCCCATCTCCTGCACGAGGACCTTCCGCGCCTCGAGCGGGGTGTCGATGTAGGCATAATTGCCGTTGCCGTGGTCGGCGAGGGCCTCCATGTTGTCATCGCGGATGTTGCCCGTGCCGAAGCCGAGGACGGACAGGGAAACGCCGCTCTCGCGCTTCTCCTCCACGAGCTTGGTCAGCGCGTCCGGGTCGGAGATGCCGACATTGAGGTCGCCGTCCGTCATGAGGATGACTCGGTCGATGCCGCCCTCGATATAGTTGGCCTCTGCGATCTCATAGGCACGTTGGATGCCCTGCTCACCATTGGTCGAGCCGGAGGCGGTCAGGCTGTAGATCGCGTCGGAGATGGCAGCGGTCTGGTCGCCGGGGACGCCCTCGAGCACCACGCTGTCCGACCCGGCATAGGTCACGATGGAGATGCGGTCGCGCGCATCAAGCTCCTCAGCGAGCATGGACACCGCCCGCTGCACGAGCGGCAGCTTATCGGCAGAATACATCGACCCGCTCACGTCGATCAGGAAGACCAGATCCATTGGCTTGCGGTCGGAGAGGTCGATCTTCTCGGCCTGGAGACCGACCAGGAGGAGGGCATTGTCCTCGTTCCACGGGCAGTCATACAGCTCGGTGGTCACGGAGAGGGGGTTGCCGTCCGTGGGGGCGGGGTAGTCGTAGGAGAAGTAGTTGATCATCTCCTCGATGCGGACAGCGTCGTGCGGCACCTCCGACCCCTCGCGGAGCATCCGGCGGACGTTCGCATAGGAGGCCGTGTCCACATCGGCGGAGAAGGTCGAGAGCGGCTGGTCGGCGGTGAGGATGAAGCCGCTCTCGGTGACAGGCGCATAGGTCTCGCCGTGCTCCATCTCCGGCACGTACATCTCCGCCGCGCCCATCTCATAGGAGAGGCCGCCATCCTGGAGCGCCATATCCGACTTCACACGATAGTCTCCATTCGTCTCGTAGCTCTCCTTGCTTCCGCAGGCCGTCAGGGCGGCGGACGTCAGGCAGAGCAGCGCCGTCAAAAGCGCGATGTTCCTGTGTTTTCTCATGATGATGACCTCCTTGTGATAGGTGTCGCCCGCGCGGGCGTGTGTCATTCGCCGTGTATGTCTTCCCAGATCATGAAAAGATCATCGAGCGCGTCCTCCTTGACGAGATAGCGCGTTTCGCTGCCCCAGGGCACCCGGCAGCGGACCCGGGTCGTGCCGTCGCCGATGATCTCGCTCCACTCCGCGGGGATGAGGAGCATCCCATCGCTCGTGTACTCGATCGGGGCGATGCAGTCGCAGGTGAGCATCCAACCGTCCGCGCCGTAGAAGAGCGGGAGCAGGTAGGTGTGCCCCGGCTCGAGGTAATAGTCCGAGCCGCTGGTGATGCTTAAGGAGCCGTGGCGTTCATATTCCTCGCGGACCTCGTCGGCGTAGTAGTCCGAGCCGCGCGCCCAGTCCAGATCCATATAATAATAGAGCAGATCCTCCGACTGGTCGGCGTGGTCGATCGTGACCTTTGCAAAGACGGTCGTCTCATCGAGGATGGTGATCGGGTCACTGTACCCGCTGCGATAGCCCTTGAGGGAATCGGGGGCGATGCTGTCGTAAAGTGGCGTATCCTGCGGGACGGCGAGGTCGGAATAGTCCAGCATACCGTCATCTTCGCCGCCGTCCGCCGCATCATCCGCCGCGTTATCCGCCTTCGGGGACGCAGAGGCACCGGCGCTGAACTGCACATCTCCATTGACGTTACCGAACTCCTGCCGCATGTCGTCGCGATCTGGTGCGGCATCGGCCGCGGGAGCGGGGGCAGCTTCGTCCTCCTCATAGGCCTCGGCAGCGGCATCGTCCTCTGCATACGCCCCGCCATCCGCCTGGTCGGCAGCGTTGTCCTGCACGGCGTCCCGGGGAGCGGCGGCCTCATTGTTCTTCATGGTGGTGTCCGTCGTCTTGGCGTTCCGCAGCGGCGCGATCAGGCTCGCCCCCGCGACCACCAGCATCAAGCAAGCTACACCGGCCATCGCACGGTAGATGACCGTCATGCGGATGCGAGGCTTCGGCGCCTCCTGCTCCGTCTGCGTCTGCTCCGGCAGACTGTCCTCGATACGCGCCCAGAGCGCTTCCTTATCCGGGATCATATGCTGCATCTCTTTTCTGCACCGCGCTTCCATCTCTTCTCTTGTCATGCCAAACGTCCCTCCTCTGCCAGTTTTCTGAGCCGATCCATCGCCCGGCGGTATTTCCAGGTCACGGTGCCGAGCGGCCGCCGCAGCACCTCCGCGATCTCCCGGAAGGTCAGCTCCGCGGCGATGTGGAGCCGCACGATCTCCTGCTCGTCCTCGCTCAGGGAGGAGAGGATGTCGGCGGCCTGCATGTCACCAAGGACGGTGTCCTCAGCGGTGGTGTGCTCGGTCAGGGCGCCGGGCGCGGCGGCCTCGGCATCCTCTACGGGCATCATGCGCCCATGGTGTCGCTGGAAGTCGGTGGCCATATTGCGTGCGATGGTCGCCATCCACGCGCAGTGTCCCTGTCCGGGACGGTAGCGTCCCGCCTGCTCCCAGAGCTTCAGGAACAGCTCGGAGGTCAGATCCTCGGCGTCCTGGTGGCTGTGGACACGCGAGAGGAAGAGGCGGTACATCTTATCGCCATAGGCCTCGTACAGTGCCCGCAGGCCGGACTTGTCGCCTGCACGGATCTTGCCGACCGCCGCTTCAAATTCCGCATCTGTCATGCTTTTGATGCTCCTTTCTGCGAGGTGGGGGAGGTCTCTCCCCGTCTCTGTTATGGATACGTTTTGGCCGGTGCGGATGTATGGGTCGATCTGCACAAAGTTCAGTTTTATTATTTGTACGATGTGTTACCCGTCCTCGCCGGCTGATTCGAGTATAGCATATTATCACGATCTCGTCAACCATCGGCAAAAAATGCCCTGCCGATCAACGGCAGAGCGTTTCCCATTGACATCCGCCGCAAACGGACGGACGCAGATCCGGGCGCAGGATCCTCTCCACGACGAGACGCCGCAGGTCGGACCAGCGTGCCCTATCCCCTTCCCGCAGACCGCAGAGACGCAGGACGGCAGCGTCGTAGCGATCCACCTTGTCGGCGGAGTCGCACCGACCGAACGCATCATGCGGGCAGGACGCGCAGAGCACGTCGCCCCCGCACACGAGCGTCACCGCCGGATTCTCTTTCTCCAGTCGGGCGATGACGCGCTGCATGTTCTCCACGAACGCGGGACTGTAGCCATTTCCGCGGAAATAGCCGATGCACAGCAGATGGTGCGGACGCAGCGCGATGCCGTCTGCGCGGTCAGTGCTTGACATACCGGCGCAGTCTCGCACTGATGCCCATGGCCAGCGCCATCTTCACCAGATCCGGGATGATGAACGGGATCACGCACCAGCCCAGCGCCGTCATGAGGCCGACAGCGCCGTTGTCACGCGCGTACACGACCATGAACCATGCCGTGCCGAACGCGTAGCAGACCGCGAGCCCCAGCACGAGCGCGAGGATGCGTCCCCAGAGCTTGCCGCCGTGGACGCGCTCGAGCGCCCAGTAGACCAGCGCGGAGAAGATGAAACCGATGATGTAGCCGCCCGTCGAGCCGAAGAGCACCGCCGGACCGCCCGTGAACTGCGCGAACACCGGCACGCCCACCAGTCCGATCAGCACATAGCTGAGGATGGCGAACAGGCCGTGCTTGCCGCCGAGCATCTCCAGCGCGCAGAACACGGCGAAGGTCTGGAGCGTGAACGGGGCGAGGGGCGCGGGCGCCGGGATCGAGATCCACGAGCAGACCGCCATCAGCGCGGCGAATGCGCCGATCATCACGATCTCGCGGGTGCTGAAGCCCTTGCCGGGCTTCTCGGGTACAGCAGTTGCAGTTACTTCTGTCATTGTCGACATCTCCTTGTTTTTAGTTTACGTCCTTTATTATACCACGTTCTTTCCAGTTTGTCAACTATTATTTTTCTATCAGTTTACATTGGCAGACGATCCGAGGAGGATGTCCAGGAGCTGGGCGGGCGTGTCCACGAGGGTCGCTGCCCCATGTGCTGTCAGGAAGTCGGCCGGACGGAAGCCCCACGTCACGCTGATGCACGGCATACCGGCATTGTTCGCCGTCTCGATGTCCACGTCCGAGTCGCCGATGTAGACCGCCTCCTCCCTGCTGACGCCGAGCTGTGCGAGGACGGCGTCGACCATGTCCGGCGCGGGCTTGCGGCGCATCCCTTCGTGGTCGCCCATCGCGGCATCGAAGACGTCCGGGAAGAACTGCTCCCGCAGCGCCTGCACGGCGAAGTCCGCCTTGTTCGAGACGAGCGCCGTCTGCACGCCCGCCGCACGCAGCGCCGCGAGCATCTCGTTCACCCCGGCATAGGGCGCAGTGCGGTCCGCACAGTGGGCTTTATAATAGGTATGGAAGGCCGCGAGGACTTGGTCGCGGGTCGCCTCGTCCGTCCCCTCCGGGACGGCGCGCGTCACGAGCTTGGGGATGCCGTTCCCCACGAACCAGCGGATCTCCTCGATCGTGTGGACGGGCATCCCGTACACACGGAGGACGGCGTTCATCGAATCGGCGAGGTCTTGGAGCGTATCGAGGACGGTGCCGTCGAGGTCGAACAGTGCGAGCTTTGGTCTTTGCATGGTGTACCCCTTTCTTGGTAAGACGTTCATTTCAGTACGGTCGAGAAGCCCTCGAAGGCCGCATCGCCGGTCATACGGCCGAGCTCCTCAAGGGAGAACGGCAGCTCCCCGCGGAGCCATTCACGGTACAGGTCCTGCATCCCTGCGAGCACGAAGCGCACATAGACATACAGCACCTCCTCGCGCAGCATGACGCGGTCCTTGTAGCGCTGCACCACGGCGTCCGCGAGGCGGCGCTTGGCCTGGTCCCAGAAGAGCTCCATGTTCGACCGTGCCGCCAGATGCTGGAAGAACGGCATATTCTCGTTCACGAGCTGCCCGACCGCGCTGTAGAAATAATGCAGGTCGAACGGCCGCTCGAAGAATCGCTGCGCGTCGAGCAGCTCGAGGAGCCGGTCGATCATGACCGCGCAGCAGTCCGCCATGACGTCCTCGAGCGTGTCGTAGTGCAGGTAAAAGGTCTTGCGGTCGATGTTGGCCTGGGCGGCCAGCGCAGTAACGGTCAGGCGCGTGCTGCCCTTGCGCGTGAGCATCGCGATATAGGCGCGGCGGATCGCGGCGCGCGTCTTCTCCTTTCGCTTGTCCATTTCTCCACACTTCCTCGCTTTCTGTGGCATAATCATCATTTTTAGTCGTTTTGCCTATTGATTTTTATTTGCATATATATTATAATACGATAAAGGGAAAATGTCAACATGCGGGGACTACTGTATCATCCATCACTGCAACGTTTTCGCAAAAACCGCACTTTTCCCATGACACCTGCGGCGCGACAAGGCCGCAGGACGGAACGGATCAAGATAGAAAACAGAGACCACAGCACGCGCCTCCATGGCGCGAGGGCCGCGCCGCACCGCACCACGAGCGGGCATCTGCGCGGACATGGGGGGATAGACCGATGCGAGACTACACGGAAAGGACACTTGCTGCGCCGCAGATCGGTGCGCCGGTGCTTCGGAGCGGTGTCCGCTATAGCAAGCCGCAGATCATCGCGGCGATCCGCACACATGCCGACCGCCTCTTGCAGGATGGGCGGCTGCATATGACGAAAGACTTCATCCAGCACGCTGATATGAGCGTGTTCCAGCATTGTGCCCATGTGGCGTATGTGAGCTGCGTGCTCGCGCTGACGTTCGGCATCCGTGTGAGCTGGGACGAGCTGATCCGCGGCGCTCTTTTACACGACTATTTTCTTTACGACTGGCATGACCGTTCCGCCAGCGGCGGTACCCGCCATGCGTGGTATCACCCGACAGCGGCGCTCCTGAATGCCGTCGAGGACTACGAACTGACCGAAAAGGAGATGCAGATCATCAAGCGTCACATGTGGCCTGTGACCATCATCCCGCCCACCTGCCGTGAGGCGTGGCTCGTCACGACGGCCGATAAGATCTGCACGATCCTGGAGGTGTTCCGATCGGAGCGTGTAAGACTATGACTGAAACGATGAGAATGGGTCTCGAGAGCTTCGAGAACTTTGCCAGCATGAGCCTGGACTACCTGTTCTTGAGCTTCATGCTCTACAGCTTCCTGGGCTGGCTTTTTGAAACGACGATCGTCTCCCTGTGGGAGTCCGGCCATTTCCTGAACCGCGGCTCGCTGCTCGGCCCGTACTGCCCCGTTTACGGCGGCGGCGCGATCCTGGGCATCGTCATGGGGAGCTACATCCAGAACCCGCTGATGCTGTTCTTCACGTCTGGATGCCTGTGCATCTGCTGTGAGCTGCTCTGCGCGACCATCCTGGAGGACATCTTCCATGTCAAGCTCTGGGATTATTCCGGCATCCCCTTCAATTTCAAGGGGCGCATCTGCCTGATCGGGTTCCTCTTCTTCGGCCTCGCAGCCACGACGATCAGCAAGTTCGTGGAGCCGTTCTTTGTGATGATGCTCGACCACATCCGGCCGGAGATCGTCACCACCACGGCCGCGCTGCTCGCGATCGTGCTGTTCGCAGATACCGTGCTGTCGGCTGTCGCGTTCTCGCGCAAGAGCCGCCGGCTGTTCCGCTTCTACATCCGCTATCATCGGATGCTCAACCGCGAGTTCCGCAGCATCTCCTACAAGCTGATGGACCGCACGCCCACCTGGATCCGCTCTGACCTGAGCGACATGCAGGAGGCCATCCTCCGCAAGAACCGCCGCATGAACGAGCGCCATCTCGAGCACAAGGAACAGCTCGAGGAGAAGGTCGAGGAAAAGCTCGACCGCTTCCGCCGCAATTGAGGCATCCCTGACACAGATCTGATAAAAAGCCGCCGCAGTCCCGAGGGACTGCGGCGGTCTTCGTCTTTCTTGGACTGGATCAGCCGTCGATGCCGGCGCGGAGGTCGCGGCAGAGCGCTTCGATGTGCGGCACGGCGTCCTGTCCGTGGACAGCGACCTGATTCACGACCGCACTGCCGACGATGACGCCGTCACAGTAGGCAGCCATCTTCCCCGCGGCCTCGCCGTCGCGGATGCCGAAGCCCACGCAATACGGCACCTTGGCCGCGGCAGAGACGTCATGGAAGAAGCTGTCGAGATCGGTGGTGAACTTGTCACGCATGCCCGTCACGCCGACGGAGGAGACGCAGTACAGGAAGCCCTCGGCGGCAGCGGCGATCTTGGCGATGCGGCCGTGGGAGGCGGGGGTCACGAGACTGATGTTGTAGATGCCGTTGGCCTCGGCGGCCGCACGGAACTCGTCGTGCTCCTCGAAAGGCAGATCCGGCACGATCACGCCGTCGATGCCGAGCGTGCGGCACTTGGCGAAGAATGCGTCCGTCCCCGAGCGGAAGATGGTGTTGGCATAGAGCATCAGCAGCAGGGGGCTGTCGGTCTTCTGACGCAGGCGCTCCACGAGGCCGAACACGCCCTGGAGCGTGGTGTGGTGGTCACGGAGCGCACGCAGGCTCGCCTCCTGGATGACCTCGCCCTCGGCGATGGGGTCGGAGAAGGGCACGCCGATCTCCACGATGTCTGCCCCGTTCTCGAGCATCCCGAGCACGGCCTGCTCGGTCAGCTCCATGCCGCCGTCACCGGCGACGATATAGGTGATGAGCGCCTTTTTCCCGGCGTTCTTCAGTTCCTCAAACTTTGCATCGATCCTGTTACGCATTGATATCCACTCCTCTGTATCTGGCGATCTGCTGCACGTCCTTGTCTCCGCGGCCGGAGAGGTTGATGATCATGATCTGGTCCTTGCCCATGGTCGGGGCGATCCGGCGCGCGGCGGCAACGGCGTGTGCCGACTCGATGGCGGGGATGATGCCCTCAGTCTTGGACAGGTACTCGAAGGCCTGCACAGCCTCCTCATCCGTCACAGCGACATAGTCCGCACGGCCGGTCTCGTGGAGATGGGCGTGCTCCGGGCCGATGCCGGGATAGTCCAGGCCTGCGGAGATGGAGAATACCGGCGCGATCTGGCCCTCGTCGTTCTGGAGGAAGAGGGACTTCATGCCGTGGAAGATGCCGAGCGAGCCCTTGGAGACGGTCGCCGCATGCTCCCCGGTCTCGATGCCGCGGCCTGCGGCCTCTGCGCCGACGAGACGGACGCTCTTGTCCCCGATGAAGTCATAGAAGATGCCCATGGCGTTCGAGCCGCCGCCGACACAGGCGACCACGCAGTCCGGCAGACGTCCCTCGGCCTCGAGGATCTGTGCCTTGGCCTCCTCGCCGATGATCTTCTGGAAATCGCGTACCATGGTCGGATACGGATGCGGTCCCATGACGGAGCCGATGCAGTAGAAGGTCGTCTCGATGTTGGTCGCCCAGTCGCGCATGGCCTCGTTGATGGCATCCTTGAGGGTGGCCGTGCCGGAATCGACGCCCGTCACCTTGGCACCGAGGAGCTCCATGCGGTAGACATTGAGCGCCTGACGCTCCATGTCCTCACGCCCCATGTAGACCTCACATTCCATGTCGAAATAGGCGCAGATGGTCGCAGTGGCGACGCCGTGCTGGCCGGCGCCCGTCTCGGCGATGATGCGCTTTTTGCCCATATGCTTGGCAAGGAGCACCTGACCGAGGGCATTGTTGATCTTGTGGGAGCCGGTGTGGTTGAGGTCCTCACGCTTGATGTAGATCTTGGGGCCGCCGAGGTCGCGCGTCATCTTCTCTGCGTAGTAGAGCAGCGAGGGACGGAAGGCGTAGTTGCGGTAGAGCTCATGCAGCTCCGCGAGGAACTGCGGGTCGTTCTTGTAGCGGTCGTAGGCCTCCTGCAGCTCCGTGACCGCGTTCATGACGGTCTCAGGGACGTACTGTCCGCCGAGGTCGCCGAATCTTCCGATCTTGTCCATTATGTATCCTTCTTTCTGATATCATGGCGCCGCGGCGAGGCCGCGTGCTTTTTAACGAATGGCGTAAAAGCCGCATTGCAGATAGGAGCGCCAGAACAGCTCTGCGGCGGAAAAGCCGGTCTGCCGGAGCAGATCGAGGTGGTCGCCCGCTGTCAGGGGGTAATACTCCGTGCCATAGCGGGACGTGTGGGCGGCGACAGCCTCCTCGCTGCGTCCGGCGGCGAGGCCGTAGCGCTCGATGCGCCGCAGGACGAGCTGCTTGCCGACGTCCGTATCCGGGGCGGTGTTCTCGAACGTGATGAACAGGCCGCCGGGCTTGAGCGCACGGTAGCAGTTCGCGACGGCCCGCGCACGGGTCGCGGGGTCGAAGTAGTGGTGGGACTGGACGGCCGTCACCACGTCGAACTGCCCCTCGTACCCGATCGCCTCCGACCCGATGCACCGCAGCTCCGCGGGGGTGCCCGCGAGCTTTTGCCGCGCGTCGGCGAGCATCTGCTCGCTCGGGTCACAGAGGACGAGGCGCGTGAGGTCGAGCGTCTGGGCGCCGCGCAGGGCGAGCGTGCCGCTGCCGCAGCCGGTGTCGAGCCACGCGATCGGCCGCCCTGCGCGCCAGGTCTCGATCAGATCGAGAATCTGCGCGTGGATCTCGTCGTACAGCGGGATGACCTGCCGTACCTGGGCATCATAGCCTGTGACTTGAAATGCCATCCTATCGCCCCTTTCATGGGATGCTACGGCAGAGACCGCACGGCCTCGACCATCGCGGAGATCTTCGCGCCGTCCTTGCAGCGGTCCGTCTCCAGACTGCTCGAGGCGTCCACGCCCCACGGCGCGACCTCGCGAATCGCCTGCCGGACGTTCTCCGGGGAGATGCCCCCGGCAAGCAAAAACGGCGTGCGCGGCCTGTTTTGGACGATGATGTCCCACGGCGCGACCTCGCCTGTCCCGCCGACGCTCTTGGCGGAGAAGCTGTCCAGGACGAGCTTGTCGGCACCGAGGGCATCGGCGCGGGCGATGTCCGCTGCCGTCTGCACACGAGCGGCCTTCCAGATCTGGCAGTCGGGAAATGTCGCACGGACGGCCGTGAGGAACGCCGCATCCTCGTCCCCATGGAGCTGGATCACGTCCAGATACGGCGCATAGGGCGCGATGTCCTCCAAAGCAGGATCGACGAACACGCCGACCCGCCCGATCTCCCCGCGCAGCGCCAGCACCAGCGCCCGGAACGTCTCCGGCGGCACATAGCGCCAGAACGGACGCGAGCAGATAAAGCCTGCGAACGCCGGCGGCGTCTCGTTGAGGAACGCCACGTCCTCCATTCGGCGGATGCCGCAGATCTTGAGGTAGGTCATCGCGTCCCCTCCCGCAGGGCGCGGAGGGTGTCGGGGATGCTCGCGGCGCGCATCAGCGTCTCCCCGATCAGGACGGCGTCGGCGCCGTTTTGCTGGACCGTGTGCATGTCCGCGTTGTCCTTGATGCCGCTCTCGGAGACGAAGAGCTGCCCCGGCTCCCGCAGTGCCGCGAGCGCCGCCGTGTGCCCCAGGTCGACCGTGAAGGTCTTGAGGTCACGGTTGTTGACGCCGAGGAGCCGCGGATGGAGCCGCTGGGCACGGGCGGTCTCCTCGGGCGTGTGGACCTCGAGGAGGACGTCGAGCCCGAGCGCGTGGGCGAGCGCGAGATAGTCCGCGAGACGCGCATCATCAAGGACGGCCGCGATCAGCAGCACCGCGCTCGCACCGATGGCCTTGGCCTCCCAGATCATGTATTCGTCGATGACGAAATCCTTGCGGAGGATCGGGAGGGAGACGGCATCCGCGATGGCACGGAGGTAGTCGCTGCTGCCCTGGAAGAAATGCTCCTCCGTCAGGCAGGAGATGCAGTCCGCACCGGCGGCCTCGTACTGCTGCGCCAGCTCCACGGGACGGAAGTCCGGCCGGATGAGCCCCTTCGACGGGGATGCCTTCTTGACCTCGCAGATGCACGAAAGACCGGGCTTTTCGAGCGCTGCGATGAAGCCGGGCCGCGCCGGCGCGGCCTCCGCAAGACGGCGCATCTCCGCAAGCGGGACGAGGCGCATCTCGCGGTCGAGCTGTACGCGGCGATGCTCACAGATGGTCGTGAGGATGTCTGCCATGGCTTACTCCATCTCGTTCGTGAAGCGGACGAACGCCTCGAGCTTGGCGAGCGCCTTGCCGCTGTCGATCGTCTCCGCCGCGAGCTTGACGCCGTCCGCAAGGGTCTCGGCGATGCCGTAGGTGTAGAGGACGGCGCCGGCGTTCATCAGCACGATGTCGCGCTTCGCCCCGGTCACGCTGCCGTCGAGGATGCCGCGCGTGATGGCAGCGTTCTCCGCAGGCGTGCCGCCGACGACCTCGTCCTTGCGGTAGCGCGGGAGACCGAAGTCCTCCGGCGCGATCTCGTAGGTGCGGACGGTGTCGCCGTCGACCTCGGTGACGGTGGTCGCATCGGAGACGGAGATCTCATCGAGGCAGTCGTTCCCGTAGACGACCATCGCCCGCTTGATGCCGACCTGCTGGAGCACATGCGCCATGATCTCGGTCAGGGGCTTCTGATAGACGCCGAGGACGATGTAGTCCGCCTTGGCCGGATTGGTCAGCGGCCCGAGGATGTTGAACACCGTCCGCACGCCGAGCTGTCCGCGCACCGGGCCGACGAAGCGCATGCTCGCATGATAGCTCTGCGCGAAGAGGAAGCTCAGGCCGACCTCCTCGATGCAGGCCTTCGCCTGCTCGGGCTTGGTCGCGATGCGCACGCCGAGCGCCTCGAGGACGTCCGCGGCACCGCTCTTGGAGGAGACGCTGCGGTTGCCGTGCTTGGCGACCCGCGCGCCCGCCGCCGACGCCACGAAGGACGAGGTGGTGGAGATGTTGAACGTGAACGCCTTGTCGCCGCCGGTGCCGACGATGTCGATGGTGTCCGTCGCATCCGGCACGAGCGCCGCCTTGGCACGCATGCCCTTGGCAAAGCCGGAGATCTCGTCGATCGTCTCGCCCTTGGCCTCGAGCGCGGAGAGGACAGCAGTGATCTGGAGCTGGGACGCCTCCCCGCTCATGATCTGCGCCATGCAGTCCTCGGCCTCCTCACAGGTCAGGTCCTTGCCCTCCATGAGGCGGGCGTAATAGGGCTTGAGGTCGGCGGGACGGTGCTCCGGCTCGGCCTCGAGGAGACCGGCGGTCACGAGGAAGTTGCGCAGCATCTGCCGTCCCTCCGGCGTGAGCACGGATTCGGGGTGGAACTGGAGGCCGTAGGTCTTGTGCGCCTTGTGGGAGACGCCCATGATCTGGCCGTTCTCATCAAGGGCGATGACGTAGAGGCAGTCCGGGAGTACGCTCTCGTCCGCGATCAGCGAGTGATAACGCCCCACCATGCAGGGGATCGGCACGCCGCGGAAGAGCGGATGCTTCTCCTCGAACTTGAGGCGGCTCGTCTTGCCGTGCATGAGCTGGCGGGCGGGGATGATGCTGCCGCCGAAGGCCTCCACGATGGACTGGTGGCCGAGGCAGATGCCGAGGATCGGGATCTGGCCGCTGAAGCGCCGCACCGTCTCCACGGAGATGCCCGCCGACGCCGGGTAGCCGGGGCCGGGGGAGATGACGATCGCGTCCGGCGCCATCGCGGCGATCTCGTCAAGGGTGATCGCATCGTTGCGGCGGACGGTGATGTCGGGGTGCATCTCACCGAGCATCTGTACTATATTATAAGTGAAAGAATCGTAATTGTCAATGATCAGGATCATTTTCTTGCCTCCTTCAATGCAGCGAGCATCGCGCCGGCCTTGTGTGTCGTCTCCTCAAATTCTTTCTCCGGGTCGGAATCGGCCACGATCCCGGCGCCTGCCTGGACATAGGCCTTGCCGCCCCGGTACAGGATCGTGCGGATGGCGATACAGGTGTTCATGTCCCCGCTCCATCCGAAATAGCCCACCGTGCCGCCGTAAAGGCCGCGCTTGTGGTCCTCGAGCTCGTCGATGATCTCCATGGCGCGCACCTTCGGCGCACCCGAGAGCGTCCCCGCCGGGAGCACGGCCTGGAGCGCGTCCATCGGCCGCATCCCCTCGCGGAGCCTTCCCTCCACGTCCGAGACGAGGTGCATCACCTTGGAATACCGCTCCACGCGCATGAAGTCCGTGACCTTGACGGTGCCGAACTCGCTCACGCGGCCGAGGTCGTTGCGCCCGAGGTCGACGAGCATGGTGTGCTCGGCGCGCTCCTTCTCGTCGGCAAGGAGGGACTTTTCCAGAGCGATGTCCTCGGCGCGGTCCTTCCCGCGCGGACGCGTCCCGGCGATGGGGCGCGTGGCGGCGACACCGTCCGTGACCTTGACCAGCAGCTCGGGAGATGCCCCGGCGATCTGGTAGTCCTTCGTCTTGAAATAGTAGAGGTACGGCGAGGGGTTCGTCGCACGCAGACGGCGGTAGACCTCGAAGCTGTCGGGCGGGCAGTCCACCTCGAAGCGCTGCGAGAGCACGACCTGGAAGATGTCGCCGGCGACGATGTAGTCCTTCGCGCGGCGCACCATGTCCATGAAGCCCTCTTTCTCGACGTTCGAGGTCACGCGGACAGCCGGCTCATCATCGCGGAACTGACCGCGGCAGTGGACGCTGTCGATCTTCGCGGCGATCTCGGCAGCTCGCACCTCGGCAGCACGGTACTGCGCCTCGAGGTCCCCATCGGCATGGATGTTGACGATCACGATGGCATTGCTGTTGAGGTGGTCATAGGCCACGATCTCGTCATAGGCAAAGAGGTGGATGTCGGGCATCCCGATGTCGTCCTCCGGCACCTGGGTCAGGCGGGTCTCCGTGTAGCGGACGGCGTCATAGCCAAAATAGCCGATCAGACCGCCGGTGAAATACGGCATCGCCTCGAGCTTGGGCGAGGTGCTGGCATCGAGCTGCGCCTGAAGGTAGGCGAAGGGCGCGGTCTCGGTGACGGTACGGCTCACGCCGTCCTGAGTGATCTGGAGCGTGGCGCCGTTGGCACGGTACTCCGTGCGCGGGCGGGCGCCGATGAACGAATAGCGGTCCCACTGGGTGCCGTTGTTGACGCTCTCGAGCAGGAAGGCGGTCTCCTCCCCCTGTGACAGCGCCGTGAAGATGCTGATGGGCGTTCGATGGTCCGCCGGGAAGGTGAAGCTCACCGGGACGGTGCGGTACTGCGCCGCGAGCGAGCGGACCTCGTCGAGTGTCGGGAATAGCATGGTCTTCTCCTCCTTGGATGATGATGTCGGATGCCTACGATGTGGATATGTCCAGGGAATAAAAAAAGAGCCGACGCCGCACGGCCTTGTAACAAGGCTCATGGGACGATCGACTCGTGGTGCCACCCAGCTTCGAGCACTGCGCCCTGCACCCGCCGCCTCCCGGCAGCATGAACAGAGGACAGACGCTCCTCTACAGATACTAACATATCCTACCCCGATAACGCAGGGCCAGCGGCGCAGGATACTCACAGCCGCATGCAGACCACATGCACCGTTTTCCCCCGGCTCCTCACAGATCCATTCATCACGCAGCATATATACCGGCTTCACACCACCCGCCGGCTCTCTGCATACTGTGTTGCGGACTACTTACTTCTGATCACAGGATCTCATTGCTATGAAATTTGAACTTATTATATCACATCCCATCCAAAATGTCAAGGGGTCAAACGCATATTTTTTCAATATTTTTCACGCCTCTGCCCCGCTGCACGGGAATACGCGCAGAAGGGGTGATTTTTTTCGGAAAAACACTTGCTATTTTCTAAAATAAATGGTATAATGGAAAGGAACGGTCTGCGGCCTGTCGGCGCGCGCCGTATCACGATGGATATTCGGGATAGAGAAAGGCCCCGCTCATAGGGAGATCGAGGGAGATCGAGGGAAAAGTATCATGGTCAAGTTTTTTTCAAATAAGTGGACAAAGCGTGTCGTTTCACTGCTGAGCCCTGTCTATACGGCGCTCGTGATCATCTTCGCGTATTTTTCGATATTCTATACGCTCGAGGTGCGCGACCCGAAGCAGGTGTGTCTGATGCTCTCAGCCGTGTCGCTCTTCGCGCTCGTCATCATGCTCTATACGCGGGAGACGCTGCTCACCAAGCTCTGCAGCCTGCTGCTCCTCCCTGCGATGGTGCTCCCGGTGCTCTGCTTCTTCGGGCAGTGGGAGGTGCTGATCCCGCCCTTCGTCGTGGCGCTCATCATCTTCTTCTTCTCCGGCCTCGGCGAGACAGCCAAGACCATCTGGGGCACGATCTTCCTGCTGATCTACCTGATCGGTTCGCTGATCTATTTCATGGCCACGTCCATGTTCGCGCCCTCCACCGTGACCACCACGGTGCAGTCCGGCTTGTCCCCCTCCGGCATCTATCGCTATCAGGTCACGGAGACCATCGACAGCTCCAACGGCGCGACCAAGGTCACTGTGGAGACGACGGTGCTCGACCGTGACTATGACCTCGTCGTCTTCAAGATCAAGGGACTCTATAAGGATGTCAAGGTCGAGCGCCCGCTCAATGAGGACGTCACGATCGAGTGGACGACCGAGGATCGTCAGGACATCACCAAGCAGCTCCTCTCCATCTCGCGCGACATCGAGGTCACCCTCAGCGACAAGCAAATGGACGCCCTCGGCCGCGACGCCTATGAGGTCACCTACCCCGACGGCCTCGTGCAGACCTATACGGCGACCGATTTCCACCAGATCATCATCCCGCTGAGCCAGGACGACCAGGAATTCCTGAAGGTCGACGAGCCGGAGATCCGGCTCGACAAGATCGGCGAGCGCGGTCTGGCACATATGGGCATGGCCGTCTCCAACTTCCGCACCGTCAAGCTCAGCTCCCTGACCGACCAGGATCTCGCCACCCTCGGCATCCCGGCACAGGGCGATGTGATGTACTACAACGGTAAGTGCGTGTTCCGCTACTACATCGCCATTTTGGAAGAATATTTCGACATCTCGAAGCAGGACCTGAGCTTGTTCTGATGTCCCGGCATATGATTCGCCGTATATAAAAAAGAAAGAACGGCGGACGGTATTATGAAGAGAGCGATCGGGCAAGACCCGATGCGATAGCCCCGCGCCGTTTCGCGAGGCAAGAAAAAATTACATATTTCAGGAGGTCCGTTATGAGCGAATTTTTCTCGAAGATCGGCAAGATCCCCTATGAGGGCAAGGATTCCGACAACCCCCTCGCATTCAAGTATTATGACCCGGAGGCTGTCGTTGCCGGCAAGCCTATGAAGGAGCAGCTCAAGTTCGCGCTGTCCTGGTGGCACACCATGGGCGGCGACGGCACCGATATGTTCGGCGTCGGCACGGCTGACAAGACCTGGGGCCAGTCCGATCCGGCTGCCCGCGCCATCGCCAAGGTCGACGCGGCTTTCGAGATCATGGACAAGCTCTCCATCGAGTATTACTGCTTCCATGACCGCGACCTCTCCCCCGAGTACGGCACGCTCGCCGAGACGAACGCTGCCCTCGACAAGGTCGTCGACTATATCGCAGAGCGTCAGGCCGCAGACCCGACCAAGAAGCTCCTCTGGGGCACGGCCAAGTGCTTCGACCATCCGCGCTACATGCACGGTGCCGGCACCTCCCCGAGCGCTGACGTCTTCGCCTATGCAGCCGCGCAGATCAAGAAGGCCATCGAGGCGACCGTGAAGCTCGGCGGCAATGGCTATGTGTTCTGGGGCGGCCGTGAGGGCTACGAGACCCTCCTCAACACGAACATGGGCCTCGAGCTCGACAACATGGCACGTCTGATGACCATGGCCAAGGACTATGGCCGCAGCATCGGCTTCACCGGCGACTTCTATGTTGAGCCCAAGCCCAAGGAGCCGACCAAGCACCAGTACGACTTCGACTCCGCGACCGTCATCGGCTTCCTCAACAAGTACGGTCTCCAGAACGATTTCAAGCTCAACATCGAGGCCAACCACGCCACCCTCGCACAGCACACCTTCCAGCATGAGCTGCGTGTGGCGAGAGTGAACGGCATGTTCGGCTCCATCGACGCCAACCAGGGCGACCCGCTCCTCGGCTGGGACACCGACCAGTTCCCGACGAACGTTTACGATGCGGCGCTCTGCATGTATGAGGTCCTCAAGGCCGGCGGCTTCACCAACGGCGGTCTGAACTTCGACTCCAAGGCACGCCGCGGCTCCTTCACGCCGGAGGACATCTTCTATTCCTACATCGCCGGCATGGACACCTTCGCGCTCGGTCTGCGCATCGCCGACAAGCTGATCGCGGACGGCCGTCTCGACAAGTTCGTTGCCGACCGCTATGCGAGCTGGAACACCGGCATCGGTGCCGACATCATCAGCGGCAAGGCCACCCTCGCCGACCTCGAGCAGTATGCCCTCTCCAAGGGCGAGGTCACGGCGTCCCTCTCCAGCGGCTCCCAGGAGCGCCTCGAGAGCATCCTCAACAACATCATGTTCAGCCTGTAAGGTCTGACCGAAAGCGCCGCGCCCGGTATGATGCCGGGCGCGGCTTTCTCATGCCTCCGTGTGCTTGGGGAGCCAGTAGTTGTTGTACCAGAACACGGCCACCGCCGCGGCGATGATGACACCGTAGCCCACGAAGCTCCACACGTCCGGCACCTCGCGGAAGAAGAGGAAGCCGAGCGCGGTCGCGAAGATGATCTGGGAGTAGTCATAGACGGAGATCTCGCGGGCGGGGGCACAGCAGTAGGCCGCCGTGATGGCGAACTGTCCGCCCGCCGCGGCCGTCCCCGCCCCGATCAGCGTCAGGAGCTGGAGCCACGTCATCGGATGGAACGCGAACACCAGATAGGGCAGCGTCACGAGACACGAGAACCCCGAGAAGAAAAGGACGATGAACGTCTTGTTGACGCCCTTTTGTCCCAGGATGCGCACCATCGCATAGGCCGCGCCCGCCGCGATGCCGCCGCAGAGTCCGGCCAGCGACCCCGAGAAGCTCGAGAGGTCCAGCGAGGGCTTGACGATCAGCATACTGCCGAGGAACGCCGTCAAAACGGCGAGCGCCTGCGGCCAGCGGAGCCGCTCCTTCAGGAGGAGCCATGAGAAGAGGATCGTGAAGAAGGGGGACATCTTGTTGAGCATCGAGGCGTCCGAGAGGACGAGGTGGTCGATGGCGTAGAAATTGCAGAGGATGCCGACCGTACCGAACGCAGCGCGCATCAGGAGGAACGGCCATGCGCTGCGTGAGACGTTCGGCCGTCCGCGCTCACGCACGAACATCACCACGGCGATGGCCAGCGCGACCAGATTGCGGAAAAAGCTCTTCTGCACGCTCGGCAGGTCGCCTGAGAGGCGGACGAAGGCGTTCATGAACGCAAAGCAGAACGCCGAACAGATGATGAGCAAAATGCCCTTGTGGCGGGACGGGATCTTCATAGATAGGCTCCTTGACAAAAGACGGGAAAGCTGGTACAATGATAAGAGGCGCCCTCGGGCGCGGAAAGGAGGGATCGGCATGGACAGGGTCAGCTATCGCGTCGCACTGGGCGGCATCGTTTCGGCGTTTTGCCTGATGGGGATGTTCCTGACGGGAGTGTTCCCGCTGCTGTATCTGGTGCTGCCGATGATCTCCGGGGTGCTGCTGCTGATCGTGGTCGAGGAGGTCGGGATCGAGTGGGGATGGGTGACGTATGTTGCCGTGGGCCTGCTCTCGCTGTTCGTGACCTTCGACAAGGAGGCGGCGCTGATCTTCATCATGTTCTTCGGGTGCTATCCCCTGCTGACGAAGTACGCCGGACGCATCCCCCTAAAATGGCTGCGCCTCGTCATCAAGATGGTGTTCTTCAATGTGACGATGGTGCTGTATTTTTATATCAACGTCCATCTCCTCGGCCTGACCGACCTGCTCGAGGCGTTCGAGGACTTCGGGAAGTACGGCGGTCCCATCACGCTGGCGATCCTGAACCCCTTCTTTTTGATGTACGACTTCTCCCTGCGCAACTTGACGATCGTCTATCGCCGCATCGTCAAACCACGTATCATGGGAAAAGACCGCAGATGACCAGACCGCCGTTCCCGGCGGTCTTTTTCATGCCTAGAGGACGGTCATCTCGTGGGATAGACGAGCTTCTCGGGCGTCCAATCGGCGAGGACCTCGCACATGTCCGCCGCGACGGCCTTGGCGCCGGCGAGGTCGTGGAGCTTGTAATTGCCGCACTCGATCTTCTTGGCGCCGGGAATCTCGCCCTCGAAGCTGCGGATGAAGGCGAAGCTCTCCTGCACGAGCGCGATGGCCTGCGCGGGCGTCACCGTGTCGCGCACGACCAGATAAAAGCCCGTCAGGCATCCCATCGGGCCGACATAGATGATGCTGTCGCTGAGCGGGGTATTGCGGGCATAGGTCGCGAAGAGGTGCTCGAAGGTGTGGGCGGCGGCGGGGACGAGGTAGTCGTTCTCCGGGTTGTTGGGGACCTTCATGCGGATGTCGTAGGTCACGGCATCGCCGTCGACGCGGGAGGTGTACATCCCCTTGCCGAGGATGTCGTGGTCGATCGTAAAGCTCTGGATGGTCTTCATGATGATTCTCCTTTAAATGATGGTGCTTTGGTACACGGACGGCCGCTCGTGCGGCGTCATCCTTATGAACTTATTATAGCCCCTGCGGGCAGAAATGTCAAGCGGCAGGGGATATTGCATTTCTCGATAGATCATGCTATAATATAGGAAAGCACGATAAAAGGAGGTGCGCCATGACAGAAAAGCTCGTTTGTTATGTCTATTATGTCGTCCGGGATCGGAAGCTGGTGCAGGTCATACGGGACATGCTGGAGGACGGCGACTGTCTGGAGGAGCTGCTCGAAGAGGAGATCACCGAGGGGCGGCCGCTGATCGAGTTCCCCAAGCCGCATCTCATGGTCCTCCGCGCGGACATCGAGGACCGCCTCATGAGCTACCATCGTGAAACGGTCGACTGGCAGTCGCTCCATGTGCTGACCGGCTACACCGGGGAGGCCTATGCCCAGATGATGCTCTACCTCCGTGACGGCGGCCGCAAGGGGACCGACACCTACCGCCGCCTCTACTATGCCGTCAGCGAGGAATCGCAGGACTTCTACCTCCAGGACGTGCGCACGATCAGCACGGCCGAGGCTTTCCTCAACGCCCTCGAGAACATCACCGGTCTGCCGATCCGCGGCAGCACGGACCGTTGGCTCTCCGATCTTGTCGAGAGCGCGCTGGAAAAGGAGCTGATCGAGTGCGATCTCTACCAGTGCAAGGTGCGCCTTTCGTGACGCAGGGAGGCGGATCTAGGGACGTCTGCGAAAAAAAACGTGATATTTTAGTTTTCCCCCTTGCATTTTTCGTCATTTTGTGGTATGATATAAGTTAGAGCTGTATGGGCTTGCAGCGGTCTGCGCCGTCTGCACCTGTCTGTTCCGGCGAGCTACCGCTAAATTTTCGTGCATCCGCACGGTTAGGAGAGAGTATATGCCAAAGAAACAGGATATCAACAAGATCATGATCATCGGCTCCGGGCCGATCATCATCGGCCAGGCCTGCGAGTTTGACTACTCCGGCACGCAGGCGTGCAAGGCGCTGCGCAAGCTGGGCTACGAGATCGTCCTCGTCAACTCCAACCCCGCGACCATCATGACGGACCCGGATGTCGCCGACATCACCTACATCGAGCCCCTTAATCTGCATCGTCTGACGCAGATCATCGAGAAGGAGCGTCCGGATGCCCTGCTGCCGAACCTCGGCGGTCAGTCTGGTCTGAACCTCTGCTCGGAGCTGGCCAAGGCCGGCGTGCTCGACAAGTATGGCGTGAAGGTCATCGGTGTACAGGTCGACGCCATCGAGCGCGGAGAGGACCGTATCGAGTTCAAGGAGACCATGACCAAGCTCGGCATCGAGATGCCCCGCTCCCACGAGGCCTATTCCGTCGAGGAGGCCGTCAAGATCGCGGAGGAGCTGCATTATCCTGTCGTTCTGCGTCCGGCATACACCATGGGCGGTGCCGGCGGCGGTATGGTATACAATGTCGATGAGCTCAAGGTCGTTTGCGAGCGCGGCTTGCAGGCGTCTCTGGTCGGCCAGGTGCTCGTTGAGGAGTGCATCAGCGGCTGGGAGGAGCTCGAGCTCGAGGTCGTGCGTGATGCGGAGAACAACATCATCACGGTCTGCTTCATCGAGAACATCGACCCCATCGGCGTCCACACCGGCGACTCCTTCTGCTCTGCTCCTATGCTGACCATCAGCAAGGACGTGCAGAAGAAGCTCCAGGAATACTCCTACAAGATCGTCGAGGCCATCGAGGTCATCGGCGGCTGCAACTGCCAGTTCGCGCACGATCCGGTCAGCGGCCGAATCGTCGTTATCGAGATCAATCCGCGTACCTCGCGTTCCTCCGCGCTGGCCTCGAAGGCCACCGGCTTCCCGATCGCGCTGGTATCGGCCATGCTCGCCTGCGGCCTGACCCTCAAGGAGATCGAGTGCGGCAAGTATGGCACGCTCGACAAGTATGTCCCGGACGGTGACTATGTGGTCATCAAGTTCGCGCGCTGGGCTTTCGAGAAGTTCAAGGGCGCCGAGGACAAGCTCGGCACGCAGATGCGTGCGGTCGGCGAGGTCATGAGCATCGGCAAGACCTATAAGGAGGCCTTCCAGAAGGCCATCCGTTCGCTGGAGACCGGGCGCTACGGCCTCGGCTTCGCCAAGGACTTCCACGACAAGTCCAAGGAAGAGCTGCTCGCCATGCTCCACTACCCGACCAGCGAGCGCCAGTTCATCATCTACGAGGCGCTCCGCAAGGGCGCAGACATCGAGGAGATCTACGAGCTGACCAAGATCAAGCATTGGTTCCTCCAGCAGATGCTCGAGCTCGTGCAGGAGGAGGAGGCGCTGCTCGCCAACAAGGGCGCAGTCCCGGCAGCAGACGTGCTCCGTCAGGCCAAGCTCGACGGTTTCTCCGATCGTTACCTGAGCCAGCTCCTCGCCGTTTCCGAAGAGGACATCCGCGATGCACGCTATGCCGCAGGCATCCGTGAGGCTTGGGAGGGCGTCCATGTGTCCGGCACGAAGGACGCGGCCTACTACTATTCCACCTACCACCTGACCAAGGACGAGAGCCCTTGCTCCGACCGTCCGAAGATCATGATCCTCGGCGGCGGCCCGAACCGAATCGGCCAGGGCATCGAGTTCGATTACTGCTGCGTACACGCGGCGCTCGCGCTCAAGAAGATGGGCTTCGAGAGCATCATCGTCAACTGCAACCCGGAGACCGTCTCCACCGACTACGACACCTCCGACAAGCTCTACTTCGAGCCGCTGACGCTCGAGGACGTGCTGGCCATCCATGAGAAGGAGAAGCCCGTCGGCGTGATCGCGCAGTTCGGCGGCCAGACCCCGCTGAACCTCGCCAATGACCTGAAGAAGTACGGCGTCAACATCCTCGGCACCTCGCCCGAGACCATCGACCTCGCCGAGGACCGTGACCACTTCCGCGCCATGATGGAGAAGCTCGGCATCCCGATGCCCGAGTCCGGCATGGCCGTCAATGTGGACGAGGCACTGGAGATCGCCAACAAGATCGGCTATCCTGTCATGGTCCGTCCGTCCTATGTACTGGGCGGCCGCGGCATGGAGATCGTGCATGACGATGAGATGATGCGCGTCTACATGTCTGCCGCAGTCGGCGTGACGCCCGACCGTCCGATCCTGATCGACCGCTTCCTGAACCACGCGACCGAGTGCGAGGCCGATGCCATCTCTGACGGCGAGCACTGCTTCGTACCGGCGGTCATGGAGCACATCGAGCTCGCAGGTGTCCATTCCGGCGACTCCGCGTGCATCCTGCCGTCCAAGAACCTGACCGAGAAGCAGGTCGCGACCATCAAGGACTACACCCGCAAGATCGCCGTCGAGATGGGCGTGCGCGGCCTGATGAACATGCAGTACGCCATCGAGGGCGATACCGTCTATGTGCTCGAGGCCAATCCGCGTGCATCCCGTACCGTGCCGCTGGTATCGAAGGTATGCAGCATCAACATGGTACAGATCGCGACCCAGATCATCACCTCCGAGCTGACCGGCACCCCGTCCCCCGTCCCCGCGCTGCGTGACCACACGATCCGTCACTACGGCGTGAAGGAGGCCGTGTTCCCGTTCAACATGTTCCCCGAGGTCGACCCGCTGCTCGGCCCGGAGATGCGCTCCACCGGCGAGGTGCTCGGCATCGCGGAGACCTTCGGCGAGGCCTACTACAAGGCCCAGGAGGCCACCCAGACCAAGCTCCCGACCGAGGGCACGGTGCTGCTCTCCGTCTGCGAGCGCGATAAGCCCGAGCTGCCCGAGCTGGCACGCGCCTTCAACGAGCTGGGCTTCAAGGTGCTGGCGACCCACAAGTGCTGGAAGCTCCTCCAGGCAGAGGGCATCCCCTGCGAGCGGATCTACAAGATCTACGAGGGCGGCCGTCCGAACGTGGCCGACAGCATCGCCAACGGCGACATCACCCTGATCGTCAACACGCCCATCGGCAAGGCGAGCATGCATGATGACAGCTACATCCGCAAGGCGGCCATCAAGCATCGCATCCCCTATATCACCACCATGGCTGCCGCCAAGGCATCCACCGAGGGCATCCGCGCCATCAAGGAGAACGGTGACTTCGGCGTGAAGTCCCTCCAGGCGCACCACAACGAGATCGACTGATAGGATACGACAACAGCCAGGAGCTGCTGCACACGCAGCAGCTCCATTTTTTAAAGGAGGTACAGACCATGAAGGACGCGTCCCTGACCCCCCGCTTCCCCGCCATGCTCCACGGCGGTGACTATGACCCCGAGCAGTGGCTCCGCTATCCGCAGGTGCTCGAGGAGGACATCCGCCTCATGCAGGAGGCCCACGTCAACTGCGTGAGCATCGGCATCTTCTCCTGGGCGATGCTCGAGCCGGAGGAGGACCGGTTCGACTTCGCGTGGATGGACGCCGTGATCGAACGGCTCTGGAAGGCCGGCATCCACGTCATCCTCGCGACCCCGTCCGGCGCGCGGCCGCACTGGCTCGCGCAGAAATACCCCGAGGTGCTGCGCGTCGGGGAGGACGGCACCCGGAATCTCTTCGGCGGCCGCCATGACCATTGCTACACCTCTCCTGCCTACCGCGAGCGCGTGCGCATCATCGACACCAAGCTGGCCGAGCGCTATGCGTCCCATCCGGCCGTGATCCTCTGGCACATCTCGAACGAATTCGGCGGCGAGTGCCGCTGCCCGCTCTGCCAGGCGGCCTTCCGGGACTGGCTCCGTGAAAAGTACGGCACGCTCGACGAGCTGAATCACGCGTGGTGGGCACATTTCTGGTCGCACACCTACACGGACTGGTCCCAGATCGAGGCGCCGTCCTACAAGGGCGAGACGTCCGTCCACGGCCTCGACCTCGATTGGAAGCGCTTCGTCACCTACCAGAGCACCGAGTTCATGAAGCACGAGATCGCCGCCGTCAAGGCTGTGGATCCCTCGCTGCCGGTCACGGCGAACTTCATGGGGATGTATGCCTACGGCCTCGACTACTACAAGATGGGCGTGCCGCTGGACGTCATCTCGTGGGACGCCTATCCCGAATGGCACGCGCCGTGGGGGAATCACAATGTCGCCATGATCGAGAGCCTTTCGCATGACATGATGCGTTCGCTGAAGAAGCGCTCCTTCCTGCTCATGGAGTGTACGCCGTCGACGACGAACTGGCGCCCTGTCTCCAAGCTGAAGAAGCCCGGGATGCACAAGCTCTCCGCCGTGAACGCCATCGCGCACGGGGCGGATTCTGTGTGCTATTTCCAGATGCGCCAGAGCCGCGGGAGCACGGAGAAATTCCACTCCGCCGTCATCTCCCACACCGGCACGAGCAACACCCGCACCTTCCGCGAGGTCACGTCCGTCGGGGAGATGCTCGAGCGCATCCAGTCCGCCGTCTACGGCACGACCTCGCCCGCGTCCGCCGCGATCATCTTCGATACGGAGAACAAGTGGGCGCTCGACAAGACCTGCGGCCCGCGCAATGCCGGGCTCGACTACTTCGGCGGCATCCAGCGCGCGTATCACTGGCTCTGGAAAAATGGCGTCACGACGGACATCTTGGACTGTGACGGGGACTTTTCCGGCTACAAGCTCGTCATCGCACCGATGCTCTATCTGTTCCGCGGCGGCATCCAGGAGAAGCTGCGGACGTTCGTGAAAAACGGCGGCACCCTCGTCACCACGGCCTTCACCGGCATCGTGGACGAGACCGACCTCTGCTTCCTCGGCGAGGCGACCGCCGAGAAGCTCTCCGACGTCATGGGCTACTGGATCGAGGAGACGGATGCGCTCTACGACGACGAGCGCAACGCGATGACCTGGAAGGGCCATACCTACGCGCTCCAGGAGCTCTGCGAGATCCTGCACCCGACCACCTGCGAGGTGCTCGCGGCCTATGAGAAGGACTGGTACGCGGGGCAGCCCGTCCTCACGCGCAATGCGTTCGGCAGCGGCACGGCGTATCATGTCGCCTCGAATGCGCCGGTCGAATTCTGGGATGCGTTCCTCGAGGACATCGCCGGCGATCTGCCGCGGGCGCTCCCGGCCGCATGGTACGCGCAGCATCCCCTGCCGGAGACGGTCGGCCTGACGTGGCGTGAGGCCGAGGACGGCGGGCATATCGTCTTCTTCCAGAACTACGGCGATGCGCCTGTGACGCTCTCCCTCGCAGGTCTCCCGACGGCAGTCGACCTCGAGACGGGTGCGCCCTTCGACGGTGAGACGCTCGCGCTCCCGGCCTTCGGCAGTGCCATCCTGCGTTATCCACAGTCATGAAGACTTGGTGGAAAACGCTGCGCGGCCATCCGCTGCGCATCCTCTGGACGCTCATCATGCTCGGGGTCTTCGCGCTCGTCGCCGTCCTCCGGGTGGGGACGATCCACCGTCTGCCGTTCACGATCCTGCTCGCGATCGTCGTGCTGGTGTACCTGTTCAGCTATGCCGTTTGGCGCGCGTGGGACGATATGGTCGCCCAGCAGGCCGCCGAGCGTGCCCGCGAGATCGTGGAGGAGGCCATCCCGCTCCCGACGCCCGCACCTACGCCGCCGCCCGCGCCGGAGCCGATCACGGTGCCGCTGCATCCTGCCATCGGCGGTGACACGCCTCGGGTCGACCTGTCAGAGAACGACCGTACCGCGCTCCTTGCCGCCGACCTCTTCGCCCATCAGGACGACGATCAGCAGACCTTCGCAGACTTCCTCATGGATCTCCTGGAGGACCCGATCGCGGCAGTGGCGCTCGCGAACGCCCGCCGCCCCTGCATCCCACTCCAGTTCGAGGAGATGCCGGACGACCAGATCCCGGTCGGCGCGTCGAAAACAGGCGGGATGCCTGACCTGCCGCCGTCCGTCCCCTACCCCGTCCTGAGCGAGCGGACGGAGGTCTTCACCGGGCGGGACGAGCAGCGCCGTCATCATCCAGAGACGCCCATGCAGCTCGTGCTCCAGCTCGCGCTCGAGGACGTGGATGACCCGCTGGGACGTCTGCCAAAGCAGGGGATGCTCTATCTCTTCTGGAGCGGTGAGGTCGTGCCGCTCGAGGATCACCGCTACGTCCGCTATGTCTTCCAGGGACCGTCACGGGAGCACTTCCGGGCGTTCTTTTACCTGGGAGACAAGTCCGTCCTCCAACGGACGCCGCCGCCGTGTGCATTCGACCCCGACCTCTTCGATGGTCCCTTCGAGAGCGCCAGGATCACGCCGTCGCGCCCCTTCTGGGACCTCGACCCGGAGGTCTGGGGGCGTGCGCTCGACACGGACGGCGCCCTCGAGGAGCTGGTCTGGGAGGGCGACAAGCTCTTCGGCTTCCCGGAGCGCCTCGTCAATGCGTCGCCGCCGTCCCTCGGGTGGGAGTCGCTGCTGCAATTTCGGTACGCGGAGGGGTGCCTTTGGGGACTGTGGTGGTATGTGCCGCGGAACAGTCTCCGCGACGGCGTTGTCGGGGAGATGTGGCTCGAGTCGGATGTGGACTGACGTCTGTGCTCCTGCCTCCCCCAGGTCTTACCGCTTGACTTTGTCGTGTCACTTATGATATAATAAGTCTGATACCTATGATCCCCGTCAGAAACATCGAACAGGAGATGGTGACAAATGAAAAAACGGATCGCTGCCGTCCTCACGGCCATCTTGCTCACGTTGACATGCCTGTGCAGCGTATTCCCCGCCGTGGCCGAGGAGCTGTTCCCGCTCGACACGGGCAGCACCTACCTCTATGACCGTCTGGACGCGAACGCCCAAAAGCTCTATGACGGCCTCCTCGCCGCCGCCAAGGCCATCGACACCGACACCGCGACCTACAAGACCACGGGCAAGGCCTATTATTCCGGCCTGAACGATGACGCCATGCAGGAGGTGATCGTCATCTTCATGTATGACCACCCGGAGTTCTTCTGGCTCGGCAATTCCTATAATTACGGCACCGACCGCCGTGGGAACTACGCCTCCATCGACATCTACGAGGACTACCAGGACGGCGCCGCACGCCAGGAGACCCGCACCGCCTTCCTCACCGAGGCGCGCCGCTATCTCGATGCCGCGATGGCCTATGACACGGACTATGACCGTGCCAACTACCTGGCCACCCAGCTCCGTGCCGACTGCGCCTATGCGGACAGCGCGCTCTCGCAGTCGGCCGTGTCGTGTCTCATTGGCAAGAGCACGGTCTGCGCTGGCTTTACCAAGAGCTTTTCACTGATCGCGAATGCCGCCGGCGTAGAGACGATCTCCATGCTGAGCCCCTCCCACGGGTGGAACGGTGCCCTGATCGGCGGGCATTGGTACCATGTCGACGTCACCAACCGGCTCTTCCTGCTCAGTGACGACGAGATGGTCACCTGGGACGATGCCCATCCCGCGAACAAGACGACCGTCACCAAGAACGGCGTCACCACGACCTACGGGATGCATGCCCGCAGCAACGAATACTACGACGACATCTACCCTGTCATGGACCAGACCTATGACGATGCTGTGACCGTCCTTTCCGGGACGACCGTACCGTCGGAGCCTCCCGCAACGGAGCCACTCACGACCGAGCCTCCCGCAACGGAGCCGCCCACGACCGAGCCGCTCGCCCCCGCGGGCTACCGCTACTACTGGGAGAGCCTTGACAGCTACCACACGTCCGAGGACACCACGCCCCTCGACCTCGAAGCGCTCATCGCCAACGCGACCTATTCGACGATCACCGCGGACGGCACGCCCATCACCACCGAGGCGCTCGACCTTTCCGCCTGCGCCCTCCCCGCCGGATGGCGGACGCCTGCCGAGATCTGGGAGACCTGCGATGGCGACTGCCAGGACATCAGCGTGCCTGTGATCTTCCCGGACGGCGAGCAGCGGCAGTGCGGCAGCCTCTGGATCGCGCCGACCGGCGATGCCGACCTCGACGGCATCCCGACCGCCGGAGATGCCTCGGAGATGCTCGTCTTCGCCACGGAGAAAGGCGCCGGCCGCAGCTACACCTTCCCCGCCGTCACGAGCACCGACCTGATGCTGCTCGTGCGCCTGATCTGTGACCTCAACGGTGACGGCAACATCGACGCCGTCGACGCCTCCCTGCTCCTCGTGCGCTGCACGGAGCGCGGCGTGGGGCATTGATCTGGACATGCAAAAAACGGACGCACCGTATCGCCGGTGCGTCCGTCCTGCTTTCTGTGTTCGTGGGGATCAGTCGATCGCGTAGCCCTTGGCGCGGATGACCTCGACGATGCTGTCCACCTGACGGCGGCACTCCTCCTCCGTCGGTGCCTCGGCCATGACGCGGATCAGCGGCTCCGTGCCGGACTCGCGCACGAGGATGCGCCCGGAATCGCCCAGCGCTGCCGCTGCGGCATCGACCGCGGCCTGCACGTCGGCATCGGCCTGCGCAGTCGCCTTGTCGGTCACGCGGACATTGACCAGCACCTGCGGATAGATGGTCAGCGGTGCGGCCAGCTCGCTCATCTTTCCCTTGGAGGCCATCAGCACCTCCATCAGCTTGAGGCTCGTCAGCAGGCCGTCGCCCGTGGTAGCGTACTTGGAGAAGATGATGTGTCCGCTCTCCTCACCGCCGAGGCGGCAGCCGTTGTTGGACATGTACTCATAGACATACTTATCGCCGACGGCCGTCTTGGCATAGCCGATGCCGGCGGCGTCAAACGCCTTGTAGAGGCCGATGTTGCTCATGACGGTGGTCACGACGGTGTTCCCGACGAGCATGTCGCGGTCCTTCATGTACTTGCCGCAGATGTAGAGGATGTGGTCGCCGGAGAGGAGACGGCCGGTCTCGTCGACAGCGAGGCAGCGGTCGGCATCGCCGTCATACGCAAAGCCCACATCGAGCCCGTTCTCCACGACGAACTTCTGGAGTCCCTGGATATGGGTCGAGCCGGCGTTGTAGTTGATGTTGACGCCGTTCGGCTGCGCGTTGATGACGTAGGTCTGCGCACCGAGCGCATCGAACACGGCCTTTGCCACGTTCCAGGAGGCGCCGTTGGCACAGTCCAGACCGATCTTCATACCCTTGAACGAATACAGCCCCAGCGAGATCAGGTAGCCGATGTAGCGGTTACGGCCGGACACATAGTCCACGGTGCAGCCGATCTTGTCGCCGGTCGCGAAGGGCAGCTCCTCCCAGCGCTGGCCGAAGAGATCGAGCTCACCATCCAGATAGGCCTCCACGAGGTCGATGGTGGCCTCCTCCATCTTCTCACCGGCGCCGTTGATGAGCTTGATGCCGTTGTCATAATAGGGATTGTGGCTCGCGGAGATCATGATGCCGCAGTCGAAGCCGTCGATGCGCGTCACATAAGCGACCGAGGGGGTGGGGGTGACATGCAGCAGGTAGGCGTCTGCACCGGAGGCCGTCAGACCGGCGACGAGCGCATACTCGAACATGTAGCTCGAGCGGCGGGTGTCCTTGCCGATGACGATGCGCGCGGTGGCGTCGATGCCGTTCTGGCGCTTGACCTCCCCATAATACCAGCCGAGGAACCGGCCGACACGGTAGGCATGGTCGGCGGTGAGGGTCTTGTTGGCCTCGCCGCGGAAGCCGTCTGTACCGAAATATTTGCTCATACTGATGATACTCCTTATCCTATGATCTCTATGCCCCGCATGGGTGCGAAAGGCTCCATCCCTATTATACCGCACATCCCGTGGATCGTCAACTGTTTTTTCAAATATTGCCGATACAAGGAAAAAACGGACCCTCCCGGAGCGGGAGGGCTCGTTGGATCAATCGTAGCGCAGCGCGTCGATGGGGTCCATCTTCGCGGCCTTGTTGGCGGGATAGTAGCCGAAGAACACGCCCGTCAGGATCGAGAAGAACACCGCGATCAGGATCGCAGGGATCGAGGGCTCGATGGTGATGGCGATGAGCTCGGCGTATTCCGAATAGAACTCCGTCACGAGCGTCTTGGCCACCCATCCGATGAGCAGGCCGCCCGTGATCCCGAGCAGGATGCCGATGATACCGCCGATCAGACAGATCATGATCGCCTCGATGACGAACTGCATCCGGATCGCCGAATTCTGCGCACCGAGCGCCTTGCGGATGCCGATCTCCTTGGTGCGCTCCGTGATGGACACGAGCATGATGTTCATGACGCCCACACCGCCGACGATCAGCGAGATCGCTGCGATGATGGAGATGGCGATGGTCACGATGTTGATGACCGTGTTGATCATGCCGAGCTCGCTCTGCTCGTCGCGTACCGTGACGTAATACTGCGGATACTGCGCGTATTTCTCATTGAAGAACTCCTCGAGCTCGGCCTTGAGCTCGGCCTCATCGTAGTCCGTGTTATAGATGATGGAGACATAGTCCTTGGGGGTGTACTCCGTGTGCATGAGGCGGTACATGGTGTCGATCGGGACGTAGCACGGGGTCTGCTTATCGACCTCGCGCGTGCCGGGCTCGTACATGCGGTCGTAGATCTTGGGGAGCTTGGAATAGCCGATGATGACGAAGTCCGCGGACACGCCGTTCTCAAAGGTCAGCTCGACGGTCTGCCCCATGGGGTCGGTGTCCGTGCCGAAATACTGCTTGACGAACAGGTCGGACACATAGACGACGTTCTTGCCGCGCGCGTTGTCCTGGTAATCGACGCCGCGGCCGCGGATATGGTCGGTCGCGAGGTCCTGCGACATGCCGCCGGTGACGGACAAGGTGAGGACGTCACCGTTGGGATTCTGCGTGGTGGCGCTGCCGAACTGCTCGGTGAGCTGGATCTCGAACTTGCCTGGATGCGTCTCGATCAGCTCGTCGAGCATCTCGCGCGAGATCATCTCGTCCTCGACGAAGGAGTAGTTCTCATAGTCCGTGAGCCAGATGCCGACATCGAACACGTTGAAGCTGCCGAGGGAGTTGAAGGTGTTCGAGAGGGTCTTCTGGATGGAGGTACCGATGGTCATGATCATGATGACCGCGCTGATGCCGATGATGATGCCGAGCATGGTCAGCAGGGCACGCATCTTGTTGGCGAGCAGTGAGGTGAAGGCCAGGCGGACGTTCTCAATGAATTGCATCTTCTCTCACCCCCGTATCTCCGATGATGCTGCCATCGCTGATGGTGACGATGCGGTCGCACTCCTGTGCCAGCTCCGGGCTGTGCGTGATAAGGACGATGGTCGTGCCCTCCTCCTTGTGGAGCTTGTGGAACAGGTCCATGATGAGACGGCCGGTCTTGGAGTCGAGCGCACCGGTCGGCTCGTCCGCCAGCAGGATGGAGGGGCGGTTCGCCATGGCGCGTGCGATGGCCACGCGCTGCTTCTGGCCGCCGGAGAGCTCGTTCGGCTGGTGGTCGGCACGGTCGGCCATCTCCACGATCTCCAGCAGCTCCTCCGCACGCGCCGTGCGCGCCTTGCGGGACATGCCGGCGTACATCATCGGCAGCTCCACGTTCTTGAGGGCGCTCGTGCGCGGGATCAGGTTGAAGGTCTGGAAGACGAAGCCGATCTCCTTGTTGCGGATGCGGCTCAGCTCGGCGTCATCGAGCGTGCTGATGTCGACGCCGTTGAGGTAGTACGTCCCCTCGGTGGGACGGTCGAGGGCGCCGATCATGTTCATCAGCGTGCTCTTGCCCGAGCCGGACTGCCCGACGATGGCCAGGAACTCTCCCTGCGTGACATCGAGGTCGATGCCGTTGAGGATCTGGAGCTCGTTCGGCTGGCCGATGTAGTAGCGCTTGATGATGCCGCGCATCGAGATGACGGTCTTACTCATCCGCACCACCCTCATTCGCACTGTTCATCGCGGCGTTGAAGTCGAAGATCGGGAGGATGTCGCCGTCCTGATAGTCCCCGGGGGTCGTGACGACCTTGTCGCCGACCTTGACCTCATCGGAAGTGATCTCGGTATAATAGGTGCCCTCCATGCCGGGCGTGACCTTGGCGGCCTTAGCGCGGGTGGTGCCGTCGTCTCCGGTGATGGCGAGGAGGACATGGTAGGTGTCGTCCTCATCGGCGATGATGGCCTCGAACGGAACGGCCAGCACGTCCTCCTTCTCATCGAGGACGATCTTGACCTTGGCGTTCATGCCAATCAGGAGCTCATGGTCCTTGTCATCCACGGAGATCTCCGCAGAATAGCCGCCGGTGCTCTGACCATTCGCGCCCATCTGCCCAGCCTGGTAGATGTTGACCACGCGGGAGACCTTGGCGTCGAACTCCTTGTCGGCAGTCGCAGTCGTGCGGACGATGGCCTTCTGGCCCTCATGGATCTTGAGGATGTCGGCCTCCGCGATGGAGACGGAGATCTTCAGCGCGTCCTTGTCCTCGATGGTCATGAGCGCCTCGGAGGTCGGGATGGAGCCCTCGGCCACGTTCAGCGAGGTGACGATGCCGCTCTTGGGGGCGGTGACGGTGCAGGCCGCGATCTGGTCGGCGAGCTTCTCGAGCTCGGTCTTGCCGGAGGTGTTGTCGGAATACTGCTCGGCATCGAGCACGTCCTGGTAGCTCTGGATGGCGTTGTCCGCGCTGCGCTCGGCGTTCGTATAGGCCTCCTGCGCGTTGGTCACGGCGCTGTCGTAGCTCGCGTACTGCTCACGGAGCGCCTCGAGCTGGGAGTCGATGCTCTGGAGCTCCATGTCGATGGACGAGAGCTGCTGCGCGAGCATCTCGTAGCTCTCCGGGTCCGCGGCCTCTGCGAGACGGGCGCTGATGTCGTTCTTCGAGGCGGCCTTAGAATTGTAGCGGTCGACGAGCTGCTGCTCCTTCTGGTGCGCAGCATCACGCGCAGCGATGGCCTCGTCGATGGCGCGCTGGGCCTGGGCGAGAGAGTTGGCCTTCTCGGTCTTGGCGTTCTCGAGGTTGCGCTCGTTGATCTTGTGGGTGTTCTCGGTCAGACTGTCCGCGTTCTGCTGGGTCTTGAGGAGCGTGTCGTACTGGAGCTGGAGATCGTCGCTGTCGAAGACGCAGAGCACGTCGCCCGCCTTGACCTCGCTGCCGACGTCGACATTGAGCTTCTTGATCTTGCCGTTCACGGTCGTGGTGACCTTGACGATGTTCTCGCTCTCCACGGTGCCGCTGACGCTGATGTCGTTGATGATGTCGCGCCGCTCCACCTCGGAGACCTCGATGAGGCCTGCGCCGAGCTGCTCGAGCGAGGTCGTGAGCGCACGGCTGCACGCCACGATGCCGCCGATGATGAGCGCAAGGATCACGAGCACGACGATCAGGATGATGATGGGCTTCTTTCTTCTTTTTGTTTTTTCCATAAGGATCCCCCTATTTCTCCCGGTGACCCGGGTGATGTTACAGGTGTATGCCCTGTAATAGTACAGTTAATTATACCACATCTTCAGACGATCGTCAAGAGGTGACAGAGATTTTTTTCATCTGGGCACACGTGGCACGTTTGATAGAGCGTTATTTCACGTCGGTAAATCAAATTTACACGCTCTATTCCATATTATAGCACATCTGCGCCGTTCTTGTCAAGAAGGGAAAGCTCGTTTACATTTTCGCGCATGTAGAGATATGACAGAGCGGCCGCCCAGGATCTGTTGGATATGCACAAACGCCGTCCCCCATAAGGGACGGCGCATGGCTCAGGTATCGTCTGCCTCCGCGGACGGCTCCTCGGGCGGCGGGAGGAAGCGGGTCGGCATCGCATTGCTCTTGATGTGACTGCCGACGATCTCCGAGACATCCGAGACGGACATGAACGCAGAGTAGTCGTCCTTCTCGATGATGCGGCGCATCGTCCCCAGCTCGATCCGCGTGATGACGCAGTAGAGCACGATCTTCTCGCCGGAGATCAGACCGCTGCCCTCGATGAGGGTGACGGTGCGGCCGAGGGTGTCATAGATGTCCTGCGCGATCTGCTGGCCCTGGTCGGTGATGATCATGACGGCCTTGCCCTGCTGCATCCCGGTGCTGACCATGTCCTCGATCCGCGAGACGAGGATGTAGGTCAGCATGGAATAGAGCGCACTGTCGAGGTCGAAGAGGAGCCCCGCCGTGAGGTAGATCAGGACATTGCACCCCAGTACGATCTGCCCGACGGACAGGTCCGTCCGGCGGCTCACGAGGATCGCGACGGCCTCCGTCCCGTCGAGGCATCCCCCGCTCAGGAGCACGAGTCCCACGCCAAAGCCCAGCAGCAGGCCGCCGAACACGGTCGCCAGGAGCTTGTCCTCCGTCACGGAGACCTGTGCGAAGGCCTCACTGCTGAAAAGCGCGAGCGCGAGCGAGAAGCAGCCCATGGCCGCGAGCGTGCGGATGAAGAACGACCGCTCCAGCTTGCGCCCGCCGATCCAGACCAGCGGCAGGTTGAAGAGGATCGTGAGGATGCCGAGCGGCAGATGCGTCAGGCGGCTCACGATCATGGCGACACCGACCATGCCGCCGTCCATGATCGTCGCCGGGACGAGGATCTTCTCGAGCGCGAACGCCGCGATGACGCTCCCGGCGAGCAATACTGCGTAATGCAGGACCTCCCGTTTGATGTCCTTCCGTTCCATATGCCCATCTCCTATTCTGATATGTACGAAAAAGCACTCTACATCTCTGTAGAGTGCTTTGGAGCTGATGACCGGATTCGAACCGGTGACCTACGCCTTACCAAGGCGTTGCGCTACCACCTGTGCCACATCAGCAACAGATATATTATACCACATCGGGGAGCATTTGTCAAGTGTTTTTTCAAAAAATTTTTTAAGTCCCCAAAAGACCGCGCCCCGCCGGACGGCAGGGCGCAGGGGGATGGTCTTACTTGATCTCGTGGATCCAGCCGGCGGGCGCCTCGATGCGGCCCATCTGGATGCCGGTGAGGGTGTCGTACAGCTTCTGGATGGTCGGACCCATCTTCTCCATGCCGGAGGGGAAGCAGATCTCCTTGCCGTGGTCGACGATCTTGCCGACCGGGGAGATGACGGCCGCCGTGCCGCACAGGCCGCACTCGGCGAAGTCCTTGACCTCCTCGAAGAAGACCTCGCGCTCCTCGACCTCGAGGCCCAGGTACTCCTTGGCCACATAGACCAGCGAGCGGCGGGTGATCGAGGGCAGGATGGAGTTCGACTTCGGGGTAACGACCTTGCCGTCCTTGGTCACGAACAGGAAGTTCGCGCCGCCGGTCTCCTCTACCTTGGTGTGGGTGGCCGGGTCGAGGAACATGTTCTCATCGTAGCCGGCGCGGTGGGCCTCCATCAGGGTGTGGAGGCTCATGGCGTAGTTCAGGCCGGCCTTGATGTTGCCGGTGCCGTGAGGTGCCGCACGGTCGAGGTCGGACACGCGCAGGGTGATCGGCTTGGCGCCGCCCTTGAAGTAGGGACCTACCGGCGTGCAGAAGATACGGAACTGGTACTCGGTCGCGGGCTTGACGCCGATGACCTCATTGATACCGAACATGAAGGGACGCAGATACAGCGTCGCGCCGCTGCCATAGGGCGGAACGAAAGCAGCGTTCGCACGAACGACCTCGGTCACGGCCTCGATGAAGCGCTCCTGCGGGAACACCGGCATCTCCAGACGGGCAGCGGACTGCGCCAGACGCTCAGCGTTGAGGTCGGGGCGGAAGGTCACGATGCGGCCGTCCTCGGTCGTATAGGCCTTGAGGCCCTCGAATACGGTCTGGGCATACTGGAGCACGCAGGCGCACTCGCTCATGGTGATGGTGGCGTCCTCGGTCAGCGTGCCGGCATCCCACGCGCCGTCCTTCCAGATGGAGACATAGCGCTTGTCGGTCTTGATGTAGGCAAATCCCAAATTGCCCCAGTCGATGTTCTTCTTGTCCATGGAATTATCCTTCTTTCTGAAATATAGCCAGATATGGCCATTCTTATGTAGCGGCTCCTATGAGCCGACGGGGAACATAGGGAGATCAGGCGCCCTTCTTGACGCGCTCCGCGATCAGCGTGCCCATCTCGGCGCAGCCGACCCTGGTGCAGCCCTCGCTCATGATGTCGCCGGTGCGGTACCCATCGGCGAGCACCTGCTTGACGGCAGCCTCGACCGCGTCAGCCTCGGCCTGCATGTCCAGCGAATAGCGCAGGAGCATCGCGCCGGAGAGGATCGCGGCGATCGGGTTGGCGATGTCCTTGCCCGCGATGTCGGGCGCGGAGCCGCCGGACGGCTCGTAGAGGCCGAACTTCGTCTCATTGAGCGACGCGCTCGGCAGCATGCCGAGGGAGCCGGTGACCATGGCGGCCTCGTCGGAGAGGATGTCGCCGAACATGTTCTCTGTCACCATGACGTCGAACTGTGCGGGGGCGCGGACGATCTGCATGGCGGTGCTGTCCACCAGCGCATGCTCGAGCGTCACCTCGGGGTAGTCCTTCGCGACCTCCTCGACGACCTTGCGCCACAGGCGGGAGGTATCGAGGACATTGGCCTTGTCCACGCTCGTGACCTTCCTGCGGCGCTTCATGGCGACCTCGAAGGCCTTGATGGCGATGCGGCGGATCTCGTTCTCATCATATTTTAAAGTATCGACAGCGGTCATCACGCCGTCCACCGGCTCGGTATGGCGCTCACCGAAGTAGAGGCCGCCGGTCAGCTCGCGCATGATGAGCATGTCGAAGCCCTGCTCGCTGATGTCCTCGCGGAGGGTGCAGGCACGGCGGAGCTCCGGGTAGAGCACGCAGGGACGCAGGTTCGCGAAGAGGCCGAGCGACTTGCGGAGCTTCAGAAGGCCCGCCTCCGGACGCAGGTGCGCGGGGAGCTTGTACCAGGGGGAGGTGGTGGTGTTGCCGCCGATGGAGCCCATCAGCACGGCGTCTGCGCGCTTGCAGGCGGCGATGGTGTCATCAGTCAGGGGCTCACCGTAGGCGTCGATGGAGCATCCGCCCATGAGGAGCTGCTCGTACTCGAAGGTATGCCCGAACACCTCGGCCACGCGGTCGAGGACCTTCATGGCCTCCGTGACGATCTCGGGGCCGATGCCGTCGCCCTTGATCACTGCGATATGGTTCGTCATTTCATACATCATCCTTTATCGTGGAATAGAGCCTCGGAGCGACGCCCCGAGCATGGCGGACAGTTGTCCACGCCCAACATACTTATTATACTACGTTTCCACGGAAAAGTCAATAGTCCCCGCCCATCTTTTGTCGCACATCGTCCTCCTCGAGCCGGATTCCACAGACCGCATCGACGGGGATGGACGTGCCGTCGGTCATGAGGAGGAGGCCTCGCTCCTCGTCGAGGAAGCGGAAATGGCCTTGATACGTCACATAGCGGCCGCCGTCCTTCCGCGCGTCCGGCAGGAACCACATCACGGTCACGGCCGGACGCTCCGCGGCACGCTCCAGGAGCGACTGCATCGCGGCGTCAAGGGCAGCGAGCGCGTCCTCGTCGAGCGTCTCCCGCGGCGTGGTCAGACGCGCGCCCTCGGCCACGGACTCCTCATACCCCTCCAGGGCCGCGAACGGTGCGAACTGGATAGCGCGGTCCGCCCGCGCCATGGGACGATGGCGACGGAGCGTGTAGTGGGGATGGTCCAAAATAGCGGCATATGGTGATGCTTCCTGCATACTGTCCTCCTTGTCAGGCACGGTGGCCGCCGACCTGGGCGTTGCGCTCGCGGGTCGTGGCGGCCTCCTCGAGGTCCATGCCGCGGAACACGGCGTTCTTCCCGAACCTTTCCTTTAAATAAATGACTGCCTCCTGCATCCGATGCTCCCGCGCGAGCGCGGCGTCCTCGGCGGCACGGCGCTGCTCGAGCGCCTCTACGTCGTCGAACAGACTGTACTGGATCGGCTCCGGCGGGGCGGCCTCCGCCAGCGGCACGACCTCCTCCGCGGCCAGGCAGAGCCGCCGCACCCGGAGCGAGGCGTCGGTCGTTTGGAGGAAGATCGCCGTCATCGCTTGGGAGATGAGGCGAGCGGAGTCGGTCTGACGCCCCAAGCGCGCGGAGCCGCCGGTCGAGGCAGGGACACGTCTGCCATAATGGTCGACGGACATGGGGCCGTCGTAGTCCTCCGGGATGCCGCTGCGGTCGTAGCCCACGCTGAGCACGACCTTCTCCGTGACCTGCTCCGTGCGCACGAGCTCGGTCGCGAGCTGCTCGGCCATCTCCCGGACGATGAGCCGCGCCTCCTCGAAGCTGTAGGCGCGCGGCAGCACCTGTCCCCTGCTGAGACTGTGCCGCGCGGGACGATAGGCCTTGATGTCCTGCATGGTACACGGCTCCCATCCCCACGCGTGGTCGATGAGGAGCTCGGCGTGCTTACCGAAGATGCGCCAGAGCGTGTCCTCACCGTGCTCCGAGAAGGCGGCCACGTCCCCCATCGTGTAGAGGCCGAGCCGTGCCAGGCGCCGCGCCGTGCCGCTGCCGATGCGCCAGAAGTCCGTGAGCGGGCGGTGGTCCCAGAGCGTGCGGCGGTAGGAGGCCTCGTCCAGCGCCGCGATGCGCACGCCGTCGCGGTCGGGGGGCATCTTCTTGGCCACGATGTCCATGGCGACCTTGGCGAGGTAGAGGTCGGTACCGATGCCGGCGGTGGCCGTGATCCCCGTCTCCTGCAGCACCTCCCGCACGAGCCGCAGCGCGAGCGTATGCGCGTCACAGCGCTCGCTGCGCAGATACGGCCCCGCGTCGATGAACACCTCGTCCACGGAATAGACATGGATGTCCTCCGGGGCGATGTGGCGCAGGTAGATCTGGTAGATCTGCGTGCTGACCTCCATGTAGCGTGCCATCCGCGGCGGTGCGACGATGTAGTCGACCGCGAGCGTGGGGTCGGCCGCAAGCTCGGCAGCGCTCTGGGACTTACCTCGGCACCGTCCGCCCGGCGAAAGGAACGCGCGGCGGCGATCCACCTCGGCCACGATCTCCACGGCCTCGAACAGCCGCGGCCGCCCCGGCACACCGAATGCCTTGAGCGCCGGCGACACGGCCAGGCAGATGGTCTTGTCCGTCCGCGAGCGGTCGGCGACAAGCAGCGCGGTATCCAGCGGGTCGAGCCCCCGGTCCACGCACTCCACAGAGGCATAAAAGCTCTTCAGGTCGATGCAGATGTAGGTGCCCATGTTCTCCCCTCCTTGCCCGCCGTCCTCATAAAAGAACATGCGTTTTGATTTATATTCAGTATAGCACATTTGTTCGTGCTTGTCAATATAAAAGAACATATTTTCTCGAACCAAATATTGAAAGTCCCCTCCCCCGCCCATTTGAAAACGCTCAAAAAATATTTGAAAAAACACTTGACAAACCGACCGAGATGTGCTATACTATATAAGGTCGCTGATGTGGCACAGGTGGTAGCGCAACGCCTTGGTAAGGCGTAGGTCACCGGTTCGAATCCGGTCATCAGCTCCAAAGCACTCTACGGGAACGTAGAGTGCTTTTTTATTTTCCAAAACAGCGTCGTTCGTATGGCACGAAAATTTTTTTCAAAAGCAGCATCTTTTTTTCAAAAACCCCTTGACAAACGCCGCTCGATGTGGTATAATTCTATTTGTTGAGACGACGGGGCATTGGCGCAGTTGGTAGCGCGTCACACTGGCAGTGTGAAGGTCACGGGTTCGAATCCCGTATGCTCCACCATATTAGCACCCCTATTTTGATACAATCGAAGTTGGGGTGCATTATTCTTTCTAAACGCAGATAATACGCAGTCTTTGAGGGCAATCGGAAACGGTATAGTGAAAGATATGGGCTTATACGAGTCCCATAACAGTCAAAAATGCAGAAATACACCTCAAAAGTCAACGATAGCAAAAGTAATCGTTGATTTTTGTAACGAAACGCAAATCGAGAGGGTGCATTTTTCGTTTTTTTCGGACTATCGTTGACTTTTGTAACGAAACTCAGAGTAGGCTGTAAATAGGCATAAAAAAAGAGGGGCTGTGGATGAGCCAGTGTGAAAAGTATCACATTGGTATCCACAGCCCCTTAAAACTATTTATTACACTTGAATCTCCATGCCGTTCCGTAGCGTGAAGGTCAGCTTTCCGTCTGTTCCCACGGTTGCTTTTTCTACAAGCAGCAGCCAGAGTTTAGCGTCAAAGGTGTTGGCCACGATATCATCATGCTTCATTGTCCGGATAAGCCCTTCGAGCAGTTCCTTGCGTGAAAGCCGAGCGGCTCTCTTGTCTTGAAGGTCATGCAGGACTTTTTCGGCTTCAGCTTTCTGTGAGTTGTATTCTGCCATTTTCTTTTGGTAGAAGTTCTCGTCCTGTGGTTTCATAGCGTTTTCCTTAATGAACTCCTGCATCGAGACTGCCAGCCCGTTCAGGTAGATATACTGTACTTCGATTTTCTTGTCCAGTGCTGCGGTGTCGGAGAGCATTTCCACGATTTGCTGACAGGAAAGCAGAAAATCCTCCTTGTCAGATGCTATCTGGTTGCATACCTCAATGAACCGCTTTTTTATATCGTCCTCATACAGATGCGGCGTTTTACACTTCTCTCCGTTCTTGAACTTGTGATTACACTGCCAGATCACGCGGCGGTATTTGGAAGTAGAATGCCACACTTTCGAGCCGAAGAAACCGCCACAGCAGGAGCAGACGAGTTTTGCCGAGAAAATAGAACTGCCGCTATACTCTTTGCCGAGTCCTTTTCGTCTTTCTATTTCTGCCTGTACCAGCTCATACTCCTCTGGGTCAATGATCGCATCATGGCTGTGTTCCACGAAATACTGCGGCACTTCACCCTCGTTGACCTTTTGCTTTTTCGTGAGAAAGTTCACAGTGAACTTCTTTTGGAGTAATGCACTGCCCTTGTACTTCTCGTTCGTGAGAATGCTTTCCACAGTTCGTCTGTGCCACTTTTCACCGCCGGCAGGGGCAGGAATCTCCATACCCATCAGCATTTTTGCAATTTTGTAGTAGGACATTCCTTCCATGAAGGATTTGTATATGAGCCTGACAACTTCAGCTTCCTCTGGTACGATCTCAGGAAGCCCGTCCTCGCCCTTACGATATCCTAAGAATCGTCCGTAAGGCATTGTGACCTTGCCGTCCGCCATACGCTTTCGCTGTCCCCATGTTACATTCTCACTGATGCTTCTCGACTCCTCCTGTGCCAAGGAACTCATTATGGTGATGAACAATTCGCCCTTGGAATCGAGGGTGTAGATATTCTCCTTCTCGAAGTAGACCTCCACGCCTTTTTCCTTCAGCTTTCTGACGGTCGTCAGGCTATCCACAGTGTTTCGGGCGAAACGGGATACTGATTTCGTAACGATCAAATCTATCTTACCGTCTAAAGCATCTGCGATCATTCGATTAAAACCGTCTCTGTGCTTTGTATTGGTCGCCGAGATACCCTGATCCGTATACACGCCCGCAAACTCCCAGTCTGCACGCTTTTGAATGTATTCTGTGTAGTAGGAAACCTGCGCTTCGTAGGAAGTCTGCTGTTCTTCGGAATCGGTCGAAACTCGTGCGTATCCGGCAACCTTGCGTTTTTTCGGCTGATCTAAGGGTGTGAATGTTGCACGATTCAGCTTTGCCGGAATGATTGTTACTTGTTTGCTCACTTCTTCTTTCTCCTTTCTCTCGCTGCCGCACCTTTCTTGCCACACGCTGCCGCCTGGGAGCGTTTCTCCGCTGTCCATGCTTCTGATCTTGAATGATCTTCCCAGCGGACTGTCTGCTCGTGACCGTCTTTGAAAAGAAAAGTCAACACATTTGCTTTCGGTACGAGAATATCTTCAATCTCAGCTCTGAATACTTCAGCATCAAATTCGGGAAGTTCTAAAACCTCACAGCACTTATCATACAGGATATCTTCCGGTATCTGCTTGGACTCTGGACAGAATTTCTTGCCCCTTGCATTGTAAGTCCAGCATATCCAAGTGGTACGATACCTCTGAACTTTCCTGCGGAAGTACTTTCCGCAGCAGCCGCAGTGAATGATACCAGAAAAGGGGTAGGTACCAGTTGTAGGATTGTTCGGTGTGAAATATTCTTTTTTCTCCCGCAGAAGTTCCTGTGCGAGCATAAATGCGCCCTTGTCAATAATGGCTTCATGCGCTTTTTCTACATAATACTGCGGCAGTTCGCCGTGGTTCGGCATTTTCCGCTTGGTGATATGATTCTCACGGAAGGACTTTTGCAGCAGAAGGTCTCCGCAATATTTTTCGTTTTTCAATATACGGCGAATCGACCATGCAGTCCATATGCCGCCTCCCTTGGTCGGAACGCCCATTGCAAGCAGTTTGTTTGCAATTGCGTTTTTACCCATACCACTGAGAAAGTCGTTGAAAATCATTCTTACGATCTCCGCTTCTTTGGGAACAATGATAAGCGTGCCGTCACTGTTGCGTTCATATCCGAGCATTGTAATGCTACCGAGCCGTCCCTGTTCAAAATCCTTGCGGATACGCCATTTCTGATTTTCACTAGCGGAGTAGCTTTCCTCCTGCGCATACGAGCCTAAAAGCGTCAGCATGAACTCACCGTCAGGGCTGATCGAGTGGATATTCTGCTCCTCAAAATAGACATCCACCCCCAGTTCTTTCAGTTCACGAATAGTCTCCAGCAGCGTTACGGTGTTTCGGGCGAACCTCGAAATCGACTTTGTTATGATAAGGTCGATACATCCGGAACGGCATTCGGAGAGTAATCTTTGAAAGTTTTCTCGGTTATCCTTGGTGCCCGTCAGGGCTTCATCGGCGTACACGCCGCAGAACAGCCATTCGGGATTGTTTTGTATTAAACTGTTGTAGTAGCTGACCTGCGCCGATAGGGAATGCAGCATTGCGTCCTTGCCGCTGGATACTCTGGCATAAGCTGCCGTTCTCAGCAGCTTGACAGTGGGCTTGTTGGAAAACTGAACTCTTTCTACTATGCGGTTGCTTTTATCCACACAGCAACACCTCCTTCGCTTACCATGTTACCGTCTATTGAGCTATAAGTCAACGATTTTTTGCGGTTTTTAGCGGAATATGCTGCACGAAGATATGCCGTATTTCTGTGCAATCATTGTATCAATTTTGGCGTACTCAGCCTTGGTGATAAGGGACTGACTGAGCAGAGAGCGTACCCACGACATAACCCTCTGGTAGCGGTACATTCTATCGAACAACTCACTTTTTGTCATGATATACCTCCTTCGATTTTCCGTAGCAGGTGCGGGAGCAGTAAATGCGGTGCTTGCTTTTGTATGATAAGAATGAAGTTTTGCAAACAGGGCAGATGCGTTCAATTTGAGAATCTCGTGGAATCAATGCCGTGTTTTCAGCCCACCACAGTTGTCGGCACTTATTGGAGCAGAACTTCTTTTCTTTGCGGTGTTCAGCCTGCGGAATCTCTTTGTGGCATTGTAAGCAGAACAGGATGTTTTTGCTGGACTGATTGCCGGAGTGAATGCCGTGCCGCTTGCAGTAGGATTTGATCGTATTCACAGAAAGTCCGAGCTGCTGTGCAATAGAAGTAATTGGTACTCCTGAATCACGCATGGAAACTATAGCTTGCTTTTGTTCGTTGGTCATCGCATACCTCCTCGCAGATGATAAGGGGTCACAGTATATGAAAAAAGAAGGGCAGAGAATAATCCCTGCCCCTCATGCAGATGTGACTTTTACCCAATGTGACATTTCTGTCAAAAATATGAAACCTGTGTGAAAATTAGCACTCTCCCCTTGACAGTGCTAATTCGGAGTGCTATAATATAATCAGAACAAAGGAACAGAGAAGCACCAAAGGATCCGGGTGCTGAACCCTCCGTCCCCT
>CACWPL010000006.1 GCA_902762785.1 uncultured Ruminococcus sp. | reverse complement strand
TTTCGCGGGCACGAGGACCCATCGCTGGCCGTCTCCGCCCCAGTAGTCCCAAAGGCAGATGTTCGCGCCGGGATCCTTGCTGATGTCGTAGACGTCGAGCGACTTGCCAAGGGTCTCGATCGCGTAGGCGCCGTCGTCATCGACAAAGAAGTCGAAATAGGTCGACGTCTGGTCGATCAGGGCGACATCCTTCCCATTGGTGGCCTTCCCTTCGATGCCCATGATCCTGCCGCCGCCGAAGATCTGATAGGCGGTCGCATCGCGGACGATGTGCCAAACGGTGGGCTCCGTCCCCTGTACGACGCTGCCCGCGGCATCCGTGGTCAGGAAATTGCCGGAATTCACGCTCTTGATGACGTAGTCGCCATCGACGAGAGACGGGCGGGTCGGGACGATGTTCCAGAGCTGGCAGTCGCCGCCCCAATACTCATAGGCCGCGATGTTGCCGCCCGGCTCGGTGCTCCAGTCGAAGACGTCAAGGCCGGTCTTCCCGCCGGACGCCTTGCTGACGATGCCATAGCTGCCGCGCTTCTGCACGAGCTGCCAGAGCTGCGTATCGGCGCCGGTGTAGGCAGCCACGCCGATGTTATCGCCGTCCTGTGTGAGGGCGTAGGCCTCGTCCTTCATGGACAGGATCTTGACATAGCCGCCGCCCGCGTCACAGATGCGCCACTCCTGGTGGGCACTGCCCGCGGCATAGCCCCACTGCTGGACGTTCGCGCCGTCCTCTGCCTTGCCGCCGGCCAGGTCGAGCGAGAGCCCGCTGAAACGGCTCGTGATCGTGTACGGCACGTCCGCGAGGAGGTCGGTGCCGGGAAGGTAGACGGTGCTGCTCGGCGTCTGCGGGTCAGCCTTGTAATAGAGCCTGCTCGTGCGGCCGTCTGCGGTGGTCATGTCCTGCGTGATGTCATAGGCCGTCTTCCTGCTGCCCCAGATGCAGATGTTGATGCCCGTCGCCGTGAAGCACATGCGCTGCACGGGCGTGGCCGCCTCGTCATACTGCACGAGGAAGGCGCCGGTATACGTCACGCCGCCCCAGGTGAAGGTCATGTAGGGCGTCCCGTCCTTGACCTGCCAGGTCGCGGTGATGTCGCCGGTGACGGTGCCGTCGGCGTTGAGCGTGATGTTGATGGGCTTCTGGACGTCTGCGGACTGCTCGTTGACGAACTTCTGATTCGGGTCATGCCAGATCAGCTCGTAGTCACCGATGAGCGCCGCCATGCTGTGGCCGGACTGACGGAGCGTCTCGCCCTGGGTGTACTCATAGGGCGCGGCGGAGAACCATCCGTCCTCATTCATGATGAGCTGATGCACACGGACCTCGTGGAAGCCGTACTGGTCGTCGAACTTGTTATGGTAGATGACGTAGAGCTTGCCGTCATCATCCATATAGGCCGAATTATGGCCCTGCGCGGTGTTCGGGCGGTCGTTGCAGGTCCACTGGTAATTGCTCATGAGACGCTGGCCGATGTTGCCGGCGATCTCGTCGTTCGCATTGGCCACGCCCTGGGCGTAGATGGCGTCATTCCCGTTCATGTCGAGATACGGACCGTCCGGGCTCTTGCTGCGGAAGATGCGCATGTTGTAGCCGCCCTTGTTATTGAAATAGCCGTAGGACAGGAACAGATAATAATACCCATCCGCCGACCCGGGCGGGCACATGTACTCGATATAGGGCCCCTCGCCGGAGACCCAGTGGCCGCCCGCGACATGCTTGCCGAGGTAGGCATCGGACTGCACCGCGCCTCCGTTCGAGGACGTGGCATAGGTCACGTTATAGTCACGCAGACCGGTATTTTCATCCAGCTCGAGCATGAAGATGCCGCCGAACCACGAGCCATAGACCATCCAGAGCTTGCCCTGCTCGTCATAGAAGACGCCCGGGTCGATGGCATTCGTGCCGTACTCCGCGTTCCAGCGGCCGGCGGAGTTGAGGTAGCGAGAGAGGTCGGGGTCCTTGCCGAGGACGCGCTCGACGTCGGTGTTCTTGTAGCTGTTGGCGGCGTTCGCGGGCTTGGTCTCGAAGCCGGAATAGACGATCGTGTCCACATAGGAATACGGCCCCTCGATGTTATCCGCGGTACACAGGACGATCGAGCTGTGCCAGTCCTCACCGTTGACGGAGAGGTACATGCACCATTTCTTCATGACGGGGTTCCACACGATGTCCGGCGCCCAAAGGTTGCCGGAGAGGTCGTAGCCGTCCTTGGTGTTCGACCATGCGGCGGGGATGGCAAGGTCGGTGTAGATGTCCTTGAAGAACGTGGTGTTCTTGGTTCCGCGGTCGGAGTTCGCGGCGGTCGTCCAGTTGACGAGGTCGGCGGAGCGCGCAGCGGCCAGATGTGAGCCGATGATGAAATACGTCCCGTCCTCGAGCTCCACGATTGACGGATCATGGACGCCCACACGCGTCCCGGCGGCGTCGGCAGCATACGGCACGGCACAGACGGCCAACGCACAGGCCGCCATCGTCCCGACCAGACGCTGCCACAAGTGTCTGGTGTTCTGTTTCTTCATGATGCCCTCTTTTCCGGATGGAGCGTTTCTTTATATCCCATCCTGTTGAGATTCGGATGCTTTCCACTTTCATTGTAGCACATGTTCACAGATATTTCAAGAAGTTTTCAAAACTAGTTGTAAATATTCTGTGTATAAATCAAATATATCACGGACGATGATACAAAAACGCCCCCTCCCCGCATGGGGAAGGGGCAGTATCGTTCGTATCAGGACACATCCACGAGCTCGATATAGTCCGCGCCATACTGCGCGACATAGTCCTTGCGGCCCTGGAGGTCGTCACCCAGGAGCAGATCGAACATGTACGCCATGCGCTCGACCTCGTCGGGCATCACGCGGATCAGACGGCGGGTGTCGGGGTTCATGGTCGTCAGGCTCATCATCTCCGGCTCGTTCTCACCAAGACCCTTCGAGCGCTGGATCGTGAACTTGTCGTCCCCGATCTTTTGCAGGATCTCTGCGCGCTCCTTCTCGGTGTACGCAAAATAGGTCTTTTTCTTGGTGTTGATCTCATAGAGCGGCGACTCCGCGATGTAGACATAGCCCTCCCGGATCAGCGTGGGCGTGAGGCGGTAGAGCATCGTGAGGATCAGCGTGCGGATCTGGAAGCCGTCGACGTCCGCATCGGTGCAGATGATGACCTTCGACCACCGCAGGTTTTCAAGCCGGAACTCCGGGATCGCGCCCTTCGCCTTGAGCTGCACCTCCACGCCGCACCCGAGCACCTTGATGAGGTCGGTGATGATCTCGCTCTTGAAGATCTGCGCGTAGCTGGCCTTGAGGCAGTTCAGGATCTTGCCGCGCACGGGGATGACCGCCTGGAACTCCGCATCGCGCGCCAGCTTGACGGCGCCCAGCGCGGAGTCGCCCTCCACGATGTAGACCTCGCGGCGGCCGGTGTCCTTCGTGCGGCAGTCCACGAACTTCTTGACGGAGCTGGCGAGATCTGCCTTCGAGGACAGCGTGTTGCGGATGCTGATGCGCGTCTTTTCGGCATTCTCACGGCTTCGCTTGTTGATGAGGACTTGGTCGGCGATGCGGTTGGCCTCGTCGGGATTCTCGATGAAGTAGACCTCGAGCTGGTGCTTGAGGAACTCCGTCATGCACTCCTGCACGAAGCGGTTCGTGATCGCCTTCTTGGTCTGGTTCTCGTAGGACGTCTGCGTCGAGAAAGAGCTGCTCACGAGCACGAGGCAGTCGCGGATGTCCTCAAAGGACGCGGTCGACTCGTTCTTCTGGAGCTTGCCGGCGCTCTTGATGAAGGCATTGATCTGCGAGAGGAACGCCGTCTTGACAGCCTTCTCCGGCGAGCCGCCGTGCTCCAAAAAGCTCGAATTATGGTAGTATTCCGTGATATTGACCTGGTTGGAGAAGGTCAGTGCCACGTTCAGCTTGACCTTGTACTCCGGCTTGTCCGCGCGGTCGCGGCCGGTGCGCTCGGCGCTCCAGGACTGGATGGACGTCATGGCCTTCTCGCCTACGAGCTCCTGCACATAGTCGGTGATGCCGTTCTCGTAGAGGTACTGCTTTTCGAGGAACGTGCCGTCCTCCTGCTCGGAGCGGTACACGAAGAGCAGATTCGGGTTGACGACGGCCTGACGGCGCAGCGTCTCGTGGAAGAACTCCTCGGGGATGTGGATGTCCGTGAAGACCTCGAGGTCGGGCTTCCAGCGCGTGCGGGTGCCGGTCTGGCGCTTCTTGTAGGGCGTCTTCTTGAGTCCGCCGATGTTCAGGCCTTTCTCGAAGTGGAGGGTGTACTCCATCCCGTCGCGGTGGACGGTGACGTCCATGAACTCGGACGCGAACTGCGTGGCGCACAGGCCGAGGCCGTTCAGACCGAGGGAGTAGTCATAATCGTCATCGCCGAACTTGCCGCCCGCATACAGCTCGCAGTAGACGAGCTCCCAGTTGTAGCGGCCCTCGTTCTTGTTGAGGTCGACGGGGCAGCCGCGGCCGAAGTCCTCGACCTCGATGGTGCCGTCGTTCCAGCGGGTGATGATGATCTTGTCGCCGAAGCCGGCGCGGGCCTCGTCGATGGAATTGGAGATGATCTCGAAGATCGAATGGGCGCAGCCGTCCGGCCCGTCCGAGCCGAAGATGACGCCGGGACGCTTGCGGACCTTGTCGGGGCCCTTCAGCATCGTGATGCTCTCGTTGCCGTATTCCTGTTTTTTTGCCATGGATATGCCTCTTTCTATCGTATCTGCACGGGTGCAGGGGGCTTTGGGTCTCACAAGTATCTATCATACCATATTTTCGGAAAAAAATCAAGCCCCCTGCGGCAAATGTCCCGAAGAAAGGTCATTCCGCCGGGAAGATCTCGATGCTGCGCAGGATGTTGCGCCCGCGCTCACAGTCCTCCCGCGTCAAAAAGAGCATGTCCACCTCGAGCGCCTGCCCCTCCTGCAGCTCGCAGAACGAGAAGAAGCCGTACAGATCGCGTCCGTCTGCGCTGTACTCGGTCGCGTCGAACGTGACGCAGTGCCAGACCGTCGCGTCGGTGGTCAGGTCGCTGTAGTCGAGCTCGATGCCGCGCTGCTTCATCTTGGTGTGGAGCCAGTCGGCCTCGATGTGCGCGGCGGTCTCCTCGCCGGAGAACCACGGGCGCTCGAGCGCCTTCATCGAAAGGAACATGTCCTCGTCCTCGATCGTCTCCGCGAGCTCTCGGTCGCTGCCCATCTGCGCGGTCTTGGCCGAGACGTGCTTGATGTCAAGGACGAGGCTTGCCGGAAGGTCGAGCGAGAAGCCGTAGGTCTCGTCCGTATAGCGCAGTACATCGCCATTTTCCTCGACGGTCGCCTTGTGCCGGCCGCGCACGGGCAGCTCGGGGCCGAGGTCGTCCTCCTCGCGGATGACGGTGATGACATTGCTCACGCGCTCGTTCCCCATCTCAATATAATAGGTGAACTCGCCCTTGACGGCCGGGTCGAAGATGATCTCCGCCTCGCCCGCCGGGATGCGCTGGGTCGAGACGATCTCGCCGTCCATCGTGACGATGCCGGTCAGTTCAACGGAGTCCTCGTTCGGCAGCAGCGTGCGGTGGATGCGCCCCGCCTCGTCGTCATACGTCAGCGTAATGAGCGCCTCCATCGGCGGGAACTCGAGCGTCTCCGCACCGTCGATCGACGCGATCAAGCCGCTGTTCTTGTAGACGGCGACGTCGTGGGGCGCGTACTCGAACGTGTTGCCCGTGATGGCCGCACGATTCTGCCGCGAGAGCTCGCCGCAGGGGAAGCCGTCACGCTTGAGGTACCACACAAAATGGTGCGATGTGCCGTGCTTTCTCGTGTGCGAGACGTAGTCCACCGTCTGGACAGTGCAGGTCTGGTCGGTGTAGAGGGTGGTCTCTCCTTCCTTCATGTCCTTCTCGATGTCGAGGATCATGGCGCCGACCTTCATGAGTGGAAGTCCGCGGTAGCCGTTCATCTCCATCTGCTGATACGCGTGCCCGCCAAACTCCAGACTCCCGCACGGCGCGAGCAGGATGACGAGCACCGCGAGCACGCCGCCGACGATGAGCCGGAAGCGCCGTGACAGATAGTCCTCCCCCCGCTTGATCGCGCGGTACACGACGCCGCCGAGCAGCGGACACAGGAAGACGGCCGCCGCGAGCACGATGTTCCCGAAGAAGCGCAGGTACAGATAACGCCGGATCTGCGTCAGTCCGGCCATGCCGATGTAGGTCTCCGGCGCGAGCCGGTACAGCAGGATCATCAGTCCCGCCATCGCCGCGCCGCCGAACAGGAACTCCGCGATCGTCTCGACCGCGATCGCCGGGTCGCGGCGGCTGCCGCCATAGAATCTCATGACCCCTCCCCTTCCGTCATACGCCACCCGTCTCGATGAAGCGCAGCAGCGTCTCGAGATCGTCGAACGTGTCATAGTCCCCATAGATGCCCTCGCGGTGGTAGACGATGCCCGCGCGCTCGTTTCGCTCGAGACAGTCGAGCAGGTGCGCGATGCCGTATCGTCTCGCAAATTCCGCGAAGGCACGCGGCTTGATCTTGTCCGCGAGGAGGCCCTTGCGGCATCCGGCCGGGGCACATTCCCAGCATCCGGCGATCCCCTTGTCGATCACGCACCGCCGCACCTCGCACCACTCCGCATCCTGACACCAGGAAAGCTCCAAAAAGCCGTCCTTTTTGCATCCCTTGCAGGACGCATTGTCCGTGCAGAGACAGCACGCCAGTCCGCAGCGCGCGATCCCTCGTTCTCTCTCCATATGTCCTCCGATCATGTCATTTGAAAAACAAAAAGAGCCGGGCGCGAAGCCCGGCTCTCGATAAGTCGCATCAGTTGATGGTGCGCTTTACATAGGTGGTGTGCAGGATCTCGTGTGCCTTGTGCGAGCCGGGCTTCTCCAGGAACTCGTCGTAGAGCTTCTGAACATCTTTGTTGAGGTGAGACAGACGCAGAGTCTTGGCCTTGTCCTCGTCGTAGAGGGCCTTTGCACGCAGGGTGCGCAGATCCTCGAAGTTGCGGATGCTCATCGGCTGCTGCGGCTGGCCGCCGCCATTGACGCAGCCACCGGGGCAAGCCATGATCTCGATGAAGTCGACCTTCTCCTCGCCGCTCTGTACACGACGGAGCAGCTCACCGGCGTTGGCCAGACCGGACGCAACAGCGACCTTGATCTCGGTCTCACCGATGGTGACGGTGGAGCGCTTGATGCCGTCGGTACCACGGACCTCGTGGAACTCCACGACCTCCTCGTTGTTACCGCTGAGCCAGCAGTAAGCCGTGCGGAGGGCAGCCTCCATAACGCCGCCGGTCGCACCGAAGATGTCGCCGGCACCTGCGGACAGACCCAGCGGATCGTCGAAGTCCTCATCCGGCAGAGCGGTGAACTTCAGGCCGGCACGACGGATCATACGGGCGAGCTCGCGGGTGGTCAGAACGTAATCCACGTCCGGCACGCCTGCGGCAGCCTGATCGTCACGCTGGCACTCGTACTTCTTCGCGGTGCAGGGCATGATGGAAACGACCACGATGTCCTCGGGCTTCTTGCCGATCTTCTCGGCATAGTAGGTCTTGGCGACCGCGCCGAGCATCTGGTGCGGGGACTTGCAGGAGGACAGATTCTCGGTCATATCCGGGAAATAGTGCTCGCAGTACTTGACCCAGCCGGGAGAGCAGGAGGTGATGAGCGGGAGCGTGCCGCCGTTGGTGAAGCGGTCAACGAACTCGGTGGCCTCCTCCATGATGGTCAGGTCAGCGCCCCAGTCGGTGTCGAAGACGTTGTCAAAGCCCAGACGGCGCAGGGCCGCGACCATCTTGCCCTCGACATTGGTGCCGATCGGGTAGCCGAACTCCTCACCGAGGCCGGCACGAACGGCCGGAGCGGTCTGGACGATGACATACTTGGACTCGTCCGCGATGGCAGCGAATACCTGGTCGGTGAAATCCTTCTCGGAGATCGCGCCTACCGGACATACCGCGATGCACTGGCCGCAGGAGACGCAGGACGTCTCGCCGAGACCCATCTCGAACGCGGAGCCGATGTTGGTCTTGAAGCCGCGCTCATTCGCGCCGATGACGCCGACGCCCTGCCACTTGGCACAGGCAGCCACGCAGCGGCGGCAAAGGATGCACTTGTTGTTGTCGCGATACATATGAACGGCGGAGTTGTCGATCTCGAAGGTCGGACGCTCGCCCTCATAGGTGGACTCGTTGTCGATGCCCATCTCGTTGCAGAGCGCCTGGAGCTCACAGCTGCCGCTGCGCACGCAGGAGAGGCACTTCTTGTCGTGGGTGGAGAGGATCAGCTCGAGAGTCTTTCTGCGGGAATCCATCACCTTCGGAGAGTTGGTGCGAATCTCGGTGTTTTCGAAGTTCAGCGGGTATACGCACGCAGCGACCATGCGGAAGCCGCGGCCCTCGTTGATCTCGACCATGCAGATACGGCAGGCGCCGATCTCGTTGATTTCCTTCATGTAGCAGAACGTGGGGATGTCCACACCTGCGGTATGTGCAGCTTCCAGCACGGTGGTACCCTTGGGAACAGAAACTGCGATCCCATTGATCTTTACGTTAATATCAGCCATTTTCTGTTACCTCCTTAACCCTTGCTGATCGCCTTCAGGCGGCAGTTATCCATACAAGCGCCGCACTTGACGCACTTGGTCGTGTCGATGACGAAAGCAGCGCGCTTCTTGCCGGGCGCGGTGTAGTCGCCCTGGGAGATGGCGCTTACCGGGCAGTTCTTCGCGCACAGACCGCAGCCGACGCACTTCTGCGGATCGATGGAGAACATCAGCAGATCCTTGCAGACGCCTGCCGGGCACTTCTTGTCGATGACGTGTGCCTCATACTCGTTGCGGAAGTTCTTGAGGGTGGAGAGAACAGGGTTCGGTGCCGTCTGGCCGAGACCGCAGAGGGAGTTGGCCTTGATGTAGTAGCAGAGCTCCTCGAGCTTGTCGAGATCCTCCAGGGTCGCCTTGCCCTTGGTGATCTTGTCGAGCATCTCATACATACGCTTGGTACCGATACGGCAGGGCGTACACTTACCGCAGGACTCGTCAACGGTGAACTCGAGGAAGAACTTGGCGATGTCGACCATGCAGTTGTCCTCGTCCATAACGATCAGACCGCCGGAGCCCATCATGGAGCCGATGGCGATGAGGTTGTCGTAGTCGATCGGGACATCATAGTTATCAGGCGCGATGCAGCCGCCGGAAGGACCGCCGGTCTGGGCAGCCTTGAACTTCTTGCCGTTCGGGATGCCGCCGCCGATCTCCTCGATGACCTCGCGGAGCGTGGTGCCCATCGGGACCTCAACGAGGCCGGTGTGCTTGATCTTACCGCCGAGCGCGAAGACCTTGGTGCCCTTGGACTTCTCGGTGCCCATGCCGGCGAACCAGTCTGCGCCCTTCAGGATGATCTGCGGGATGTTCGCATAGGTCTCAACGTTGTTGAGGACGGTCGGCTTCTGGAACAGGCCCTTCTCAGCCGGGAACGGAGGTCTCGGACGGGGCTCACCGCGGTTGCCCTCGATGGAGGTCATCAGCGCGGTCTCCTCACCGCAGACGAACGCACCTGCGCCCAGTCTGAGGTCGATGTCGAAATCAAAGCCGGTGCCGAAGATGTTCTTGCCCAGAACGCCATACTCGCGCGCCTGGCCGATGGCGATGCGCAGACGCTCAACTGCGATCGGATACTCTGCACGGACATAGATATAGCCCTGGGTCGCGCCGATGGCATAGCCAGCGATGGCCATAGCCTCGAGGACCACGTGCGGATCGCCCTCGAGCACGGAGCGGTCCATGAATGCGCCCGGGTCGCCCTCGTCAGCGTTGCAGCATACATACTTCTGATCGGCATCCGGCACGATGGTGCGGGCGAGCTTCCACTTCATACCCGTCGGGAAGCCGCCGCCGCCGCGGCCGCGCAGGCCGGAATCCAGGATCGTCTGGATCACGTCCTCGGGAGTCATCTCCTTCAGGACCTTTGCCAGCGCCTGATAGCCGTCCTTGCCCAGGTACTCGTCGATGTTCTCAGGGTCAATGGCACCGCAGTTACGGAGCGCTACACGATGCTGCTTCTTGTAGAAGCTGGTCTCGTTCAGGCCCTTGATGTTGTCGTTCTCAACGGTCTCATCATACAGCAGCTCCTTGACGGGGTTGCCCTCGACGAAGTGCTCCTTGACGATGCGCGGGATGTTGTCCGCCGTGATGCGGGAATAGAACGCGCCGGACGGGTATACGATCATGATCGGGCCGAGGGCGCAGAGGCCGAAGCAGCCGGTCTTTACGACCTGGATCTTGTCAGCGAGACCTGCCTTCGCGATCTCCTCGCGGAGCACGCGCTCGATCTCCGGAGAGCCCGAAGAGGTACAGCCGGTACCGCCGCAGATCAGGACCTGTCTTTCATACTTGCTGTTCGCCTCGGTAGAGCCGACATTGCGGAGCTCGAGCTCGGGGTGCATCGCATCCCGGATCGCCTGGATCTCTTGCAACGATTTCATGGATAGTTTCCTCCTTATTGCTAGTTATGGGTCACTCGTACTTCGCGAGGATGTCAGCGACATCATCGACCGTCAGACGGCCGTAAACGTCCTCATTGACCGTCAGGACAGGTGCCAGACCGCACGCACCGATGCAGCGGCAGGCCTCCAGGGAGAACTTCCCGTCAGCCGTGCACTCACCGCCGGCGATGCCGAGCACCTCCTGCAGCTTATTATAAATGTCGCCCGAGCCCTTAACATAGCAAGCAGTACCGAGACAGACAGAGATGTTGTACTTGCCCTTCGGATACAGCGAGAACTGTGCGTAGAAAGTAACGACGCCGTAGATCTTCTCCATGGGCACGCCCATCTCGTCGGAGATGATCTTCTGTACCTCGATCGGCAGATAGCCGTAGATCTCCTGCGCCTTCTGCAGGACCGGCATCAGAGCGCCCTTTTCGCCCTTCTGCTCAGCGATAACGGCCAGAAGCTTTGCCTTCTGCTCCTCAGTACCGTTGAACGGGACCGATTTCTTAGTAGCCATTTTGTGACCTCCCAGTAAGTATTGCATGGACGGCGCACCGTCTTCTCTGTGCGCGCGTTCGGAACACAGCGTGACCGTGCTCATGCGCTGCTGCTGCCTTGCCTGCCGCACCTTGTCGACGGTGCGATGTCAGTCCTGGGCGAGCGCTGCGCGTGAGCCGGATCTGTGGAGCCGTGCTGTCTCGGCGCAGACTGCGCCCGTTGCACTGGCTTACATGCTTGTTATTATTATAACATACATAGTTTCAAAAATCTATCCGCATATTGCACTAATGGCAAGTCGATATTTTGTATACTATACACAAATTTATCGTTTTTTATCGTTTTAAAGTGTCGTTTTTCTGTACATGTTGCTATCGCCTAGAGCTATGATGCATGTTGTAATTGTTCATGCTGACGATAGTCGGCCTATCTATTCACAAAAATGACAGATCATAACGGTGCTCTACTCCTAAAAAATGGACGATCGTCAAGGAAATGACGCGGTCTTGGCGCGTATCGGCCTTGAAAAAATGACATAGATGTCATCCAGATCCAGGCGGTCAGATGCGCAAAAACTTTGTGAAGATCTGCCTTTGCGTTTTTTACCGAAATGTGGTATGATGATAGTAGCAACGATCGTGTAGCGAAATGCGTAAGTCCGGATCCAGAGCCTGTGTGACGGAGTACGCGTTTGGCGATACGGTCGTTTTTTGTTTGCCCGCACAGGCCGAACATCTGACCTCATATAAAGGAGCAAATTATGGGAACTACCAACAAGATGGCCTCCGTCCCTGTGCCGAAGCTGATGCTGGGGATGGGGACGCCGATGATCCTCTCGATGATGCTGCAGGCGGTCTACAACATCGTAGACAGCGCCTTCGTCTCGAACATGCCGGATGGCGCGGACGACGCGATGAACGCCCTCACCCTCGCCTTCCCCCTCCAGATGCTGATGGTCGCGATCGGCATCGGCACGGGCGTCGGCCTGAACGCGCTGACGGCTCGTCTCCTCGGGCAGGGCGACCGCGAGCGCGCCGGCCGTGCGGCGGGCAACGCCTTCTTCCTCTCGGGGATCATCTATCTGGCGTTCCTGCTGTTCGGTCTGTTTTTGACGCCCGTCTATGTGGCGTCGCAGGCTGGCGAAGGGACGACGGCGCGCGCGGCGAAGATGGCGGTCGAGTACCTCCAGATCTGCACGGTGCTGAGCTTCGGCATCATCCTCTTCTCGATGGCCGAGAAGCTGCTCCAGGCGACCGGGCGCTCGCTGCTCTCCACGGCCGCGCAGATCGCGGGCGCCGTGACGAACATCGTCCTTGACCCGATCATGATCTACGGTCTCCTCGGATGTCCGGCGATGGGCGTGCGCGGTGCGGCATGGGCGACGGTCATCGGGCAGATCGTCAGCGCAGCGGTCGGGCTCGCGCTGCACTTCACGAAAAACAAGGAGATCCCCGCCGGTCTGCGCTACCTCCGGCCGGATGGCGCCGTCATCCGCGACATCTACACGATCGGCCTCCCCGCGATCATCGCACAGGCGCTCATGTCGCTCATGACCTACGGCCTCAACATCCTGCTCGTGCGGATCAGCGTGCCCATGCAGACGGCCTACGGTCTGTATTACAAGATCCAGCAGTTCATCCTCTTCGCGGCGTTCGGTCTGCGTGACGCGATCACGCCGATCATCGCCTTTGCCTACGGCGCGGGCGCACAGGCGCGCGTGCGGGACGGCATGAAGTACGGTCTCCTGTTCACCGGCATCATCATGGCGGCGGGGCTCGGCGCGGTCGAGGTCTTCGCGGTGCCGTTCGCGGGGATGTTCGGCGTCTCCGGCGAGACGCAGACGCTCTTCCTCAGCGCGATGCACGTCATCTCCCTGAGCTTCATCTTTGCAGGACTGAACGTCGCGTTCCAGGGCATCTACCAGGCGCTCGGCGGCGGCATGGAGTCGCTGGTGATCTCGCTGGCAAGACAGCTCGTCGTGCTCTTCCCGCTCGTGGTGCTGTCCGTCCACATCGCGGCCAATGACGCGCGGATGACGTGGCTCGTCTGGCTCGCGTTCCCGATCACAGAGGCCGTCACGCTCGTGATCGCCGCGCTGCTCCTCCCCCGCCGCAGGCGTGTCATGGCGCAGGCGTCTGTTTGATCTATTTAAAGTGTATCTCAAGAATAGTTGAAAACGATCGTGCAGCGGTCAGCTATCCTATCTCAAAAGAATGACATGTGCCTCGGTGCTGACCGCGCCGGGGCTTTTTTGTGTCTGTCTGCATAAAACGGCGAAGCTGTGTCATACTAAGGACACCGATCCGATAGGACGGGCGGCAGATGCCGCAGGACACTGCATGCGGAGGTGATGGAGATGACTTCAAAGGAACTGATGTACCTGGAGGACGCCCTCGGCCACGAGACGTTCTTCCGCACCAAGCTCAAGGAGACCCTCGGCCTGCTCCAGGACGAGACGCTGCGCGACTGTGTGGCACAGATGGAGCAGCAGCACCAGCACATCTTTACCGATCTTTACGGCCTGCTGTGAGCGGCCACACGGAGGTGACTGACATGGATGACAAGAATCTGATGGAGGATCTGCTCGACCTCGAGAAGGGCGTCTGCGACCTGTACCTGCACGGGACGGTCGAGTCTGCCACGCCGGAGGTGCAGCAGCGGTTCCACACGGCGCTCAGCGAGTCCCTCGGGATGCAGAGCCGAATCTACCGCGAGATGTCCGACAAGGGATGGTACGCCCCGGACTGCGCCGAGCAGCAGAAGGTCCAGCAGGTGCGCGACAAGTTCTGCGCGTCCTGCTGACAGGAACGCCCCGCCGGATGCGCCCTGCCGCATCAGCGGGGCGCTTTTTCGTGTCTTTGTAGCATATTCCTACAAAAGCCCCTTGCATCTTATCGAAAAATATGGTATACTATAAGCAACAGGGGCCATGCCCCACCGCATCTGCGCAACATCCTACCAAAGGAGGCACACTATGAACATCGAGCTCGGTGTCATCAATGACAACGTCACACACGACCCCCAGCGCTATGTCCTCGACACCAACGCTGCCTACCGCAGCGACCTGGCTGCCATCGCCGACGACATCGCCGCCAACCGTGAGAAACGCCCCATCATCCTGCTCTCCGGCCCCTCCGGCTCCGGCAAGACCACCACTGCCCGCATGATCGAGCAGATGCTCGACAGCCGCGGCATCGAGACCCACACGCTCTCCCTCGACAACTGGTTCTCCCCGCTCACCGACCGCGAGAAGTCCCTCTTCGCGGAGGGCAAGCTCGACCTCGAGAGCCCGAACCGCGTCGATTCCGACTTCCTCACCCAGCAGCTCACCAGCATCTACAACTGTGAGCCCATCCAGCTCCCGACCTATGATTTCCGCGAGTCGACGCGCTATTTTACCGGTGAGAAGCTCGAGCGCAAGCCCGGCGAGCTCGTCATCCTCGAGGGCATCCATAGCCTCGATCCCGATGTGGTCGGCCTGCCGGACGAGGATACCGCCAAGATCTACATCTCCGTGCGCACGCGCATCACGCAGAACGGCCGCGAGCTGCATCCCGCCAAGATCCGCCTCATGCGCCGTCTCGTGCGCGACTATCTCTTCCGCAAGCGCTCCTTCGCGGACACCCTCATGATGTACGACAGCGTCGAGGAGGGCGAGAACAAGTATATCATGCCCTATAAGTACCGCTCTACATACGATGTCGATACCTTCATGGCCTATGAGATCTGCGCGTATCAGCCGTTCCTGCTCGAGGCGCTGCGCTCCATGCCGCTCGATGAACGAGTGGAGGATATGCTCGACTTCCTCAGCGAGGCCGCGCCCCTCGAGGCAAAGAACATCACCCCGGACTCCCTCGTCTGTGAGTTCATCGGGAACAGTGCGTTCGCATGAGCATGACGCATGATAGCCGGGACGGCGCGTTCCTCGTCCGCCCGATCGCGCACATCCGCACCGACCTCGCCGACAAGTTCGGCATCCCGCGGCAGAGCGGGCGTGTCCCCGCGCTGACGGGGCGCATCGTCTTCACGCCGCGCTACCGCGTCCCCGAGGCGCTTCGCGGGATCACGGAGTATTCCCATCTTTGGCTCATCTTCGACTTTTCCCAGAGCCACCGCGACCAGTGGTCGCCGACCGTAAGGCCGCCGCGGCTCGGCGGGAACACGCGGGTCGGCGTCTTCGCGACGCGGTCTCCGTTCCGGCCGAACCCGATCGGTCTGTCCTGTGTCCGGCTCGAGCGAGTCGAGGACGATCCGCAGGACGGGACGGTGCTGATCGTCTCCGGCGTCGACCTCCTCGACGGCACGCCCATCCTCGACATCAAGCCCTATCTCCCCTATGCGGACGCCCATCCCGAGGCCGCCGGGAGCTTTGCCGAGGCGCACCGCGACGATGCGCTCCGGGTCGTCTTCCCGGACGCGCTGCTCGCCGTCCTGCCGGAGGAAAAGCGGGAGGCCGTCTGCGCGTGCCTTGCCGAGGATCCGCGTCCGTCCTACCAAAACGACCCCGCGCGCGTCTACAGCATGCGCTTTGCGGGCTATGATGTGCATTTTCATGTCGACGGCGATGTCCTGACCGTGACTGCGGTCGATGTGCCGTGACGGCTGCCGCCCCGCGTCGGGCGGCATTTTTGTGGGTGTCCCATCCTCGACACATTACCAAAAATGACCGCAAAGAACTGTTGACGATCGCCGGCCGGTCTGGTATAATGGGGACAGTCCTTCCCACTTTTTGGGGACATCTTGAAACAGGAGGTGCCGCATATGCTGCACATGATCCTTGGCCCCTGCGGGTCGGGGCGTTCCACGCTGATGACCGCGCAGATCCGCGAGGCGATCGACGCCGGCAGGGACGTCATCCTGCTCTCGCCGGAGCAGTTCTCCTTCGAGGCCGAGCGCCGTCTCTACCGCGCGCTCGATGCGAGGCGGTTCGACCGGCTCTCTCCCTACAGCTTCGCCACCCTCGCCGCACACATCCTGGGCGATCTTGGCAGCGGTCAGCGCAGCTACGCGACCGAGCCGCAAAAGCTCGTCTGCCTTTATGAGGCGCTCCGTCACACAGCGGACGAGGGACTGCTGACCGTCCTGCGGCAGCGCAGCACCTCGCCGGAGATGGTCGCGTCGATGTTCACGCTCGTCACGAAGCTGCGCCGCGCCGGTGTGACGGCCGAGACGCTGATCGACCTTGCCCCCGCCTTCAACGACTGGCCCGGTCTCTCCGCCAAGACGGCCGACGCCGGACAGATCCTGCTCGCGTATGACCGTGCGCTCGAGTCCCACGGACTCACCGACCACCTCGCCGACCTGACCGAGGCCGCTGCCCTTGCCGCCGCGAGCGACCGTTTCAAGGGCAAGGTCTTCTTCATCGACGAGTTCGACAGCTTCACCGGCGACCAGTATGCCATGCTCGAGGTCATCCTCGAACAGGCGGAGGACGTGATCGTCTCGCTGCGTGCGCCCGGGATCGGTGCGCCGCGGTCGGAGGTGTTCGCGGGCGGCGCGTCCACCCGGGACGGCCTCCTGCAAATGGCGCGTGACGCCGGCCAGGACGTCAAGACCACCGTCCTCGACGGCTACCGCCGCACCGCCCGTCCTGACCTCGCTGCCGCGGCGCTCCTAGCCATGCAGCGTCCCGTCCCCAAGACGGCGTATCAGGGATCCGTCCATATCGTCCGTGCCGCCGATCCCGAGGGCGAGGCGGAATACATCGCCGCGCAGATCTGTGAGCTCCTGCGCCGTGACGAGACGCTCCGATGCAGCGACATCGCCATCCTTGTCAAGGACATGGACACCTATGCGCCCCTCCTGCGCCGCAGCTTCGAGCGCTGTGCCCTCCCCTGCTACCTCGGCACGGCCAAGCCCGTGCTGCATACCGACCTCGTGCGCTTCTTCCTGACGACGCTCGACGTGATCGCCGCCGGGACGCCCGACACGGACATGATCCTGCGCTACATCAAGTCCCCCTTCTCGGGGTACGACCTGCGCCAGGCCGGCATGACCGAGCACTACTGCTTCACCTGGTCGATCGACGGCCAGGATTGGGAGACGCCCTTCTGGTCGGAGGACGCGCCGGATGCCGGGGCGCCCTTCGGCGGACAGGCCCTCGAGACGATGCGTGCGTCCGTCATGGACGAGATCGCGTCCCTGCGCCGCCGATGCCGCGGCGCGTCCGGGGCGAAGCTCTGCGAGGTGCTGTACCGGCATCTGTGCGAGAAGCGTGAGGGCTATGACGCGATCCTCGCCAAGGAGGACGAGACCGTCCGCCGCGATCATGTGATGCTCTGGCGGCTGCTCTGCGACATCCTCGACACGGTCCACGATCTCTATGCGGACGGCGAGGCGTCGCTGGCCGAGCTGCGGGAGACGTTTCTGCTCCTCCTGCGCACGAGCCGTTTCTCCGTGCCCCCGCAGACGCTCGACTGCCTCAACATCGCCGATGCGCAGACCGCGCGTCTGGATGCGCCGCGGATCGTATTCGTACCGGGTGCGATCGAGGGGGCGTTCCCGGGGGACGTGTCCGATGACGGGATGTTCTCCCAGCAGGAGCTGCGTCTCCTGGAGGAGCAGCACATCCACCTCTCCCGTCTCCTGCCCGAGCTCCATGCGGACGAGATGCTGATCCTTGCCAAGACTTTCTCGGCCGCGTCCGAGGCGCTCTATCTCACCTGGCCGCAGTCGGATGCGGCGCGGCAGCCTGCGTCTCCCGCTGTGGTCGTCACCGACATCGCCGCGCTCTTCACCAAGGACGACGCCAAGGACGATGACACCGCCGCGGCCTATGGCGGCGACCCTGACGCGCTCCTCGTGGATGCGCGCAGGATCGGGGCGGCGTTCTACGTCCGCACGCCCGAATCAGCCTATTATCGCTTCGTCCGCATGCTGCACGAGGACGACGGACAAACGGCCGCCCTGCGCGTCCTCCTTGAAGAGGACCCGACCTACGGGCCGCGCGTACGCCGTCTGTGCGCCGGCCCGGACGAGCGGGAGGCATCTGTCCCGCCGGAGACCATGCAGGCGCTCCTCGGCGACAAGCTCGTGCTCTCGGCGTCGGGCATCGAGCAGTTCTACAACTGCCCGTTCGCGTATTTCTGCCGCTACGTCCTGCGCCTCTACACGCCGGAGCAGCTCCGTCTCTCCGCGACCAGCATCGGCACCTTCGCGCACTACTGCCTCGAGCACATCCTCCTCGACTTCCCGCCGGACGTCTTCGTCCAGCTCGACGAGACGGCGCTGCGCGACCATATCGCCAAGATGTCCGCCGATTTCGGGCAGAGCTTCTTCTCGGATGCCGTGCGGCGCGACGAGCGGTTCCGCTACAACTTCCACAAGACCGGCGAGGGCGTCCTCACGCTCCTACAGCAGATGCAAAAGACCATGCGCGATGCCAGGTTCCAGCCGGTCGGCTATGAGGTACGGTTCGCGGTCGAGCCGAAAGAGGACGAGCTCCCGGCCATGCGGCTCGCGGACGGCAAGATCCTGATCCACGGCGCGATCGACCGTGTGGACGTCTGCCAGACGGAGGACGGCCCGGTCATGCGCGTCGTCGACCACAAGACCGGCATCAAGGTGCTGACCCCCGAAAAGCTCGCGAGCGGCCTCGACATGCAGATGCTCGTCTACCTCTTCGCGCTCGAGCAGTGCGGGGCGTATGACGGCGCGAAGGCAGCCGGCGTGCTCTATGACCCGAGCGGCCAGCCCCTCCCCCGCCACTACCAGAAGCGCGACGGCAAGCTCAGCTCCCGCGACGAGATCCTCGATGCTTTCTACAGCATGAAGGGGCTCATCCTCGAGGACACCGCCGCACTGATGGAGCCGTCCATCCGCGGACAGCTCACGCCCGTCTTTGAGCACGATGACAAGGACACGCTCTTCTCTGCGACCGACGCCCAGATGTCGCACCTGCGCAGGACCGTCGAGCAGAACATCTGCGACATGCGCAAGACGCTCTACGCCGGGAAGATCGCGCCGCGTCCCTATGTCCATCATGACGAAAAGACGGCCTGCACCTATTGCGGCTATGCCGACATCTGCAGCCGTGCCGAGACGAAGAGCACCAAGCTCACCGCCGACGAACGCGCCGCAGCGCTCGCGGACGCCTTCGGTGCGAACGATAGAAAGGAGGATGCCTGATGTGGACGACTGACCAGGAGCATGCCATCACGGAGCGCGGCCGGAGCCTGATCGTCTCCGCGGCAGCGGGCAGCGGCAAGACCGCCGTACTCGTAGAGCGTCTCGTGCAGATCCTCGGAGATACGGAGCACCGTACGCCTGCGGACTCCATCATCGTCGTGACCTTCACGAACGACGCCGCCGCGCAGATGAAGCACCGCCTCATGAAGCAGCTCTCCGAGCGCATCAGCGCATGTGTCGCCGCCGGGGACGACGATGCCGTAGAATGGCTCTCGCTCCAGCGTGCCGGACTGAGCGCCGCGAAGATCTGCACGATCTCGTCCTTCTGCTTCGACCTCGTGCGCGACAATGCCGAGACGCTGCACGTCTCCCCGCTCTTCACCATCGCCGACCCCGCGCAGGAATCCATGCTGCGTGCGCGCGCGATGGAGCGCGTCATGCGGACGTGGAGCAAGCGTCCCGAGATGGACGTCCTCTACCGCCACCTCTGCACGATCAGCGACAGCGGCATCGAGGACGCCGTGACCGCGATCGACAAGCACCTCGGCTCCGTGGCCTTCCCTTCCCGCTGGCTCGACCGTGCGGAGGCGCTGGCCGGGGACGCAGAGGCCGTGACGCGCCGCGCAGTCGCGCTCTTCCGTGAGGGGTGCGAGACGGTCGCCGCGCTCATGGACCTCGCCGAGCCGTTCGCGAAGCGCTGTTCGACCGGCAAGAAAGACCCGTTCTATCCCATTTGGACGGACGACCGCGAGTCCCTGAAGCAGCATCTCGCGCTGCTGGAGACGGCGTCCGCTGATCTGCTGATGGACGATCCGCTGACCGGCGCTGTGCCGTTCCCGCGGTTCTCCACGGCGAAAAAGGACGTGGACGAGGAGGCCAAGCAGGCGTTCAAGTCTCTCCGTGACAACTACAAGCCCCTTTACCAGAAGCTGTGCAGGAGCTATCTCGCACCGCTGCAGTTCCTGCGCGGCGACATCGAGATCGGACGCGAGCTCGTGCCGCTGCTCGTGCAGATGACGCGTGACCTGCGGGACGCGTTCCGTGAGGAGAAGCGCCGGATGAACGTCCTGACCTTCGCGGACGCCGAGGAGCTCGCGCTCTCGCTCCTGGCCGAGGAGAAGGACGGCCGGCTCTGCCGCACAGCGCTCGCGGAGAGCCTGTCGCAGACGTATTCGCTCATCATGGTCGATGAGTACCAGGACTCCAATCACATGCAGGACTGGCTCTTCAAGCTCCTCTCCCGCGGCGGCACCATCGACGCGGACGGCCACGCACACTATGGCACGAACGCCTTCGTCGTCGGGGACATGAAGCAGTCCATCTACAGCTTCCGCAATGCCGACCCGGAGAACTTCCGCCGCGCCGTGGCAGAGAGCGTCCCCTTCGACGAGCGCAAGGGAGACGAGATGGCCGTGATCCGGCTCAACCAGAATTTCCGCAGCGCACCCGGCGTCCTGGAGTTCGTCAATGCGCTGTTCCGCCGCGTGATGACCGAGCGCTGCGGCGGTCTGACCTACGACCACCGCCAGCAGCTCAATCCCGGTATCCACTGCTATGACGCCCCCGACCCGCACACGCAGCTCCTCTTCCCCAAGCCCAGCGACGACCTTCCCGCCGACCTCGAGGATCTCCAGGCATCGTGCATCGCCGACACCATCGCAGCCATGCTGCGCGACAAGGCGCCTGTCTACACGGAGAAGGGCGTGCGGCCGTGCCGTCCGGAGGACTTCTGCATCCTCCTGCGCTCCGTATCCAAAAAGGGCGGTCCCTTCGAGACGGCCCTCGCAGAGCGCGGCATCCCCGTGCGCAGCGACACCGACACCGGTCTGCTCGAGCGGCAGGAGGTCAGCCTCATCCGCGACATCCTCCGTGTCCTCAATGACCCCATGGACGATACCGCCCTCGCGGCCGTGCTCGTATCCCCGGCAGTAGGCTTCACAGCGGGAGACCTCGCCAAGCTCCGGCTCTTCGGCAGCCGCCGGCAGCGTCTCTATGACCAGCTCTATGCCTGTGCGGAGGACGCGGCGCCGTCCGATGCCGGTCTCCAGAAGCGTGCCGCGGACGTCCTTGCGACCCTCACCGCGCTGCGCCGTGAGGCAGACCGTCTGCCGCTCGAGGAGTGCATCGAGGCCGTCTACGATCGGATGGACCTGCTCTCCCTCCAGAGCCTCTACAAGGAGGATGCCGCCGAGCGCCGTGCCTATCTTAAGGAGTTCGCCGTGCAGGCGCGCCGCTATCGTGAGAACGCCGACCTGACGTCGCAGAGCGGTCTTGCCGGGTGGCTCCGCTACCTCGACCGTCTCTCCGAGGCAGACCGCGACATCGAGGTGGGACGTGCCGCATCGGATGCGAACTGTGTCGCCGTCAAGACGATCCATCGCTCCAAGGGACTGCAATATCCCTTCGTGTTCGTGGCGCACATGGAGCAGGCCTTCAATCTCCAGAACGACTCGAACGTCATCGCGGACGAGGAGGGACTGATCGGCCTGATGCTCTATGACCGCGAGCGCTACACCAAGGGACGCTCCGCGACAGCGTCCATCCTTGCCGCCTCCGATGCACAGAAGCAGCGCGGCGAGGAGCTGCGGCTCCTCTATGTCGCACTGACGCGGGCGCAGCAGCAGCTCTTCCTCGTCCTCTCGCCTGAGCTCCAGACCGCGGCGGTCAAGACGGCGACCGCGGCATGCAACCAAGGCGTCCTGCTCGATGCATGCCCCGAGGCGGCGCCGTATCTCGCGCAGGATGCCGGGTGTATGCAGGATCTGCTGCTGTATTTCCTCTTTGCGGAGGGACACGAGGCTGCCCATCTCGAGGCCGCGATGGACCAGCGCCAAGGCAGCAGCACCCCGCTCGCGGACTATCGCGTCTGGACGTCGTTCGCTGCACCGAAGGCGGCCACGCCTGCACCGGCCGAGCAGGCCGCTGCCGCAGACGAGGACGTGCTCGCGCAGATGCGGGAGAACCTCAAATTCCGCTACACCTCACCGCAGACGGATCTCATCTCCAAGTACAGCGTCACGCAGCTCGCCCATCCCGACGGTGTCACGTCCGAGCGGCTGGCTGAGCCGGCGTTCGTGCATCCCAGCAGGAGCGGCCGTCTCACCGGCAAGGCACGCGGCACGGCCGTCCATCGCGTGATGGAGCTCATCGACTTCAAGGCCGCTGCCGCTGATCCCGATGCCGCTATCCAGGCGCTCCTGGACGAGGGACGTCTCACCAAGGCCGAGGCCGATGCACTCGACCGCAAGGCGCTGCGCACCTTCCTCGACAGTCCCCTCGGACAGCGCCTGCTGCGTGCCGAGCGGATCGAGCGGGAGTACAGCCTTTTCGTCAGCATCGGGGAGCTCGACCTCCCGGCGGGGTCGCGTCTGGCCGCGCAGTACCGCGGGACGGACGGCATCCTCATCGGCACGATGGACCTCATCTTCCGCGAGGATGGACACTGGATCCTCGTCGACTACAAGACCGACACCTACATGAACGGCGCCCCGCTCCGTGACGATGCCCAGCTCCTGGACGAGTATGCGCTCCAGGTCGGGCTCTACAGCAAGGCCGGCGCACTGGTGCTGGATGCCCCGATCACCGAGGCCTATCTCTGGTCGTTCCGTCTCGGACACGCTGTCCCGGTCGACCTAGACGCCGTATCGTATCAATGAAACACCACGATGACCCTCCCCCACGGGAGGGCATCGGTGCGACAGTACATCACAAGGAGGACCCCTCATGAAACAGAAACTGGACGCGCTCCTGGAGCGCGATCTCGCCAAGGGCGACTATGTCGGCGCGAACGCCGCGGTCTGGCACAAGGGCGAGCCCATCTATCGGCGCTCGATCGGTCTTGCCGACCGCGAGGCGGGGACGGATATGGCGCCGGGCACGATCTTCCGCGTCTATTCCCTGACCAAGCCTGTCACGGCCGTGGCGGTGATGCAGCTCGTGGAGGCGGGCCTGCTCCACACGGACACGCCCGTCGGGTGGTACATGCCTGAATACAACGCTCTTCGCGTCATCGACGCAGACGGCGGGACCCATCCTGCGCACGAGACGCTCCTCGTCCGCCATCTGCTGAACATGACCTCCGGCTTCCCCTACCCGGGCGATCAGGACCGTTCCCAGCGAGAGACGGCGTCCTTTTATGGCGACATGACGGCGTCCTGGTCGACCGATGCGCCCATCGGCACGCGCGAGTATTGCCGCAGGATGGCTGAGATCCCGCTGCGATTCGAGCCCGGCTCTCACTGGGATTACGGCACGTCTGCCGACATCCTCGGCGGCCTGATCGAGGTCGTCTCGGGGATGCCGCTCGATCGTTACCTGCGCACGCACATCTTCGACCCGCTCGGCATGGACGATACGGGCTTCTTCGTCCCGCCTGAGAAGATCAGGCGGTTCGCGGCATCGTACATCCCAAGCGGCGGCACGCTCGTCCGCGATGACCAGTGCTATCTCGGTCTGAACGACCAGCGCTCGCAGCCCGCGTTCCTCTCGGGCGGGGCGGGACTCGTGTCCACGATCGAGGACTATGGCAAATTCGCGGCGATGCTCGCAGGCGGCGGCGTATACAAGGGGACGCGCATCCTCTCGCGCCGCGCGATCGACGCCATCCGCACGCCGCAGGTCTTCGGGGAGGGCTTTTCGCGCGACCAGGATTGGGATTCGCTCCATGGCTACGCCTACGGATCGCTCGTGCGCGTCCTGACCGACCCCGCCGCCGCCGGGACGCTCGCGACACCGGGCGAGTTCGGCTGGGACGGCATGACCGGGTGCTATTTCTGCGCCGACCCCAGCGAGGAGCTCGCGATCCTCTTCTGGATCCAGCGCGCCTACGCCGGAACCAGCATGACTGCCAAGCTCATGCGCAACATCGTCTACGGAGCGCTGTGAACAGGAACGGCCTTCCTCCATCTGCGGAGGAAGGCCGTTTTTCAGCGATGCATCTCAAGACGGACGAGCCCCTCGTCATCGGGGCCGGTGACGCCGTCCTTGTAGGTATAGCCCATCTTTCGATAAAAACCGACGGCCGTGACCGAGGCCGGGATCTCGATGCGCCGCGCGCGGAGGAAATATTCGTCCTGCGCGAGGGTCTGCATGATCTGGCGGCCGATGCCGCGTCCCTGCCAGTCGGGATGGACGAAGATCGTGAAGAGAGCGCTCTCGTCCTCCCTGCCCCAAAACGGCCCGATCCCGCCGCTCCCGACGATCTGTCCCCCGTCGCACACGACATACAGATGGATCCACCCCGCCCGCTCGCAAAGCCGTTTCGCGGACATCGCGCGCACATCCGCCTCGATGTAGTCGGGCGGGTAGTCCTTGCTGTTGGTCGTGCGCAGGGTGTGTGCGATCATCGCCGCGAGGGCGGGGGCATCGGTGTCTTGAAATCGTCTGATCTGCATTTTTACCACTCCATTTTTGTATACTTGAAAGCGCTATCCGATCACGACATAGTCGCCGTAGACATAGCCCGTCATGCCATCATAGCTGACGACATACCAGCCGTTGACGCTGCCGAAGACGGTGACATCTGCGCCATTCGGGATCGAGGTGATGATCCCGGCGCTCGTGCTCGGGAAGCTGCGCAGGTTGAGGCCGGAGCCGTCCGTCACGACCACGCCCCGCACGACCGCCACCGGCGTCACGAACGGGATCCCGAAATAGTCGCACAGCGACTCGACGAGCGCGGCGGCGATGGGCGTCAAGTGATTGCGGATCCAAGCCACATCCTGCTCGTTGTCATGATAACCCAGCTCCGCGAGGATCGCCACGGCGCGCGTTCTGTTGACCTCCGCAAGGGTCGTGGTCGGACGCGCGCGGACGGCATCGGGCAGCGGATAGATCCGCGAGAGGTCGTTCGCCGTCACGACTGCGAGGCGCTCACTGGCCGTGCTGTAGGGCGAATAATAGACGTCGATCCCGCGAAGCCGTCCGGCCAGATCCTCGGGGGCGGCGTTCGAGTGCAGCGCAAGGTGGACATCATAGCTGTCCGCATTGGAATCCGCGATCGCGCCGGTGACGTTGCGGTCAGGGTCGTTGCGGACATAGCGGATCCCGCTCGCGCGCAGGTACGGCTCCATGCGGTCGGCGAGGAGGTTCATGTACTGCTCCTCGTTCCCGCCGCCGAGATAGGGGTTCCACTCCTGTGTGGACGGGCTCAAAAATACGGTCGGCATCAGGCACCAGCTCCTTTTTTGTAGACTGGTGACAGTGTATGCGCGAGGCCGTGGTCACGTTACTCGACCTCGGTATAACGCACATACCGCCGCAGGGGCAGCTCCCCGTCGTGCGGGGCGGTCAGCGCCATCTCCGACATCCGCGCCGGGGGGACGACACGCGTCAGGCCGCAGCGCAGGAGCGAATCGGTCAGTGCGGCACGTTCCGCGTCTGCACAGATCAGGCCCGCCGTTTGGAGATACCCCCGCGCCTCCCGGAGCGTGGGGAGCATCCTGCCGCGCGGGAGACGCTTGACGAGAACGTTCCCGTAGAGGGGCGAGAGCGTGAGGGCACTGTCCTCGCAGACGGTCAGGGCGCAGCCGTGTCCGCGGAACACATCGTCCGCTGTACCGAACATATCCTGCTCGATCGAGGCGGTGTACTGGCGGAGGGTGAGCGCGGCGGCGGTGCCGTCGTCCTCGGGCGGGAGCGCGGCGGCCACGGCCTCCAGGACAGGCAGGAATCGCGTGCAGAACTGCCGCACGTCCGCCATGTCGTCCGTATCCAGATAGATGACCTGACACGAGCTGCACAGCAGGCCGCGCGTGGTGACGATGTGCCGCGCGAGGTCTTGGAACGCTGTCCCCTGCGCGGTCAGGTCGGTGCAGTAGCAGAAGCTGAGGCGATGTCCCCACTCGATGAGCTTGCACCCCGGATGCGCCGCCTGCCGGACGGCCTGCACGGCCGCATCCCCGCCCCAGACCGCGATCCCGTCCGCGAGGGCGATGAGCCGCCGCATGGCCGCAAGGTCGGTCGAGGGCGTGTCGAACACATGGACATATCCCGCGAGCCGCGGCTCGATCGCGATCAGCTCCCGGAAGAAGCGGACAGTCAGGCCGCGGTCAGCCTTGGGGAGCTTGAGCAAGTTCACGTTCCCCGTGAGCAGGCCCTCGATGACGGAGAATGCCGGTATCGCGTCCATATTGCCCGCGGCGATGTGGAGGACCGTCCCCAGCGGGACGGGTCGGATCTGCACGCGGCGATGCCCCGGCGGCACGGACGGCGCATAAGGCGTCATCCAACGCTCGCCCAGCTCCGCCGTGAGCCGCGCCTCGAGCGCGTCCCGCCGCAGCATCCCGACAGCGTCCCGGACATGCGCACGGAGCATCGGGTCGGTGACGAGCTGATCGAACGCGCCGGACGCGAGCTTGTCTGCCATCGCGTCCAGTGCGGCCACGACCGTCTCCGTCTCCAGAGGCGGTGCGGACAATGTCGCCTCGATCACGTCCGGGAGACGGTCGAGGGCGGCGGCGCTGTCGTCGAGAAGCTCGCCGTTGAGTAGGATCATGTGTCTCCCTCCTTCCCGGTGTCGAGGAGCGCGGCGGCTCCGGCGGCGCAGGTGCGGATGTCGTCCAGACCCACACGTCCCAAGATCTCGAGATAGGGCGTCTTCAGGCCGCAGGGACAGTCTTCGCCGGGGTGCAGGATGCCGAGGTCGTCGGTCATCACGGACGTCAACGGACACGCGCGGATCATGGGCGTGATCAAGCTGACGAGCCCGGGCGTCCCCATGGGGACGGGCGCGAGCGTCCGCACGTCACGGATGACGGCGCGCGCATAGGCAGGGACGTGGAAGCGGTGTGCCTTGCAGTCACACCAAAGGATCGGATGCTCGACCGCGCCGAAGAACTCGACGACGTCCTCCTCCAGGACGCCGAGGCGGTCGAGGATCATATCATAGAGCACCTGCTTGTCGACGGCCTCGGCGTAGAACGCCTTCCATCCGCCGCCGAGCATGATGCGCGAGCCCTTCGGCAGCGTGACGCGGATGCCGCGCTGCTCCATCTCGCGCAGGAGGAAATAGGTGTAGGACGGGAACCCCATGAAGCGCACGGGAAAGCGCGTCGATGCGAGCTTTTGCAGTTCATCGAGGACATAGCCGAGGTCGGCCTGATAGCCGCCGTCCCGCCAGCGGAGGGCATAGCGGCGGCGGATAGCAGGGGCGAGAAGGGTCGCGCCGAAGGCCGTTTTCATGACGGCCATGTCCACGCCCTTGTGCGGCTCGTAGCCGAGGACGAGGTAGCTGACCGGGACGGGCGAGAGCAGGCCGCGCCATTTGGTGACACGCAGGACCATCTTCGCGCCGTGGAACAGTGCGCCCCAGTCGAGGCCGATGTGCGAGAGGACGCCGCGCGTGCCGGATGAGGTCGCCTTGACGGGGAGACGCCGCTCGTCCATCGAAAAGAGCCGATGATGCTTGAACAGAACCGTCGGGAGCGGCGGCAGGTCGGCCGGGGACGCGATGGCGCTAGGGTCGATGCCGCGCGCGTCGAGCATGCGGCGGTACGGCGGACAGTGCGCATAATGGAACGCCGCATCCTCCCGCACGGCGGCAGTGAACAGGGCATCCGTCCCCGCGATGTCGAAGGGGTCGCGGGTCGCGAAGAGTCGGGAACGTGCGGACATAGTGTCACCTCCTGAAGGTCTCGTGAGCCGCGATCGCCCCGTCACGATGGACAGAGGGCACCTCACGGACGTGCATATCTCTATCATACCATGATCTGTGCGATCTGTCAAATCTGACGCGTAGCGAGACAACTGCATCACAGAGACTGTTTCTGACCAGGAGCGGGCGGAGCTGCTCCTGCGTAGGAACTTGACTCTTGGAGCAAATAGTGGTACAATAAAACTACCAGATCAAGAATCACAGCTCGAGCACATTTTCGGAGATAGAAACGGGCATATCCCGCGGACGCCCGAAAACATGCAACTCCTTGTCGATACCGCAAATGACCCTACGAACTACAGAGGGATAGATAAGTACGGGAATTCTTGGCATATCAAGCTCAGGGAGGACAAAAGCCAGGACTGGGTCCGTTCTCGAGACGGAATGATCAATGAAGGCGGCGTGAATCTGGGACCGTAGTTCTGGGATAAGGAAACCGGTTTGAATGACAACCCCTACAACACAGGGAAAGAAAGGAGGAAAACGAAATGAGTGTCTATGACTTTTTTGTCATGATGTTTTATTCACTGGATCATGCATTTCAAAAATCTCCTAACGAAGAGCTGCGGCTCTACCTGAGCGATCTTGACCCGTTTATATGGGCTGATGAGTGTTCCGCAGACCCCGCGGAGTACGAGGATCTCAAATCTGATTTTCAAAAACACGGGACCACAGACGCGTACGGCTATGTATTCGTGAAGGATCACATCGACCGAAAATGCAGCGGCACAATTAAAGCAGCTTTCTCCACGATCTCAAAAAGCGCTTGGAAAAGGGCTATGAAAGAATATCTAAGACGAAAACCGACCGCCTGACCCCGCGTCCGGCGGTCTTGTCATTCCCGAGTGCCCCATCCGGCCCACCGGCCGGGGATCGGCGTTTTTCAGGACAACATGCACGATCAGGAGCAAAGTGTCAGTCAGGATGACGCGCGATCACTGAGATAGCCTCCCTCTCTACCCCGACAGCTAGCTATAGAATGTATCTATCGCTATCCATCATATTTCCGTATTGGACAAGGCGGCCTCGATATGGTATCATAGAAAAAAACGATAACAGGAGGCTATCCCCATGCTCTATACGTTCGAGGTGTTCCCGCCCAAGCCCACGTCCCCGGTCGAGCGGGTGACCGGGTGCTTTTCCGCGCTCGCGTCCCTGCAGCCGGACTTTATCAGCGTGACCTACGGTGCCGGCGGCGGACTAAACGGCGGTGCGATCACCTGTGCGCTCGCCGAACGCCTCAAGAACGAGTTCGGCGTGCGGCCGGTCGCCCATCTGCCCTGCATCGGGTATACGCGGGAGGAGATCATTCGGACGGCCGACGCCCTCGCGTCCCGCGGCATCCGCGACGTCCTCGCCCTGCGCGGCGACCGCACGGACGACCGTCCCCAGGAGGGCGACTTCCGCTACGCCGCAGACCTGATCGCATTCCTGCGCGAGCACTGGGGATTCCACATCCTCGCCGCCTGCTACCCGGAGACACACCCCGAGGCCGCGTCGCCCGCTGCGGACATCCGCCATCTGCGTGAGAAGGTCGATGCCGGTGCCGAGCACCTGATCTCGCAGCTCTTCTTCGATAACACGCTCTTCTATCGATTTCTCGAGCGCTGTGACATCGCCGGGATCTCCGTCCCGATCGAGGCGGGGATCATGCCGGTGGTCAATGCCAAGCAGATCCGGCGGATGGTCGGGCTCTGCGGCGCTTCCCTGCCCCGCAAGTTCGCGGCCGTGCTCGCGCGGTTCGAGGATGACCCCAAGTCTCTCCGCGATGCCGGCATCGCTTACGCGATCGACCAGATCGTCGATCTTGCCGCCCATGGTGTCGACGGCGTCCATCTCTACACGATGAACGACCCCGAGGTCGCCCGCCGCATCACGGATGCCACGCGCTCCCTCGTTCAGGTCAGTGCATGAGGCACTGGGATATTTGTCTAAAATGTACATGTTTTGTTGAATATCCTCTACAGAAAAATATTTCAAAAAACGCTTGACTTTCTCCCGCCCCCGTGGTATAATAATAAAGCAGTCCGGCGATGAGGACTGCAAAACAAAAGAAATGGTAAATGCGAGCGTGCTGGAATTGGCAGACAGGCTAGCTTGAGGTGCTAGTGTCCGAAAGGACGTGTGGGTTCAAGTCCCGTCGCTCGCACCATTCTTTTTTAACTTCATACAGATGGAAAGATGGCTGAGCTGGTCTAAGGCGCACGACTGGAAATCGTGTAGACGTTAATAGCGTCTCGAGGGTTCGAATCCCTCTCTTTCCGCTTGAGTTCTCCCGGAGCTTTTGCTTCGGGAGACCTTGTTTTTTCTGGTATCCTGCGCGCCGCTCACCTGCCCGCGGCCTCGCAGCAGCGTCGGCGCGTGCTGTCTGCATGTATCATTTTCGGCCATCAAGATGGAGAGGCTTGCTTTTTCCGTCCGAATCTGGTACAATAAGAATGGTCCTTACTACAGCTTAGGACACGACAAAAGAGAAATGGATGATCGTCATGAAACAGATGGGGTCCCTTCGCCGGGCGGCTGCGGTGCTGTCCGCGGCGATGCTGATACACGCACCTCTCCCCACGGCCGCGGCCGATGCCGATGCGCCGTTCGCCGATACCGTGCCCGCCGGCTTCACTGCGACGGTCAGCGATCGGCTCGCCGTCATCCCGGAGAGCATCCTGGCACTGATCCCGTCCGAGGCGCTCGCCTCCTGGCAGCTCTACCACCGCGCGCTCCGCACGGGCATCCCCACCAAGCTCCAGGACACGGAGAACCTGTATTCCGCGATCCATGTGTTCAGTCTGCCCGCCGAGGACGTGCGTGCAGCGCTCGCCGATTCCTGGTCGGAGGAGGAGATCGCGCTGCTGCTCTCCAACGATGAGGCTGCTGTGCTCGCGCTGTTCTCTGCGCCGGGCGCGATCGCCGTCGGCGATACCGTCTATTCCCCGGAGTGGATCTATTCACACACGATCGAGGAATATGCGTTCAACGGCGTCTCCCCTGCCGAGATCGCGGCGCATCTGCCGTATTATGCCTTCGACGGCTACACGCAGACGGCCGCGGACAGCTTCTCGAAAAAGCTCTATGATTACACCGGCACCGTCTTCGCCGTCAAGCCCGATCAATGGCTCCTTGGTGACGTGGACGGCAATGGGCATCTCACCGTGCGCGACGTCCGGCTCCTTCAGCGCTATCTGCACGGGAGCGCGCAGTTCCAGTTCCTAGACTTTGCCCGCGCGGACATGGACAAGAGCGGCACGGTCGACGTGCTCGATCTGGGGATGCTCAAACGCCTTTCGGACACGTTCGAGGAGGACGTCCCCTCGGTCATGCTGCCGGTCATGGAGTTCTCCCAGCATCCCGACTATCCCACCGGCTGTGAGAGCGCGGCGCTCTACATGCTGCTGCGGTACTACGGTACGAACGTCACCATGGCACAGATCGTCAATGTCCTGCCGAAGGGACCGGCGCCATATGAGAGCGGCGGCGTGCTGTACGGCGCGAACCCCGAGCGCGAGTTCGTCGGCGATCCGCGCAGCAGCAGCTCGTACGGCGTCTTTGAAAAGCCGATCGCGCAGACGGCCGCGACCTTCCGTTCGGGCGTCAAGTGCCAGACCGGCGCCACGATGGACCAGATCGTCACGCTCCTCCAGCAGGGCTCCCCTGTCCTAGCGTGGTACACGACGAATCCCACCACCGGCATCACCTACCGCCGCGAATGGATCGACTACCAGACCGGCGAGACCGTCCGCTGGCCGTCCGGCGAGCACGCGGTCGTCATCTGCGGGACAGACGGCGACATGCTCACCTACCGCGACCCCAACACCGGCGGCAGCGTCACCATGCTCAAGTCGGAGTTCCTGAAGGTGTTCAACGTCCTCGGCGCGAGGATCGTGTATTATCCAAATTGAGACGAAAAGGCCTTCCCAGCGCGGGAAGGCCTTTCGTTCACCTGATCGTCTGCTTGCGCTTCTGCACATGGTAGATCACGCGCGCGGCGAGCGTCTCCGGGCAGACGTGCATCGCGGCGATTCCGAGCCAGATCAGCGGCGAGGGGGCGATGATGCAGTCCCCGGCGAGGGCGTGGTCGATCGCATAGCGTGCGACCGTCCGGGCGTCGGCGGGCGGCGCGGAAAAAGTCACCCCGGCGCGGCGGTTGAAGTTCGTGTCCACGGGCCCCGGGCACAGCACGCTCACACGCACCCGCGAGCCCTTGTGCCGCAGCTCCTCCCGCACGGCCGTCGTCAGGCGGACGACGTAGTTCTTCGAGGCATAGTAGCTCGAGAGGAGCGGGCCGGTCGAGAAGCCCGCGATCGAGCCGACGTTCAGGATATGGCCGGAATCGCGTGCATCCATCTGCCGGAGGAAATGCTTCATGATGATGTGCAGCGCACGGATGTTGACGTCGATCAGTGCAAGGTCGCGCTCGAGCGGGGTCTCCGTCATGGGGCCGTAGACGCCGAAGCCTGCGTTGTTGATGAGGAAGTCCACGCGCGTGCCGCGGCAGAACGCACAGAGCGCCTCGGGAGCGCCGCGCTCGGCGAGGTCGAGGGCGATAAAGCGCGTGTCATTGCCGAAGCGGTCGGCCATCTTTCGGAGCATCTGCTCGTTGCGGCCGGTCAGGATGAGCTTCCATCCGAGTTTGTGGAGATATACGGCCATTTCCAGGCCAATGCCGGACGTCGCGCCGGTGATGAGTGCAGTCTTCATAAGGATCTGTCCTTTCTATCGGAGGATGTGGGGCTCGCTATTATCAGTATAGCACAAATAATTGGACTTACGCAAGTGTTTTCTGAAAATTATGTGAAAAAGCATGATATTTTTTCAAAAAACTATGGACTTATGGCGCGGGATGTAGTATAATAAGAAAAGGCTGGCCAATGGGCCGGATCCCGCTCGCTGCGGCGCTCGCGCTGCATCCGGCGGGCAACTGGAATACTATCAGAAAGAGGTAAACTGATCATGTCGATCTTCAAGAAGGCGGCTGCGGCCGCAACTGCTGTCATGCTGGCTGCATCCTGCACTGCCTGCGGCTACAATACCAGGAGCGCTCTGACCGTGGACGGCTATTCGGTGCCGGCGGGCATCTATATCTACTTCATGAACAATGCCTATAACGAGGCGATCTCCAAGCTCACCAAGGAGAATGCCGATCTCGATACCACGGACGAGAAGGCCGTCAAGGCACTGCCGCTCGAGGGCAAGGACGTGACCACTTGGATCCAGGACCGCGCTACCGAGATGTGCGTGGACTTCGCGGCCACCGAGAAGAAGTTCGATGAGCTCGGCCTCACCCTCACGGACGAGGACAAGAACTACGTCGAGATGATGATGTCCTATTACTGGAACGCCGATTCCATGGAGCCCATGGGCGTCAGCGAGGATTCCTTCAAGAAGGTCGTGACGTCCACCTATAAGAGCCAGGCCGTGTTCGATCATTACTACGGCATCGGCGAGGGCGAGCTGGGCGTGACTGAGGAGGAGGTCACCGACTATTACGCCGATGAGCACATCCGCGCGCAGTTCGTCCGCATGAGCCTGACCGATGCCAATGGCGAGATGCTCAAGGCCGACGGCAAGAAGGCTCTCAAGGACATGGCAGAGGACTATAGCGACCGTGTCGAGGATGCCCTGAAGGACGGTGGTGTCGATGCCGTCATGGCCGAGATGGATGCCATCCAGAAGGACTATGATGCTTATGTAGAAGAGCAGACGGCGGCCGCCACTGCGGCTACCGAGGATGCCGTTGCGGATGAGGATGCCGATTCCGAGGGCGAAGAGCACAGCGGCAGCGTGACCGTCAATGCCGAGGCCGTCGAGGACGAGACCACGGAGGAGACGACCGAGGAGACCGCAGAGGATACCGCCGAGGCAGAGACCGCTGCCGAGGAGGAGACCACCGAGGCCGAGAGCGAGGCAGAGGATGCCGAGGACGAGACCGCCGAAGCCTCCGAAGAGGACGGCGAGCAGGAGACCGACGAGACCGCCGAGGACGAGACCGACGAAGAGTCCGACGAGGAAGCGGATGACGCTGCCCTGCTGACGACCGGCGCGGACGAGTCCGATGAGGAGGCCACGCCCTTCCCGAACGAGTCTATCATCTCCGTGATCCACGAGGAGGACTACGACGATCCCAACGACATCTACTATGACCCCAGCCAGTCCGTTTACGAGAAGCTCCTGGCCATCGGCGAGGCAGACTACGGCAAGCCCTACATCGTCGAGGAGGATGACTACTACACGCTGGTCGTTCGCTATGACATCCGCGACCGCATGACCGATGATGACCTCCTGACCGAGGGCACCCTCGAGAGCACCAACTACACCATGCACCAGAAGGACTACGAGGACCTGATGGACACCTGGACCGACGTGATGACCGTCGTTCGCAACGACGCCGCTTATCGCCGCTACGATCCCTTCAAGTTCAAGTTCGCCTAAACCGAACACAACAGCGGAGGCCGCAAGACCTCCGCTGTTTTGATTCTATGAGACAGATGATCGTGAAAATGAAGATCTTATGAAAAAGTACCAAAAACACTTGCTTTCGCCCCCTCATCATGGTATAATAGACATAGCCCCGGGAGACCGGGCGTAAAGGAGGCGAACGAAATGGATGACAGTACCTTTTATATGGAAAAGATCAGTGAGATCATCCCCGTCCAACAGGAGCAGCTAGAGAAGATGTTCGAGGAGTTCCTCGAGCTCGATCATATCTACGGCTCAGCCGCGCAGACGGTCGAGACACAGCTCCATATCTACGATAACGAGTTCTCCATGCGATTCCAGCGCGACCCCATCCACAGCATCGAGAGCCGGATCAAGTCCGGCCAGAGCATCATGGGAAAGCTCCAGCGCAAGGGGCTGCCGCTGACCGCGCGCTCTGCCCGCCAGAACCTCATGGACATCGCCGGCATCCGCGTGGTCTGCTATTACATCGACGACATCTACGCCATCGCCGAGCTGCTGGACCGCCGGGACGATTTCGAAGTCGTCAAGGTCAAGGACTACATCAAGGACCCCAAGCCCTCCGGCTATCGAAGCCTGCATATGATCCTCATGGTGCCGGTCTACACGGCGCGCGAAAGGCTCGAGGTCCCCGTCGAGGTGCAGATCCGCACGATCGCGATGGACTTTTGGGCGAGCCTCGAGCATCAGCTCCGCTACAAGACCAGCAGCCATGTCCCGGACTACCTCAAGGAGGAGCTCCGCGAGCTGGCCGGCACCATCGCCGACACCGACCTGCGCATGCAGGACATCTACCAGCAGATCAATGACCTTTGACACCCTGTCCGCATCGAAAGGAGACCCCCATGCTCAAGAACATCCCGCCCATCCTGTCCCCTTCTCTTTTAAAGGTACTCTGTGAGATGGGACACTCCGACCGTCTCGTCATCGCCGACGGCAATTTCCCTGCCGAGTCCATGGGCAAGGACGCCATCGTCATCCGCTGCGACGGCCACGGTGTGCCCGAGCTGCTCGACGCGATCCTGACCGTGTTCCCGCTCGATACCTATGTCGAGAAGCCCGTCCAGCTCATGCAGGTCATGCCCGGCGACCCCGTGGAGACACCCATCTGGGATACCTACCGCGAGATCGTCGCCAAGCACGACCCCCGCGGTGCCGCCGCCATCGGGGAGATCGAGCGATTCGCGTTCTATGAGGAATCCCGCAGGGTCTACTGCATCATCGCCACCGGTGAGACCGCGCTCTACGCCAACATCATGCTGCAAAAGGGCGTGGTGTGATGCTGTCCGCACCGCTGCACGGATGGACGACGCTCTCCCTGGGCGGTCAGGAGTACGAGGTGAGCTACCTGGTGGACATCCCGTTCGAGTGGCTCATCGCCTGCAAGACTGCGCTCACGCACAACATCCCTGCGTCCTTTTTTATGGAGCTGGAGGGGGAGCACTGTCTCCTCACGTCCTATCAAAGTGCGACCCACATCATCCACTGTGATCATGAGGACGTCTACACGCTCCACACGATCGAGGATGTCGATGTCCTGGCGCTCTCCCGGATGCTCGTCCATGACATCCGCGCCTATTTCGACGAATGGGTCAAATGGTACCCATTTGAAGAGACGGACGAAGATCTGATCCGCCGCCGTGCCGCACTGACCACGCTCCTTGCAGAGACCGCTGCCGCCATCACGGCCGCCGAAGAAAGACGACGCCCCCATCCCCCGCAATGACACCAAAGCCACGCAGGATCTTTGAAGGCTGCGGGGCTTCTTATGACGCACAAAACACCGCCCTCCCGTTTTGGGAGGGCGGCGCAGCTATGCGATGTTACTTCTTGTCGCTCTCGGCCACGGCCTTGATGCCAGCGGCGAGACCGGCCAGGCCCTGGATCTCCGAGGGGATGATGATCTTGGTGGCCTTGCCGTCCGCAGCCTTCGTGAACGCCTCATAGGCCTTCAGGCGCAGGACTGCGTCATTCGGGTTGGCCTGATTGAGCTTGACCAGAGAGTCGGCCAGCGCCTGCTGTACCAGCTCGATGGCCTTCGCCTCACCATCGGCCTCGCGGATCTTCTGCTCGCGGGCAGCGTCTGCACGGAGGATGGTCGCCTGCTTCTCGGCCTCTGCACGCAGGATCTCGGCCTCCTTCTCGGCCTCGGCGCGCAGGATCTTGGACTCCTTCTCAGCCTCGGCAACGAGTACCTGAGACTTCTTCTCGCCCTCGGCCTGCAGGATCTTCTCACGACGCTCGCGCTCTGCCTTCATCTGCTTCTCCATGGACTCCTGGATCTCACGCGGCGGCAGGATGTTCTTCAGCTCGACACGGATGACCTTGATGCCCCAGCGGTCGGTCTCCTCATCGAGGATGGCCGTGATCTTGTTGTTGATCGTGTCGCGGGAGGTCAGCGTGGCGTCGAGCTCGAGCTCGCCGATGATGTTACGAAGCGTCGTGGCGGTGAAGTTCTCGATCGCCATCATCGGATTCTCGATGCCGTAGGTGTACTGCTTTGCGTCCGTCACCTGGAAGAACACGACCGTGTCGATCTGCATGGTGACGTTATCCTTCGTGATGACCTGCTGCGGCTTGAAGTCAACGACGCGCTCCTTCAAGGACACCTTGCGTGCCACGCGGTCGAAGAACGGCACCAGCAGGTGCGGGCCGGTCGTCCACTCGCACTTGAACGTGCCCAGACTCTCTACGACGTAGACATGCGCCTGCGGTACGATGACGATGCAGCGAATCATGACGATCAATGCGAAGATGATCAACGCGATGATGATATAGCCTCCGATTCCCATGATAAGTACCTCCTAAAGATATGTCGTTATGTGGATGATATGTCGCCCGCCCCGCGGGATATGGATGAAGGGAGAACGCTCACGGCGTATCGGCCGTGACGAAGGCGGTCGTGCCCTCGATGCGTGTCACGCGAACGGATGCGCCCTCGGCGAGGATCTCATCCGACCCGGTACGGGCACGCCAGTTGACGCCGCCGATGCGGACACGGCCGGTGTCCTGCTCGTCGTTGATCTCCTCGGTCACGACGGCCAGCTTGCCGACCTCGGCATCTGCATTCGTCGGGATGATCCGCTGCACACGCAGCTTGCGCAGGATCGGACGGGTCACCAGCAGCAGCAGCGTCGAGACCGCGACGAACACGATGCACTGCACCATCGTCCCGGCACCGGCAGACGCCGCGACGAAAGCGCCCAGCGCACCGGCCGCGAACCAGATGGTCACGAGCTGGAGCGTCGCGAGCTCCGCGATCACAGCGACGGCGAACACCACGCCCCATACGATCATTGCAAGATTCCCTGTCATTGTTTAGACACCCCTTTCCAAAGGTCTATGCGTCGCAGACGGTACGTTCGGCTTCGGTGTAAACGAGATCTACGGCGTCTCTGCTGCGTGCCCCGTCCACCGGCGGTCCTTTTCCGTCTGTACCAACATTATAGCACAAGACTCGACCCTTGTCAATGGGTTTCTCCAAAATGTAAATATTTTTTACATTTATGAGAGTGCGGCTCTCATGCACGGACCCGATCCCGGATGGCGGGCGCGATCGGGAGAAGGAGTCCGTTCATCAGGGGTGCATGATCGCATCTGTGATGTCTTTGACGACCCTGTCCGTCGCCGCCGCGATGACAGCCGTCACCGTGTCGACCGCATGGTGTGCATTCTCTCGATCGGTCTCCTCGATCAAAGTCTTGGTCGCCATAAAGCCGTTCTCCAGCATCTCTCTCGTCATTTGCTGCTCTCTTTCGACCGTATCGGTAAAGACCTCGGACGTGCGCGCCACACCCTCTCTCTGTGTTTCCTCGATCAAGCCTTTGGTCGCCATAAAGCCGTTCTCCAGCATGTCTCTCGTGATCTGATGCTCCGTTCTTAGAGCTTCATTCAATGCGTTCGCATTATCATTTTGTGAACGCCATATCAGATCTACGATCTGCGATGTGCTCGTTTCAAGGATCGTCCTCGTATCCCCCTGTGCCATCCAGCACTCTTTCAGAAGTGAATCGATGGCCTCGAGCTTCTCCTGAAGGACATCGAGCCTGTCGTTCTGCGCCCCGATGTACTGCCTTAGCCCAGCATCGACCACATCCGACAGGTCGAGCAGGCCTTGATCGAGTGCCCCCTGCGTGGCCACTGCATCGTCAGTTAGAGGCTCCTCTGACGCTTTGCGCTCTAAGATGGCCTTGAGATGATGCTCGACATGATGCCGCAGATCAATGCGGCTCTTCTTGTTCAGCTTCGCATCCTTCAGGTCGAAGGTCACATGCTGGAAATTGTTGATGTCAACGGGCAGCGTGCCCTGTGCATCCTTCTCTCTCATCAGGATCATCGGTTTATCGAGCGCCTTACAGTAGCCGAGCTCATAAAACACGTTCATGTTCTCGATGCTGACATCGCAGATGCACAGATCGGCCTCCCGGATGGCGGTCAGCACATCGTCTGAGATGCTGCCGGTGTTATGGTACTTCTCGCCGGTCACGACTTGAAACCCCATCGGCTCCAGTACATCCGTGATGACGAGCTCCAAAAGATCCTCCATCCGTTTGCGTTCAGGCGAATCCATCTCGCCGATCCGGCAGATGACGAAACAGGTGTATTTCTTGTCCATTCCCATCCCCTACTTTCTATCCCTTTCTCCCATCTCCCTGCCCTCGAGCATGTCCGCGAGCTGGGACACGACCTGATCGAGACGCTTGTCGAACCATTGCTGGAGCGTCTCACCGGCACGGACGGTCGGATCGGCAGTGCTCCCGCGCATCCGGGCGATGCTCTTGTCGAGGTACTGGTCGAACAGCTCCCGCAGATGTGCGTCATCGACATAGCGTGTGCGCTCTGACCGCATCTGCGCGACGGCCTCATCCATGCGGCGGTCGAACCATTGCTGGAGCGTTTGTCCGGCAGGCGGTGCGGTGTCGGCCATGCGGGCCGCCTCATGGAGCTGAGAGACCGTCTGCTGCCGCCAGGAGTCGAGCTGGGTGCGGATGTCATCATCGAGACTGACAAGGCAGGCGAGCCGCTCCTCGAGGACACGATCGATCTCGTCGAAGAGCGCACCGTGTTCGGCTTCTTCGGGGCCCCCACTTCGCGTCAGGATATGTGCCGCCCTTTCCGCGAGCCGTTTGCGCAGGTCTCGCTGCTCACCGGCATCTGTACTGTACGGCAGGACCATCTCGTCCATCAAAGCGGCACACCGCGACGCAGCGTCCTTCTCACACAGCAGGACGACCGGCTTTTCGAGCGCCCTGCGCCGCCCGTACACATACCAGACCAGCGGATCGTCCCCTGTCACATCGAAGACACACAGATCCGTACTGTCCGCCAAACGGTCGAGCTTCTCCGGGTCAGATGGATCGGCGATCGTCACGTCACAGCAGAGCGATGAGAGCGTCGTCTGCACGAGTTCTGCGATGAACGACCGCTGTTCACGGGATGCATCACGCATCTCACCGCAGAACAGGCAGGTGTTCCGTTCCATTCCATCCATAGCGATCCCTCCTTTAGAAAAAGTTAGAAAAAGTGTCAAGTCAAAAACGAGACGAAGGCATCTCCCTTGGGACGTGCCCAAGGATAGAAAGGACGCTCCCCGGACCAGGGAGCGTCCTTGCATTTCGGCAGACCGTCCCGAGGACGGCGCGCCCAAGATCTGATCGGGACAGCTCCCGTCAGCCGACCAGACCCGAACGCTCGATGCCTTCGGTGAAATACTTTTGCAGGAAGATATACATGATGAGCAGCGGCAGGACGGCCAGCAGGCAGCCGGCCTCCATCCAGAGGATCTGCTCACGCGGCGAGATCTCGACCGTCGCCGAATTGAACAGCACCAGCGAGAGGCGCGTGTTCAGGTTCTTCAGCATGAGCGCCATGGTCTTGTTCTGCGTGAAGAACGTGGACGAAACATAGAAATCGTTCCAGTACCAAACGACCGAGAACAGGAACACCGTCAGGAAGGACGACGAGGCGTTCGGGACCATGACCTGCACGAAGGTGCGGAACGGGCCGCAGCCGTCGAGATAGGCGGCGTCCTCGAGCTCCTTGGGCAGGCCGCGGAAGAACTGCCGGAAGATGAAGATCATCAGACCGGCGCGGATGCCGTTTGCCATCAGCGCGGGGAGGTACATCGTCAGCGGGGAGTCGATCAGGTTGAACTTCGCGCCGAGCGCGGGGTCGAGCTTCTCGATCAGCGGCTGCAGGCCGAGGCAGTAGCGGAACTCCATATACTGCGGGATCGCGATGATCTGGCTCGGCACCAGGATCTGCATGAGCACCAGCGCGAAGAGCAGGTTCTTGCCCTTGAAGCGGAAGCGTGCGAAGCCGTAGCCCGTGATCGCACAGGTCACGACCTGCACGAGCGAACAGCCGATGTTCAGCAGCAGCGTGTTGCCGAAGGTCGGCCAGAAGTCCATGGCGTCCATGGTCTGCTTAAGGATCTTGAGGGTGAAGTGGCGCGGGATCCACATGACGGTGGGGTCGTTCATGTCATCCTGTGCGCGGAAGGCACAGCTCACCATGTAGATCAGCGGGTAAAGGATGATGAAGCACAGGCCGAAGAGGATGAAGAACCGTGCGATCGGCCAGACCTTCTCGATGGCCTCCTTGCGGCGCAGGTAGGCGATCTCCTCCTGGTTCATGTTGCGTTCGTGGATCTTGCGGATCTCCTTCTTGGAGAGACCGCCGCCCACGACGACACCGTCCGGTGCCACTACGGGTCTTTCTTTTGCCATTGCGGTCGCCTCCTTACTCTACTTCGTAATAGATGAACATGTTCAGGATCGCTGTGATGATCCCGACGGCTGCCAATACGATGGCGAAATAGATCCACGCCATCGCGGCCGCGTGGCCGTACTGCCAGTCGCTCTGCATGTCCAGGACACGGCCCATGACCAGGTTATCCGGCGCCGTGAAGGAGTCGATGACCGTGAAGATCAGGCACGCGAGGATCATCGGGGACACATAGGGCAGCGTGATCTTCCAGAAATACTCCCAGGCCGTCGCGCCCTCCATCTGCGCCGCCTCCTTTGCGGAAACGGGGATGTTTTGCAGCGCGGCGAGGAAGATCAGGATCTGGATGCCCGCGCTCCACACGATGCCGAAGATGTTGTTCGAGACGGTCTCGACGATCGTCTGCATCTTGTCAGAAAGACCGTAGATGCCGATGAACTGGAAGAGCTCGCCCATCAGGTCGGTGGAGAACATGGTCGAGAACTGCCCCGCGCTCGCGGCGCCGCTCTTGGAGATGTCGCCGTTGATGATGCTGTAGACGGGGCCGGTCGCGATGATGACAGGCAGGAAGAAGACCGCTCTCGCGAACGTGCGTCCCTTGAACTTCTGGTTCAGGATGACCGCGATGAACAGCGAGAAGATCAGGATCAGCGGCGTTTTCCAGGCCGTCTCGATCAGGACGCTCACCAGATACTTGGAGTAGTTCTGGTCTGCGGTGAATACATAGATATAGTTATCCAGTCCGATCCAGCTGCCCTGCATGCCGCCCTTCTCGGGGCGCACCTCCATGAAGGAATAGCGCAGGGATTCGAGCAGCGGATACAGGAACCAGATGATCGTGCCGACGAGCCACAGGGCGATGAAGCCGTAGCCGTAAAGCCCCTTGCGTTTTTCATAAGGCATTTTCAGCATCTCGGATCACTCCCCTTTCTCAGCATCCTCGAGCGACCAGGTCTTGCCGCCGGAGGTGATGGTCTTGTCGGCATAATTGACGGTGACGACGGTGCCGTTCTCGTAGGTCGTCACGGATTCGTCGCCCTCGCGGACATAGTCCGTGATGACGCTGTCGCTCACGGGCGCGAGCACGTCCTTCGCGATGCGGTACTGCTGCGCGGCCGTGTCCGTCCAGAAAGCGTAATGCGAATAATAGTAGACATCGAAGAGCGTGTCCTTGAGGTCGCTGGCCTCGGCGTAGATCATGTCATAGGCAGGATCGCAGCCGGTCGCGACGGAGGTCAGGAACGCCGCATCGCTGTCCGCGCTCGCGTTGATGGCCGTGCCGGCATACGGCAGCACGCCGTGCAGCACCATCTGATAGAACGGCACGTCCTCGTCGAACACATCGAACCCGCTCGACTGGAGCGGCGCGTCCGTGATGCGGTCGGCATACGGGAACGCGTAGGCGGCGCAGGTGTCGGCGAGGAGGCTCAATCCCTTGTCGCCGATCGTCTGGTAGCTCTCCTGGAGCGCGGCCTTGGTGTCGTCGCGTCCCATGTTTTGCTTGCCGTAGTCGCCCCACAGGGTCGAGGTCATGGAGCCGAGGGAGACGCCCTGGAGCCCCTTTGCCGAATAGTCGTTCGCGATCTTGCCGTAGATCTCGGTGAACTTGCCCGGCGTCAGGAGGGACTGCGTTTTCTTGCTGGTGTCCTGGACGCCGTAGGAGAGGTTGTAGTTGAGCTGGCGCGAATAGGAATTGGAGATGCGGATCGTCGTGTCGAGGAAGGTGAAATAGCCGTTGCCGGACTTGAACACCTTGTTGTCCACGGACGGATAGAACGCGAAGCCCTTCTCATCGAGGAACGTCGTGAGCTTTTCGAGGCCGCTCGTGCCGCCGAGGACGCCCGCGGGCTTGGCCTTGGTGTCGACCTTGCCGGAGATGCCCTCGTTCGTCCAGTTGTTGTAGACGACGACCATGTCGTCCACGCCCTGCGACTCGAGCCCCTGCACGATCTCCAGGCCCTCCTCGAAGGAAGTCATGGACGTCTTCAGCGTGATCGGGATGCCGAGGATGGAACGGGACTTCATCGTGCCGCCATAAAGGTCGAGATAGAGCGCGGCGGTGTCCGGCTGTGTCTTGACGGAGACGCCGCCGTCGTTCAGGAGATAGTCCCGGTAGGTGTCGGCGATGTCGGCATAGCTCAGGTCGTCGCCCGCGATCGGGTAGTAGCGCACGGAGAGCTCCGGCTGCTTGATGGGGCCCTCCTCGAAGACGGTCAGGTTGCCCGCATCGCCGGACATGTAGAACGTATCCGACCCGCGGAGCGTGAAGTTGAAATTGCAGGTGTTGAACGAGCTCAGCGACTGCCCGGAGACGGCCGCATTGAGCGTCACGTTGCCATCGCCCTTGTCCACGATGACCGCCATGGCATTGTCGCCCTTGACGATGCCGAAGACCGGCATCTCGACCTTCTCGGTCACGGCGGGCTTGGTGGTCGGGACGGTGGTGATGTCGCGGCCGTAGACCTTGGCGGAATAGCTCTTGCTGGTCTCCTTGCCGTTGTTGAAGCGGATCAGCGCGCCGCAGCCGTCCGGGATGACGAAGTAGCCCTCCTCATCGGGCGCGGCCGCACCGAAGCTGCCGAGCATCGTGAGCTGGGTGGCCACGACGCCTGCCTCGGACTGGGTCTCCTTGATGTCGGCGGTCTTGACGCTCGCGGCGAGATAGCCGTCCTCGAGCGTGTAGGTGATCGGGATGGTCACGCCGACCTTGGTGAACTTGTAGGTGATCTGCACGCCGTTTTTAAGGTCCTTGAAGGACATCTCGGCGGCATTGCGCGAGCGGGAGTTGCTGACGCCGCGGGTCGTGCGGTCGCCGGTGGTCAGCACCGCGGACGACTGGAGGTCGGTCACGAGCAGCTTGGTCGCGCGGGTATCACGCGCCGCCCCGATCGGGGACGACCACCAGATATAGTCGTTTGCCTTGTTTTGCAGACCGAGCATGCCCATCTCCTCATCGAGGAGGAGCACCATCTGGTCGTTCTCGCAGACGCGGCGGACGCAGTAGTCCACCTCGTCGCAGTCGGCATTCAGGAGCGCGAGATATTGCTCATCCTCGGAGCGGAAGAGCGTGTTCACCGCGTTCTGGTAGACGTTCTTCATCGTCGCAAGGACCTCCTTGTAGTCCTCGCTGTAGCGCTCGAGGGTCTGCTGGTCCTTGGTCAGGAACAGGTAGGCGCTGTCGATCGTGGAGACGCGGTAGCGGATGCGGTCGACCTTGGTCTGGTCGCCGTTCAGGAAGACGAGATAGTTCCCCGCCTCGCTGAAATAGATGTGCATCTCCTTGGTCTTCTCGATCTCCTCGAGCTCCGCCGCCATGCGGCCGCGCTCGGTGTCGATCAGGGCGAGCTCGACGTGCTTAAGGTGCTTCTCCAGCTCCTTGACCGCGTCCTTGCACTCGTCCTCATCCTTGTATCTCTTGGCACAGTCGGCCTCGATCTTGTCCTTATAATCATCGGGACGGAGGTAGACCTCGTAGCCGTCCTCCTCCCCGATCAGATCCAGATACTGCCGTACCTCGTCGACGGTGGAGTCGAATTCCTCCTCCTCCTCCTCGACGACGTTCAGCTCGCCGCTGCCCTCTGCGGGAGCGCCCTCATCGGCGCCCTCCTCGGCTGCGGCCTCCTCGGAGACGGCGGTATCGGCACCGTCCTCCGCTTCCTCTGCTGCGGCCGGCAGGCTCGCGGGGGCGAGCATCGCGGCGGCGAGCAGGCACGCCAAGAGGCGTTTCATCATCTTCATCTGCATGGTATCACCGCCTTATACTTTCAGTCGATATGCCAGCTCTGTGTAGATCGAGTAGATGAACACATAGACCTGCTGGAACAGCGACAGGAGCAGCACGAGCAGGAAGAGCATGATGAGCATCGCAGCGATGGTCAGGACGATCGCGAGGATCGTCTTGAGGACGGAATACTGATGCACCGACTTGATCGCCGAGAACACCAGCACGACCGTCCACAGCAGCCCGATGATCCTGACGGCCTGGATGAAGACCATCTCGTCACGGATCAGGAAATGCGAGAGGAAGACGTCGATGTAGATGCTCGCGACGTACGGGATCAGCGCATAGGCGCTGTAGATGTAGATGTTCCGCACCGTCCCCTCACCATCGAGGAGCGTGCAGATCGACCAGTTGCCGACGACCCAGGTCAAAAAGAGGATGATCGTCTGGACGATGTAGGGGATCACGTTGAACATCTTGTCCGGCTGCGTATAGAACTGGAAGCCGTACAGACGGTTATAGAAGATCGAGGCGATGAACCACAGGATGACGATGACGGACGCGATCTTGATCGAGCCGGCCTTCTTCCAGCGCATGTCCTCGAACCCCTCGAAGGGGTGGGTGATGGAATGGGTGACCCATTCCCGTGCGGTCAGATCCATCATGGCAGTTCATTCCTCCTCTCTGACGGGCCCTGCGTGGGTCACGTCGTATTTGCTGCGGTCCTTGGGGTGCTTCTTGCGGTAGATGCTCCATGCGACCGCCGCGGCAGCGATCACCAGCAGCACGATGACCACGAGAGACGTGTGCTCCGTGAGCCATTCCTGCCGCCAGCCCTCAAAAGCACGGTTGTAGCGATAGGGCGAATCGGCGAGCTTGGCGTACTTCATCGACCCCTCGTAGTTGCCCTGGACGAGGTAGGCCGCGGAGATGCCAAGGAACGCGCGGCGGTAGTTGCCGTCGTACTGGAGCACCTCGAACCACGGGTCGAGCGCCTCCTCGTAGTAGCCGCCGTTGTACTTGACGGTCGCGTCATGGACGATGCGGCCGAAGTCCGTCTCCTCGAAGATCGTGACGGTGTTCTTGCGCGTGTCCACGACAAGGATCTCGTTGCCGTAGGACTCCAGCGCTGCGACCTCGGTGAAGCCGCCGAGCTGGTCGGAGCTCGAGCCGAAGATGAACAGCAGCTCGCCCTCCTCGTCGTACTGGAAGACGCGTCCAGAGGTCAGGTCGAGGCAGTTGATGTTGCCGTCGTCCGAGATCTCGATGTCGCAGATCATAGACTGGTAGTTCTTATTGGTATTGGCATCGTACACCGACTGGATGTCGCCCCAGGAGGTCTCCAGACTGGAGAAGAGGTTCGTGCCCGCGGGGTTGAGCTTCTTGACCGTGTCCTTCTTCTGGGAGGTGGACTGGGTGCAGGTGTAGATGAAGCCCTCGTCGTCAAGGTCGAAATTCGTGATGCCCGAGGGGACGGTGCGCGCCTGACGGGAGCGCATCTCCTCCGTGGAGATCAGCTTCCAGAAGTAGTTCGCGATGACCTGCGAGGTGGCCTCCACCGTGTTCGCGCCGTAGTAGCCGACGAACTCGCCCTCATTGTTGAACATGGCCGCACCGGTGGTGATGTTGCCGAGGACGATGTAAACATTGCCTGCCTTATCGGCCAGGACCTTCTGCGGGAGGAAGGTCAGCTCCTGGGAGAACAGCTCCGAGGAGGGCTTGGTCAGCTCCATGGTCACGTTGCAGTCGTAGTCGCAGACGAGGACGCGGGAGTTGTTGTAGTCCGCGATGTAGACGAGGTCGGTCTCCGGGGAGACGTAAATGCCCTCGGGGGACTTCAGGTGTGTGACGGAGCCGTCCGGCATGGTGAAGTCCTCCATGACCATGACGACCTCGGTCAGCTCGCTGTTCGTGACGACGATGCGGTCGTTCTTCGTATCCACGATGAAGAACTGGTCATAGGCGTCGCGGAAGATGTCAGAGGGCTCGGAAAAATCGCCGATGCCCAGGTCCTCGCCGCTCACGGAGCGCGCCGCGAGATAGCCAGCCTGCGAGGGGACGGCCTCCTCCCAGCGGTCGTAGTTGTAGACGTCATAGTGCTCCTCGGCAGAGACGGCCAGGGTACCGGTCATGCCGACCGTGAGCGCGGCCGACAGTGCCAGTGGGAGGAGCCTGCGGATGATGTGCTTCATGTGCTCCCCTCCTTAATCCTTGATGCCCGAATGGGCCATCGTCTCGATGACGTTCTTCTGCGCGAGCATGAAGATCACGATCGGCGGCACCAGCATGAAAACAGTACCGGCCATCGCCACGCCCGTTCGCGCGAGACCAGCGGTCGCCGCCTGGTTGACGACGGTCGGCAGGGTCTTGAGTGCCTCCTTGTAGACGAGCGTGCCGCCCTGGATGTTCCACGCTGCCTGGAAGGCGAAGATGATCATGGTCATCAGCGCGGGCTTCTGGTTCGGCATCACGATCTTCCAGCAGATCGTGAACATGTTCGCACCGTCCACCTTCGCGGCCTCGATCATGGCGTCCGGCACGGTCGACATGGACTGGCGCATAAGGAACAGGCACATGGGGCTCGCCACAGAGGGCAGGATCAGCGCCCAGTAGGTGTTGATCATGTGGAGCTGTGCCATGACGATGTACTGCATGATGTAGATGACGTTCGACTGGTAGAGCAGCGAGGTCACGATCAGCTTGTTGAGGAAGTTACCGCCCGGGATACGGCACTTTGCCAGCACGAAGGCCGCCATCGAGGCGAACACGCACTGTGCCACCGTGACGCAGACGGTGACGAATACAGAATTGAACACATACCGCGAGAAAGGCACCCACATATCCGAGAGGGTCTTGAACATGTCGCGGTAGTTGTCGAGGGTGGGGTCGATGACGTAGAATTTCGGCGGGAACACGAACAGCTCGTGGACGGGCTTGATCGACATGATGACCGCCAGATAGATCGGCAGCGCCATGAAGATGCCCAGGATCAGCAGGAACGCGAAGATCGCGATCGTGCCGGCCAGACGGTTCCCGACCGCCTTGTTGGAGCCTTTTACGGCTTCGATCGACTTTGCCATGTAAAAGCCTCCTTAATCCATGAAATTGCTCAGCAGCTTGCTGATGAGCTTGTTGCAGACGAGCATCGCGATGAAGAGCACCATGCAGATCGCCGATGCATAGCCCATCTCATAGCGCACCCAGCCGTAGTCGTAGGCGTGGGTCATGATGGTGTGGGCCTTGTAGTCCGTGCTGGGGAATCCGACGAGGGACTGTGCCACCGTGCCGGCCGTGAAGGAGCCGACGATCTGCATGACCGCCGCGAACATGAGCTGCGGGCCCATGGACGGGATGGTGATGAAGATCAGCTCCTGCCAGCGGTTCTTGATGCCCTCGATGGCGCCCGCCTCGTACTGGCTGCGGTCGATGTTCTGGAAGCCCGCACGCAGCGCGAGGAAGCCCGCGCCCAGCGAGATCCAGAGCTGCACCACGATGACCGACCCCAGGACGTACTCACTGTCCGTGAGCCACTGGATCGGCGAGGTGATGAGGCCCAGGCTCAGGAGCTTGGAGTTCAGGAAACCATAGGAGTCGCCGGAGAAGATGAGCTGCCATACATTATAGACATTGGCCATGGACGGCGCGTAGAAGATCAGCGTGAAGATGGTCTTCAGCTTCGGATGCAGCTCGTTGATGAGCCAGGCGAGCAAAAAGCACAGCACATAGCTCAAAGGACCCGTGAAGATCGCGAAGATCAGGGTCACGCGGATGGACTGGATGAAGATGCTGTCGTTCAGGAACAGCGTGGTGTAGTTGGACAGGCCGACAAATTTCGGGAGCTGTACCATGTTGAAGTCGGTGAAGCCCATGGGCAGGGACATCACGACGGGGATGATCGTGAACACGAGGAACACCAGCATGAAAGGTGCCATCATGAGGTAGCATTCCTTGTTTTGTTTCACCTGAAGCCACAGCATGCGCCGCTCCTCAGCCTTGGAGCGCTGGCCGATCTGTGTAGGTTCCAAATGAGACCCCTCCTTGTACTAAAATATCATCAATGTCATCGAATCGTCGATGTCACTCGGTCGGGAGGCCGAGGTTCTCTCTCTTTCTGGTGATCTCCGTGTTGATGTCGCGGTCATACCAGAGGAGCGTGTCGCGCGGGTTCTCGTGGTTGTTGACCGTCTCACGGAAAGCGTTCATGATGTTGCGGGTCACGGCATAGGAGGCCGGGATGATCGGGATCTCCTCGAGCTCGTCCTGCGCATCGAGGAGGATCTGCTGCTCCTCCTTCGACCAGGAGAGCTGCGTGAGCGCCTCGCGGTTGGCCGTCGTGTAGCGGCCGAGCTGACCGAGAAGGCCCTCGATCTGCGTGCCGTACTCCACCTGGACCTCCGCAGAGGTGAACCACTTCAGGAACTCCCAGGCGCCATCGATGTCCTTGCACTTATTGAAGATGACCGCGCCGGAGGAGGTGGAGTTCACCGCATGGGAGACCGTGCCGTCCTCGCGGACGGTGCCAGGGATCTTCGTGAAGCCCCAAAGGCCCTTGATCTCGGGCGAGGCCACGGAGAGCTGGTTGAAGAAGCTGTAGTCGGAGATGACGATCGGATACTCGCCGGTACGGAAGCGCGAGAAGCCGTCGTAGCTCTGCTCGAAGCCGTACTTGGTGTAGAGATCCGTCCACTGCTCGAAGGCCTTGACGGCGATGATGTCGTCGAAGTTGGTGTGGGTCTGGGCGTCATTGTAGTAGTTCAGACCGTTCTGGAGCATGAGGGCGGCGAAGGTATGGCCGGACTCGGTCGCGGCCGAGATGGTCGCATTGACGCCGGACACGACCGGCAGCACGAGGCCGACATACATATAATTGCGCTGGAGCGCGGGGAGCATGTCGATGATGTCGTCCCAGGTCTCCGGCGGCTGGGTGAAGCCCATCTCGGAGAGGATGTCCTTGCGGTAGAACATCATCGCCCAGCTCTGTGTGAGCGGCAAGCCGTAGGAGCCCGCGTCGTACTGATACGGCACGGTCGCGTTCTCCTGGAACCGTCCCGCGACCTCCTCATAGTCCGGGAACTGCTTGAGATCCACGAGCAGGCCGCGCGCCGCGAGGTTCACGGGGAACTCACCGCCGAGGAAGAGCGCCACGTCCGGGCCCTTCCCTGCCAGCGTCGCCTCCACGACGCCGCCGACGACGAGGTTCACGGCGATGTTCGTGTCGTGTGTCGTCATGAACTCGGACTCGACGAGCGACTTGACGACCATCGCCTGGTCACGGCCGAGCGATACCCAGACATTGATGGCGTCGTCCGTCTCGTCGGAGAGGTTCGTATAGTCCTCGAAGAAGGAGCTGGCGAAGCGTTTCCAGCTAAAGCCCATCTGCTTGAACAGGCTCTCCTTGACGGAGCTGAGCGCCTGGTCGGCAGAGCAGAGCTCGAGATAGTCCACCTCCAGCGGCTGGCCGCGGTAATCGACCATCCACGAGGAGAGGGCGGTGATGTTGTCCTTGATCTGGGAGAGGTAGTCCGGGATGCGCAGCGGGCGCTCCACGCAGCTATCGAGCACGATGTACATACGCTCGAGCGCCGCGGCCTCCGAGCCCTCCGACCCGGCGACGGACTCGATCTGCTTCTTGATCTCCTTGAGCTCCCCGGACAGGCGCTCGAAGTTCTCCACGAGCCCCGGGATCTTCTCATGGACGTAGTAGTCCGTGTACTGGTCAGGCGAGGGGCCGGTGATCATGAGGATCTTGCGGTAATAGGTATTGATGTCGAGCACGGCGGCATCGAGCACGCGCATGGACTCGCCGATCTCACCGGGCATGACCTCCATACTGATCGTGTGGTCGCGGCCGCCCTCGAGGTAGAGATAGAGCGTCTGCCCGTCCGCGGTGGTCGGGGAGACGACCTGCCAGTCGGTGTCATAATAGAACCGCACCTGGCCGAGCTCCTCACACGGGATCTGCCCGTCGACGTAGATACGGCGGTTCGAGTAGAAGCCGCGCATCTCGTTCTGACGCGCCTTGATGCCGAGCTTGTACCACCCGTCCTGCGGGATCTGGTCGGCAGGGACGATCCAGGTGATCGTCTGCATCGCCTGATTCCAGTTCCCCGCGCCGATCGTGTTGTAGACGGTCTTGGCCGGATTCGAGGGCGAGGCGAGGTAGCTCGCATTGTCCTGGGTGGGATAGAGGGTCGAGTCGCTCTTGTAGGCGGCGTTCTCGCCCTCGATGCGGATCCGTGTGCTCGGCGTGCTCTCCTGCGTCACGGACGCGCCGACGCTGCTCTTGTAAGCCTCATAGGTCGGCAGTGCGTCCTGATTCGTCAGCTTGAACTCGCTGAGCGCGAAATAGCCCTTCTCGATGTCGAACGTAAGGTCGTGGCGTCCCTTCTCGAGATAGAAGATCAGCGGGTCGTTGAAGAGCCCGTCCACGTCCATGAGAGGCGTGGTGAGCCACATGCCGACCTGCTTCTGGGACGGACGCACCTGATTCCCGCGGCTGTCCAGCGTGATCTCGCCGTCATTGACGAAGACCTTGTTGAGCGTGGCGCGCGAGGCCGTGTCATACGGCACCTCCCCGTCGATCTCGATGGCGAACTCGATGTTCGACATGTTCGAGGGGATGGGCAGATACGAGAACTCCAGCGTATAGACGCCGGTCTCCGGCACATCGACCGTATAGGTCACGCTCCCGGCCGCCTCATCCCAGATCAGGACATTGTCGCGGCTCGGCTGGCCGTACTCGCTGCCGAAGCTGCCGGTGGACACGCCGCCCTCGCCCTCGTCATCGAGCGAGCGGTACGCCGTGCCCTCCACCACGACCTCGGCAGAGGCGCGCGGCTCGGTGCTGTAGCGGTCATAGTAATCACTATAGGTCTCCTGCTCGACATAGAGCATCTCGTCGGCAGCGGTCACGTCCGCCGTATCGGCAGCCGAGCTGGCGGCACCGGTAGACGCGGTCGCGGCACCCGCAGGCAGGAGCACCGCCTGCTGTACGAGCAGCAGTGCAGCAGTCACGGCCCCGATGAGCCGCGGCGGCAATGGTTTGTTTCTCTCGATCATCTTCTGTGATCTCCACCTTTCTAGTCAGGCTCGCTGATCAGTCTCCGCTGCCGTATCTTGCCCCGGCAGCCGAATCGCGGTGCATGGACACCGCCTCTGTGCAGGTATCTGTCTGCACAATGATACAATATTATTATAACAGGAAAGCCCCGCCCGTGTCAAGTGTTTTTCAAATATAATACACAAAAACAGCATCATCTTTGTGACCATTCTGTACAGAATTGCAAAATTGATGCAGCGAATAAAATAAGTTCACAAAACGAACTAATGCATGAACGGTCGTTTTTTCAGGGATATCCGAACGAATCCGCCCCGCCGATCGTTGCAGGATCTTCCCTGATCGTTGCAGATCTTTGTGTCAAAAATGGAACAACGATATTTTATCAAAAAAGACTTGATTTTTTCTGAAAATATGCTACAATAGAATTATGGGGGCACATGCTCCCGAAAAACTAACGGAGGTGTTATTATGGCATATCAGATCACCGATGCATGCATCAGCTGCGGCGCTTGCGCCGAGGAGTGCCCGGTAAGCGCGATCTCTCAGGGTGACGACAAGTACGTTATCGATGCAGACGCTTGCCTCGATTGCGGCGCTTGCGCTGGTGTCTGTCCTGTAGAGGCTCCGCAGGCTCAGTAAGCTGCGCTCCACAGAAACAGAAAAGCTGCCCCTGCCGTCCGGCGGGGGCATCGCTTTTTCTGCCCACAAAAGCAAAGGGCCCGCGCGCTGCGGGCCCTTTTGTATTGCAGATCAGTCCCAGAACTGCTCGCCGGTGCGGCCGTAGCCGTCCACCGCGAGGAGCCACTTCTGTAGCGCGATGACGTCGCCGACGCCGAGGGAGCCGTCCCCGTCGCAGTCACCTGCGGCCGCGGACGCGATCCCCGCCGGGACGTAGGTCGCGGTCATGAGGAGTCGCTTGAGGTACGCCAGATCGAAGACGTCGATCGTCTCGTTGCCGTCGAGGTCACCGTACCAGCGTGCCACCTGGTCGGTCGGCGCGATCTCCTCGTGGTAGTCGTAGTAATAGGGCGGGAGATCAACGCTCTGGTAGTTCACACGGAAGAAGTCCATCGCGCAGTCGAGGCCCTCACCGAGCGTATAGGTCGCGTCCGTGGAGATGACGTCCACCGGTTCGACCTGGAACGTCCCCGTGAACATCTGGCCGCCGGCGCCCTTGTCGACATCGAGCACGGCAGTATCGCCATCGAGCGTGACAGAGATCACCGCCCACTCGCCGGGCGTCACAGCCTGATCGGCCACGATCTGCTGCATCTCGCCGCCATCGCTGCCGGAGAGGACGAGCGTGCTGCCCTGAACGTCCAGGCGCAGATACTTGTCATCGGAGCCGAAGCGGAAGATGCTGCCGTTCCCGCGCACGAGCACGGCGGTCTGGTAGGTCGCGTCATGCAGCGCGGCATAGCTGCTGTCGGCGATGAAGTAGGCATCCTTGCTGAGATCCACGACGCCGTTGCCGCTATACAGCTCCGGGCTCCACGTTGCCCCGCCCTGTGCGGCAGCATAGGTGGACGTGTAGCTGTCCGCCGCGACAGTGTCGCTGTCCTCAGTGAACTCGAGGCCCGCGACCTGTCCGTCCGTGTAGGGACGGCTGTTGACATACGCATCCGGCGATGCCCAGCCGAACATGCTGCCGGCGGTCACGGTGCGGGAGGAGTCGTCATAATAGTCGCCGTCCGGCATGGCCTGGCCGGTCGCGGCGCCCTTGGCCATACAGAAGGCCGTGCCCTTGACGGTCGCGTGGCCGCTGACGGCATAGTCATTGTAGACGAGACCGCTCTCGAGGACGCGTCCGTTCTCGGACACGACGGCATTGCCCATGACGCCGGCCGTGTCGCCGACGATGGCATCATCCTTGACCTGTGCGTTCTCCGCCACGACGGCATGACCGCAGATCACGGCGTTCCCGGACACCTTCGCGCTGCCGGTCACGACAGCCTCGTCCTCGATGCGGGCGTTCCCGGAGACGGTCGCATAGCCCATGACCTTCGCGTTCGGGCCGACATAGACAGACGCATCCACGTTCGCGGTCGCGGCCACGAAGCCGCCGCCGTTCGGATGCTGCGACCCGCGGGAGGCCCCGGTCACATCCTGCTGACGGCGGATCTCGGCGCCCTCGATCTGGAGGCCGTAGGGGTAGCGGGTCTTGGAGAGGTGCGGCCAATTGTTCTCATCGAACTCGCCCGTACCATAAGCCCACGGCACACCGACCTCCTGCCATACGTCCTCATCGGGCGTGGCGGTGACGGTGATATAGGCGTTCGCGTCAGAATTGGCATCGAAGGCCATCTCCATGGTCTCCCCCGCCTTGAAAAGGTCGGAATAGCGCGTTTTCCCGTCTCTCTGCTCGACGACGATGCATGCGCGCCAATCGGCACCGGGGGCATCCGTCAGGCTCTCGAGGGTCGCACGGACCGTGCCGCCCGTGGGCGACAGCGGAATCAAGTTCACGCCGAACTGCTGCGGCGCACGGTCGGTCGGGACAGTATAGAAGCCCTCACGGACGGTCTTGTCCGGGAGCGTGAAGATCTGCTGCCAATTCCACTCGCCGCGTGCGATCAGCTCGTCCTGACGGGCGCGGTAGTCGCTCTGATGCGCGAGGTCGAGGGTCGCGAGGCGCTTGGCGTAGTGACCGAGGGCATCCTTGATGTCGGTCTCGCCAAGGCGCGCGATCTCCTTGTAGGGATACTCGTCACGCTGGCCCTGCTGCATGAGGGTCTTGACGAAGTCGCTGCCGAAGCGGCCGAGGTCGTCCGGATCCTCCGTCAGGTACTGGAGGAACGCCCAGGAGGCATAGTTGTCACGGCCGAGGATGGGCGTGAAATGGAGGTTCTTCATATAGGTCTCGAAGTAGTCCGTCACGCCGGTGATGCCCGCCCACTGCTGGTAATAGTCGGAATAGAGGAACTGCTCGCGGTACCAGTTCGCGATGGCCTCCCACCACGACTGGACATACTTGTTGTCGTTCCATCCGCACTGGTGTGCGGTCACGACGTGGCCGAACTCATGCGGCAGCACCCAGGAGGGGTTCGGGGAGTTGTTCATCGCCCCGACGCAGCAGAACATGAACGCGAATCCCTGCGAATCATAGCCCATATACGCCCAATCCTCCGGGATGGCGGTGCCGTTCGCGTCACACAGGCCGGTCTCGTGGATGTAGAAATTGACCTTGTAGCGGTTCCCGTCGCGCAGGCCCTCGTTCACGGACTGCGTGGGCGGCTCCATGGAGAGGTCGTTCATGTACACGTCCCAGCATGCCTCGAGGTTCTTGGCGTTCTCCTCAAGGAAGCTCTGGGTGACTGCGCTCGCCTGGCCGGAGTTGCCCCAGTAGAACTTGAAATGCTCGGACTCCCAGGTGTTGACAGGCTGCCCGTTGACATCGGTCATGCGGACATGGACATTGCGCGTCATCAGGCTCTCGGCCTGTGCATCGACGGCCGTGACAGGCGCGGTCTCGATGGCGGATGCGGGCAGCGCGCACGCCCCCGCACACATGACCGCGGCACACACTGCCGCAGCGATGCGTCTCCAATGCTGTTTCATCTTCCATTTCCCCTTTTCTAAATAGCGCGGACGTCTCTGCGTCCTTCTGTTTCTCCCCTGCCGACGACCGGCAGGCCGCACGGAGCAAACAGGCCATCCCTTGGCCATTTGTCCATGTTACCTAAAATTATAACACATTTTATTTTGATCGTCAATATTTTTTAGTGAAATATTTTAAGAAATTTACCTTACAGAAACACCACCGTTCTCAAAGGGGACAAAAAAAAGTCCCCTCTCCCAAAGGAGAAGGGACGTTTCGATCAGAACGCTCCGCGTCACTTGGCGGCGATGAAGTCGCTGCTGGAGATCGGGACGGTGATGCGGGAGGTACGGTCGGTCGTCTTGGGGATGTAGTGCAGCTCGAGATTCGAGAATCCCGGCTTGGCCTCACAGGCCACATAGCCGCTGACGGACGTGCCGTTCTCGACCTCGACGTTCAGCGCACGCTCGTTGTGGGTCGTGTAGAGGCAGTGGATCGCGGGGATGGTGCAGCACTGGTCGGCCTCGTAGTAGGTGCCGTCCACCGAGAGGGTGAAGTTGTTCAGGTAGCTGCACGTCACGGTCTCGCCGGAGTTGTTCTCGAGCGTGACATAGAAGAAGAGCGCCTTGTTGCCGCTGTCCATGGTCTGGCCGGAGTCCTCGGCCGCGGTGACGGTCAGGGTCATGCCGCCGAAGCTGGCGGATTCGTTCAGCGCCGCCTTCATCTCATAAACAGGTGCCGTGGTGGAGACCGCCTCGGACGTGGAGGTGCCGGGCGTGCTCCGATGGCAGGCGGCGCCTGTCAGGAGGGAGAGCGCAAGGATGCCGCAGAGCGCGGCCTTATGGAAGTCTCGATATTTCATAGCTGTCGTGTCCGCAGGACGCGGACTCTCCTTTCCGAAAGTTCAGGCAGACCGGAGGGTCTGCCCCTCTATTATACCACGATCCAAATAAAAATGCAAGTGTTTTACGGAGACTGCTTCGCAGCCCTGCGCCTCTCCCGCAGCGCGCGGAAAAAATCGCTGAGGATCGCGCTGCATTCGTCCTGCATCAGGCCGATGTGTACCTCGGGATGGTGATTATAGGGCAGCGCGAACATCGTCTCGACCGACTGCACGGCCCCGCTCTTGGGGTCGCAGGCACCATACCAGAGCTCGTCGATCCTGGCCTGGATGATGCCGCCCGCGCACATCGGGCACGGCTCGAGCGTCACGAACATCGCGCAGTCCGGGAGACGCCATCCACCCAGGCGGCGGCATGCTGCGTCGATCGCCATCAGCTCCGCATGTGCGAGGGCGTGGCGCGCCGTCTCGCGGCGATTCCATCCCTCGCCGACGATCTCGCCCGTGCCGCGCCGCACGATGACCGCCCCGACCGGCACCTCGCCCTCACCAGCCGCCCGTGCAGCCAAGCGGAGCGCGTGCTGCATATAGATCTCCGGTGTATCCATGTCCGTGCGTCCTTTCTCCTGGATCATCCTTCCAAGCTGTCAAGAAAGTCTCGTATCTCCGTACTGATCTCGTCTGGTGCTTCCGCATGGACATAGTGCCCGCACGTGAGCCGAACGATCCTCGCGTCCGTGAGACCGTCGATGTAACGCTCGTGGATCTGCACCCATTTGTCGAGCCCGTCCTCGCCGAGCATCGCCGCGAACATGGCCTCGTCATCCGAGAGGAGCTGTAAGGTCGGCACATCCGGCAAGGCCGCCTCACGGAGCGCCCCCAGCGCCTCGATCTGGCGTGCGGTCGCCAGCCCCTCCCGAAACATCGCGGTCTTGTAGAACTGCGAGTACCAATGGTAGGTGATCGCCCTGTATTCGGCACGTTCCTCCTTGGTGAGCCGGTCGCTCGCAGAGGCCGGGAAGACCGAGGCGATGGGATAGAGCCGGTAGCCGCCCATGTCGTACATCCAGAAATTGTAGAACGCATCCTCCTCGAGGACCGCTTCGTATGTCTGCGGCGTGACATCGTCCAGGTCGCCGACCATCAGATCATATTGCTCCGGCACGGCCATATCCAGACCGACGATCGCCTCGACCTCCTCCGGGTACTGCTGCGCCCAGCGGATCGCCTCCAGTCCCGAGGCAGAATGCGGACAGAGGACATACGGCGCCTTGATGCCGGCCTTTTGCAGCGCCTCTCTGTCCTGACGCAGGATCGTGTCGAGATCGCGCTCGCCCTCGATGTCATCGCTGTAGCCATAGCCGAACTTCTCAAGGACGACGATCTGGTAGGTGTCGGTGAGCTGACGATAGAGCGGTCGGAAGTCGAGCGTCACAGCCGGGGTGTTCGCGCCAGCCATGAACACGAGGACGGTCTCGCCGTCCCCCTCCGTATAGACCTCCATCTCCTTCCCGTCCACCTCGACACGCTGGCCCTGCAGACAGAGCAGCGCGGCTTCCTTTTTCAGCATGACCTGGTCGTAGATGTGCAGACCAATGATAAACAGGGCGCACAGGAGCATCAGCGCCAGGAGGATCAGTCCGGCCGTTCGGATCGGGTGCTTTTTCTTCGTTCTCATAGTCTCTCCGTTCGTGGGGTAAAAAAGCCACAGTCCCGGCCGCAGCACGGGACTGTCTAGCTCGCCAGGATGACCGTCACGATCATGAACAGCACGCTCACGATCAGATAGACAGTCATGGGCAAGGTCGTATAGAATACTGCGGACTGCTCCATGACGCTCATACCGTCCGTGTCCTTGGAGGGCATGCGGATACGTCCCTCGTGGCGGTGCAGATAGAGCACCGCGGTCACCGAGAAGATCAGGACCGGCGTCACCACCGCGATCCACCAGAGGACAGAATGGAGCTGACCGAAATTGCCGATGTAGAAGAGCGCGAACATGTAGATCTCGTGGGTCACACGCAGCAGGATCGCCGAGATGACGCTGCCTGTCGTGATGACGTAGGCGGAGATCAGGAAGGTCACGACCCCGATACGCACCGCATCCTGCACGTTATGGGCAAGACATGCCGAGAGGACCGCGGTCGTGCAGACGGTGAAGCGGTCGCCGAACTGCCGCAGTACCTGGAACATGCTCCCGTGCAGGAGGAGCTCCGCCGCGAACGGCTGCACGAACACGGAGAACAGGATGAACAGGATGATCCTGTGGTCCTCCGCGCCGACCGCATCCGCGATCATGCGGTATTTCGACATCTCCGCCGACTGCGAGACGAAGAACGTGCCGAAGCCCACGCTCAGCAGCATCATGAGCCCGATGCCGTCGAGGAGGCGCTGCGGATGGGAGACCGGGAGCGGGAACCGCACCTCACGCGGGAGCTTGAGGAACAGCGCGAGCACCAGCGCCGGTATCAGATACTTGACGATGTCCACCCCTGCGGCGATCAGGAACACCGCGCGCAGGTCGCCGTAGAGCCGTGTGTCGCCCCAATACAGGATCTCCACACGGTAGCCGAGCACGTTCGCGAGCAGCACGAGCACCTTGTCGAGCACGTTCTCGAGCAGCAGGTATAGGAGCAGGACCGATCCGAATAGCCCTCCCAGCGCACGCAGCGCAGAGGACTGTGCGAGCGCCGGTGTGTCAGCGCCGACCGCACGGCCGTCGGAGAAGGTCGTCTCCTTGGGATTCTTATGGAAACGGTAGGCATAGGGGCACCTCTCGCGGCGGCGCCAGCCTTGGAAGGCCTTGATGTAGGCCTCGGTCTGTGCAGGACACGAAAAGGACTCGACCACGTCGATCATCTCTGTCTCTTCATGCGCGTCTGCGTGTGCGTCCACCATGTCCTCCCCCCCTTTGTCATGCACGGCGGCCCATGACCGTGCGAGTCGCAGCGTTCACCAAATATGGGCGCATATACTGCCATTTTTATTATACCACGATCAGGCATAGGTTTACCCCATATTTGACAAACAAACCATGAACAAAGTATGAACGTCTCCGATCGCTGCCGACAAGTCTCCCTGATCGGCCATCGAAAGATATACGCTCTGTAATATCCCAGAAGGATCCAAGCACATGTAGAAAAAAAGTCGCCCCGAATCGAAAAAAACATGCAGATCAGACGAAAAAGCGGTTGACGTAAACGTTTTGATATGCTATAATATAAGTAATAGTAGAACTATCACCTAATAGTTGGACTATCGCCGCTCCGGTCCGCGAAGCGGTCTTGTAAGAGTGCGTGTCTCGCTTCTTTCGATAGTCGCGATCATTACGAACTGTTGATAACTGTCCGTCGTCCGATACGGACAGGCACATCATCATGGAGGCGTTATTTATGAAGAAGATAGGATCGCCGATCCGCAAGCATGCCGAGCGGCTCCTGTCCATTTTGACGGCAGGATCCATGCTTTGCGGTGCAGCAAATGCCCTTCCCCTCAAGGCCGCGGCGGCCGACCCCGCAGTCCTGAGCATCGAAAAGGTCTTATATACCGTCCCGGAGGCGACCGGCGGCGAGGAGGATGCCGACCGTCTCCTGGTCGATGTCCCCATCCGCGTGGACGGCAATGAGGCCGGATTCCTTGCCGCTTCGTTCGGCATGACCTATGACCCGCGACTCACGGTGGAGAAGGTCAAGGCCGATGCGCCGGTCACTGTCATGGGCTATGCGGACAGTCCCGTGAACGATCTGGTCTGGTTCGCATGTGCGGCCGCATCAGCGGACGACACAGCGACCGCACAGCGTGCCCCCCTCATCACTGTCACCTTCCGCCTCCCGGAGGACGTGAAGGTCGGCGACCAGTATTATCTCGGTCTCACCTGGAACGGCGTCGACGGCTCCCCGTCCTGCTGGTACACGGATAAGGAGACCGACACCATCGAGGAGATGCGTGCGCTCTCCCTGGACGGGAGCATCACCATCCCCGACCCGTCTGCCCCGCAGCTCTCCCAGAATGAGCTCGAGCTCGACCGCGGCGAGTCCGCCTCCCTCACTGTGGACAACTATACCGGCGACATCGTCTGGCTCAGCGACCATGATGACATCGTGACCGTTGAGGACGGACAGGTCAAGGCCGTCAAGCCGGGCCACGCGACCGTGTACGCGCTCGCCGGGACGTCGCTGCTGCCGTGCGATGTGACCGTCTCTGAGGCCTATCACCATTCGATGAAGGACACCGGGGACATCGTCCTCACCGACCCGGACGACGAGGTCTATCTCATCTTCCCTGACGCGGTCGGGACGGTCTCCTGGATCTCCACGGCGCCGGACACTGTCACCGTCGACCGCAACGGTCTCGTCACCGGCTTGAAGAACGGCACTGCGATGGTCCTTGCGACCAGCAACGGCGTGACGTATACGCGCACCGTCATCGTCGACTACCCCGCCGAGGAAACGAGCGAGACCCAAGGCTCCGGGCAATATGAGTGCGGCGATGTGAACAACGACAACACGCTCGACATCCTCGATGTCATCCTGCTGAACCGTGCGCTCCTTGGCACGAGCACTCTGACCACCTCGCAGAGCGCGTGTGCCGATGTCTACCGCGACGGTGCGATCGACACGACTGACGGGCTAACGCTGCTCAAGGCCGTCGTCAAGCTCGTCACGGCTCTCCCGGTGTACCCCTGACATGGCTGCGGAGACGAAACGACCCGCCAAGCGCCGCCGACTCATCATCGGCGGCGTCATCCTGTGCCTCGCGGCGGGCTTCTGTTGGTTCGAGAACACACATCTCACTGTGACGGAGTATACCTGTCCTGCACCAGCGGGGTTCGAGGGGTACCGGATCGTCCAGCTCTCGGATACGCACGATGCACAGTTCGGGCGGGACAACGCGCGTCTGGTCACACTGGCGGCGGCACAGGAGCCGGACATCATCGTCCTCACGGGCGACATGATCGATGCCTACCGCACGAACATCCCCCGCGCCATCGGCCTCGCGTCCGCGCTGACGGACATCTGTGACGTCTACTATGTCAACGGGAACCATGAGGCATGGCTCTCCGAGGCGGACGCGCAGGCGCTCTATGACGGCCTTGCCGATGCCGGTGTCACGCTCCTCCTTGATGAGCAGACCACGCTCTCGCGCGGCGGCGACAGCATCACGCTCCTCGGCATCCGAGACGAGTCCCTCCAGTCCGACATGCCACGCCGGATGGCGGAGGAGACGGCGGAAGCCCCCATGCGGATCCTGCTGGCACACGAACCGCAGTATCTCGACGAATATGCACATTGCGGCTATGACCTCGTCCTGACCGGCCACGCACACGGCGGGCAGTGGCGGCTGCCGATCATCGGCGGCGTGATCGCGCCCGACCAGGGCTTCGACCCTGTCTATTATGAGGGGATGCACACCGAGGGCGACACGCACATGGTCATCAGCCGCGGCCTCGGGAACAGCACCATCCCCGTGCGGCTCTTCAACGACCCGGAGGTCGTCGTCGTGACGCTGACTGCTGAATGATGCCCTATCGCAACGAGAACGCCCCCTCGCTCTGAGGGGGCGTTCGTTTTCGTTTACGCGAGGGCGACCTTGTGGAAGACCTTCTTGCCCTTCTTGATGATGACCTCGCCGGAGACGGGGATCATGGCGTTCGGGTCAGTGACCTTCTCGCCGTCGATCGACACGCCGCCCTGCTGGACGTTGCGGCGTCCCTCGGACTTGGTCGGCACGAGGCCGCAGGTCACGAGCAGCTCGCAGATGTTGATCGCGCCGTCGGTGAGCTGGTCGGCCGTGAGGGTGGTGGTGGGCATGTTCTCGGAGCTGCCGCCGCCGCCAAAGACGGCTCTTGCAGCGTCGAGCGCCTTCTTGGCCTCCTCGTCACCATGGACGAGCGCGGTCAGCTCGTAGGCGAGGAGCTCCTTGGCCTCGTTGTAGGCCTTGCCGTCGCCGTTGGCCGCGAGGTCGGCCTCCATCTCCTCGATCTTCTCGATCGGGACGAAGGTCAGCATCTTCAGGCACTTGATGACGTCCGCATCGGCCACGTTGCGCCAATACTGGAAGAAATCGTAGGGCGAGGTCTTCTCCGGGTCGAGCCAAACGGCGCCCTTCTCGGTCTTGCCCATCTTCTTGCCCTCGGAGTTGAGCAGGAGGGTGATGGTCATGGCGTAGGCGTCCTTGCCGAGCTTCTTGCGGATCAGCTCCGTGCCGCCGAGCATGTTCGCCCACTGATCGTCGCCGCCGAACTGCATGTTGCAGCCGTAGTCCTGGAAGAGCTTGTAGAAGTCGTAGCTCTGCATGATCATGTAGTTGAACTCGAGGAAGGTCAGGCCGCGCTCCATGCGCTGCTTGTAGCACTCGAAGGTCAGCATCTTATTGACGGAGAAGCACGCGCCGACCTCGCGGAGGACGTCGATGTAGTTCAGATCAAGGAGCCAGTCGCCGTTGTTGACCATGAGCGCCTTGCCGTCAGAAAAGTCGATGAATCGGCTCATCTGCTTCTTGAAGCACTCACAGTTGTGGGCGATGGTCTCGGGGGTGAGCATCTTGCGCATGTCGCTCTTGCCGGACGGGTCGCCGATCATGCCGGTGCCGCCGCCGACCAGTGCGATCGGCTTGTTGCCGGCCATCTGGAGGCGCTTCATCAGGCAGAGCGCCATGAAGTGGCCAACGTGCAGCGAATCCGCGGTCGGGTCGAAGCCGATGTAAAAGGTGGCCTTGCCGGCGTTGATGAGGTCGCGGATCTCGTCCTCGTCGGTGAGCTGGGCGAGCAGGCCGCGTCTTTGCAGTTCTTCAAATACAGTCATGGGATGTTCCTCCTATAATAGTGTGTACATATCGACAGACGTGATGTCACGTCACGTTCTCATTGTGCAGGGCGATGTCATAGCCGGTCTCGTTCGGCTGTGCGCCGCGCAGGCGCATGAAAGCCTCGATGGCCATCTCGACCTGGTATTCGTCAAGCTCTGTGGGCAGGTCGAAGCTGCCGCGCGGCGTCTCCACATGCAAAACGGCGAAATGTCGGTATTTGTCGCCGACGAAGGTGGAGTCCTGGTAGTCCTTCTGGCGGACGACCTTGCGTGTCATCTCCTTGGCACAGGAGAGCTCGATCGTGTGGATGTCCTCCTTATCAAATAGGAGGATGTGCGTGGGGCCGATGCTGATGCCGGAGGTGAGCTCCGGGGTGCGGTAGCAGAGGATCTGGCTCTTGCGGTAGCTGGCCTCGTATTCCGGGAACTGCGGGTCGGTGCGGCGCGTGCGGTACCATTTCAGCACGGGGCGCCCCAGAAAGCCCGTGATCTGGATCCACAGCAGCCACCCGAAGAACGGGAAGCCGAGCAGCAGGATCGGGTCGAATGCCGTCACGAGCCCCACGACCGTGGCAAAGAGCAAAAGGATGCTCACGATGCCGAAGGTGATGTGGCTGCTGCGGCGATAGCGGCGGGAGAGGTCGCGGCGGACGTCGTCGCCCTTGCAGGTCTCCCACGGGTGCGCCTGCTTGTAGGCGAGGTAGGCCTCGCGCCAGGCAGGATCGCGGAAGTAGCTGCCGTCGAGGATGGCCTTGCGCTTGCCGACGGCGTCCACGTCCGCGCGGCGCTCCTTGACGGTCGAGAAGATCGTCCAGAAGATGAGGGCGAGCGGGATGACGATGCCGATGACCTTCCCCATCGTATCTCCGATGAGGACGAAGAAGATCACGAACACGACTGCGGCCGACGCGAGCAGCGTCACGATCATGGTGCGCTGCGGCAGGATGGGCGGCATCAGGACGTCCCCTCCTCTCCGGCGGGCGCGATCGTGGTGGCGATGTCATCCGGCGTGAAGACGACGCTGCTATGGACGATATGGCCGAAGATCCGCCACTCCTCCCCTGTCCGCAGGCCCAGCCGATGGTCCTCGACCGCAGGCTCATGGAACCGCGTGAGCGACCAGACGACCGCGCGATAGGTCACGGTGCCGGACTTCTGCTGCGTGCGCATCGGGATGCACATGGCGATGAGGACCAGCACCAGCAGGATCCACGCCTTGGTGCGGGTCTTTTTGTCGATCGGGCGCGCCATCTATGCGGCCCTCTCCATATAGGCGACGGCATGTGCCATCCAGACCATGCGATCACGCTCCTTTGCAGATACGGTCGGAAAGAAAAACATCCCCTGCCAAATGCGCAGAGGACGATCTTCGACCGTGGTACCACCTCTATTCACCGCAGAGACTGCGGCCTCGTCGCGCGATAACGGGCGCTGCCGTATGCACCTACTGCGCGGCGATCCGCGGTTCTGCACATCCGCTCCGGAGCGTATCTCACCGCGCTTCACACCGTGCCTTGCACCGACCGGCACGTCTCTGTGAGCTCCACGCGGCTACCTTCCTCCATCCTTGCGTTTTGGGGATATATACTATCATACCATATTTTCGCGCGATCGTCAAGGGGTATCTTGCGGCGTTCACGAGAAAAAAACGCCCCTCGCCATCCATGCGGCGAGGGGCGCGGGACATCAGGTCATGCCTCGATGACGGCATCGTCGGCGGTGTAGGCCTCGAGGGAGCCGGCCTTGACCTGGATGCAGGCATAGGTGATCGCGGCATCCTCCGCGGCGAAGAACTGCCGCTTGGCCGCAGGCGCGACGCGCACCCAGTCCCCTGCTGCGAGCGAGAACGTCTCACCGTCGATCACGGCCTTGCCCTTGCCGGCCAGGATCGCGTAGATCTCCTCGTTCTGCTTGTGGGCGTGGATGAAGGGCACGCATGCCCCCGCCGGGAGCGTATTGACGCTGATCTCTGCGCCGGTCAGCCCCAGCGCGTCGTGCAGCTCCGTCCTCGCCGCCTCTGCGACGCTTACCTTTTTGTAGTTCTCCATGATGATGACCTCCTGTTCAGGGTTCGTTGTAACGTATCTCGTTACAACTAGAGTATAGCATACTTGAGCTGTAATGTCAATGGTTACAGCAAGACTTTGTAGAGATGCACAGATCCTGTGTCGTAAAATTGTAAGTGTTGACATTACAATGAAAATATGGTACAATAAGAATAGACCACACTCGCTGCGGCGAGCCATCCCCACGGAAGGAGGACGCCATGCAATTCTCATCCCGAACGACGATCGCGACCCACATGCTCCTGTGCATCGCCATGTTCCAGGACACGCAGAAGGTCACGTCGACCTTTATGGCCGGCAGCATCCATGTCGACCCGGTGGTCGTGCGGAACATCTCCGGCCTGCTGTCTGCGGCCGGGATCATCGAGGTCAAGGCCGGGGTCGGCGGGGCGTCCCTCGCGCGGCCGGCAGAGACGATCACGCTCCTAGACGTGTTCAAGGCCGTGGAGAAGGAGGAGGCGCTCTTCCATTTCCACGAGCACCCCGAGCCGCTCTGCCCGGTCGGGCGCAACATCCACCGCCTCATGGACGACCGTCTCGGCGGCATCCAGGCCGCGATGGAGCAGCAGATGGCGCAGACGACCCTCGCCCAGCTCCTCGACGAGCTGCGCAATGTAGAAAACGCGTCTTGATACCGTGATAGGCTACTTCGAGGGACGCGTCCCTCGTCATCTTGGGCCTTGCCGTGCATACGGCGATATATGGCCATAGGAGGACATTCCATGAAAAAAACGATCTGTGAGCTGTTCGCCGGTGTCGGCGGATTCCGGCTCGGCTTCGACCGTCTTGGGTCCGGGTGGGAGACGGTCTGGTTCTCCCAGTGGGAGCCGGGCGCACGGACGCAGTGGGCGCACGACTGCTACGTCCAGCACTTCGGCGACCTGCCCGACCTCGACGGCGCCTACCACACCGGCGAGGACATCAGCACCGTCGACAAATCGCGCATCCCCGACCACACGCTGCTCGTCGGCGGGTTCCCCTGCCAGGACTACAGCGTTGCCCACACCCTCGCCTCGTCCAAGGGCATCGAGGGCAAGAAGGGCGTGCTCTGGTGGCAGATCCGCGACATCCTCGAGACCAAGCAGCCGGCATTCTGCCTTCTCGAGAACGTCGACCGGCTCCTCCGCTCCCCGGCCAAGCAGCGCGGACGCGACTTTGGCATCATCCTCGCGTGCTTCGCGGCGCTCGGGTATAGTGTGGAGTGGCGCGTCGTCAATGCGGCAGTATACGGCGCGGCACAGCGGCGGCGTCGGACGTTCCTCTTCGCCTACCACGATGAACGCACGTCTTATGGACGGAAAATGGCCGACGTCCCCGCCGAGACCATCCTCACGAAGGACGGCCTGATGGCGCGCGCGTTCCCGATCAACGGGATCGGTGAGGTCGCGACCTGCACGATCGGATCCGACCTCGTGGCCGTCAGCGACAGCTTCGCGTTCCCGTTCGAGAGCGGCGGCCTCATGTCCCGCGGCAGGATCTGGACAGCACGCGTGGAGGAGATCGAGGAGAAGGCCGTGACCCTTGGTGACATCCTTCAGCGTGAGCCTGTCGATCAGCGCTATTTCATCACCAGTGAGAAGATGGCGAAATGGTGCTACATGAAGGGCGCCAAGCGGATCGAGCGCACGGCCGCGAACGGCCATCCCTACACCTTCTCCGAGGGCGCCGTGGCGTTCCCGGATCCGTGGGACCGTCCCGGGCGGACGATGCTCACCAGCGAATCCACGATGAACCGCTCCACCCACGTCGTCGCCGACCGCCAGAACGGGAGCCTGCGCCTGCTCACGCCCATCGAGGCCGAGCGGCTCCAGGGCTTCGAGGACGACTGGACGAACACCGGGATGCCCCTGCGGATGCGCTATTTCTGCATGGGCAACGCGCTCGTCGTGCCGATGATCACGCGCATGGGACGCGTCCTCGATACGATCGTCGATGCGGAGGCGTGACCCGCTCATAGACATAGAACGTCCCCTCTCTGCCGATGCAGGGAGGGGACGTTTTGGATGCTTTGTCATGCCTGTGCGGTCACGGTCTGCCCCTCCAGGAGCGCGATGAGCTGTTCCTGGGTGAGGGGCTTCGCGAAGAAGTAGCCCTGGAGATAATCGCAGTGGAGCCGTTCGAGGACGGCGAGCTGTTCCTCCGTCTCGACGCCCTCCATCAGCGCGAGCTTTTTCATGTCGTGTACCATGTCGATGGAGGTCTTGAGGAGTGTCATGCCGAGCTCGCTCTTCTCGGCGTTCCAAAGGAGGCTCTTGTCGATCTTGATGATGTCGGCGCCGAGGGAGAAGAGGGAGGTCATGTTGGAATAGCCGGTGCCGTAGTCGTCGATGGAGAAGAGGAATCCCTGCTGCCGCAGGCGGTCGATGACGTTGGCAAGATGCCGGTAATCGTTCGCGGCGACGGACTCGGTGATCTCGAAATTGATGAAGCGCTTGCGGATCCCGGCGTCCTCGACGATGCCGCTGACATGCTCCGCGAAGCCCTCCTTCATGCACTCGAGCACAGAGAGGTTCACGTTGATGCAGTCCATGCCGAACCTTTGCGGGATGCCCGTGGCAAGGAATCGGCAGACCTCGCGCAGCACAAGATCGTCGAGCGAGTCGATCAGGCCGAGCTGCTCGGCGACAGGGATGAACTCGTCCGGGTAGATGCTGCCGAGCGTCTCGTCATGCATCCGCAGGAGCGCCTCAGCGCCGTGGAGCGTGCGGTCGATGTTGTAGGTCGGCTGGTAGTAGACCTCGAAGCTGCCCTTCTCGATGCCGTGCGAGACGGCCTCCTCCACGGCAGCATGGCGCACGATCCAGTCGAGGTCGCTTCCCTCGAGGAGGGGCTTCTCGACATCCGGCGGGATCTGGCACTCTGCGATATAGCGGACATCATGCGCACTGGCGGCGCGCTCCGGGATGGCGATGACCATGATTCGTGCATCAAGGCCGACCGTGTCGCCGTCGATCTCCCAGGGATCGTTGAAGCGCGAGAGGATCGTCTCGGCGAGGTCATGCGCCTTGGCATCGTCCCCGCCGAAGACCTTGACGGCGAAGCGGCCGTGTCCCAGATCATAGATATGATGCCGCGGGACGAGGGTCGCAAGGTAGTCCGCGATGGCGCGCCGCATCACTGAGCGATGCACGCGCTCCGGCGCGATCATGTCGTTCTTGCGGTCGATGCAGATGTCGCGCACGATGACCGCATGCAGCGGGGTCTTGTAATAGAGCGCAGCATTGAGGTCCATCGTGAAGGTCGACGCATTGCAGATGTCGAGGGTGACGTTGCGCAGATCGTCGTCGTTCTCGATGAAGAGCAGGACGCCGGTGAAGCCGAGGGTCTCGAGCAGGACCTCGATGCGCGCAGTCGGGAAGATCATCTGGATGCCGATGCCGACGAGCACCATGACGAAGCAGACGCTGATCGCCTGCTTGCGGTTCTTCGAGAGGATGTTCCACGACCGCATCACCAAGATGAACGACGCGATGATCCAGAGCACAGAGGGCAGGTAAATGTAGACATACTCGCCCCATTCGCGGCGGAAGGAGCCGTCCGCATCGAACGACCATGTCCAGTGGGTGACGGGGTTGCAGAGGATGAGCAGCTCGACGAGCACGACCGCTCCGATCAGGATCCGATGCAGGAGCAGATGACGCGGTGTCTTCTTATGGCCAAAGAACAGGCCTCCATCGACCGAACGCCCGGCCACGAAGGAGACATACGCATAGAAGGCCGGCGGGAGCAGCGTGTGGGTGACGAAATAGAGATACTTCGCCACACGGAAGCTCAGGAACCTTTGCGCGGTGGCGGCGGGCGTGCCCTCATAGACGGCCGTGACGATCTCACAGGCAGCGTTGACGATCAGGATGAGGAGTATCGCGAGGAAGATGCGATCCTGCGGCTTACCGGTGCGCCTGTCCATCACGGTGAAAGCGAGGTCGGTCAGGGAGATGAGCAGCGCAGAGATCGCGAAGCCTAGTCCGATGGTACCGATCATAAGCATACCTCCAGTTTGTCATAGGATACGTCCCGGCAGCGGTATGCCCGCCGTCTTCCAGGACGATGATAGGTGTCAGCTATCATTATACCACGAATCATAGGCAATGTCAAGGCGGCAGGCAGACTCTCGCCCCCATCGGCGCGGATATTTGCAAGAGAGTCTTGACATTTGCGGACGGATATGCTATAATAGATAGGTATTCGATACGCCGGTGTGATGGAATTGGCAGACGTGACGGACTCAAAATCCGTTGGTAGCGATACCGTGCGGGTTCGACCCCCGCCACCGGCACGAAGCGATGATCGCAGGTCCTTACAAAGGGCCTGCGATCGTTTTTTCTCATCGTCAACGAGGCTCATCGGCGCTCCGTTTGCAGGCAAAAGGCCGGGCTGAGCGCGCCTTCATCGAGTGATCGCCAGATCCTGCTTTAGCTTTTTTAGGAACAAGTCCGCGATCGGCGAGAACACCTGATACTTTTTCCAGATGATATACATATTCGTTTCGAGTGTCGGCTTGATCGGGCGGAAGCAAAGGCCGCTCCTTTCGCTCGTATCGATCAGGTGCTCAAATGTCAGAAGATACCCCAGCCCCTCCTTCACGAACACCGAGCCGTTGTATGCGAGATTGACCGTTCCCACAAAGTTCAGCTTATCCATGTTCTCGCCGCACCAGCGCGGAAAATCGACACGGATCGACTGCTCGGAGCAGAACAGGGGCAGTCCGTAGAGGTCATCGAGGGTGACATAGTCTTTCTTCGCAAGAGGGCTCTCGCGGCGCATCACGAGCCCCCATTTGTCACTTTCAGGGATCGCGAGATAATGATACTTTGCGAGATTCGGCGGCTCAACGATAACGGCCATGTCGAGGATCCCTCTGTCCAGTCTCTCTGCGACAGGCTCGGTATCCCCGCTGAATATGTGGACGATGAGATCTGGGTACTGTTCCTTGAATGAATGGATGCTTTTGGCAAGGTATTTGATGAGATGGCTCTCTGCACAGCCGATGTGGATCTCTCCCCCGATGATGTTGTCGAGCTGGCGAAACTCTTCGGCGGTCTTATCGACCATCGCAAGGATATCCTCAGCGCGTTTGCGCAGGAGCATCCCCTCATCATTGAGACGCATGCTCTTGTTCGTGCGGAGGAACAGCTCGTGGCCCAATTCCTCTTCGAGCTTTTTCATCTCCTTGGAGAGCGACGGCTGCGAGATATGGAGCCGCTCGGCCGCCCTTGTCATGTTCTCTTCTCTTGCGATGGCAAGAAAATAGCGTAATATCCTGATCTCCATGCTGCACCTCCATAGGATGATACTACTATTATACCGCGATCTGTCATTCCTGTCAAGAATGAAAGCCGATCACATATAGGTATTTTACATATCTCTCAAAATATGCTATACTCTAGGTAAGGAAACAAGGAGGTGATGAGGATGGCAGACGCAGCCGACAACGCAGCGGTGATCACGGAGGCCCTGCATGACATGGGCTTGGACGAAGAGATGACAGCGAGATGTCTGATGCTGCTCGAGAATGCGCGTTACGCAGAGCTGGTCTCGCTCTTGAACGCCCATCGTCAGTCGCTCCTTGAGAGCGTCCACAGGTACAGTGACCGTATCGACTGCCTTGACTATTTCACATATTCACTAAGAAAAAACGGAGGTATTTGAGATGAAAGATGAAATGCTCACCTTGACTGCTGAATGGGACAAGACCTTCCCGAAGTCCGACAAGGTCGATCATAGAAAGGTCACCTTCCACAACCGCTATGGCATCACGCTCGCTGCCGATCTGTACTGCCCGAAGGACGGGGACGGGAAGCTCCCCGCGATCGCTGTCTGCGGACCGTTCGGTGCGGTCAAGGAGCAGTGCAGCGGTCTGTATGCCCAGACGCTCGCCGAGCGCGGCTTCCTGACCATCGCGTTCGACCCCTCGTTCACAGGCGAGAGCGGCGGTCAGCCGCGCTATATGGCTTCTCCCGACATCAACACGGAGGACTTCATGGCAGCGGTAGACTTTTTATCGCTCCAGGAGAACGTCGATCCCGAGCGGATCGGTATCCTCGGTATCTGCGGCTGGGGCGGCATGGCGCTCAACGCTGCGACGCTGGACACCCGCGTCAAGGCGACGGTCGCCTCGACCATGTACGATATGACAAGAGTGAACGCAAAGGGATATTTCGACGCCGATGACAGCGAGGAAAAGCGCTATGCGATGAAGCAGGCGCTGAATGCCCAGCGTATCAAGGATCTCCAGTCCGGTGAATATGAGCTCGGCGGCGGCGTCATCGACCCTCTGCCCGAGGACGCGCCCTACTTTGTCAAGGACTATCACGCCTACTACAAGACCGAGAGAGGGTATCACCCGCGTTCCCTCAACTCGAACGGCGGATGGAACAAGATCGGCTGCATGTCGTTCATCAATATGCCGATCCTGCAATACAGCAACGAGATCCGCTCCGCTGTCATGATCATGCACGGCGACAAGGCACATTCCTTCTATTTTGGAAAGGATGCTTATGAGGCCATGATGGACGGTAACAAGTATACCGACAACAAGCAGCTCCTCGTGATCGAGGGCGCTTCGCATACCGATCTTTATGACGGCGGCGAGGATCATGTGATCCCGTTCGACAAGCTCGAAGCATTCTATCAGGAGTATCTCAGATGATCGATCCGGAGGGGACCACAATGACGACAACAGGATTCCTTGCGCTGATGAACAGCGGCGAACAGGTCACGGCGGGGAGCGAAGCGCATCAGATCATGCACGCGCTGAGTCAGGAGGCCATCTGCATCACGATGGAGATCAACAGCCGCTATCATACGCCCGATGAGATCAATGCACTGATGTCCGAGCTGATCGGGAGACCTGTCGAGGTCGGACTGTTCCCGCCTTTCTACACTGACTGCGGCAAGAACATCCATCTCGGCAAGGGCGTGTTCATCAATGCGGGCTGTAAGTTCCAGGATCAGGGCGGCATCTATATCGGTGACGGGGCACTGATCGGTCACAACACAGTGCTTGCGACGCTCGATCACGGGCTCCTTCCCGCGGAACGCCACGATCTGATCCCAAAGCCCATCCATATCGGCAAGAATGTTTGGATCGGCTCGAATTCCACGATCCTATCAGGCGTGACGATCGGTGACGATGCGGTCATCGGAGCAGGCTCCGTCGTGACGAAGGATATCCCCGCGAACATGATCGCCGTCGGTAGTCCTGCGAGGGTGGTCAGGAGCATCTACGAGCAGACCAAGCACGCGCAGTCCCCATCTTCTCTTTCCTGATCCTCCTAAAAAGCGATCAACGCTGAGCGCCGCCTGTAGGGTACAGGCGGTGCTCCGTCCGTCTGGAGACGGACCGCGGGGCGCATCATTTGACAAAGGCCGCGGTCATGTGCTATACTATATATATGGTCTTATCCATAGGAGGTGGCACATGAACAGCATCGGAAGGATCGGGGTCGTGATCCCGGAGATCGCAGACCCGCTCGATCATGAGCTCTTGGACGGCATCCACCGGCAAGCGGCGGCAGCCGGATACGACACGCTCATCCTCACCGGCATCCTCAACCCCCTGTCGGACAGTGAGCAGGACTACTATACCCAGGGGTTCGAGAATATCTATGCCCTCGTTTGCCAGGCACGGCTGAGCGGGATCCTCTTTGCAGCGAATCGCTTTCATGACGACGCGCTCCGGCAAAAGATCTATTCTCTCTTTACCCAGACCGATACCCCCGTCCTGACGCTCGATCATCAGCACGGAGACTGTCCCTGCATCATCGCCGAGCAGTATGAGGGCGCCTATGTGATGACGAAGCACCTCATCGAGGTGCATGGATGCAAAAAGCTCTGGTGCATCGCCGGATTCGAGGGCGACGCCTCTTCAATGGAGCGTCTGCGGGGCTTCACGGATGCGCTGCAGGAGGCAGGGCTCCCCATCGAAGAGGATACGATCCATTTCGGCAACAATTGGCGCGACATCCCGCAGCAGCTCGCGCGGGACATCGCCGCCGGCAAGTATCGCTGCCCCGACGGCGCCGTCTGCCTGAGCGATCCGATGGCGATCTATTTCGGAGACGAGCTGCGACGGCAGGGGATCGCCGTCCCAGATCAGGTGAAGATCACAGGCTATGACGGCATGTGGTACTCCGCCATGCACGACCCTATCACGACCACCGTCTACGGCAGAGAAAGGCAGCTCGGTGAAGCAGCGGTCTGCCGCCTGATCGAGATGATCGGCGGAGGGACGGTGCAGCCCCTCGGCAGCAAGCAGACCATCCGCTACGGGACGAGCTGCGGGTGCGGTCTTGAGATGCTCGGTGCGCAGATGGACCTGATGCACAGCCTGCAGCAGCAGGTGGCAAAGCAGCTCTTCCGCGGCTTTGAGAAGCGCAGCTTCCTCTCCACTGACCTGATCAGCAGGATGGCGGATGCCGATACCCTCGATGTCCTCACACATATCATCGACGAAAAGAGCTACCTCATCCATGGATGGCAGTGGATGGATGTCGCGCTCTGCGAGGACTGGTGCCCGGATCCTGAGAATCCCTATCAATACCGTCAGCAGGGCTTTTCTGACACGATGCAGCTCATCCTCTCAAAGCGCCGTGACAGCGCGCAGCTCCAGTGCGGCTCGTTCCGGACGCAGGACATCCTCCCTGCGCTTTGCGAGCCACATGCGCCGCAGCTCCTCGTCCTGACCTCGCTGCACTGCAAGGGACAGATCTTCGGTTACACGGCACTTTCCTTTGCCTCCGCCAATGAGATCGAGCTGGACGATCATTTCGTCAGCTGGACGGACGCCGTCTCCAGTGGTCTGCATACGCTGCAAAAACGGCTCTATGTCGACTATCTTCATGAACAGATGGAGACTTTCTCCACCCGTGATGCCGTCACAGAGCTCTACAACAAGCACGGCTTCCTCGAGCAGCTCCCCGGTATCCTGCATGACCTTCGCAAAACAGATACCGCGTATGATCTCCTGCTCCTCTCCTGGATGGAGCATACCGCTCCGATCGTCTATGATACCGCCGTCCTCCTTGGCAATGTGCTGAAACGGGAGGCTTTCCCCCTCTGCGCACGGCTCGGCGAAAAGGTCTTCGCCGTCGTTCTGACAGAGGATCCGGAGGCGGCCCTCACGCGGATGCAAACAGAGCTCCGGGAGAGCATCGGAGGGGCAGCGCTCCCGGAGCTGATCACGCAGACCGCGCCGCTCCCCGGCAAAAAGCCCGCCGAGCTGGAGAAGGCGGTGGAGCAGCTATATACGAGCTTCCTGCAAAAGCGGGACATCGAGATCGACCGCGGCGCCGCCTACCGTGAGCAGCTCTACCGGCTCCGGCGTGACATCCTCTCACAGACGGAGCGGGAATGGAGCATCACCGCCATCTCGCATGAGCTCGGCATCAGCAAGACTCACCTGCAGCGGCTCTACAAGGAGCTGTTCCATACCGGCATCAAGGACGATCTCATCACCTCCCGCATGGACCGTGCCATGCAGCTCCTCGCCCACACTGATCTGCGCGTGCAGGAGATCGCCGAACGCTGCGGCTACAACAACGAGAACCATTTCATGCGCCAATTCAAGGAGAAGAACGGCATGACCGCGCTGCAATACCGCAGACATCATCAAGCATAAAAGAATCGCACCGGTCCGACATCGCTCGGACCGGTGCGTCGTATCATCAGTTGTTCCAGGGAAGCTCGTCGAGCGTGATGACCTGCTCGCTGTTGTAGGTCTTGGACATGACGGCGCGCTCGGTGAAGGTATCCGTGTAATGGCCGTTCTCCTCGACGAATCCGCCGCACCACGTCCCGAACCACATCCAGCGGGAATTGGCCGCGACGACGTTGTCGATGTCGAAGACCGTGCCATTCTCGGTCAGGGCGATGAGCTTGTTCGTCTCCGACCACTCGAGCATCTCGGAGAACTTAGCGTTCTGTGCGCCGTAGCTGTGCTCCCCGGCGTAGATGTCGGTGCCGATGACGTCGACATAGGCATCGCCCGGGTACCAGTCCGCGGCCTGGGCGTTCCAGACCCAGATCAGGTTATGCAGACCGTAGACGTTCGTGAGCTGGTCGTAGAGATAGTACCACAGCTTTTTGTACGCCTCCGGCCCCTTCGCGCCCCACCAGAACCATCCGCCGGACGCCTCGTGCAGCGGCCGCCAGAGCACCGGCACGCCCGCGTCACGCAGGATGGCGAGCTGCCGCGCGATCTCCTGGATGTCCGCGTCGAGGAGCGCCTTGCCCTCGGGGTCGCGCCCGTCCATGACGGCAGCGATGTCAAAGTCGGTGTTGGACGTGTTGAAGCCGCCCCACCAGCGCGGCGTGCCCTCGGGGGTGTCGCCGGCCTTCATGTACTTGTCCGGCGCGTTCCAGTGCCAGCAGAACGTCACGATACCGCCATGCGCATGGAAGTCGAGCGCCGTCTCGACCGCGTTCGACCGCGCGCCCCGTGCTGTGCGGGACGGACAGTAGTCCATCATATCGAGGCCGCAGATGGCCGGATACTTGCCGGTCGCCTCGTAGATCGCCTGGAACTCGGGACCGTTCAGGCCGTCATTGCAGACCTGGCCGGAGAGGGTATATTTGCCGTAGCTCTCGCAGAGGTACGAGAAGAGCGCCCGCGTGTTCGCATCCGCCTGCGGGTCGATCAGGGTGTCGGCGACCTCGTAGACCTTCGAGGAGATCGCCTCGTCCTCGGTCACGGTCAGCTTGTCGAGCAAGATCCAACCCCAGGACTTCTTGATCGACACGGTATGACGCCCCGCCGTCAGCATGACGCGGCGCAGGGCGGCGTCGTTGTAGGCATCGGCCTTGGTGTCGAAGCCGCCGATGTTGTCGCCGTCCACGAGGACCTCATTGTACTTGTCGCCGCCCAAGCCCTTGGCCGTGAGCGTCAGGCAGTAGCTCCCCGCCGCCGGGACCTCGATGGTGAAGGTGACGTTGTCCGCATCGTCCGCGAAATTGCCGACCGCCCTGCTCCCGGACGCCGCGGCATCGGACTGCACGCTGTTCCCGCCGGAGACGGCCGCATCCTCGGCCTCATAGACCGCATAGTACGCCTGCTGCGGCTCCTCGGGAGTCTCGCCGGACGCAGTCAGGAGGCGCTTCATCATGCCAATGTCGAAGACGTCGAGGCGCCCGTCCTCATAGACATCGCCCGCGGCGGCATCGGCGAGCGTCACGGATGCGTCTGCCAGGAGCCAGCGCTGCATGGCCACGATGTCGCGCACATCGAACACGCCGTTCGCGTCCACATCGCCCCGCACGGTCACAGGCGCGGGGGCCTCTCCATAATGGTAGACATCCGGCAGCTCATCGAGCGAGAGGAGCCAGTCGCTGTTGTAGACGTGATCTAGATAGGACGCCGTGTTGATGGCATTGCTGTCGATGAAGGACGTATGCCAGGTCATGAACCAGAGCCAGTTCGAGCCTTCGGCGGCGAGCTTGTCGGGGTCAGGGATGGGACCGTTCTCGTGGAGGCAGACGGGCTTGTCGGCGACGCGGGCGGTCTTCTGGTACATGGGGAGGAGAGAGCCGGTATGGTCGACATAGGTGTCCGCGCCGATGATGTCGACATAGGCATCGCCGGGGTACCAGCCGTCGTTGACATCTCCGCAGTAGCCCAGATTCCAGATCAAGTTATCGAGGCCCCAGTCCTTCGTATAGCGGTCGTACATGATGCGCCAGAGCTTCTTGAAGTTCTCCGCGCCGCCCTTGCCCCACCAGAACCACTTGCCGTCGAACTCGTGGAACGGCCGCCAGATGACGGGGACCCCGGCCTCCTGGAGCTCCTTGAGCGCCTTGGCGCCCTTGTCCATGCCGGCGATGAGGGCGTTGTATTCGTTCGTGCCGGGGGTGAGGGCCTTGTCCCAGTCCAAATTGGTGTTCATGGACTCGGTGTGGCTGCCGGAGAAGTCCGCGCCGCAGTGCCAGCAGATGGTGACGATGCCGCCCTTGGCATACCAGGCCTTGGCGCGTCTGTTGCAGCCTGCGAAGTCGTCGCCCATGTAGTCGAGGCCGCGCAGGGCGGGGAGCTTTCCGCTGGCATTCCGGATGATCTCGAACTCATAGTCCTCGCTGCCCATCCAGGTGGATTCCTGTTGGCCGGAGATGACGTGCTTGCCGTAGGTATCGTTCAGGAACCGATAGAGCGACTGCGTCTCGGCGGTCGCTTTCGGATTCGAGAGCGTGCGGTCCGCCGCAGAGGCCGTGACGGCGCATGCGGCATCGGCAAAGCCCCCTGCCAGCGGCGTGACGGCCAGCGCGGCGGCGAGCAGGAGCGTGGTGAGCTTTTTCATGGAAGATCCCCCTTTGTGTGTTTTTTTATCATAGCATATCCTGTGGCAGGATGCCGGCAAACGCTAGGGTACCGCCTCCCACCGACAGCAGAGCGGGCAGCGCGCCGGCAGAGCGGCCTGCGCAGACCGAAAACGTTGTCTTTACTATCATCTTACTACATATGCAGATAAAAAGGAATGACATTTCCCTCCAAAAACAATACATTTTACACCTTTTGGATGAGGGACTGGTGCTCGCCGCATGAAGGGAGCATCCCATCCCGATCATCCTTGTCCGCAAGTCATTTACAGACAGTATATCTATCCCGTGCATCCTCGATCGGCAAGCCAAGACATTTCTAAGTCGATGTTGTCTAAAATATACATTATTTCATAGAACGGCACGTTATCAACATCTATTTTTTGTTCAAAGCGCTTGACTATCCATCCGGATCGTGATATAATATATCCAAAGAACACAAGTGCGATTCTTTCCAGAACGTATACAAAGGAGGAGGATACCATGAGACGACGATACTTCGGTCCCGCGCTGACCGCGGCAGTGATGTGCTTCTCGCTGCTGTCCGGGCTGACTGCGATACGAACGACTGCGGCCGGGACAGCCACAGGCGATGTCGACGGTGACGGCGCGTTCGGTGTGACCGATGTGGTGCTGCTGCAAAGGTGGCTCCTTGCCGTGCCTGAAACTCGCCTTGCTGACTGGCAGGCGGCGGACTTCAACGCGGACGGCAGGCTCGACGGCTTCGACCTCTGTCTGATGAAGCGTCATCTGCTCGGACAGACAGTGCCCGTCACGGAGGGCAGGCTCTACCGGCAGGTCGGTCTGGTCGATCCATACGCCAATGTCGTCGCCTATCAGGGCCTCCTGCCGGAGGGATGGACGGTGCAGATGGAGAGCACATGGGGCCTGATCGACCCCTATCCCGGCCAGGAGCTCGTGCAGTTCGTCAGCCCGGACGGGGATGCCGTCGTGAGCATCGCCTCTCCGCTGGTCTTTGAGGACAGCAGCTACATCGGCTACGGGGCGGACCTCTCCAACTTCATCACCCGTGCGCCGTATATGACCGCATCGGCCTACATCGACCAGTATGTGCAGACGAGCTACACGAACGCCGCGCTGATCGGGGATGTGGCGATCACGGCAGAACAGCAGGCGAACATCGACGCCTTCACCGAGGTCTATGCGACCGAGGGGATCAATACGGCGATCGCGTACAGCCGCTATCCGATCACGAGCTACGGCAAAGAGGGCACGATCGCGCGCCGGCAGTATCAGCTCGGCGACGGATGCGGCGAATTTAGCTGTGCGATCGCGGCGTATCAGTATTCCTTCACCCAGATCATGCTCGACCGGACGGATACATGGTGGATGCTCCTCCCGTCCTTCACCTATATCGCGGCGGACAAGGAGGCTTTCGACCGTTACTATGCGGACTACGAGGTGATCGTGTCGAACGGCTATCTTACCGCGGAGTTTTATTCTGCGATGAACTATGCGGCCGCGAAGATCTATGAAACGGTGACGGAGCAGCGGACCGAGCAGCGGATCCAGGAGCTGATCGGCAGCTACAGTACCAGCGGCACGACGGCCTCCAGCTCTGACATGGAGACGCAGGACAGAGTGTTCCAGGCGTGGGATGACTACATCAAGGACGAGGACACCTATTCGCTCGGTGACGGCTCGACCCTGCGTGTGCCTTCCTTTGTGGACACCGTGGCGCAGAGCGGCGATTCGGTCTACATCGGCACACCGGGCGGCGTCCCCCTCGGCTATGACATCCTGACAGCGAACTGACATAAGGAGGGATCGTTATGAAAAAGAAGCGTATGCTGACCATGCTCTTGGCTGCGGCAATGGCGTTCACTGTGGCCGCTGCACCTGCCGGGTATCGTACCGTGCTGCCGGAGACATGGACCGTCCATGCGGACGGCGAGCGGGTCGAGAAGACCTACGGCGACTGGAGCTATTACGACGACACCGGCATGGTCGCGCTCTCCGGCTATCACGGCAGCGCCGTCAATGTCACGATCCCGAGCAAGATCGACGGGATGACGGTCTACCGTATCTTCCCGCAGACGTTTCAGAACAATGACAAGGTCGAGACGATCACGATCCCGAAGACCGTGCAGATCATCGCCGGCGATGCGTTCCTCGGCTGCACCGCGCTCAGGAGCTTCACGACTGCCGCAGACGGCTTCTATCGGTATTCTGCCGGGATGCTGTATTACATCACACCTGACTATGTGGATGCAAAGTATACAGTCTCTGTCGGAGACTGGACCTCGTCCGAGATGGACTATCGAAAAGAGCTGGTCTATTGTACGAGGGATAACGCCTATATCACCGTGCCGGAGGGCGTTGGGTCGATCGGGCCGTATGCCTTTGCGGGGCGTACCAAGCTGACGCATATCCTCCTTCCTGCTGGGATCCAGAGGATCGGTGAGCACGCGTTTGATGGGTGTACGGAGCTCCGGGGGATGAGCATGACCACTGGTGACAGCGGCGGCTCTGCGTTCAATATCCCCTACGGTACAGTCGTGATCGGCAGCTATGCCTTTTCAGGATGTGGATCGATCCGGACAGTGAATCTCCCGAACACGGTCGAATACATCGGGACTTCGGCGTTCCAGGGCACGTCGATCAAGTCCGTCTATATCCCGCCAAGTGTCGAGATCATCGGCTTTCAAGCGTTCAACTTCGACATCACCGTGTTCGGCGATCCGAAGACGACAGAGGACGGGGAGGATACCGAAACGGTCGCCCAGCAGTATGCCGCCAACAACTACTCCAAGTATTCCTCGACATCCGGCTACCATGGCGGCGACTTTCTCGAGAACGTCACCCACGACCCGAGCAACGACTTCGACCACAATTACGTCTATACCGCCGTCGTCCCCGTGACCTGCACCACGCCCGGCTCGATCGCCGGCATCTGCTACTGCGGCCACACCTACTATCAGGAGTTCCCGGCGCATGGCCATTCCTTCACCGAGCCGGTCACGGTCCCGCCGACCTGTACGGAGGACGGCTACAGCGGCATGAAGTGCCTCTTCTGCGACACGGTCTATGAATCGAGCGGATCGTCCGGCTCCGCCATCCTGATCGGCGACAAGCAGATCATCCCGGCGCTCGGCCACAGCTACGGGACGCCCGTTTATGAATGGAGCGAGGATCATGCCTTCTGCACAGCGAGATCCTACTGTGTACACGACGACACCCATATCATGACGGAGATGAGCGTCGCCACGAGCAAAAAGGACGGCGATACGACCGTCTATACCGCCACTTTCTCCAATAAACGCTTCACCACGCAGACGTGCAGGGTCAAGGACGGCACGGTCGTGAAGGAGACCGGCGATGTCAGCGGTGACGGCATATTTGACGTCTTGGATGTGATCGTGCTGCAAAAATGGCTCCTCGCCGTTCCCGGCACACAGCTCGCCGACGGGAGCGCGGCAGACTTCTATGCGGACGGGAGGCTCGACGGCTTCGACCTTTGCCTGATGAAGCGGGCACTGGTGAAGCGCCGGCAGCTTCTCGCATGACAAGGGGTGGTTTCCATGAAACGTTTCTTTACGATACTAACGGCCTGCACGATGATGCTCGCCCTCGCCGCATGCGGCGGCCCTGCCCACGGAGGCAGAAAGCTGTCCGTCAGCGAGGACACGCCCTCTATGGCCGATACGCGGATGACCTACCCGGAGGAGGGCGAGACGTTCTGGGATCCGAACGACCCGCCGTATGAAGAGGGCGAGACCTACTGGGATCCGAACGACCCGCCGTATCTCGACGATGAGACCGACGCGCTCCCCATCGCCCCCGTGGACATCGAGGTGCGTCCGGCGGCGTGGACCGATCTGCAATGGACACCGTACCAGTGCGCCTATTTCACATTGGAGATCCCGGTCGGCTGGCAGGTCGAATGGGACGGCAACTCCGAAGCGCTCACATGGCAGGCACACGCCGGGGACGGCTCGATGCTCGGTCTGTCGAACACGGATCACCTAATCGCCGCGAAGTCTGCGGACATCTGCCAGCTCCTGGGGCATAGCTTCTATCTGGAGAACGGCACGGTCGAGGAGCTGTTTCGCAAACTGTTCGCGAACACGACGGACTATTTCACCGTGCAGAATTCCTGCGTCCCGGCGAACAAGGACTACTTGCAGTCGCTGCGCAGCGACAAGGCGATCTGGGACTATCAGTCGCTCTACGCCACCTTCTCCGAGAACGGCGTGGAGGGCGAGGGCATCTATTCCGCGGTCATCATGGAGGCGCCCGACCTGATCCTCACAGGGGGCTACAACTATGCGATGTGGGAGATCAACGGCGTGTTCACGGAGTACGCGCCGCTCGGAGAACTCATCAACTGGCAGCCCGTCCTGTCCCGGATCGCGCAGTCGTTCAACTACACGGACTACTATTGGCAGGAGATGATGGATCGCCTCGGGAGACGGGAGGAGCCGTTGTCGCCCTCGAACGATACCGACCCGGTCATGGAGGCGTTCGAGGAGCGCATGACCGAGGATGAGATCATCCAGGCGAAGCGATCGGATATGATCGGGGAATATGAGCGCGTCTACGACAACGAGACCGGCGACATCTATCGTGCCTACAACGGCTTTCTCGACGACATCGGCCCCGACCAGACGCGGTATTCGGCCATCACAGACAGCCAGTATGCCGACGGCTATGTCGGATGGATCGACCCATGATACACAAACAAGGCAAGGAGCATCCGCTCCTTGCCTTGTGCATGTCCAGACATGTCAGATCATCCATCATCCTATCGGCGAAAAAGCAAGCATCGGACACAGGTCTATGCTTACATCTCTTCGTTGGGATGCGGGGAGCTGCTTCACTTGATCGAAGCGCCGAGCGCGAACGCCGCCTCACTCTCGGGGACCGCATGAAGATCCATCTCATCCGTATGGAGCATCGCTGCGGTGCCGTAGTCGTGCCACGCAAGGCGCCGCATCATGTACGCGAAATGGTCATAGAGCAGTGCCGGATGGGACCCGCCGGCGGCGACCAGGAGCGCACCGCCCCTCCCCTGCCCGATCAGGTCCCTGCGGTCATGCTCGGCGAGCGCCCAGAGCCGGTCGATGACGTTCTTGAGCAGACCGCTGTACGACCAAAAGAACAGCGGCGTCGCGAACACGATCACGTCCGCCCCGCGGAACGCCGCGTAGACTAGATCCATGTCGTCCCGCTGCACGCATGGATGCTCGTTGTCCCTGCCGCCATGGAGACAGCCGATGCAGGGACGGATCTCGAGGCGGTGCAGGTCGATGATCTCGACCGTATGCCCGACCGTCTCCGCGCCCTTTCGGAACGACCGGATCAGCGACGCCGTGAAGGCATCCGGCCGCGCAGAGCCGTTCAAGATCAGGATGTGTGACATGTGCTACTTCCCTTCCTCTCGATGCCGGTACGCCGTCGGAGTCATGCCGGTCACGGACTTGAACTGCTTCATGAAATAGCTCTCGGTCGAATAACCGCAGCGTGCGGCGATCTCGCTGAGCGGGAGCGCAGTCTCGGTCAGCAGACGCTTTGCCATCTCCACGCGCGCGGCGATCAGTGCCTCCGAGACGCTCTGTCCGAAATAGGCGCGGAAATGCTTTTGCAGCGTGCTGCGGCTCATGTCCGTCACCTGGCACATGCGCTCGACCGTCCACGGCTCACCGGGCGCCTCGCGGAGACGGTCGTGCAGGGCGGTCAGCTTTTCTTCACGTTCGCGGCGGTCAGTCTGGCGGACGGACTCCGTCGCCGCCTCTCCCCCGCTGCGCTCTTGCAAACGATGGAGCGCGAGCGTCAGGTCGGATGCGAAACGGACGTGATACCGGTCATACGGCCGCCCGCTGTCCCCATAGGAGACGGCAAGGATCCCCAGCGGGTCCGCCCCCACATGCAGCGGCGAGACGAACACCGCCCCCGGCGCGTCGCTCTGCGGGAGGAACGCCCGGACGTCCGTCCTTTCCAGCGTCTCCGATCCGGGCGTGACCTTGTCCCCGTCACAGCGCACGGCGCGGCGCAACGTCCCGTCCGGCGCGTCGAGATAGACAGCGATGTGCTCTGCGCGATAAAGGACGTCACGGTGCGCCATCGTCCTTGTCAGGAGGGACGTGACATCGTGTGCCTGTAGGAGGTCGAAGGCCATGTCGTCACAAAAGACGTCCTCCTCCCACATCCGCGGCACGTCCCCCATCTGCCGCCGGAGCATCTGTCCGGCCGGGATGCGGTCGCAGCCGCAGGAGCTCCCGATGATCAGCCCGCTCTCGGGACGATGGATCTTGCGGCTGAGGATGCCGGTCGTGTTGCGGCAGAGGCGCCGCATGGCGTCCGCCCCGAGCTGGAAATGGTCGCGCGCGTAGGTCGTGAGGGAGACGTCCACGTTCGCGGAGAAAGGGAAGCCGTCATACCCTGCCACCGCGATGTCCTCCGGCACACGGATCCCGCCGGCCTGGAGCGTCTTGAGGAACGCCATCGCCATGACGTCGTTCCCGCAGACGACAGCCTCCGGGCGTGCCAGCTCTCCAGAGAGGATCCGCTGCGCGTAGGCGATCGCAGAGTCCACCCAGAAGGTGCCATATTCGTAGTACGTCTCGTCATAGGGGAGCCCATGCTCCTCCATCATGGACTGATAGGCCTGGAGGCGCGTCTGTGCCTGGAAGGTCCCCCGCAGGCCGGTCAGGCAGTAGATCCTGCGGTACCCATGGACCTCGATCAGGTGGCGGACGACCTTGGCGAAGTCGTCATGGTCGTCATATTGGGTACTGTCGAAGATGGGATGCTCGCGGTCGTCCACCGTCATGACATAGCGGTTCGACTGGAGGAGACGCGCCTCGACCGCCGCGATCGCCTCCGTCCCCATCGTGCTGTCGTCCTTGACGTAGAGGAACCCGTCGAAAGCCGGTGCGCCGATCAGCTCGTAGATGCGCTGTGCGCCGCGGCTCTGCGCCTGTGAGGCGCGCGTGAGGTGCGTCAGCGGCGCAAGGAGGATGCAGTCGCAGCCGCAGCTCTGTGCCTGTGCGAGCGCCCCGCGGACGATGTCCCGGATATAGTATTTTGACAGGATCGGCAGCACGATCCCGATCAGCGGCCGCTCGGCCATGTCCTCACCCCCAAGATGTCTGAAGTATCTATATGTAATATCATATCACATCTCATGGGAAAAAGCAAGACGATATTACATTTTAAAGCGAGATATTTGAAAAATACGTCTCAAAAAACGTGCGATCTTCCATTGACGATCTCTTATTTATATTGTACAATAAAAATATACAAAACGTTATGTTTTGTGTACATATCACAGATATAGAAAATACTGACACAAGGGGGAACTATCATGAAGAAAAGAACACGCATCGCCGCGGCCCTGCTCGCCGCGAGCCTCTGCCTGACACCGCTCCCGGCATCCTTCGCCGCGGCGCCCGCTGTCGAGATCACGGCCTCCGCCGCGAGCATCAGCGACATGCCGAGCGAGTTCCAGTACGCCGCGGATTGGATCTGGCAGAACCGCATCGAACGCGAGCAGTCCACCGCCCGCCGCAACACGATCTTCGACCAGATCGTCGCCGGCAAGGGCACGATCAACTATGTCGTGAAGTGGCAGTCCTATCGGACCGTCACCTACGAGCAGCGGCAGAAGTTCGAGGCGATGCTCTCGGAATGCATCAACGCATGGAACGACTGGCTCGCGGGCTATGAGAACTGGCCTTATGACCACATCGACGTCAATATCGTGGGATGGGCCGTCATCGACAAGAGCTGCCTGCTCGACCTGCACGACGACGAGATCGTCTACACCGATACCCGCTACTATGACGCGCAGTACGACACCACCAACGGCCGCGACACCATCCCGGACAAGGAGCCGTTCGCGCCCTCGGAGCTCTCGCGCTTCGACCATTTCACCGAGCCGAACTACCAGTATCCCGGCGGCCTCGACAAGCGCTTCGACATGTACATGTGGGCGACCCAGGGCTTCCCGGACATCGGCGGCTGCGGCGGTGACTGGGGCCAGCGTCTGTCCGACACCGCCTACCTCGGCATGATCGACAATGGCAGTCTCCACGTCCTCGAGCACGAGATCGGCCACGGCTTCGGCATGACCGACTTCTACGGCGGCGAGGGCGAGTCGGACGGCTTCCCGCCCGGCGGCTTCCCGGGCGGCGAGAACTCCATCATGATGGCCGGCTCTGCGGCAAAGATCACGCAGTTCGACGGTTGGATGCTCCGCTATATGTGGACGAAGATCAAGGACGAGGCAGGCCGCTTCGACCTCGCCAACGCCCAGCCGGAGACCACCGAGCCCCCGACCGAAGCACCGACCGAGGCGCCGACCGGATGGATCGACCCCGGCACGCTCACCGGTGACGTGAATCGCAATGGGACGCTCGATGTCGCGGACATCATCGGTCTGCAAAAGTGGCTCCTCGGCCTCGGCGACGAGGGATGGCTCGACATCAACGCCGCCGATATGCAGCATGACGGCGTGATCGACGTCATCGACCTCGGCTACCTCAAGCGCGCTGTCCTCGGCGGGACGACCCCGGAGACGCCTGAGCAGCCGACCGAGCCTGTGACGCCCACCGAGCCCTATGTCCCGGAGGATGACACGTTCATCACCGCGAATATGGCCAAGCATGGCGCTTCTCTCCCGACCCAGGGCAACGCGCGCCTGGTCGTGTTCTATGTCGATTTCCCGGACTGCCGCTATGACTACGCTCCTACCGATGCCGAGCTCCAGCAGATCGCCTTCGGCGGCGCGAACGAGAGCAGCGCGTGCTATCCGTTCGAGAGCTTCCCGGCGTTCTACGGCCGCGCGTCCAAGGGCGCGATGTCCTTCGACGGTCAGGTGTTCCGCTATACGACCAAGGAGAATCAGGCCGCCTATGACGACAACAAGGTGAAGATCGCCGAGGAGTGCTATGAGGCGTTCAAGGATTCCGTCGACTTCTCGCAGTTCGACGGCAACGGAGACGGACGCATCGACGCGACCCTCTTCTCCGTGCCCGCTGCGGCAGGGACCGATCACTGGTGGCCGTGCGCAGGCGCGTTCGGCGATCCGGCGTACCGCGTGGATGGCGTCGGCGTCGGCCACATCATCACCGGCAATGCCCAGATCGGCGGCACGAACGACTACATCGACTTCATCAGCTCCTACTGCCACGAGCTCGGCCACTGCACCGGCCTGCCGGACTACTACCTCTTCACGACCAATGACAGCGAGGGCATGCACGGTGCCGCGGGCGTCGAGCTGATGGATACAGACGCCGGCTCCGACTTCGGTGCGTTCTCCAAGCTCATGGAGGGCTGGTACCGCAAGAGCCAGGTCAGCATCTACGACCCCTCCCAGGGCTCGCAGACGTTCACGCTCGCCGATGCCCAGACCGATGCAGGCAACTGCATCGTCATCCCCAACGGCACCCTCGCGGACGACCTCTTCTCTGAGTATTTCGTCATCGAGTACGCCACCCACACCGGCAATAACAGCGCCGTCGGCGGCAAGACCGGCTGGTGGCAGAAGGTCGGCGAGGGCGTGCGCATCTACCACATCGACGCGACCACAGAGTACGGCGGGAACACCTACTTCCGCTACGCCTCCGGCAGCGAGTTCACCAACAGGGACACCGGCCGCCGCCTGATCCGCATCATCGACGACACGGACACCGACAACTTCTACCACACCGGCGACGTCATCAACAGCAGCATCTCCGGCTTCAAGTGGTATGACCAGAACGGCGGCCAGACCGTCGATCCCGGGATCACGATCACCATCGGCGCGCTCACGGAGCAGGGGTACTCCGTCACCATCGCCAACAACTGACCGTCCCCGCACGGGACGCTCCCCGGACACAGACACGGATCGCACATCCGCTCCCTCTTTGCGCAAGCGAGGAGGGAGCGTTTTTTTATGTCCGACCTTCATTTTGTCCACCATATAAACGCTTTGGAGGTCGACATTTTCCATAGAATCGTGTATAATTTATGAAAAGGGTTCTATTCCACAAACAATTCATGTCGACATCATACAGGAGGGATCATATGAGACATTCGATCTTGAAGCGGACACTGGCCGTCCTGCTGGCCGCAGCGGCCGTGACCATGCCGGGGCTCCCCACCCTGCCGACCCATGCCGCCGATCTGAGCTTCACCCACAAGGAGTGGACGGGCAAGGACGGCACGGAGAAGGTCTTCGCGGTGAATCGCACACAGGCCTCCGTCAACGCCGTCCCCTACCAGAGCACGGACGCGGCGATCGCGGCCGTTTGGGACTATGATGCGCGCGAGGGCTCGGACTATCTCCAGATGCTCACCGGTCCCGGAGAGGACTGGCAGCTCACCGTCAAGCAGAACGACAAGGAGGCCTCCGGCATCCGCAACAGCGGCTTCATGATGCCCGGCTACGCCCCCAAGGACTCGGACGGCTGGCGCACCGTGCAGCTCCCCGAGAGCTGGACGTGCCAGGGCTTCGACTTCCCGATCTATGCGAACGTCATCATGCCGTGGCAATCGAAGTATGACGGCTACGTCCCCGCGCCGGAGGCGCCGACGGGCTATGATCCGGTCGGGCTTTATCTGAAAAAGTTCACGCCGGACAAGTCCGTCAAGGCGGACGGACGCCGCGTCTACATCGAGTTCGACGGCGTGGAGTCGGCGTATTATGTCTGGCTCAACGGCAAGTGCATCGGCTACAGCGAGGACACGTTCAGTCCGCATCGCTTCGACATCACCGATGCGTTGAAGGACGGCGAGAACGTCCTCGCGGTCGAGGTCCACAAGTTCTGCGACGGCACCTGGTTCGAGGGGCAGGACATGATCTATGACGGCGGTATCTTCCGCGACGTCTTCCTCGTGAGCACGCCGTCCGTCCAGATCCGCGACTACACCGTCCGCACCGACCTCGACGACAGCTACGCCGATGCCGTCCTCACGGTCTCCGCGGACATCTCCAATATCACCGGCAATGCCAAGAGCGGATGGTCGATCAAGGCGGAGGCCTACGATCCGTCCGGCAAGCAGATCCTCTCCGGCGCGACCGCCCGTGTGGACGAGATGGGCGCATGGGGCAGCAAGACCGCGGTCATCACGACGAACGTCAAGTCCCCGCAGCTCTGGTCGGCGGAGCGCCCGGATCTGTATGCGCTCGTCCTGACGCTCCTCGATGACAAGGGCAATGTGCAGGAGACCGTCTCCACGCAGCTCGGATTCCGTGAGATCGGGTTCACCCCGACTGCGGTCGACAACAGCTATGCCGTCACCACGAAGCGCTGGCAGCCCATCACCATCAACGGCAAGCGCCTCCTCCTCAAGGGCGTCAACCGCCACGACACCGACCCCTTCCACGGCAAGGCCGTGCCGCAGGAGACGATGATGGAGGACGTGCGCCTCATGCAGGCGAACAATATCAATGCCATCCGCACCTCGCATTACAGCAACGATTCCTATCTGTACTGGCTCTGCAACAAGTACGGCATGTATGTCATGGGCGAGACGAACATGGAGTGCCACGCCCTCATGGACAACAAGAACAACGACATGAAGGCGCGGTTCCATGACCTCGGCCTCGACCGCACGGAGACGGCCTACCAGCGTCTTAAAAACCAGCCGTGCATCGTGGCGTGGTCGATCGGCAACGAGATGGCCTACACCGGCGACCCGAACGCCGCCGGCGGCCTCTTCCGCGACATGATCTGGTATTTCAAGAAGCACGACCCCACCCGTCCCGTCCACAGCGAGGGACAGGACGACAAGCTCGGCGTCGACATGAAGAGCAACATGTACCCCGGCTCGGATGTCATCGGCTATAACCGCGGAGACGGCAAGATGCCCTATGTCATGTGCGAATATGACCATGCGATGGGCAATTCCGTCGGTGCGCTGAAGGAGTATTGGGACGTGATCCGCTCCTCCGACAACATGCTCGGCGGCTTCATCTGGGACTGGGTCGACCAGTCGCGCGCCGTCACCGTGCCGCAGGGCGGATGGGATTATTATTCCACCGACGGCGCCCACAAGAACCTCTATGCTGACCAGTCCGCCGGAAAATACTTCGCCTACGGCGGCGACTGGGGCGATTCTCCGAACGACAACAGCTTCTGCGAGAACGGCATCATCTCCCCCGACCGCACGCCGCAGCCGGAGCTCTCCGAGGTCAAGTACCAGTACCAGAGCTTCTGGTTCACGGCCGACGCGGGCAAGCTCGCCAAGCATCAGGTGGACGTCTACAATGAGAACGACTTCCGCGATCTCAGCGAGTTCACCGTGACCTGGCAGCTCCTCAAAAACGGCATCGCCGTGCAGTCCGGGACGATCAAGGACGCCAAGGCCGCGCCGCTCTCGCATGGCACGCTCGATGTGCCGTTCCGCATCCCGGCATCGGCGCTCTCCGGCGACAGGTTCACCCTCGACCTCTCCGTGACGACCAAGACCGCGACCGACCTCCTCCCCGCCGGGTCAGAGGTCGCCTACGGGCAGATCGCCCTCCAGGCGGACGGCACGCCCGTCCAGGTCTCCCATGGGGACAGCTCCCTCGAGGTGGTCGCGCACCCGGATATGTATGTCCCGGTCGGGAAGGATTTCAGCTTCTCCATCGACCGCTCCACCGGCCTCATGAAGGAGTACAGCTACAAGGGCGAGACCCTCATCGAGGAGGGCCCGCGGCCGAATTTCTGGCGCGGCTACGTCGAGAACGACAACAATGCCGGCCGCTACAAGCTCTTCGATACGGCTTGGGAGCACGCCGCCGACCGCATCGAGGTCAAGTCCATCGAGACGACAGACGGCAAGGACGGCGCCAAGGTCGTCACGTCCAAGCTGAGCTTGCCCGATGCCGGGAACACGGCCGTGACCGTGACCTACACGATCTGGCCGGACGGCGCGGTGCATGTCGACTATGACGTGGACGCGACACGGTCCGGGCTCGGCAATTTCCTGCGCGTCGGCTCGATCATGCGGCTCCCCGCAGGCACCGAGCAGGTGAGCTGGGAGGGCAACGGGCCTGTCGAGACGTTCAACGACCGCAAGTCCGGCGGCCGCGAGGGCGTCTGGACGAACACCGTCTCCGGGATGTATTTCCCCTATATGAAGGCCGATGACTGCGGCAACCTCACGGACGTGCAGTGGATCTCCGTGCGCGACCCGAAGGCGTCGAGCAGTCTGCTGATCGCGGCCGACGCGCCCATCGAGGCGAGCGTGCTGCACTTTATGCCCGAGGATCTCCAGAAGGCCGATCACACCTACAAGCTCCATCCGCGCAGCGAGAGCTACCTGAGCCTCGACTACGGCTCCATGGGCACCGGCTCCGCGACCTGCGGCCAGGGCACGCTCAAGAAGTACCAGCTCCCCTCCGATCATCCGTATCACTGGGGATTCACCATACTCCCGATGTCCAATGCGCAGTCCGATGCACAGCGCACTGCGATCGCCGCACGCCTCCGCTCGGACGGCACCGTCTTCCAGGACAAGAGCCAGAACGCGCTGCGCGTGCCGCTCGGCGCTGCGACCCTCCATCAGGCTGCGTCGGGCACGTCTGTGAGCGGGGCGCTTTCCGTCCCGACCGGGAGCAGCCTGGATGCGGCCATCTCCGGGAAGCGTTCCTTCACCGTAGAGGTCGAGGTCGTGCCGACGGGCGACCCGGAATTCAACATGTTCGCCGGCAAGGGTGACAGCGCTTTCGCGCTCCGCACGCGCCGTGGCTCGCTCGACTTCTTCGTCTATGCGGGCGGCCAGTGGCGGAGCCTGTACTGCAAGATCGGGACGGACGCCTCGTCCGGGTGGATCGGCAAAAAGCACCAGGTCGCCGGTATCTATGACGCCGAGGCCGGGATGCTGCGTGTCTATGCGGACGGCAGGATGCTCGGCGAGCAGGCCGTTGGCACGACCGAGGGCGTGGCATCGTCCGCCTATCCGCTGACGATCGGCGCGTGCCCCGACACCGGGCGCAAGTCCGAGGCGGACTTCTACACGGTACGCGTCTACAGCAAGGCGCTCACCGAGGCCGAGCTGCGTGCGCAGGCCACGTCCTCCCCTGCCTACGCGCAGGACGACAAGGCCGTGCAGCTCTGGCTCGACTTCGACAACATCGCCAAGGGCAGCGTCCCGGGCGATGTGGACGCGAACGGCGTGTTCGATACGCGCGACGTCGTCCTGCTCCAGAAATGGCTCCATGCCGTGCCGAACACCGTCCTCGCCGATGCCGCGGCCGGTGAGCTCATGGGCGACAGCGTCCTCGACACGTTCGACCTCGCGATGATGAAGCGCATGCTGCTGTCTTGAATAGGGAGTAAGACTGATGTATCGGAAGAAGCTGATGGCGGGGACGGCATGACCGACACGTTCCCCACAGCGGGGTGACATCGCAGAGAAAAGAGCTGACCTGTGACAGGCCAGCTCTTTTTTTCGGCAGACGGCGCGTCCTGCGTCTATAGGAGCAGCGGCGCATCCTGCGAAAAGCCCTTATCTGCACCAAGCGTCTCGACCTTGGACTCCCATTTCTTCCCCAAACGGTAGATGCGGATGGAATCGGCCTCCGGGTCGATCAAGTCGAGCAGATCCGTTTTCAGCTTCGTGAGCTGCGCCGGATCGAGCAGCATCTCGAAGACAGAATACTGCACACGGACGCCATAGCGTTCACAGAGCTTCGCGACCCGCCGCAGCCGCGATGCGCCCTTGGGGTCGGTATGGTCAACGTCATAGGTGATGAGCACCATCATACGATCACCTCCAAAGATAGGGCGGATACTGCGCAAGATCGCCGCGGAGATGGCGTGCGAGCAGCATCGCCTGACAATACGGGATCAAGCCGATCGGGATCTTCTCCTTGAGGAAAGGATGCGTGATCGTCTCCTTTTTCCGCTGCTGCCATTCGCTGATGACGAGCCGCCGTGCCTGGTCGCTGAGGCGGAACTCGTTCCCTGTGTGCTCGAACCCGGCGCACTTGATCTGTCCTCTATTGAGCAGCGCGATCACGAAACGGTCGCACAGCGGCGCACGCAGCTCCTCCATCAGGTCCAGCGCCATCGAAGGTCTGCCGGGACGGAGCGTATGGAGATACCCCGCCGCCGGATCGATGCCGACCGCTTCGAGCGCCGACTGCATCTCGTTCTTCAAGAGCATGTACACGAACGAAAGGAGCGCATTGACCCTATTCTCAGGCGGACGCCGCGTGCGCTTCTCGAACCGCATCTCGGGATCGTCCACCTTGCACATCGCATCGAACACCCGGAAATAGGCCGTTGCCGCTGCGCCCTCGATGCCGCGTATGCTGTCGATCGTCTCTGCACCGGTGAGCTGCGCGCCCTGTGCTGCGATGGTCTCAGCAGCTCCACGGAGCTGTGCAGCGCTCGCCTCCTCCGTCCCACGCGCCGCCTTCAGCAGGACGTTCCGACTGTTGTACAGCTTCGCTTGAACGATATGCCGCACGACCTCGGTCGCCTGTGGTGTCCCGATCCAGCGGTATTGCTCACTTCGCAGGAGCACGTTACCATTGACAGGACCATAGATCCTGCCATAGAAGCGGCCGGTGTCCGAATGGAAGGACAGCGCGATCCCCTGCTCCCCGCAAAAGCCGATGAACGGTGTCGACACGGTCGTGTTGCATAGACAGATGATGCTTTCGATCGTGTGCGCCGGGATCCTGACCTTGTCCTTCCCCCCGACCTTGACACAGACCGTCCCGTTCTCACAGTGCAGATAGCTTCCCTCTGTCAAGATATATAATACATTCGCAAGCTGCTTCATACGTCATCGCTCCCCCATCCAGTTTCTAGTCGTTTCAAATAGCTCTCTGCTGACTCCGGGACATCCGGCTGACAGATCTCCTTGAGCGAACAGCGGATGCATCTCGCCGAGGCGACCGGCCGCGGCACCTTCTGATCCGCGAGCATCTGCGCCAATGATCCGGCCGTCTGCCGTACCTCGTCACGGCGCGTATCATCCAGGAGGATCTCCTTGCGCCTGTGCGAGCTGATGAAGAAGAGCGCGGCTTTGGGGATGCTGCAGCCGTACATCTCCTCTAAGCACATCGCCTGCGCACAGAGCTGGAGCTCGTATTCGCGCTCTATGCGGAGCTTACCGTGCTTATACTCGACGGGATACAGGACATAACGACCCTCCGGCAGGAAGGGGAAGCACATCCCTTGACGCTCCTTCCTTGCTTCGACCACGTCACACCTGCCAAATAGCTGCATCTCTTTTGAGATGACGCACATATCCGTCAGGACGATCACATCACCGCGGACGTTCACATCTGTCGTATGGACATGCTGGTGCTCCGCAGTGCCTTTGACCGTATCCGTGCTCTCGCCCCACTGCTGCTCGAGCATCAGCAGACCGGCACGGCGTTTGCAGTAATGATACTGCGAGATATAGGACAGCGGGATCAGTTCGTCGTTTTCCATCATATCAGCTCCTTTTCTGATCGATCGGCGTTACTGCGACTTTGCACCGCGGCCGCCGATGCGGTATCTGTCTCCCCAATGCGGGGAGGCTTGGACGTGGATCGCCTCCTTTCAATCTCGGTCGGATCCCCAGACCCTGCTAAGGGACGCATCGCCGCGCGGGGGCGACGCGGCGTGTGCCCTTGTGCCCCGATGTGGATGTGGTTTCAATTCTCGCCCCCATGCGGGGGCGACGTCCAACCCGCAGGTGCAGTTCATCAACGTGCAGTTTCAATTCTCGCCCCCGCGCGGGGGGCGACCGGCAAGTCCACAAGCTACACATCTAAGGGCAAAAAGTTTCAATTCTCGCCCCCGCGCGGGGGGCGACAAAATCAAATATCCAGATTGAGACGATCCAATTTGTTTCAATTCTCGCCCCCGCGCGGGGGGCGACGA
>CACWPL010000005.1 GCA_902762785.1 uncultured Ruminococcus sp. | reverse complement strand
GCTTGTTGATACCGCCGCCGTAAGGCGGCGGAAAAAGCGGCGGCGGCGCGCAGCGCCGCCATTTTCTCCCCCCGCCCCTGGGGGCGGGGGGCAGGGGGGCGGGGATAAGCAGACGGCCAGCGAGCTTGCGAGCGCGGCCGGTCGCTTATACAACGTAGAAGCCGCCTAGAAAAACGACTTTTTTGACAGACTGAGCCATAGTATTTCTGATCTGAAGTCAGAAGTACTATGGCGTTTCTATTGACAATACAGCGATGTCGTGCTATAATTGGTACTATCATAGATCGGGATATGTCACTAAAAGGAGTAATACAATATGAAAAAAGCACTGAAGATCGTAGGGAAGATTTTTCTCGCCATACTGATACTGCTATTAGTGCTCCTTTTGGTAATATTCATTTACCATAGGATAATGTTGAGCAAGGAAAAGCCGCTCCTTGAACCGCTCGGGCAGATGGTCGAGGTAGACGGAGATCAGATGAGTATATACACCGAGGGCGAGGGCGACCGCACGATCGTCATTATGTCCGGCTCGGGAATGCCCTCTCCGATACTGCAATACAGTGCGCTGTACAGAAAACTGAGTGATACCTACAAGATCGCAGTCATAGAAAAATTTGGTTACGGATTCAGCGATGTGGTGGACGGTGAGCGTGATTTTGATACGATACTCCGTCAGGATCATGAAGCACTTCAGAAGGCAGGCGTTGAAGCTCCGTATATCCTCTGCCCTCACTCCATGTCGGGAATAGAAGCGATCCTTTGGGCGCAGAAATACCCCGATGAGGTGGAAGCGATAGTCGGACTGGATATGAGTACACCGAAGGCTTACACGGAAGAAGAACTGAATAATAGCGGCGAGTCTCATATAGTATATGACTTTCTGAGAGGATCGGGTCTGCTGAGAATCTCGATGACGGACAGCACTCTGCCCGAGAATCTAGATCAGAATGAGAAGGCTGTCTTCAAGGCTATAGCTTGCAGAAAATTTGTCAACAAAACCATGGACAATGAAGGCGGCACACATATTTTAGACGCTATAAGCGAGATAAACAGCGCTTCAAAGCCCGATGTGCCTACACTGCTTTTCCTTTCAAACAGCGAGGGGCAGGTATGGGAAGATGCAATGCGCGACTACGCCGATGGTCTTACCGACGTACAGGTGATAGAGCTTGACTGCGGTCACATGGTAGCCAATGAAAAACCTGATGAGATAGCCGATGCGATGAGAGACTTTATCGCCGTACTTGACAGCTAAGATCCTGATTTATTTTAACAGTTGAAAAAACTGCCCCTAAGCGCTTCGAGACACTTAGGGGCAGAACTTCTAAATGGGTATCTGACTTAGAGGACGCGGGGCTTTTTTCACGGCAGATAGTCCTCCGCCATCGCACGCAATGTCGCCATATCCGCCGCATGGATGCCGTCGGCGAGGGCGGCGCGGTCGGCGGCGGGGAGGAGGACGGTCTCCAGCTCGAGGACGCGGAACGGCTGCGCGGCGTTCTCCCGGAAGAACGCGAGACGTCCGTCCCAGAGCCCCAGAATAAAGCCGTCCGGCGCCGACCTTGCGGCCTCGACGGAGGCCTCGAACGCCGCACGCTCGGCCTTGTCCCGCGCGATGCCCTGTCCCGCCGACACGATCACGACCACCGCCGCGACCGCCATCGCCGTCAGCAAAATGGGCGTCATCCGGATGCGCATGGACGTCACCTGCCTTTCTTTTTTAGATAGTATGGCATGGCGCGGGGAAAGATATGCGCCGCGCCGCATCTCCCTCTTGCACTTGGTGTCAAAATGTGGTATAATAAAGGCAAAGAGCCGGTGCAGAAGGGAGGGGACGGCGATGGATGATGAACTGATGTGGTTCGTGATGATCATTTGCTGTTTAGCAGGACTATCCCTGATCCTGCCGTCCGAGCCGGAGAAGAAGGAGACCTGCGACTTCTGCAAGGAGGGAAGCGCCCTCATCGCCTACCGGGAGATGGCGCCCGGGGAACGCAAGGTCGCGAAATACTGCCCCATCTGCGGGCGCAAGCTCGGGGAGTGACATGCCCGCGAGATGTTGCCTATCATCATCACAAAAGGAGGATGCCCCATGCAGACCTATGACCTCATCCAAAAGACCCGCCGCCTCATCCCCCTGACGGAGGCCGAGATCCGCTTCCTCGTGGAGGGCTTCACCGCCGGGGAGATCCCGGACGAGATGATGGCCGCCTGGCTCATGGCGGTCTGCTGTCAGGGACTGACGGAGGCGGAGACCACCGCGCTCACGCTGACCATGCGCGATTCCGGCGACTGCCTCGACCTCTCCGCCATCGGCGCCCCGACCGTCGACAAGCACAGCACCGGCGGCATCGGCGACAAGACGACGCTCATCTGCACGCCCATCGCGGCGGCGTGCGGGGCGCATGTCGCGAAGATGTCCGGCCGCGGCCTGGGCTTCACGGGCGGTACGATCGACAAGCTCGAGAGCATCCCGGGCTTCTCGGTGACGATGCCGCAGGAGCAGTTCCTCGCGCAGGTGCGGGACATCGGGTGCGCGGTCATCTCGCAGAGCGGCCACATCTGCCCGGCGGACAAGAAGATGTACGCCCTGCGCGACCGCACGGCCACGGTGGACAGCATCCCGCTGATCTGCGCGAGCATCCTCTCGAAGAAGCTCGCCCTCGGCGCGGACGGCATCCTCCTCGACGTGAAGTACGGCAGCGGCGCTTTCATGAAGACGCCGGAGCAGGCCGTCCTCCTCGCGGAGACGATGGTGCGTGTGGGGACGCAGGCAGGCCGCCGCGTCCGCGCGGTCATCACGGACATGAACGCCCCGCTCGGCAATTGCGTCGGCAACGCCCTCGAGGTCGAGGAGGCAGTGCAGGTGCTGCGCGGGGAGGCGCCCGGTGCGCTCTGCGACCTGTCCTGTGCGCTCGCGGCGCAGATGCTGACGCTCAGCGGCATGGGCGACGTGGTCGCGTGCCGGCAGATGGCGGAGGAGGCCGTCGCGAGCGGTGCAGCGCTCGAGAAGCTCCGCGCGATGATCGCGGCGCAGGGCGGCGATGCGTCTGTTTGTGACGACGTCAGACGCCTCCCGCAGGCCGCCGAGCAGATGACGGTCACGGCCGACCGCGCGGGCTATATCGCGGGGATCGTCAGCGAGGAGATCGGGCTCGCGTGCCTGGGACTTGGTGCCGGACGTGCGTCCGGCCTGGACGCGATCGACTACGGCGCCGGCGTGCGGCTGCACTGTGCGGTCGGCGATGCCGTGAACAGCGGCGACCCCCTGTTCACGGTCTACGGCAGCACGCCCGCCCGCTGTGAGGCCGCCGCCGCCCGCATCCGCGCCGCCGTCTCCCTCACCGACACCGCCCCCGCGCCCATCCCCATGATCCACAAGATCGTGGATGCGTGACCCCATCCGGGCCGCATCTGCTTTGGAACGTTCGCCCCCGCGCTCACGCGCCGGGGCGCAGCTTGTCGAAAAACCTCATTTTTATCATTTGGCGCTTTTTTGATACCGCCGCCGGCAGGCGGCGGAAAAAGCGGCGGCGGCCCGCAGGGCCGCCTACTGATTCCCCTCTCCCCGGACGGGGAGAGGGGGCCAGGGGGTGTGGGGCGACCGGGGTCACACGAACGTCGTGCTGCTAAGAAAAGCAGGGTGTATCAGCAGACGGCCGCTGCGCGTGATATTGAAAAATTTAAAAAATACCTCTTGCCATTTCAGGAAAAATAGTGTATAATAGTAGAGGAGAGTCTGACAGAGAACTGTCAAGACTGCCTGCGCGGCCGGGAATGGACGCGCGAAGAGCCCGAAAAAGGGTAATTTACTTGAAAGGATGTCATAACAATGGCAGGTTTGAACAAAGTGACCGTAGAGGACATCGACGTTAAGGGCAAGAAGGTCCTCGTCAGAGTGGACTTCAATGTCCCGCTCAAGGACGGCGTCATCACCAACGACAACCGCATCCAGGCCGCTCTGCCGACCATCAACAAGCTGGTCGAGAACGGTGCGAAGGTCGTACTGTGCTCCCACCTCGGCAAGCCGAAGAACGGCCCGGAGGAGAAGTTCTCCCTGAAGCCGGCGGCTGACCGTCTGGCCGAGCTCGTTTCTGCCAAGGTCACCTTCGCCAACGATGATACCGTTGTCGGCGAGAATGCCAAGGCCGCTGTCGCTGCCATGAAGGACGGCGAGATCGTCGTTCTCCAGAACACCCGCTTCCGCGGCGCTGAGGAGACCAAGAACGGCGAGGCCTTCGCCAAGGAGCTCGCTGACCTCGTGGACGGCCAGGTGTTCGTGATGGATGCCTTCGGCTCCGCACACCGCGCACATGCCTCTACCGCCGGCGTCGCCAAGTTCGTCAAGGAGACCGCAGTCGGCTACCTGATGCAGAAGGAGATCAAGTACCTCGGCAACGCCGTTGAGGTGCCGGTACGTCCGTTCGTCGCCATCCTCGGCGGTGCCAAGGTGGCAGACAAGCTGAACGTCATCTCCAACCTGCTCGAGAAGTGCGATACCCTCATCATCGGCGGCGGCATGGCCTACACCTTCATCAAGGCGCAGGGCGGCTCCATCGGTACCTCCCTCGTGGACGATGAGAAGCTCGATTACTGCAAGGAGATGCTCGCCAAGGCAGAGCAGCTCGGCAAGAAGATCCTCCTGCCGGTCGACACCGCTGTCGCTGCTTCCTTCCCGGATCCGATCGACGCACCGATCGCCATCGAGAACGTGAAGTCCAGCGAGATCCCCGCTGACAAGATGGGCCTGGACATCGGCACCGAGACCCAGAAGCTGTTCGCTGACGCTGTGAAGTCCGCGAAGACCGTCGTTTGGAACGGCCCGATGGGCGTGTTCGAGAACCCGACCCTCGCACAGGGCACCATCGCAGTGGCCAAGGCGCTCGCTGAGACCGATGCGACCACCATCATCGGCGGCGGCGACTCCGCGGCAGCCGTGATGCAGCTCGGCTTCGCTGACAAGATGAGCCACATCTCCACCGGCGGCGGCGCTTCTCTCGAGTATCTCGAGGGCAAGGTGCTCCCGGGCGTGGCAGTCATCGCCGAGAAGTAAGACCGATACGACCGATACCCTGCCGCCTGTGAAGACGGCAGGGGATCGTCATACCATAGATATGGGAAAATGAGGTGAACGACATGCTCTTTGAGGATACTCTGTTCAAGAAGGACGCGGCGCCCGTGACCATCAAGGTCCCGGAGCTGAGCCTGCGCACCGTCGAGGTGCCCCCGGCCGTCGTGGAGGCCGCCAAGACCGTGCGCCAGAAGAAAAAGGACGCCATCACGCGCATCCTGAACTATGAGCATACGCCCATCATCACGGCGGCAGCGGTCGGCTTCCTGACCGGCGTCATCGTGGGCTTCATGATCTCGCCCGTGAAGAACGGGATCAAGGTGCTCAGCGATAATGACCTGCACAATGAGGAATTCGTCGAAGACGACTCCGACGACTACGACGACCTCGACGAGCTCGAGGAAGTGTGACGCTGCGGCCAAAGGCCGATGAGACGCAGGCGCAGATCCTGCGATCATACGCAAAATCAACGCGATATAAAGGAGTTTAAGACCATGAACAAGTCTGTAAGAAAGGCGATCATCGCCGGTAACTGGAAGATGAACAAGACCCGTCCCGAGGCCAAGGCACTGATCGAGGCCATCAAGCCCCTCGTGGCGAACGCCGAGGGCAAGGTAGAGGTCATCATCTGCGTGCCCTTCACGAACCTGGAGACCGCTGTGACTGCGACCGCTGGCTCCAATGTGAAGGTCGGCGCGGAGAACGTACACTTCGAGAAGTCCGGCGCTTTCACCGGCGAGATCTCGGCTGACATGCTGACCGAGATCGGCGTCGAGTACGTCGTGATCGGCCATTCCGAGCGCCGTCAGTATTTCGGCGAGACCGATGAGACCGTCAACAAGCGCACCGCGGCTGCCCTGGCCGCCGGCCTCAAGCCGATCGTTTGCGTGGGCGAGCTCAAGTGGGAGCGTCAGTGCAACATCACCGAGGAGGTCATCGCCCGTCAGATCAAGCTGGATCTGTGGGAGGTGTCCAAGGAGGACGTGAAGAAGGTCGTCATCGCTTACGAGCCCGTTTGGGCGATCGGCACCGGCCTGACCGCGACCCCGGATCAGGCACAGGAGGTCTGCGCCTTCATCCGTGCCCAGCTCGCCAAGCTGTATGACGAGGAGACCGCACAGGCCGTGACCATCCAGTACGGCGGCTCCATGAACGCCAAGAACGCAGCCGAGCTGCTGGCAAAGCCCGACATCGACGGCGGTCTGATCGGCGGCGCTTCTCTGAAGGCCGAGGACTTCAACATCATCGTTCAGGCGGCAGTTGAGGGCTAAACATCGCAAAAAACGCTCCGGGTGGGCGGCGGTCAACAGCGGCGTGCTCGTGCTGCACATCATCTTCCCTGTGTGGCTCTACGCGCTGATGATGACCTCCGCCATCTCCGAGCCGCTCGCGCTCATCGCGGTCGGATGCTCGCTCGGTCTGGGCGTGGTCTGGAAGCTCGCGAAGCGCTTTTGCTGGTCGGTCGCGGTGATGTATGTCGCGTGGGCTGTGACGGCGTGCGCGATCATCGCGTACTATCTGCCGCTCGCTGTGCTCTGCGGCTTCACCAAGACGAAGGCGATGTACCGCCTCAAACGCTGGGACTATGCGACCGGCGTTTTTGGCGATAATGCGGAGTATTACGAACGCCTCCTGCCCGAATATCTCCCGGACGTGTGCGAGGGCTACTCCTTCCGCACGCAGGGGAGCATCCCGGCGCAGGACTACCATCCCTCGTCGTTTCTGGTGTTCCACACGGACGCCCTGACGGTGGGGCAGTACATGCGCTATTATGAGGGCATCGGCCTGACGCGCCTCGACGACGACGAGAACAAGCGCACATGGACGGCGCGGATGCTCCGCCTCTCGGACGAGGAGGCGGCGGGCGCGGTGGTGTTCTATCTGGCCGACTATTATCCCAAGGCCGTGCTCCTCTCGCAGGAGACGGGGCTCGTTGGGGTGCTGACGTGAGGACGCGGCGTTTTTGCCGCCCTGCACCCGCATCGCGTGTTGATCGATCCCTCATCACGTCAAGACCGTTTTTTTGATCAAGCTTTTTTTCGCAAAAAAAGTTTGCGGCGAAACTCTTTTACAATATGAAAGGTAGATGACTATGGCAAAGAAACCAGTCGCTCTCATCATCATGGACGGCTACGGCTACAACCCTGACTCCTACGGCAACGCCATCATGGCGGCGAAGAAGCCGAATCTCGACCGCTACATGCAGGGGCCGAACACCATCATCGGTGCATCGGGCCTGGATGTCGGCCTGCCGGATGGGCAGATGGGCAACTCCGAGGTCGGCCACACGAACATCGGCGCCGGCCGCATCGTATACCAGCAGCTCGTGAAGATCACCAAGTCCATCGAGGACGGCGACTTCTTCGAGAATCCGGCGATGGTGCATTCCATGGAGAACGCCAAGAAGAACGGCTCCGCCCTGCACATCATGGGCCTGCTGTCCCCGGGCGGCGTCCACTCCCACATGACCCACATCTTCGGCATCGTGGAGATGGCGAAGCGGTTCGGTCTGGAGAAGGTCTACATCCACGCCTTCCTGGACGGCCGTGACGTGCCGCCGTCCTCCGCGGCGGAGTACATGGAGGAGACCGTGGCCAAGCTCGGCGAGATCGGCCTGGGCAAGATCGGCGTGATCTCCGGCCGCTTCTATGCGATGGATCGTGACAATGCGTGGGATCGTGTCGAGAAGGCCTATGCGGCGCTCGTTTACGGCGAGGGCGTGCAGGAGACCGACCCGGTACAGGCCATCAAGAACAGCTACGCGAACGGGGTCACGGACGAGTTCATGCTCCCGACCGTGATCGCTGGCAGCGAGCCGATCCGCGAGGGCGACTCGGTGGTATTCGCGAACTTCCGTCCCGACCGCGCCCGTCAGATCACCCGCGCGTTCGTTGACCCGGAGTTCAAGGGCTTCGAGCGCAGAAATGGCTATTTCCCGGTACATTTCGTCTGCATGGCACAGTACGACGCCACCATGCCGAACGTCGAGGTCGCCTTCCCGCCCGAGGAGCTGACCATGACCATGGGCGAGTACCTGGCCAAGTGCGGCAAGACCCAGCTCCGCATCGCCGAGACCCAGAAGTACGCGCATGTCACGTTCTTCTTCAACGGCGGCGAGGAGAAGACGTTCGAGGGCGAGGACCGCATCCTCATCAAGTCCCCGGACGTCGAGACCTTCGATATGAAGCCGGAGATGAGCGCTTACGAGGTCTGCGATGCCGTTTGTGAGGCCATCGACTCGGACAAGTATGACGTCATCATCCTGAACTATGCCAACTGCGACATGGTCGGCCATACGGGCGTGTTCGATGCCGCTGTCAAGGCCGTTGAGGCCGTGGACGAGTGCGTCGGCCGCATGGTGGACAAGATCGTGGCCAAGGGCGGCGTGGCACTCATCACCGCCGACCACGGCAATGCCGACAAGATGATGGAGCCGGACGGCTCGCCGTTCACCGCACACACGACCAACCCCGTCCCGTTCATCGTCGTGGGCGCGGGCGACGTGCAGGTGCGTGAGGGCGGTGTCCTTGCGGACCTTGCCCCGACCATGCTCAAGATCATGGGCCTCCCCCAGCCGGCCGAGATGACCGGCAAGAGCCTGATTCTGTAAGACACACGAACGCCTCCGCATGTGCGGGGGCGTTTTTGTCTCGCCAAAAACGAAAAAAACACTAGACATCCCCGCCAGATCATGCTATAATAAGGATGACGATTCCATGACAAGGGGGACCTCCTGCATGAAGCATTTCCATAAAAAGCACCTGATCGCGGTGCTGATCCTGCTCGCGGCCATCGCAATGATGCTCGCGGCGCCCATGGGCATCCATGCCGATTTCGGTGATTTCGCCGGTAACAACGACTACGGCGGCGACTGGGGCGGCAATGACGACTGGGGCGGCGACTGGGGCGGCGATGACGACTGGGACAGCAGCTCCAGCGGCAGTGACGATGACTTGTTTTCCCTGTTTTTTTTCGTCTATTCCCTCTTTGGCATGAAGGGCGTGGTGGTGTTCCTCATCATCATCGCTGTGCTGTACTTCCTGGGGCACCTCCCGAGCGGCAGCAAGCCGAAGCAGAAGCCCGTCAACACCGGCGCCAAGCCCACCGACCGCGCGGATCTGCGGCCGATGTCTGCCTATACCGACGTCGATCCGTCCTTCGACCAGCAGGCGTTCAGCGAGAAGCTCTCGAACCTCTATGTCCAGCTGCAAAACGGCTGGCAGGCCAAGGACATCTCCGGCCTGCGTCCTTACCTGACGGATGCGCTCTATGCACAGTCTGACCGGCAGCTCGAGCGCTACCGCTCGAAGGGGCAGACAAATCACATCGACCGCATCTCCGTGCTGAGCGTGGACCTCGTCGGGTGGAAGCAGACCGATTCGCAGGATGTCGTGATCGCGGAGCTGCGCACGCGCATCGTGGACTATGTGACCGACGACGCCACCGGCACCGTCGTCCGCGGCAGCGACACGCGCGAGAAGTTCATGACCTACGAGTGGACGCTCGTCCGCACGACCGGCACCCGCACGTCCGAGTCCACCGGCACCACCGGCCAGACCTGCCCGTTCTGCGGCGCCCACGTCGACATCAACCACAGCGCCGTCTGCGAATACTGCGGCAGCGTCCTCACGACCGACTCCTTCGATTGGGTCATCTCCAACATCAAGGGCCTCTCGCAGCAGACCAAGTGACACCAAGAGACCCCCTCACCGCCCGCCATGCCCCGCGCACGGCGGGCGGCGCCATCTTTACATAGTGCAGATGCGTGCCATCTTCACATAGATACTTGACAACTGCACAAAAATGTTGTACAATAAAAATAGTAGCATCTCGATGCTGCGAACGAGCTTTGGAAATGTTCCTGCACAGGAGGGCCGGGGCGGTGCGCCCGTCCCGAGAGGGAAGCCCTCTGCGCGGGGACCTATCAAAAGAGGAGGTAATCATCATGAAGGCAATGAAGAAACTGGCCGCCGCCGCCGCTGCACTGGCGATGACGGTCAGCATGGCAGCGAGCTCGCTGGGGACTGCACTCCCCGCCAAGGCTGTCGATGACAACAATGACGACTGGCTGCATGCCGTCGGGAGCCGTCTGTATGACGCCCAGGGCAACGAGGTCTGGCTCACGGGCGCGAACTGGTTCGGCCTGAACTGCACAGAATTTGCGCTGCACTATCTTTGGAGCGGCGACATTGATGACCTAGTAAAGTCGATCGCCGACCGAGGCATCAACGTGATCCGTGTTCCCGTTTCGACCGAGCTGCTCTATGACTGGATGATCGGAAACCCGGCGCAAATGAAAAGCGTCAACCCCAATAATGATCCGAATTATACCATCAATGCGGATCTGATCCGTCCGGATGGCACGAACATGGACAGCCAGGAGGAATTCGATGTATTCCTTGCCAAGTGCAAAAAGTATGGTCTGAAATGCTTTATCGACGTTCATTGCCAGGATGCCGACAATGCGGGGCATATGTATGGTCTGTGGTACGGCAAGAGCTTTACGGACACGAACGGCACGAAGGTGTTGTGTACCACAGATGTGTGGATGGAGACACTTGCCTGGACGGCGGATCGTTATAAGAATGATGATACCCTGATCGGCTTTGACCTCAAAAACGAGCCGCACAGCAAGTACGGCGGCGCTCCGATCGATGCGATCTGGGATGAGTCTGACATGCCGAACAACTGGAAAAAGGCTGCTCAGGATTGTGCCGACGCGATCCTCGCCAAGAATCCGAATGCACTCATCTTTATTGAGGGCGTCGAGGGTTACGAAGGACACGGCGCATGGTGGGGCGGCAATCTCCGTGGTGTCAAGGATCACCCGGTAACGCCGACCGCCGGCACGAGCCAGATCGTGTATTCGCCGCATGACTACGGCCCGATCGTCAGCGATCAGACATGGTTTGAGGGGAAGAATTTCACGGAGCAGACGCTCCTGGATGATTATTGGTATGATACCTGGGCTTATGTGGTCGAAGAGGACATCGCACCGCTCCTGATCGGTGAGTGGGGCGGCAGGATCCCTACAACGGTAGATGAACAGGCGATACTTTCCACGGATTCTACGAAGATGGAGAAAGTGGAGCAGAATGTCAAGTGGATGATCCTGCTGCGTGATTATATGATCAAGCATCATGTGAACCATACATTCTGGTGCCTGAATGATGACTCCGGTGATACCGGCGGTCTCTGGACAAGTGTCCAGTTCAATGCCGGAACAGGCACAGACATCAAGTGGGATGAGGTCAAGTACAGCATTTTTGAAAAATCCCTTTGGCAGACCGGCGCTTCCGGTAAATACATCGGCCTCGACCATAAGACGCCGCTCGGTGCGAACGGCATCTCTCTGAGCGATTATTACGCGACCTATGCGGATTCCGAGGGCAGCAACCTCGATGCCGGCGGCAGCACCGACCCGATCCAGATCGAGACCAAGCCCACCGAGGCACCGACCACCGAGCCGACCACCGACATCATGCCGACCACGCCCTGGCCGACCACCGAGCCGACCACCGATGCACCGACCCCGTCCGGCGTCGTCTATGGCGATGTCGATGAGAACGGTGCTGTGGACATCCTCGATGTCATCATGCTCAACAAGAGCCTGCTCGGCGGCGTGTCTCTGAGCGACCAGGCACGCCTGAACGCCGATGTCGACAACAACAAGTCCGTCGACACCACGGACGCGCTCAACGTGCTCAAGGCCGTCGTGAAGCTCGTCACGCTCCCCGTTTGATCGAACGACCGCAAGGACGCCTCCTGCCAAGCAGGGGGCGTCCGATGGACGGCACTGTGTACCTCTCTTATCAAAGTAGGGACACGGACGGCAGCAGCGCGGGGATGCTGGACGATCACAGGTCATACAAAATTTGGCAAAAATGACAATGATCGTGCGATCTGCTGATAAAACGGACAGAAAACCGGCCGCGAAGCCCCGAAAAACGCGCAGTTCTCGTGCAAGATCACTAAGATCGGGCGAGTCACCGTTTTGTAACAAATTGAAAAATGCGTTATAATTTCTGGCATGTTGCACAAATGAAACAGTGAAATTTTGTGCAACACATTCAAAAAAAGTGAAAGAATGGTTTTTAGCATTGACTTTTGGCGCGGATCGTTGTATATTTATGTTAGTGAAGGCGAGCAGAGCGCGGAAACGCTCCCAAACCCCGCCTCCACCAAGGATCAGTACATGTGATCTCGCAAGACTGACGGCAGATGACCAGATCACGCTCAAGATCATTTTTCAGTCATAGACATGGAGATGGATCAATGGTATCGATCAAGGACATCGCGAAAGAATGCGGCGTTTCGACCGCAACAGTCAGCAAGGCGCTGAACGACCGAGAGGACGTCAACGCGGCGACGAGGGAGCGTGTGAGGGAAGCGGCCAAGCGGCTCGGCTACCTGCCGAACGCCATGGCGCGTGCTCTGAAGACCAATAAGACCTACAATATCGGCATCCTCATGGTCGATAAGGCCGACAGCGGTCTCCGCCACCACTACTTCGCCTCGATCCTCGACAGCTTCAAGGTCGTCATGGAGCGCAACGGCTATGACCTGACCTTCATCAGCAGCCAGATCGGCAGCCAGACCTGTTCCTATTACGAGCATTGTATGTACAGAAATGTAGACGCGGTGCTCGCGGCATGCGTGGATTTCTCCTCGCCGCAGGTGCAGGCACTGCTCGACAGTCCGCTGCCGGTGGTCTCTGTGGACTACATCTCTGATGGCAAGTACACAGTGGTCTCCGATAATGAAGGCGGCATCCGTGACGCGGTCAACTACGCGCTCGCGCAGGGCCACAGGCGCTTTGGCTTCATCTACGGTGAGGACTCCCAGGTCACACAGAACCGCAGAAAAGCCTTCCAGGAAACGCTCCAGACATTCACTGAGACCACATCCGAAGACCTCACACCGGAACAGATGGCGCACGAGAACGATGTCGTGCAGGGCAAGTACCTCCACCCGGAGCTCGCTTACCAGCTCACGCAGACGATGCTGCAGGAGCCGGACCGCCCCACATGCATCCTCTATCCCGACGACATCTGCGCGGTCGCAGGCATGACGGCGATCAGCGACGCTGGGCTCCGCCCCGGCAAGGACGTCTCCGTCATCGGCTACGACGGCCACCCCGTACTGAGGATGCTCGGGCCCCATCTCACGACCATCCGGCAGGATACCGAACAGATCGGCATCAAGGCCGCTGAGCTCATGCTCCGGCTCCTGCATGGCGAGGAGGTCCCCGAGGACGAGCGCGTGCGCTACTGTAAGGGCGTGCTGCTCGAGGGCGACACTGTCGCGCGTATCGACGCGTGATAACGCCCACATCACTTTTTGAATATTATATTTCTTAGACACCTCACAGGGAGGTGCAGCAAGAATATAATAGATATATCTTAAGGAGGAAAATACCAATGAGCAAACTGACAAGAACGCTTGCCCTGCTCGCGACCCTGGCGATGGCTTCTTCTGCCTTCGTTGCTTGCGGCGGCGGCACCACCGAGTCCACTGCTGACACCACCTCTTCCGCAGCCGATGCTGCCTCTTCCGCAGACGATGCTGCTGCTGCATCCTCTGAGGATGACGCTGCTGCCTCTTCTGAGGACGAGGGCGGTTCCGATGACGGCGCTTCTGCTGCCGCAGTGAACCTGCCGGATACCGATGACACTCTGACCATCGTATGCTGGACCGACGCTGACCTCGCTAACATGTTCGACCTGTACGGCGGCAACGCAAAGTATCAGAACTGCGGCGACAACGGCGGCGACGCTTCCACCAAGTACGCTACCTACCTGAACAGCGGCGACGACGTTGACCTGTTCGTAGCTGAGGCTGGCTGGATCCTGAACTACATCAACGACGACAGCTTCTCCGCTCCTCTGTCCGACCTGGGCATCACCGAGGCTGACTACAAGGATGCTTATCAGTACACCGTTGAGATCGGTACCGACAACAACGGCGTTCTGAAGGGTGCTTCCTGGCAGGCAGCAGCCGGCGGCTACGCTTACAACGCTGACCTGGCTGAGCAGTACCTGGGCGTTACCACTCCCGAGGACATGCAGAAGAAGATCGGCTCTTGGAAGGACTTCGAGGCTACCGCTAAGGAGCTGAAGGAGGCTTCCGACGGCAAGGTAACGATCGCTGCTACCATCGGCGGTCTGTGGCAGGCATTCTCCACCGCGAAGAACGCTGCATGGGTAGATGGCACCACCATCAAGACCGATGTTGCGAAGGAGTTCACTGACATGGTCAAGGGCTATGTAGACAATGGCTACATCGATCCTTCCGTTGAGCAGTGGAGCACCGACTGGACCAACGTTGGTCTGAACGGTGAGACCCTGGGTTACTTCTACTCCACTTGGTGCCTCGGCGAGGGCGCACAGCTCGAGCAGAACGGCGGCAACGCTGGTAACTGGAGAATCGTTCTCGGCCCGCAGCCCTTCTTCTGGGGCGGTTCTTGGCTCTGCGTATCCCCGAACTGCAACACTGCTACCGAGGCTGCGAACTTCATCAGACAGTTCACTGTTGACGCTGAGTCCATGGAGGAGTACGCTCTGTACTCTGGCGACTTTGTAAACAACAAGGTAGCTATGGACAAGATCATTGCTGACGGCTCCAACTCCAACCCGCTGCTGGGCGGCCAGGATCAGTTCGCGATCCTCGCTGACGTTGCTGCTGGCATCAAGATGTCCGACTCCATCTCCAAGTACGACCAGAACCTGAAGGATACCTTCCTGACCGTTCTGAAGGACAACATCTCCAGCGACACCGATACGATCCTGGATGCCTTCAAGACCCAGGCTCTGGCTGACAACCCCGACCTGTCTGCTGAGTGAGTAAAGCCTAGCGCTTAACTCTCAAGCTAACACTTAACACAATATGTAGCCTGTGGGGGCGATCTGCCCCCATAGGCAACATGTTGTAATATCGACAAAAGACCATAACTTATGTCCGATATACATCAAACAATTCGTCGAGAGGGTGAAAATCAATGGCGTCAGCTGCACAGCGTCGTATCAAAGCGATCTCTTATGCCAAGTATGGATATATGTTCATTGCACCTTTTTTCCTTGTGTATTGCTTTTTCCAGATCTGGCCTCTGATCTACACGTTTATCCTGTCCTTTAAGGGCAACCAGTCCGCTTACAATGACTTCGTCGGTATGGAGAACTATACCACGATCCTCTTTGGTAAGGGCACTGCCGCCGGTGCGGTGGCAACTCAGCAAGAGTTCCTGAAGGCACTCGGCAACACTTTCATCCTTTGGTTCGGTAACTTCATCCCGCAGATCCTGCTCTCGCTCCTGCTGGCTGTATGGTTCACCGATGCCAAGGTAAAGCTCCCTGGTAAGGGCTTCTTCAAGGTCGTCATGTACATGCCGAACATCATCACCGCTGCGTCCGTAGCAGCGCTGTATGTCAACCTGTTCGGTGACTCGAAGTACTACTTCATCAACGCGACCCTCATGAAGCTGGGTATGGCGGAACCGATCCCGTTCATCGCCGGACCCGTCGCTTCCAAGATCATGGTCATGTACATCCAGACCTGGCTCTGGTTCGGTAACACCATGATCATGCTGATGTCCGGTATCATGGGCATCAACCCGTCTCTGTTCGAGGCCGCCGACATCGACGGTGCGAACTCGACCCAGCAGTTCTTCAAGATCACGCTGCCCCTGCTGCAGCCCATCATGGTGTACACGCTCGTGACCTCCATGATCGGTGGTCTGCAGATGTTCGACCTGCCGTACCTGTACCACAACGGTGCGAACTTCTCGAGAAACCTCGAGACGGTGGCGGTCTACATCTACTACAGCTTCAACAAGGGTACTGTGGAACAGGCGAGCTACGGTTACGCCGGCGCTGCCTCTATCATCATCTTTATCATCACTGCCATCCTCGGCTCCATCACGTTCTACATGAACCGTGATAAGGACGCGATCGCGAAGAAGAAGCAGCGCAAGAAGGCCGAGAAGCAGTACAAGGCTAAGATGAAGCAAGGAGGTCTGTCGCTATGAGCTTAAAGAAGGAATATGGCCAGCCCAAGGACAATTACCATGCACGGATCATGGCGAAGTCCGCTGGCATCTTCATCGTTTGCGTCATCCTGACTCTGCTCTGTCTGGTACCGATCTACATCCTGATCGTCGACTCGACCCATGCACATATGGATCTGGCGCAGAACCCGTCCCGTTTCTGGTTCGGCAAGTCGCTGGGCGACAACTTCAGGACCCTGATGAACGACCTGCCTGAGGGCGCCGGTAAGTCTGCGAAGCGTGTCGCTGCGCAGTACCACAGCGCGTTCAACGTAGGCCAGGGCTATCTGAACAGCTTGATCATCGCAGGCTGCTCCACCATCCTGACCGTGTTCTTCTCCGCCCTGACGGCGTATGGCCTCGTTGTTTATGAGTTCAAGCTCAACAGCGCTGCCTACACCTTCATCATCGGCGTTATGATGATCCCGGTACAGGTATCCTCCGCGGGCTTTGTACGCTTCATGTACAACCTGAACCTGATCAACAGCTTCATCCCGCTGATCATCCCTGCGATCGCTGCTCCCGCTGTCATCTTCTTTATGGTATCCTACATGAAGTCCAGCTTCCCGCTCGACATCGTGGAGGCGTCCCGTATCGACGGCTGCGGTGAGTTCCGCACGTTCCTGACCATCGCGATCCCGATGATGAAGCCTGCCATCGCAGTACAGGCCATCTTCGCCTTCGTTGCGAACTGGAACAACTACTACACGCAGAACATGATCCTCAAGAACGAGAAGTTCGCTACGGTGCCGATCATGGTATCTAAGGTACTCGGCTTCGATAAGAACATCGACAACGGTGTCAACTTCCTGTGCGTAACGCTCTCGATCCTGCCGATCGTTATCGTGTACTTCATCCTGTCCAAGTTCATCATCGCTGGTGTTGCGCTTGGCGGTGTCAAGGAGTAAATCACATTGCTCCTGCAATGCAAAACATTTTCTCGCTCGCCCCTCGTGGGCGGGCGATCTTTTTTGTCTGTCCATGATGTCAGTATAGCGGACGGATATGACGGCGGCTCGTCGTTCCTGTGATAGGACGATGAGAGCTTTGTTGCCGGGATATGTCGTGCCTCTTGACATCGTGCCAAAGATGCGGTACAATGGAGATAACAGCACGGCCGGATGAGGGTCGTCCGCAAGACGAAAGGAGCATCGTAAATGGGGAACGAGGTAAGACACGACATCCAGAAACTATACGGCCAGATCCTAAAGGACATGTCGGGCGGCATCCTCCTGATGGACATGGAGGGGAAGATCATCCTCCACGACCCGGACGCGGCGGAGTGCCTTGGAGTCACGGATCACTCGCTCGAGGGCGCGGACATCGACGAGATCGAGGCCGGTTCGGAGGACGGCAGGTCGCTCCTGAAGGCGATCCGGGAGGTCATGCGCCTCGGCGAGAAGGGCTCGCGGACGGTGCCCTTCCTGGAAGGGGAGGAGACGCAGTATCTCCGCGTCACGACCGACCCGCTCCGAGAGGACGGCGTGCAGATCGGCGTCATCGTCACGATCACGGACATCACCGAGACGACGATGCTCTTCATCGCGAACAAGCGCCTGGCGAACCAGGTCATGAACCTCATGCGGTCGTTCGTGGAGGTGATGGTCACCGCGATCGAAGAACGCTCGGCCTACAATGCCAACCACACCAAGAGCATGGTGCGCTATGCTTCGGCCTTTTTGGACTGGCTCGCATCCCGCGGCGAGCTGACGCAGCACACCGCCGAGAACACCGCGCCCTTCCTCATGAGCATCTGGCTCCACGACATCGGCAAGCTCCTCGTGCCGCCCGAGGTGCTCGACAAGCCCTCTCGCCTTGGCAGCGCCCTGAAGGACGTGCAGCACCGGATCGAGACGGAAAAGCTGATGCAGCAGATCGAGATGCTCCGCCATCCTGCGCACGCTGCCGCGGCAGAGGCGCAGATCGCACGGATCGAGGCGGCAGAGGCACTGATCCTGTCGTCGAACACGGCCGGATACCTCGACGACGACACGATCGCGCGGCTCCGCGAGGCGGCGTCCATCCCCTGTACGGCGGCAGACGGGACGACGCGCCCCCTCCTGGACGACGCCGAGCTGACGAGCATCACCGTCCAGCGCGGTACACTGACGGCCGAGGAGCGGAAGATCATCGAATCGCACGTCAGCTTCACGGCGAAGCTGCTCTCGAAGGTGGAGTTCCGCGGCGCGTACCGGCCGGTCCCGCGCTGGGCGGCGGGGCATCATGAGCTGCTCGACGGCTCCGGCTATCCCGACCACCTCAAGGGCGACGCGATCCCGTGGGAGACGCGCCTGCTGACGATCATCGACATCTACGACGCCCTGACCGCGGAGGATAGACCGTACAAGCCCCCGCTCCCGCCGGAGAAGGCGTTCACGATCCTGCGCGGCATGGCCAAGGACGGCAAGATCGACGCCCAGATCCTGGAGGGCTTCTACGAGAGCCGCGCCTGGGAGCGTCCCCACGACGGCTCCCCGCGCACGGACGGCGTTCACGTCTTCTGATAAGCCGCCCGCAGCTCGCCGAGCGCGCGCTTCTCGATCCGCGAGACATAGGACCGCGAGATCCCGAGCCGCGCGGCGACCTCCTTCTGCGTGAGCGGTACGGTGCCATAGAGCCCGTAGCGCAGGGTCAGGATCTCGCGCTCGCGGGGCTCGAGGGCGGCGAGATGCCGGTAGAGCTGCCGCGTGTGGATGCTCTGCTCGACGAGCGCCTCGATGTCGGTGCCGTCCTCGAGGGTGTCGAGGAGGGTGAGGGCGTTGCCGTCCTTGTCGGTCATGGTCGGCTCGTTCATGGAGATGTCGGTCAGGTGCTTCTTTTGCGCACGAAAGTGCATCAGGATCTCGTTCTCCACACACCGCGCGGCGTAGGTGGAGAACTTCGCGCCCTTCGTGTAGTCGAACGTGTCCACGGCCTTGATCAGCCCGTAGCTCCCGATGGAGACGAGCTCCTCCTGGTCCTCGCCGCTGCCGCGGTATTTCTTGACGATGTGGGCGACGAGGCGCAGATTGTGGGTGGTCAGCCGGTGCTTGGCGGCGGTGTCCCCGCGCGCCATCGCCTCAAAGCACGCGCGCTCCTCCGCCGCGGTCAGCGGCTTCGGGAAGAGATACGGCGCATCCGCGTGCAGGATGCAGAGCAGCAGCCGGCTCAAGATCGTCAAAAGCATAAGGATCCCCCCTTGCAGCAGTCTATGCGGGAGGGCTTGGCTTTGATGCTGGTTTGGGGAGACACGGCGGCACTACGCGCGGCGCGGTCCTGTCCTTACTGCATGACTGCGAATCGAAATTATGCTAGGAGGCGATCAAATGATCTCCTATGAAAGTATCAAACAGTACAGAAAGGCATTCCCAAATGATCGCTGCGCCTACCATGAGCCGGGATACGGGGAAGTATTTGTTACGAATGGGGAAACAGGTACATCGTACATCAGTCCTGTTAACGAAACAGACGATGCGTTCCTAGACCGTTTGCGGCGTAGTATCGAACAAAATACAAACTCATTCTATGTAGAGTGGAGACCGTTCGTCTACATACAAGGGTGCTTATACTGATCCATTTTTCCCCATCCGCCCCCACGCGCCGCAGTCCTCCAACAAAACGAACGCCCCCTCACATCCACCTGTGAGGGGGCGCATTTTTGATACGATGTGACATGATCCGTCAGCCCCTACCGCACGACCACCGCGAACACGCCCCAGCTCACCGCCGTGAACGCGGCCGTGAGCACGAGGACGATCTTCTCCAGGACGCCGCGTTTCTCCGTCCCCATCGCGGCGAGGAGCAGGGTCGTGTAGATGACGGGCGTCGCGTAGCGGATGCTCTGCGTGCAGACATGGGCGAAGGATAGGCAAAAACCGATATAGCTGCCGAGCGTGACGAGGTACGTCCCCGCGAGGACGAGCTTTGGCATGAGGCGGCCGTCCTTCGTCAGGCACGTCCGCACCGCGCACGCCGTCACCACGAGCGCGAGCGCCGCGTGGACCCAGAACAGCGCCTCGCCCCATCCCGCCAGGGCAGGGAACTTCTCCGTGTTCAGGAACTCGTCGAACACGGCCGTCTTCATCAGCGCCACGAGCGGACTGTACTCATTATAGGCCTGCCCGTACTGCGTGAAGCAGTCGTAGACATAGGTGAACTGCGACGGCGAGAGGTCGAACAAACGGCGATAGATGGGGATGTTTCCAACATACTGCTTATCCGTGTCCGACAGCATCGGGATCCAGGTCGGCGGGATGCCCCAGCGCACCAGCCCGCGCACGCTCCAAAATAGCCCGAGCGGGCAGCAGATGGCGCCGAACAGCACGAACTGTCCGATCAGGGGACGCTTGTCCTTGTCGAAGACGAGATGCCGGAGGAAGACGACCGCCGCCGCCGGTGCGGCCATCCACGCCGAGAGCTTCGCGAGCATCCCCAGCCCGATCGCCAGCGCGATGGGGACGATGTTCCGGGCGGTCGGGTCCTTGTCCCAGCGGAGGGTCCAGAGGAGGGCGAGCATCATGCAAAGGATGCTCAGCATGTCGTTGTTGAGGCTCCCCGCGAGGATCAGGAACGCCGGATGCACCGCCATCACCGCGAGCGGCACCCGGAACGCCGCCCCACGCGCCCCCACCTCCCGCAGGAGCAGCGCGAATACGACCAGCGCCGCCGTCGAATAGGCGAAGGGGAGCATCTGCGCGGCCTCCCAGAGCGCGTCCCCCTCGACGCCGCAGGCCGTCAGGAGCCGCAGCCACGCGCCCTCGAGCGCGTGATGGAGGGGCGGGTGGTAGAACTGCCAGACCGTCCGCCCGTCGAACGGCGGCAGGCCGTCATGCTCGAGGAACCACCGGATATAGGCCGCGTGGCCCCTGTCGTCGGTGAAGCGGCCGACGTCGTGCTGCATCCGCCAATAGGGGAAGCGGACGATGTGGAGGAGCCGCAGCAGCGCCCCCGCCCCGCAGAGCAGCGCCCCGCTGACGGCGTCCGACCGCCGATAGAGCGCGATCGTCAGGACGAGCAGCGCCCCGCTCCCCCCCACGCACCCCCACGCGAGGACCGTCTGGTGGGTGACGGTGGTGAACGGGAACACCAAAAGGCACCCCAGGATCGTCAAAACGGCCGGGAAGGTCGTCAGGACACGCCCGAGACGTTCGTTTTTTGGGACTTTCTCAAACATTGCATCTGCACCTCCCCACAATTACCCACGCGGCACCACCGCCGCGTTCCTCTCGTGCTCATTATAACTGATTTTGACTGCAAAGTCAAGGGATGTCAAAAATGAGCAGTTTGGAGATCCTTGGGAGATCTGTCGGAAATTGTGGAAATGTCTGGGGATACTCGTCATAATATACAATTTTCGAGCCGACTTGTACGGCAAACTTTGTTCAAGAATACCTGTTGCAGACGCCAGCCGTTTATGCTATAATAAATAATAGATAGTCCGAAACGTTGCACCGACCGAGTGGGTATCCATCCCAACGAAATGGAGACAAGGACGGTCACAAAACAGTTAAAATGAAAAACTGCTCTTGCACCGCCTCTGGAACGCTCCGCTGACAGGGATCGAGCCCCCACCGGGACGCATAAATAGAGAAGCAGCGGTCGGACCGTCATAAAGAGAGACGTTCCAAAGCAAATACATAAACAGACCTTTGGGCAGAACAAAAGAGACAAACACAAACACGCTTAGAGCAAAAGAAAGCAGAGACACGAACGGCAGGTGAGCAGGATGGATCCACTGGATCAGATCAACGAGAACGCCACGGAGACGGCGTACATCGAGAACATCTCGCTCGCCGGCACCTATTATCACAGCCTGGACGCGAAGGGTCGCATCAACTTCCCGGCGCGTCTGCGAGACATCATCGGCGAGACCTTTTGGGTCGCCCGCGCGCTCACGGGCCATTTCCTGGCAGTCTACTCCCTCGCGGGGTGGCTGGACATGCAGCAGCAGCTCATGGGGAGGAAGGGGCCGCGCGCCGAGGCGCTCCTGCGCTGGTTCAATGCCGGCGCGGTGGAGGTCACGCCTGACAAGCAGGGACGCATCCTGATCCCCGGGAACCTGCGTGAATACGCGAATCTCGAGAAGGACGTCGTCGTGATCGGCGCAGGCCGCAAGGCCGAGATCTGGGATCTGGAGGCCTTCCGCGCTCAGGATGAGGCCTTCGACCCGATGGCCGACCCGAGCGACCTGGAGGGGATCTCGTTCTGATCCCGATCTCATAGAGAAAGGCGGCAGACCATGGCTCCCGAGAGCATCAGCTTTTCCCACGCGCCCGTCCTCTTTTTGGAGACGATGGAGCGCCTGGCGCCCCGGCCGGGCGGCATCTATATCGACGGGACCGTCGGCGGTGCCGGCCATTCGCGCGGCATCTGCGAAAGGATGCAGGGCGAGGGGCTGCTGATCGGGCTCGACCGTGACCCGGACGCCGTCGCTGCGGCGACCGCAAGGCTCGCGGGGTATCCCGCGAAGGTCATCCACTGCAATTATTCCGAGATGCGCGAGGCGCTCGACTCACTGGGGATGCCCGGTGCGTGCGTCGACGGCGTGCTGCTGGACCTGGGTGTCTCGTCCCACCAGCTCGACACCGCCGCGCGCGGCTTCTCGCATCATCAGGACGCACCGCTCGATATGCGCATGAGTCAGGAGGGCCTGAGCGCCCGCGACATCGTGAACGACTGGGCGGAGCAGGACATCGCCCGCATCCTGCGGGACTATGGCGAAGAGAAGTTCGCCGGACGCATCGCCGCGGCCATCGCCCGCACGCGAGAGACGTCCCCCATCGAGACGACCACACAGCTCGCGGACATCGTCCGAGAGGCTGTGCCGGCAAAATACAGGCGGGACAAGGACCCCGCCAAGAAGACCTTCCAAGCCGTGCGCATCTGCTGCAACCAGGAGTTCGAGCATCTGCGCAGGGGACTGGAGGCAGCGTTCGACTGTCTCAAGCCGGGCGGCCGTTTGGCGGTCATCACCTTCCACTCGCTGGAGGACAGGATCGTCAAGCAGCAGTTCGCCGCATGGTGCAGCGGATGCACCTGCCCCCCGGACTTTCCGCAGTGCGTCTGCGGCAAAAAGCCCCGCGGCAGGCTCCTCGACCGCAAGCCGGTCACGGCGAGCGAGGCGGAGCTGGCCGAGAACCGCCGCTCCCGCAGCGCGAAGCTGCGCACCATCGAGAAGCTGGCGGACGGCGTCGCCTATCCGCGCTGACGGCCACAGCGACACCAAGACATTGCCGGTATCTGGCCGGCGAACGCTTTACCGCTTTAGGCGGATAGCATGCGCGATCGGCGCATCTGCATGAATACAGAAGAAAGGAGCCGCGTATTATGGCATATGAGCGGTCGGGAAATACAGCACCTGCACCTCAGCCCAAGCCGTCCCCCTCATATCCGCCGCGATACATCGAACACTACGATATGAGAAACGGGTCGACCCATCGAGCACCTGTCGTGCGCCTTGTATTTTGGATCTTTATCTGCTTCGCACTCGTCAGCATGGTGATCCTCAGTCGTGTGCAGCAGCTCCAGATCAGCAACGAGATCACCACGCTCACCCGCGAATACAGCGATCTGCAGGCCGAGAACGTGCGGATGCAGTCCGAGCTGGCGGGGAAGGCGTCGAATAAGAACATCCAGGAGTTCGCCGAGGAGCAGCTCGGGATGTATCCGCTGAACACCTCCCAGGTGGAGTACGTCCAGATCCAAACGAACGATGTCGTGAGCATCCCGGAGGCCGAGCAGAACGTGTTCGTCCGCATCAAGGGATGGTTCGACAGCATCCTAGACTACCTCCGCGGCTAGGCGCGCAGGCCGTTACAAAGAGACACAGGCCGCCGCCGCACCGCTCCCATCCGATAGCATAAAAGTAAGGAGATGCACGAGTGTGCAAAGGAGCGCCGCTGTCCGTCCGAGAGAGATAAAAAAGGCATCGCCGGGACGGACACGGCCTCATCCGTGAAGAGCAAGGGAACGATAACAAAACAGGCAGGCGGGCATCTACCTGCCTTTTTTGTCGTAGATGCCGCCAATGAGCCACGCACGCCCGGGAAGGGCGATAGGAGTTGATAGCATGAGATATGCAGACCATGAGCCGACGTCCGGGATGAACAAGCGGCTGGTGTTCGGGGTGATGACACCGCTGATGCTGATGGTCGGTGCGGTCATCGTCGGAGTCGGGATGCTGACCATCCGTGACCACAAGGAATACGCCGAGATGGCGAACAACACCCACTTCACCAACCGCACGATCACCGCGAGCCGCGGCGCCATCTACGACAGCACCGGCGCGCCCCTCGCATGGAGCGCGACCGTATATAAGGTATACATCGACCCGGTGAACTACCGCAAGGAGATGGATAAGATCGAGGAGATCATGAACGAGCGCCAGGCGATCCTGGACGCCGGTGAGACCCTCCCGCCCAAGACCATCGTCAAGACGCGCCAGCAGATCGAGGACGAGATCGTCCACCTGCTCTCCACCAAGCTCGGCATCACGGAGGACGTCATCCTCACGGCGATGGAGAAGGATACGCAGTATTACGTCCTCCAGAGCCAGGTCGAGAAGAACGTGGCCGACGAGCTGATGGCGTATTTTGAGAAGCTGGGCATCGAGTCCATCACGACCCAGCAGGACTCCAAGCGCTACTACCCGCAGAACGAGCTGGCCGCGCAGGTGGTCGGCTTCACGAACAGCGACAACGACGGCCAGTACGGCCTCGAGGCGTATTACAACGACTACCTCGCCGGTGTCAACGGCCGCGTGACCTCCGCGAAGGACGCCAACGGCCGGACGATGCCCTATCGCTATTCCTCGACCTATGACGCCCAGGACGGCGCCTCGCTCTACCTCACGATCGACCCCACGCTGCAATATTCCGTGGAGAAGAACCTCGAGGAGATGTGTACCAAGTTCGAGGTGCGCAACCGCGCCTGCGGCATCATCATGAACGTGAACACCGGCGCGATCTACGCGATGGCGACCTACCCGTCCTTCGACCTCAACGACCCCACGGCCATCTATGACGAGGGCACCGCGAACGCCCTTGCCGCCCTCCCCGAGGAGGAGTACCAGGAGGCCTACCTCAACGCCCGCGAGAAGCAGTGGAAGAACAAGGCCATCACCGAGATCTACACCCCCGGCTCGGTCTTCAAGATCTTCACCGCCTCCGCCGCCATCGAGGAGAAGGCCATCGACTGGCAGAACGACGGCTTCTATTGCAGCGGTGCCTACGAGATCTCCGGCGAGACCATCCACTGCCACCTGCTCTCCGGCCACGGCATGCAGACCTTCTCCCAGGCACTGACGAATTCCTGCAACCCGGCCTTCATCGAGGTCGGCCGCAAGCTGGGCATCCACAAGTTCTGCCATTACTTCGAGGCCTTCGGGCTCGGCGAGAAGACCGGCATCGACCTCCCCGGCGAGGTCAGCTCCATCTATTATGATGAGGACCACATGATGCTCATCGACCTGTGTACGTCGAGCTTCGGGCAAGCATCAAAACTCACGCCGATGCAGATGGTAAGCGGTATCGCCGCGGCAGTCAATGGGGGGTACTTGGTGGAGCCTCACGTAGTCGATAAAATTATATCGAATGACGGCAACATCGTCAAGAGCTACGACACGAACATCAAGCGTCAGGTCATCTCCGAGGAGACGAGCGCCGTGATGCGCAAGCTCCTCCAAGCCGTCGTCGACGACAAGGAGGGCTCGAACGCCCATATCGACGGCTACGCCATCGGCGGCAAGTCCGGTACGTCCCAGAAGCTCGACGAGTACCGCACGGCAGAGACCATGCAGTATGTCGCGTCCTACACCTGCTTCGCACCGGCCGACGATCCGGAGTTCGTCATCCTCGTCATGGCCGACGAGCCGAACAAGAACATCAACTACTACGGCTCTGTGGTCGCCGCGCCTTATGCCCGCAACATCATGCAGGACGCGCTCGACCATCTGGGCTACTATCCCGAGTACACCGCCGAGCAGTACGCCAAGCTCGACGTCCCGATCCCGCGCCTGATCGACGCCGATGTCGAGATCGCGCAGAAGACCATCGAGGAGGATCTCCACCTCGAGTGCGAGATCGTGGGCGAGGGCAAAACGGTCGTCGGGCAGTCGCCGATGACGAGCACGACCGTCTCGTCCTCGGGCAAGGTCATCCTCTACACGGAGGAGGGCTACGCGCCCAAGATCGTCACCGTCCCGGATCTGACCGGCTACACCGCACACGACGCCACCCAGGCGCTCAAGAATCTCGATCTGAACTATGTCACCGTCGGTGCCTCCGAGGACCGCACGGACGCGCTCGTCGAGCAGCAGTCCGTCGAGCCGGGCACGGAGGTCGAGGTCGGCACGGTCGTCAAGCTGACGTACCTTGTCAATGACCAGACCGGCTGATGACCGACCCCAAGCTTGACTATTGAAAGGGAGCGATAGCATGAGACTTTCCGAACTGCTCGAGGGACGCCACGCGGCGCCCCAGAACGATCCTGAGATCACCTTCATCACGGACGACACCCGCAGGGTCATCCCCGGCGCGCTCTTCATCTGCGTGAAGGGCGGGCGCTTCGACGGCCACACCGCCGCCGCCGACATGCTCGAAAAGGGCGCTGCCGCCGTGGTGTGCGACCACGATCTCGGCCTCGGCGACCGTCAGATCGTCGTCCCGGACACGCGCGCGGAGTACGGTGCCCTGTGCGCCGCATGGTGCGGCCACCCGGAGCGGAAGATGCGCTTCATCGGCGTGACCGGCACGAACGGCAAGACCACCATCACCACCGTCATCAAGTACCTGCTGACCGCCGCCGGCCACAAGGTCGGCCTGATCGGCACCATCCAGAACGAGATCGGCGACCAGATCCTCCACACCGAGAACACCACCCCCGTCACCCTCGAGCTCTTCGAGCTGTATCGCAGGATGTACGAGGCCGGGTGTGACTATGTGGTCATGGAGGTCTCGAGCTTCGGCCTCGTGCAAAAGCGCATCGGCCCGACGCATTTCGACGTCGCCGTCTTCACGAACCTGACCCAGGATCACCTGGACTACCACAAGACCATGGAGGCCTATTACGAGGCCAAGCGGATGCTCTTCGACATCTGCGACACCGCCGTCATCAACACCGATGACGACTACGGCATCCGCCTCTTCAAGGAGACGGCCTGCCGCAAGTACAGCTACGGCAGGGAGGCACACGACGACGTCCCGGCCTTCGCCTATGCCCCCGGCAAGGTCCGCGCGGACGGGGCGTCCTTCACGCTCCACGTCTCCGCCGACCACATGGACGACCGCTATTACCAGATCGACATGCGGATGACCGGCTATTTCAACATCGCCAACGCGACCGCGGCCTTCGCGGCGTGCAGCCTCCTCGGCGACGAGAAGCTGACCGTCCCGGGGATGCTCGAATCGCTGCAAAGCTGCCCGGGCGTGCGCGGGCGCTGCGAGGTCATCCCGACGGGGCGCGACTTCTCCGTCATCTGTGACTACGCCCACACCCCGGACGCCATCGAGAACATCCTCGAGAACGTCAAGCTCTACACGGAGGGGCGGCTCGTGTGCCTCTTCGGCTGCGGCGGCGACCGCGACCGCACCAAGCGCCCGCTGATGGCGCAGGCGGCGGCCAAGTTCGCCGACAAGCTGATCGTGACCTCGGATAACCCCCGCACGGAGGACCCCGAGGCCATCATCCGGGACATTTTGGCGGGACTGGCCGACAGCGCCGTCCCCTATGACACCGTCATCGACCGCCGCGAGGCCATCGCCCACGCGATGCGCACCGCGGAGCCCGGGGACGTCATCGTCCTGGCGGGCAAGGGACACGAGGATTATCAGATCTTCGGCACGGAGAAGAAGCACTTCGACGAGCGCGAGGTCGTCGCAGACATCTTAAAGACCCTGTGATACTGGGGAAGGAGCAAAGCAATGGAAAGCATCTCACTCGACAAGATCGCGGCACGACTGGGGACGACCACCCCCGTCCATGCCGACATCACCGCCCTCTCCACGGACACCCGTGACCTCCCGGAGGGGTGTCTGTTCCTGGCGCTGCGCGGTGCCAAGTTCGATGGTCACGCCTTCATCAGCAACGCCATGGAGGGTGGCGCCATCGCGGCCGTCACGGAGCAGCAGATGGGCGACCATCCCTGCATCGTCGTCCCGGACACGGGGCAGGCGCTCTTGGACATCGCCAATGAGTACCGCCGCATGTTCGACATCCCCGTCGTGGGCGTTACCGGCAGCGTCGGCAAGACGACCACCAAGGAGCTGACCGCCTGCGTCCTCTCCCAGCGCTACCACACCCTGAAGACGGCCGCGAACCTCAATAACGTCATCGGCTGCCCGAAGACCCTCCTCGGCCTGACCCGCGGCCACGGCGCCGCCGTCATCGAGATGGGCATGAACCACTTCGGCGAGATCTCCCGCATGAGCCGTGCCACCGAGCCGACCATCGCGGTCATCACGAACATCGGCTTCTCGCATGTCGAGAACCTCGGCTCGCAGGAGGGCATCCTCCAGGCGAAGCTCGAGATGCTCGAGGGCATGGCGGACGACGCCCCCCTCGTCACCTCCGCGGACGACCGTCTCCTCGCGCCCCTCAAGGAAAAGCTCGACCGCCCCGTCTACACCTTCTCCACGGAGGGCAATGACGCGGACGTCTGGGCAGAGGAGATCAAGGAATCGAACGGCGTGACCACCTTCACGATCTGCCGGAAGGACACCGCCCCGCTGCTGGCTGTGCTGCCGACCGTGGGCATCCACAATGTGAAGAACGCGCTGGCGGCGTTCCTCGTGGGCACGCTGACCGGCATGGAGCCGCAGGAGATCCTCTGCGGCCTGGCCGAGTTCCGCACCACGGGCGACCGCCAGAATATCCAGCAGAAAAACGGACAGACTGTCATTGCAGACTGCTACAACGCCAGCCCGGATTCCATGCGCGCCGCGCTGAACGTCCTGGGGAACTGGCAGTGCGAGGGCAAGCGCATCGCGGTGCTCGGCGACATGCTCGAGCTCGGCGACATGAGCGACACCCTCCACGCGAGCGTCGGCCGCATGGTCGCGGACGCGGGCATCGACCTGCTGCTCTGCTACGGCCCCGCCGCCCGCCGCATCGCCTCCCACGTCGGCACGTCCACGGAGTTCTGGTGTACCGAGAGCCGTGAGGAGCTGATCGCGAAGCTCCTGAACGTCACGGAGCCGGGCGACACCGTGCTCTTCAAGGCGAGCCACGGCATGCACCTGGAGGAGGTCATCGAGGCAGTCTACGGGGACGCGTGATGTCCGTCTGGGTCCAGCTCGCCGCCGCGCTCGGGGCGGGACTGGCCGCCGGGATCATGGGGATCGCCCTGATCCCGTTCCTCGAGAGGCTCCGTCTGTTCGAGCCGGAGCCGAACACGAAAGACACACAGCATAAGGACGGCCAGGAGGACACCGCCCCCGTCCGCCGCCGCCCGACGATGGGCGGTCTGCTGGTGCTGTTCGGCACGCTGGCGGGGGTCGTGATCGGCTTTTCGCTCTTCGTGCCGGATCTGCCGGAGCGGCAGTATGGCACGGAGCTGCGGATGCTGCTCCTGTGTACGGCGCACGGTGCGCTGCTCGCGGGCGCGGGGATCGTCGTGGACAGCATGTCGATCCGCGGACGCCTGATCCGGCGGGTCTGGGGCATCTGGCAGATGCTGGCGGTCGCACTCGTGACGACGGCGCTCCAGTACATCGTCACGACGACGCCGGACCTTTTGTATTCCGCCTATATCGCGGTCATCTGGTACCTGATGCAGGGACTCGACCGCGAATGTGACGGCACCACCGTCACGGTGAGCGCGGCGCTCCTGCTGCCGCTGGCCGTGGCGCTGATGCAGGTCGGGACGCTGCTCCCGGCGCTCTACGCACAGGCCGCCGCAGGGGCGGCGATCGGGAGCATGGTCTGGGTGCTGCACCCGGCCAAATGCCGCCTCGGGCGCGTGGGGAGCTATCTCCTCGGGAGCGCGGTGCCGATGGCGGCGGTCATGGTCTGGCAGACGGCCGGATGGACCGTCCCCGCGCTCATCGCCGCATTTCCGGCCGTGAACGCCCTCCCGCTCGTCTTCAAAAAACAGACTCTTTTAAATATGATGGAGAAGAACGGCACGCCGCCGCTCCATCGCATCGCCCTGCTGGCCGCCTTCGCAGCCGCCGCAGGCATCCTCGCCGTCATCGCGTGCCGGTGACGCATCCCCTCAGAATGGAGGCAAACAATGGCTTTGCGAAAAAAGAAGGTGCCCCGCCGCGCCGCCCGCGCCGCCAAGAAGGAGCAGGCGCCGATCCGCGTCCGCGTAGGCCCCACCGACCTGACCTTCGGCCTGACCGTGCTGATCCTGCTGGGAATCGGCCTGGTCATGATGTTCTCGGCGAGCTACGCGATCGCCATCAACGAGGGCAAGGCGGGCTATTTCTACGCGCTCCGTCAGGCCATCTTCGCGGGCGTGGGCCTGATCGCGATGGTCGCGATGAGCTTCGTGGACTACCACTTCTTCCAAAAACGGATCGTGGCATTCGGCGCGTACATCGGCGCGCTCGCGCTGCTCTTGCTGGTGCTGTTCATCGGTACGGACCTCGATACGGGATGTAAGCGCTGGATCAAGCTCCCGTTCACGACCTTCCAGCCATCGGAGCTGGCCAAGTTCGCGGTGGTCATCATCTTCGCGTTCCTGATCGACCAGAACTTCGACCGCATGAAGAAGTTCACGGTCGGCACGCTGCCCTTCGCGTTCCTGCTGGTGTTCGTGGTGGGACTGCTGATGCTCGAGCCGCATCTGTCCTGCTCGCTGCTCATCATCCTGATCGGCGTGACGCTCATGTTCGTGGGCGGGGCGAAGTGGTGGCACATCGACATCGTCGGCGCCATCGGCGCTGTCTTGCTGGTCGGTCTCATCATCTACCTGATGACATCGCGCGGCGTCAGCTACTTCGAGACGCGCATCAACACCTGGCTCGACCCCTTCAACAGCCCTGACGAGGCCGGCACCTGGCAGACCCGCCAGTCGCTGATCGCCATCGGCTCGGGCGGCCTGTTCGGTCTGGGCCTGGGCGAGTCCCGCCAGAAGTATATCTACCTCCCCGAGGCGGAGAACGACTTCGTGTTCTCGATCGTCTGCGAGGAGCTGGGCTTCTTCGGCGCCGTCATGGTGATCCTGCTCTTCGTGCTCCTCGTGGCACAGGGCTTCCACATCGCCATCCACAGCAAGGACCGCTTCGGGATGCTCGTGGCCATCGGCTTCACGCTCCAGATCGGGCTCCAGGCGTTCATCAACATCGCGGTCGTCAGCGGCCTCGTCCCGAACACGGGCATCAGCCTGCCGTTCTTCAGCTACGGCGGCACGGCCCTCATCATGCAGCTCACGCAAATGGGCATCGTGCTCAACATCTCCCGCTCCCGCGAGGTCGTCAAGCCCGTGGAGCGCGTGCAGGTCGGCACGATCGAGGGGGAGTACCCCCGCGAGGCGTGATCTGTCTCATCTACCACACCTAGAAAGGGAGCATCGTTTATGAAAGTACTCCTTGCAGGCGGCGGCACCGGCGGGCACATCAACCCCGCCCTCGCCATCGCCGGTATCATCAAGGCACATGTGCCGGACGCGCAGTTCCTCTTCGCCGGCACGCCGAACCATATGGAGGCGCAGCTCATCCCCCAGGCGGGCTACCCCATCGAGTTCATCCGCGTGGAGGGGTTCCAGCGCAGCTTCACCCCCGAGAACATCGGCCGGAACGTGAAGGCGCTCTGGTACCTGGCCTTCTCGGGCGCACGCGCCAAGCAGATCGTCCGGGACTTTTCGCCGGACATCGCCATCGGCACGGGCGGCTATGTCGCCGGTCCTGTCATCCGCATGGCGGCGAAGATGGGCGTCCCCACGGCCATCCATGAGCAGAACGCCTATCCCGGCGTCACCAACCGTCTCCTCGCCAAGGAGGTCGACCATGTGATGCTGACGGTGGAGGACGCGCTCGAGCACTTCGAGGACGGCATCCAGTACACCGTCACCGGCCTGCCCGTCCGTGAGGCACTTTTCCACAAGACCCGCGAGCAGGCACGCGCGGAGCTGGGCTTTGATGACGCCTTCACGATCCTGTCCTTCGGCGGCAGCCTCGGCGCGGGCGCGATCAATGAGTCCATGGCCGAGGTGCTGCGCTGGCACACGTCCAACAAGCTGCCGATCAACCATCTCCACGGCTACGGCGGCATGGGACGCGACACCTTCCCGCAGAAGATGGACGTCTACAACATCCCCATGACGAGCGAGCGCATCCGCATCACGGAGTACATCAACGACATGGACACCTGCATGGCGGCCGCCGACCTCGTGGTCTGCCGTTCCGGCGCGAACGCGCTCGCGGAGCTCGAGGCGCTGGGCAAGCCCTCGATCCTGATCCCGTCGCCGATCGTGGCGGGCAACCACCAGTACCACAACGCCATGGTGCTCGCCCGTGCCGGTGCGGCCGAGGTCATCGAGCAGAAGGACCTCGACAACAACGACATGATCGCCCGCATCAAGGCCCTCTACGACGACCGCGACAAGCTCCGCAGCATGGCGCAGAACGCCGCGTCCCTCGCCGTCACCGACACGGACGCGCGCATCTGGAGCGTCATCGAGAAGCTGATGCAGATCAAGCGGTGATTCACCCATCCCTGCGTTCTTTCATACGATGTGGTATGAAAGGAGTGGGGGAACATGCAGAGATTCGTCATCCACGGCGGCAAGCGGCTCGAGGGAGAGATCACCGTGCAGGGCGCGAAGAACAGCGCACTGCCCATCCTGTCCGCCGCGCTGCTCTGCAAAGGCGAGAGCGTGCTGGAGAACTGTCCGCGCCTCTCGGACGTGTACGCGGCGTGCCGCATCCTGGGGAGCCTGGGATGCCGCTGCCGCCTCGAGGGGACGTCCGCCGTCATCTGCGCGGATGCCCCGACTGCCGCCGCCGTCCCGGAGGGGCTCATGCAGGAGATGCGCTCGTCGATCATCTTCATGGGCGCGATGCTGGGGCGCATGGGGACGTGCAGCCTCGGCTATCCGGGCGGATGTGAGCTGGGGCCGCGGCCCATCGACCTGCACCTCGCCGCGCTGCGCCGCATGGGCGTGCGCATCCGTGAGGAGGATGGCATCCTGCGCTGCACCGCCCCCGGCGGCCTGCACGGCGCGAGGATCCATCTCGCGCTCCCGAGCGTGGGGGCGACCGAGAACATCCTCCTCGCCGCCGTCATGGCCAAGGGCGAGACCGTCATCACGAATGCCGCCCGCGAGCCGGAGATCATGGACCTTGCGGCCTATCTGAACGGCTGCGGCGCCCGCATCGAGGGCGCGGGATGCAGCACGATCCGCGTGGAGGGCGTCCCGTCCCTCACCGGCTGCACCCATCGGATCATGCCCGACCGCATCGTGACGGCCACATGGCTCGCAGCCGCGGCCGCGACCGGCGGACGGCTCCGCCTGGCCGGCACCGACGCCGCGAGCCTCGAGAGCGTCCTCGACGTCTTCGAGGAGATGGGATGCCGCTGCAAACGCGGGCAGGACAGCCTGACCGTCTACGGCGGATGCCCCCTGCGCGCCGTGCGGGACATCCGCACGATGCCCTACCCGGGCTTCCCGACGGATGCCCAGGCGGTCGTGACCGTGCCGCTGTGTCTGGCGGACGGAGCGTCCGTCATCGAGGAGACGGTCTTCTCCGACCGCTTCCGCCATGTGGACGCGCTCGTGAAGATGGGCGCGGACATCCGCATCGTGGGACGTGCGGCCGTCATCCGCGGCCCGGTCACGCTGCACGGTGCGCAGGTGGCAGCGACCGACCTGCGCGGCGGTGCCGCCATGCTGACGGCCGCCCTCGCCGCGCAGGGCGAGACCGTGCTGACCGACATCCGCCACATCGACCGCGGCTACGACAGCCCCGAGCAGGTGCTGCGCAGCGTCGGGGCGGACATCGTTCGTATCTGAAACAGAAGAAAAAAGGCTAGAACTAGGCAACAAAAGGATGGAGGATCACCGTGAGAGACGTAGAGAAGACCAGTATCCCACATGAAACGAACAGCCGAAGGAGCCGCCGCCGCAAGCGCGGGCGGTCGCTCTATGTGGTCATGATCATCGTGCTGGCGCTGTCGGTCATCGTGGCGCTGTGCATGACGCTGTTCTTCAACATCAAGACCATCCGCGTCACCGGCAACGCCGAGAACTACCACGCCGAGGACATCGTCACCGCCACCGGCATCGAGCTGGGCGACAACATGATCCGCCTGGACACCAAGGCGGCGCGGGAGCGGGCACTGGCGCAGCTCATCTACGTCGAGGAGATCGAGATCGACCGCCAGTTCCCGAACACCCTCGAGATCCGCGTGCAGAAGTGTACGCCGGCCTATAATGTGATGTACGACTTCGGCACGCTCGTCGTCAGTGAGCACGGGCGGATCCTCGACGACACGATGGATCCCGTCGACGGCCTCGTCAAGATCACCGGCTACCAGCCCGAGGAGACCACTCCCGGCTGCCAGGTCAAGGCCAAGGAGGAGCGCTACGACAAGGTCTTCAATGCCTTCCGCGACATCATCTACGAGGGCGGCCTGACCGTCCCGATCGTGGGCGTGGACATGACAGATCTGGCCGACATCATGGTCGACCTCGACCATCGGATCGTCTTCGACATGGGCAACTGGAGCGAGATCGACTACAAGATCAGCTTCGCCGAGCAGGTCATCTCCGAGCTGCCCGCGGACAAGGAGGGCTACCTGGTGATGATCGGGTCGAACCAGTGCTCCTTCCGCAATAAGGCGGACTACGAGGCCACCCAGAAGGCCATCGCCGCCGCGAACGCCGCGGAGAAGGACAAGGGCAAGCCCAAGGCCACCGAGGCGGCCGAGGACGGTGACGGCACCGAGGAGGAGACCGTCGCCCATCCCGAGGACGAGCTACCGCCCATCGACGAGGGCCTCGGCGACGAGGGATGATCTTGGTGGATCAGGATAAATTTACTGTACATTTTTGTTAAAAACGATAAAAAACAGAGCGGGAGAGTTGTGGAAAAGCATAAAAATGCTTTTTTTACGAAAAGGGTATTGAAAAAGGCTGCGGGATGTGTTAAAATAATAATGTCTCGAAATATGTCAATGTAGGACCGCTATGCCCTTTCGGGGACAGAATGGCGGTATGACCGCGATGCCACGTCATTTTGGAGCAGCATCGCGCAAGATCAGACAGGATCATATCAGCTCACAATCGCTCACCTAGGAGGAAAAGCAATGACCGACTTCATCTATGAGGATACGTATGAACCGGACGTGAACATCAAGGTCATCGGTGTCGGCGGCGGCGGCGGCAATGCGCTCAACTGCATGGTCGATTCCGATGTCAGCGACATTGAATATGTGACCATCAACACCGATGCGAAGGCCCTGAAGAATTCCAAGGCCGCTACCCGCATCCAGATCGGCGCGAAGCTCACCAAGGGCCGCGGCGCCGGCAATAAGCCCGAGATCGGCCAGCACAGCGCCGAGGAGAACCTCGAGGAGATCGAGGCCGCGCTCAAGGGCGCGGACATGGTCTTCATCACCGCCGGCATGGGCGGCGGCACCGGCACCGGTGCGGCTCCCATCGTCGCCAAGGCCGCCCAGGAGATGGGCATCCTGACCGTCGCCGTCGTGACCAAGCCTTTCGCCTTCGAGCGTGAGCAGAAGATGGCGCAGGCAGAGGCCGGCATCGAGGAGCTCAAGAAATACGTCGATTCGCTGATCGTGATCCCGAACGAGCGCCTGCTCGTCGGCCTCGAGAAGCCGCTGACCATGAAGGAGTCCTTCGCGCTCTCCGACGGCATCCTCAAGACTGGTGTCAAGAGCATCGCCGACCTGATCGTCGAGGAGGGCTACATCAACCTCGACTTCGCCGATGTTTCGTCCACGATGAAGGGCGCCGGCTATGCCCACATGGCCATCGGCCACGGCGAGGGCAAGGACAAGGCTGTCGATGCCGCCAAGGCCGTCATCTCCAGCCCGCTGCTCGAGACCTCGATCGCAGGGGCGAAGCGCCTGCTCATCAACATCGCGATGTCCGAGGATACCCTTGCTTCCGATGTCGATACTGCGTCCAAGATGATCACCGAGGCCGCTGCGCCTGAGGTACAGTTCATCTTCGGTGCCGCCTTCAAGGAGGACATGCAGGACGAGATGACCATCACCGTCATCGCCGCCGACTTCTCCGATACGCCCGCACCTGCCAAGAACGAGGCCTTCGTTCCCAAGCAGGAGCTGCCGCACGCACCTGCACCCGCACCTGCACCTGCACCGGCTCCGGCCCCGATGCCCGTCCAGGACGTTGCGCCGCCGATGCCCGGCCCGGTGCCGACCTTCGCCGACATCGCCCAGGATCCCATCCCGATCAGCAATCCGCTGCTCGATGGCAAGATGGATTACAGCGAGCCCACCCAGCGCCGTCCCGTCACCAATGACGTGGATATGACCGAGATCTTCAACATCCTCGGCAACAACTGATCTCAGTCTCCCAGAACGAACACGATAGCATCCCGCCCGGTCGCGTATCGGGCGGGATCTTATGCTTATGACCATCATTCCGCGATGCGGTCAGACAGATCTGGGCGATCTTCACAAAAATCAGGAATGGAATTCTACGGTCGCTCTATTGCAAACTGTAAAATTATGTGGTATAATAACAATAATGATAACGGCCACGGGAGGGCTGTGCAGTAGCCGCAGGTCCCGTGCCCTGCAAAAAAGGAGCGATCACTATGGCAGATATCCCGGGCGGGATCCTGAAACCCGCAAAGTTCGGCGGTCTTGAGAAAGAGTCCGTCATGACCTATCTCGGCGAGCTCAACTCGAAGATCGATGAGCTGGAGAAAGAGCTGGAAGAGGCGCAGGCGGCTGGCGACAAGGCGGAGTCCAAATTGGTCGAGTCCTACAAGCAGGAGGCCGAGGAAGCCAAGAAGAGAGCGGACAGTGCCGAGAAGAGCGTCCAGGACGCTGCTTCCCAGCTCCAGGCCGCGAATGATAAGGCAGCCCAGCTCGCCCAGGCGCTCAAGGCCGAGCGCGACCAGCGTGCTTCGGATGCCCAGCGCATGAAGCAGCTCCTCCAGCAGGCGCAGGAGAACACCAGTAGCGCCGACGAGAAGATCATCAGCGAGCTCCGCAACGAGGTCGCCGATCTGAACGAGGAGCTCGATGAGCTGCGCAACGTGCTGACTGCGAAGGATGAGGCGCTCGAGCGTGCCGAGCAGCAGAATGGCGCGTCCGCAGAGGCCGCACAGGAGCTGAACGCTGTCACCGCTGAGATGTCCAATCTCCAGGCGGAGATGTTCGCCAAGGATGCCCAGATCGAGGATCTCACCGCGAAGCTCGAGGAGGCTAAGAAGTTCTCCGAGGACGCAGATTCCACCAAGACTGCGCTCGAGGAGGCAAATAAGGCCCTCGAGGACGCGAAGGCCGCCTTTGAGAAGGAAAAGCGCGAGCTCGAGGACCGCGTGGCGGAGCTCGAGAGCAAGGCCGATGAGGCACCTGCCTTTGCTCCGCAGTTCGATATGAGCGCGCTGTACGCAGAGGCGCAGAAGAACGCCAACCAGGTCGTTGTCGAGGCCAGGAAGGTCGCCGACAGGATGACCCGTGAGGCCGAGGAGAAGGCGAAGAAGACCGTCGAGGAGGCTGATGCGAAGGCCAAGACGACCGTCGAGGAGGCCGATGCCCAGGCGAAGGCCACCATCGAGGAGGCCGATGCCCAGGCCAAGAAGACCGTCGAGGACGCGACTGCCGAGGCAGAGCGCCTGCTGAAGGACGCCGAGGAGCGCTCCGCGAACGCCAATGCCGAGGCCGACACCATCCTCACCACCGCCAAGACCAAGGCCGAGGAGGAGTCCGTCCAGATCAAGAAGGACGCTGTTGAGCAGGAGGCTAAGGTCCGCGAGCTGACCGCGACCGTTCACTCGATGCTGAACATCGAGCTCGAGGGCTTCGAGAAGAGCATGGAGCAGATCGCCGAGCTCATGCAGACCGCGACCAAGAAGCTCGAGGACCGCATCAGCACGTCCAAGAGCATCCTCTCCGAGGCGCGTCAGAGCGTGGAGGAGAACACCAAGGTCGACGAGGAGCGCATGGAGGCCGTCATGAACGCGGCTGCGCCTGCTGTGCCTGTTGTGGAAGCGCCCCGTCCGGCTGCCCGCAGAGACGAGAAGAAGCCCGGCTCTTCGGATAATTTCGCCAATTCCATCCTTGACGATTTCGATGCCATGGCCAAGGAGGACGACGTCCTCCGCAGCATGGAGAAGGATGCCGCTGCGATGAACAAGCCCAAGAAGGGCGGCGCTGCGTTCTTCAACATGAGCGACCTCATCAAGGAGGCCGAGGCATCCGTTTCGGATGATCAGTGACGCCATGCCAGAGGCACCGCGTCGGGTCCGCACAGAGGAGCTGAAGTCCGCCGGCCTGCGGGTCGGGGAGAAGATCCTGCTGACTGGGACCGTCTATACTGCGCGGGATGCTGCCCATAAGCGCATCTCCGCCCTGCTCGATGCAGGTGAGCCCACCCCCTTTCCCATCGAGGGTGCGGTGATATACTACGCCGGCCCGACCCCGGCCCCGCCGGGGAAGGTCATCGGCTCATGCGGCCCGACCACGTCCGGCCGTATGGACCCCTATGCGCCTCGACTGCTGGATCTCGGCCTCGCCGGGATGATCGGCAAGGGCGAGCGCAGCAAGGCCGTGCAGGACGCCGTTGCCCGGAATGGGGCGGTGTATCTGTGTGCCGTGGGGGGCGCGGGCGCGCTCGTGTCCCGCTGCATCAAGTCGCTCGAGGTCATCGCTTTCGAGGACCTGGGGTGCGAATCCGTGAAGCGTCTTTATGTGGAGGACCTGCCGCTGGTGGTCTGCAATGACGCCGCGGGCGGCGACCTGTTCTCGCAGGGACGTGCCGCCTGGTGCAAAACGGCAGAGGGCGCCGTATGAGTGTCCCCCGTGCGCTGTCCGAGCGCTCCGATGAGGAGCTCGCGCGGCTCGCGCGGTTCTCGGCCGATGCACAGAGCGAGCTGATCGGACGGTTTTTCGGTCTCATCCGCTACCATGCCGCGCGGTTCGCGGGCGGGTCGGCGGCCGATCGTGAGGACTATCTCCAGGAGGGACTGATCGCGCTCGTCTATGCCATCCCGCTCTATGAGGAGCGGCCGGGGAAGACGTTCGCGGCCTATGCACAGACCTGTATCGTGCATCGCATGGAGGATCACGCGCGTCGGGAGCGCCGCAGCGACGTCCCGGATGACGAGCTGATCGCAGCCATGGACGCACAGGGCAAGCTGGCCGATCCCGAGACGCCGGAGACCATTTTGGCCGACAAGGAGGCGTTCGCCGAGAGACGGATGCGTGTCATGGCGCTGCTCTCCGACCGGGAGTGGGCAGTCCTGGAGACCATCCTGGACGGCCTGACCTACCAGGAGACCGCCGATAAGCTGGGGATGACCGTCAAGGCCGTCGACAGCACGATGCAAAGGGTACGCCGCAAGATGCGTGCCGTGCGCGACCAGGAGGGCTAAGGCTCTCCGACATTCCAGTTCGTTCGTCCTCCGCGAGGGGGGACTGCGATAGACAAAGGGCTTGTAGCTTAACTCAGAGCGTTGTTCGTATATTTTTTGTTCCTGCACTGTCGGGCATGCCCGGCGGCACCTGGCACAGATCATATAGGTCAAAGGTGTCGGTCTCGATCCGTCCAAAGTCCCAAACCATTTTCTCAAAGTGAGGTAAACCATTATGTACACAGACAAGACGATCAAGTGCAGAGACTGCGGACAGGATTTCATCTTCACCGCCGGCGAGCAGGAGTTCTACGCAGAGAAGGGCTTCGAGCATGAGCCGCAGCGCTGCAAGGACTGCCGCAACGCCCGCAAGAATCGCACCACCCGTGAGATGTTCACGGCTGTATGTGCCGGCTGCGGCGGCGAGGCACGCGTACCGTTCCAGCCCCGCGAGGACAGACCGGTATATTGCAGCGAGTGCTTCGCAAAGATGCGTGACGAGTGATCGCAGAGGTCTTTGAGGATGAAAGTCAGCAAAGAGACTGTGATCGGTGACATCCTCGACGAGGACTTGGAGCGCACAGCGCCGGTGTTCCTTGGCATCGGGATGCACTGCCTGGGATGCCCTGCGTCCCGCGGCGAGACCATCGAGGAGGCCTGCATGGTACACGGCGTCGACGCCGATGCCCTCGTGGCCGAGCTCAACGCACTGCTGGATCAGTGAACGTAGACGGGGCATGACTTGTCATGCCCCGTTTTTTATGATCCATGGCTTGTCAGGCGCTGTTTTCTATGAGTGAACAATGCCCTCACTGAAAGGAAAGACCTATGCTCGGAGCAAGACTGCTCGCGTGCGCCGCGATGATCCGTCCGGGGGCGCATGTGTGTGACGTGGGGACGGATCATGCGAAGCTGCCGGTGTACCTGCTCGAGCAGGGGACGGCGGAGGCGGCCATCGCGGCGGACATCGGCGAGGGCCCGCTGCAAAGCGCCCGGCGTACCATCGAGGCGCACGGCCTGGAGGGGAGCATCCGCACGATCCTCTCCGACGGCCTCGTGAACGTCCCGTGTGAGGGACTGACCGACATCATCATCGCGGGGATGGGCGGGGAGACCATCGTCCACATCCTCGAGACCTGCCTCTGGCCGCTCGAGGGCATCCGCCTCGTGCTGCAGCCGATGACCCGCGCAGACGTCCTGCGCCGATGGCTCGCAGAACAGGGCTTTTCGACCGAGACGGAGCACTGCGTCCGCGACGGGCGGTTCCTGTATGCCGTGATGTCCGTTCGGAAGGACGGCACGCCGCATGTCCCCGAGGCAGGGGAGGTCTGGTTCGGGAGGATGGACCTCACGGACACGGACGGCCGCGCGTACTGTGAACGCTGGTACGACATACTGGTCAAAAAAGCCAAGTGCATCCGCGACACCGGCGCCCCCGATGAGGCGGTCGAGGCCGACGTCGCGGCGCTGGCACGTCTATTAAAGGAGGACGAGACATGACTCTGCAAGACATCCGAAGCTGCATCGACAGCTTCGCCCCTTTCGCAACGCAGGAAAAATGGGACAATTCCGGCCTGCTGGTCGGCGACCCGCGCGGCCAGATCACGGGCGTCCTCGTCTCGCTGGACGTGTCGCCGGCGGCGGTGGCGCGCGCGTCTGAGACCGGGTGCAACGCCATCGTGGCGCACCACCCGATCATCTTCCAGCCGATCCGCACGCTGACCGCGGAGAGCGTGCCCTACCAGCTCGCTGCGAAGGGCATCGGCGCCGTCTGCTGCCACACGCCCCTCGACATCGCCCCCGGCGGCATCAACGACCTCCTCGCCGACCGCCTGCGCACCGTCCTGCCGTGCGCCGAGGGGAGCGACCTCCTCGAGCCGGACGGCTGCGGCCGCATCCTCACCCTGACACAGGAGATGTACACCGCCGACATCGCCGCCGCCGCCAAGCGCGTCCTCGGATGCACGAGCGTCCGATTCGGCGGGGATACGACACATCCCGTCAAGCGCCTCGGCATCTGCTCGGGGGCGGGGTCCTCGATGCTCGAGGGGTGCGCCGGCGACTGCGACTGCCTCCTGACCGGCGATGTCAAGCATGACCGCTGGTACGCCGCGCAGTCCCTCCGCATGGGCCTGATCGACTGCGGCCATTACCACACCGAGGTCATCGCCGTGCCGTACCTCGCGGAAAGGCTCCGCAGCGCGTTCCCCGGCCTGTCGGTGACGGAGTTCGTCGAGGGGGATCCGGTGCAGTATGTCTGAGACGATCTGGATGTGCCCGGTCTGCGGCGCCCCCCTCGCGTGGGATGCGCGCACGCTCCGCTGCCCCGCACGCCATAGCTTCGACGCCGCCCGCAGCGGCTACGTCCACCTGCTCCCCGCGAGCCGCAAGCGCTCCGCCGTCCCCGGGGACGACCCCGAGATGGTGCGTTCCCGCCGCCGTTTCCTAGAAAACGGCCATTATGCGCATCTTTTGGAGACTCTCCAGGACGCCGCCGCCGCGCTCCCGCAGGGCGCCGTCCTGCTCGATGCCGGGTGCGGTGAGGGGTGGTACACCAAGGGTATCCACGCCGCGCGTCCCGACCTGACCGTCTTCGGCATCGACATCTCCAAGACCGCCGCCGACCTCGCCGCCCGCGCCGACAAGTCCGCGGCGTATGCGGTCGCGAGCGTCTTCCACATGCCGGTGCAGACGGCGTCCTGCGACGCGGTCATGAGCGTGTTCGCGCCGTACTGCGGGGAGGAGTTCCGGCGCGTCCTGCGTCCCGGCGGACGGCTCATCCTCGCCGTCCCCGCCGCACGGCACCTTTGGGAGCTGAAATGCGCCGTCTACGAGCATCCCTATGAGAACGAGCTCCACGACACGGCGCTCGAGGGATTCAAATTCCTCGAAAAGCGCGAGACATCGCGGATGATCTCGCTCGACACGCCCCAGGCCATCGCCGACCTCTTCGGCATGACCCCCTATGCCTACCGCACCAGCCCCGCCGACCGCGCCCGCCTCGACGCGCTCACGTCCCTCGAGACGCTCGCGGCGTTCGAGGTGCTGGTCTATGAGAAGGAGGATGCCCCATGCGCCGCGCCGTGACTGTGCTGGCGCTGGCCGTCGCCATGACGGGGTGCGCCATGCAGCCGATCGAGCCCGTCCCCGCGCCGCAGCAGACCGCGGAGTATCATCCCGGCAAGGAGCATCTGCCCGAGGACCTGGGCTACACGTTCACCCGGGTCGATCACGATGCCTGGTGGGAGGCCGCGGATGCCTATGAGAGCGACCATCCGGGCGGCTACGCGTTCCACAGCGCCCTTTGTAAGGACGGCGCCAATGAGGGCGACTATGCCCTGATGCTCGGCCGGATCTGGGCCGTGTTCGGCGAGCCGGACGACCCGGCGCTGTATGAGGATTTTTATTGCTACGACCTCGCCGCCGAGGACGCGGACGGGCAGGTCATCGTCCTCGAGATCTACCACGGCGCCGCGGGACCCTCGATCTGTGCGCCGGTGCCGATGGGCGACGATGACGAGCCCGACCCGGACGTCGAGGCCGCCGTCAAGGCGCTGCGCACGCTCGTCAAGAACACGCCCCCGGCCGCATACACCTGGGGCAATGAGTCCGGCTACGAGGACTACGACATCTCCATGACCTATACCTACCAGGACGGCCTCGCGAAGGCATCCTGGCAATGACGATAGATGGGGATATTTTGAAGCACAACGTACACGAAGGAGGCCCCTATGGCATTTGACGGCGCCTATCTCTACACCGTCCGCCGCGAGCTGCTGCCGTTCATCGGCGCCCGCGCGGACAAGATCCACCAGCCCTCGAAGGACGAGATCGTCCTCCACCTGCGCAGCCGCGAGGGGACGGCACGCGTGCTCATCTGCATCTCCGGCGACAGCGCGCGCGTCCATCTGACCGAGGCGGCCATCGAAAACCCCGCCGCGCCGCCGATGTTCTGCATGCTCCTGCGCAAGCACCTCGGGGGCGGACGACTCGTCGACGTGCGGCAGGACGGCCTCGAGCGCATCCTCTTCCTTGACTTCGACTGCATCGACGAGCTCGGCGACAGCGTCCGCCTGACCCTCGCCTGCGAGGTCATGGGGCGGTATTCCAACTGCATCCTCATCGGCAGGGACGGCAAGGTCATCGACAGCCTCAAGCGCAATGCCGACGTCACCCGCGAGCGCGTCCTGCTGCCGGGGTTCCCCTATGAGATGCCCCACCGCGCGCGCCGTCTCAACTTCCTCGAGGCGCCTGACGACACGATCGTCAGCGCCCTTCTCCTCGCCCCGGACGGCGAGCTCTCGAAGGTGCTCGTGAGCCTGTTCGAGGGCGTCTCGCCGCTGCTGGCGCGGGAGTGGGCGTGGTTCGTCTGCCGGGACGGCGTGCGCAGCCGCGCCCTCACGCAGGACCAGACCGACCGCCTCCTCTTCATCATCCACGAGACCGCGCGGATGCTCCGGGAGGACGACTGCCGCTTCTCCATCCTCACGACCACGGACGGTGTCCTCAAGGACTACACCTTCCTGCGTCCCCAGCAGTACGGGGCGCTGATGGTCGTGCGGCCGTGCAGCGGCGCGAGCGCGGCGCTCGACGCGTTCTACACCGAGCGCGACCTCCGCGCACGGATGAAGCAGCGTGCCGCCGACCTGTTCAAGCTGATCGTCACGCGGACACAGCGCGTCACCCGCAAGCTCGAGAACCAGCGTCAGGAGCTCGCCGAGACCGACCGCATGGAGCAGGACAAGCGCTATGGCGACCTGCTCTCGGCCAATCTGTACCGTCTGGAAAAGGGCGATGCATCGGCCGTTTTGGAGGACTTTTATGAGGACGGCGCCCCGACCGTGACCATCCCGCTGCAAAAGCAGCTCACCCCGGCGCAGAACGCCCAGCGCTACTACACGCTCTACCGCAAGGCCGTGACCGCCAAGGAAAAGCTCGCCGAGCAGATCGCGCAGGGCGAGGCGGAGCTGGCCTACCTCGAGAGCGTGTTCGATGTGCTGAGCCGCGCGGACACCGAGCAGGAGCTGCTTTTGCTCCGCGAGGAGCTGGCGCAGCAGGGCTATGTCCGCACGCGCGGCCAAAAGCAGAAGCCCCCCAAGCAGCTCCCGCCCCTCTGCTACCGCTCGTCGGACGGCTTCCCGATCCTCGTGGGGCGCAACAACCGCCAGAACGACCAGCTCACCCTCAAGCAGGCCGCCCGCTCCGACATTTGGCTCCACACCCAGAACATCCCCGGCTCGCACGTCATCCTCGTGACCGAGGGCGCAGAGCCGTCCGAGACGGCCATCCGGGAGGCGGCGATGCTCGCGGCGTACCACAGCCACGCCCGCGAATCCGCGCAGGTGCCGGTCGACTTCACGCAGGTACGCCATGTCAAAAAGCCCGCCGGCGCCAAGCCGGGCATGGTCATCTTCACCGACCAGCAGACCCTCTACGTCAAGCCGGACACCGCCCTCTGTGAGGCGCTCCGGGAGGAGCTGTGAACGGCAGTCCGGTGAGACGGCTCGATGCGGCGTTTTTTCAGCGAGACTGCCTCACGGTCGCCCCGGCGCTCGTGGGGAAGGTCCTCGTCCACCGTCTCCCGGACGGGACGGAGCTGCGCGAGCGCATCGCCGAGACCGAGGCCTACCGCGGCACCGAGGACGAGGCCTGTCACGCCCATAAGGGCCGTACACCGCGCAATTCGATGCTCTGGCGCGAGGGCGGGACGGTCTACGTCTACCTCTGCTACGGCATCCATTCCCTCGCGAACGTCATCACCGGCGCGGCCGAGGCGCCGCAGGGCGTCCTGCTCCGTGCGGGGTACACGACCCCCGGCCCCGGCCGCCTGACCAAGGCGCTCCAGATCGACCGCACGCAAAACGGCCTCGCCATCACGGGCGATGTCCTCTGGTTCGAGGACGACGGCGCCCGTCCGCCCATCCTGACCGCGCCCCGCGTCGGCATCGGGTACGCGGGGGAGCCGTGGCTGTCGATGCCCTGGCGCTTTCTCGCGGGGGACGTCTCTTCTTCCAACAAATGACAACAGTGACACTGAATGACACCAAGGAGGTACCCACCATGCTGACCATCGACCTGACCGACAAGCTCGCCCTCGTCACCGGCGCGTCCGGGGAGCTGGGGCGCACCATCGCCCGCACGCTCGCGTCCTGCGGCGCGGACGTCGCCCTCCACTGCCACCGCGGCACCGACCGTGCCGAGGCCGTCGCGGAGGAGATCCGCGCGATGGGACGCCGCGCAGCCGTCTTCCAGGCGGACGTGACCTCGTTCGAGAGCGTCTGCGCCATGCGGGACGCCGTCCGGGAGACGCTGGGCGCACCGCAGCTCATCGTCGCGAACGCCGTCATCCAGTACCCCTGGACGACCCTCCTCGACCAGCCGCTCGAGGACTTCCAGAGCCAGTTCGCCTCCTGCGCCATGCAGACCGTCCACCTCGCCAAGGCCTTCCTGCCGGACATGGTCAAGGCCGGATATGGCCGCTATGTTGCGATCAATACCGAGTGCGCTGCGATGGCCGAGCCGACGCAGTCGGCCTATGTCGCGGGAAAACGTGCGCTCGACGGCATCGTGCGCGTGCTGGCCAAGGAGGTCGGCGGGAGCGGGATCACCGTCAACCAGGTCGCCCCGGGTTGGACGGTCTCCGACCGTGACCGTGCGAACGGCACCGAGTCCGCCCCGGACTACGACCGCACCGTCCCGCTCGGCCGCCGCGGCACCGACCGGGAGATCGCGCAGGCCGTCGCGTTCCTGCTCTCGGACCTCGCCAGCTTTACCACAGGCGCCTATGTCCCCGTCTCCGGCGGACGGGTGATGCCCGCCATCTGACCCACATCACAAGGAGGATGCCATGGAACACGGCCACACCGACCCCCACCCCCACCAGATTCCCGTGGAGCGTCCCGACCCCGAGATCCTGGGCGCCGTGGCCGACCTGCTGGGACTGTTCAGCGACACGACCCGCGTCCGGATCCTGTTCGAGCTGTTCGACCGGGAGCTGTGCGTGAGCGACATCGCCGCGCGTCTGGGGATGACGGCCTCGGCCATCTCCCACCAGCTCCGCATCCTCAAGCAGGGGCGCCTCGTGCGCAGCCGCCGCGAGGGCAAGACCGTGTTCTACGCGCTCGCGGATGCCCATGTGCGGACGATCTTCTACCACGCGCTCGAGCACGTCACCGAGCCCGCAGGTGCCCATGACGAGCCCGTCTGAGGGCGGGCCATTTGTGCAAATTAGTGCAAGATCTTCGGAAAAATAGTGCAAAACGTATCTTGCGATCAATGCGGATCTATGCTATAATAATGGATATAGGACGTCTTTCTTACACAGGACGTCTTGTTGGAACGTACAATGACCGTGCGCCCGCACGGAGACAGGAGAATGAATCGTATGAGAAATGCAAAACGCATCCTTGCTGCCCTCTTTGCCTGCACCCTCTGCTTCGGTGCCGTCGGCTGCGGCGGCAGCGCGGCGACCAGCTCCTCGGAGCCGGACTTTGAGATCAAGGAGATGGACTCCGCCACCCGTGAGGAGGTCGCCTCCCTCGCGGCCGCCGATGAGCGCCTCACCGGCGACATCGAGAACAAGACCATCAAGTGGCTCTCCGACTGGGACATCAACCCGGACGGCACCGGCAAGTCCACCCCGACGGACCTGGCCATCTTCCAGGAGCGCTACGGCGGCAATGTGGAGTGGTACCAGTGCCTGTATGCTGAGCGCTACGACAAGCTCGCGACCTATATCAACTCCTCCGAGGGCATCGACTTCTTCTATGCCGGCAACTTCGACGCCTTCCCGAAGGGCGCCATCCGCGGCATGTTCGTGCCCTTCGATGACTACATCGACCTCGACGGCCCCCTGTGGGAGGACGTCAAGGACATCAATGATTCCATCACCTGGAAGGATGGTCACTACATGGCCGTCGTCCAGATGACCGGCGACAACTGCGCCGTGGTCTACAACCGCGACACGGTCGAGGAGCTGGGCTTCGACGACCCGGCCGAGATGTTCGAGAACGGCGAGTGGACGTGGGACGTCTTCGAGGAGATGCTCGAGGCGTTCGTCAACGTCGAGGAGCAGAAGTTCGGCCTGGACGGCTGGTGGTTCGAGTCGGCGCTCTCCGCGACCGTCGGCGTGCCGTATGTCGGACTGGAGGACGGCAAGCTCGTCAGCAACCTGACGAACGGCGACATCGAGCGCGTGCAGAACTGGCTCTACGACATGTATAACAAGGACCTCATCGCCATCGGCGTCGGCGACTTCGGCTGGACGGCCAAGCCCGAGTACATCGGCGAGGGCAAGGAGCTCTTCTACCCGATCGGCCTGTGGGGGCTCTACGGCGTCGCCAACGAGACCAACCTCAAGGGCGTGCAGACCGGCTGGCAGGTGACCTACGGCCAGAACTGCATGTTCGTGCCGATGCCGCGCGACCCGGAGGCGGACGCGTATTACATCCCGGCGAACATGGAGTCCTACTGCTTCGTCAAGGACGGCCAGAACCCCGAGGGCGTGGCCAAGTACCTCGACTGCAAGCGACTGGCGATGCTCAATGACGACATCCGCGCCATCGCCGACCAGCAGTTCATCGACGATTATTCCTGGACTCAGGAGATGATCGACATGAAGAACACGATGGACGAGATGGCCATGGAGAACCCCGTCATCGACTTCAAGAACGGCATCACCACCGACCTCTTCGACATGCTCGACAGCAGCGAGTATGGCGTGCGCGCGCCGGGCAAGGGCACCCCGTGGAACGAGTGCCTCGGACAGATCAAGGAGCCGGTGCAGACCATGATCGACGACGCGAACAATAGCTGATCGGATCGGCCGAATAGCGAGCTGCGGGCAGTACCGCCGGTGCTGCCTGTCTGCTTTTTCCCGTTCGATCGTCGAGCCGTATCACGCGAGATATTAAATATTTGTGAATAGTTTCAAAACGACTTGCAAGATCTATTTATTTATGGTATAATATATATAACGGTACTGTCTGTATATTTGGCACGTTTTTTCACACTTTATGGCACGTGTCGACAGTCCCATATCTTGGAAACAGGAGGCATGGCTCTATGAGAAAAGTATTGGTCACCGGCGGGTGCGGTCTGATCGGCGATCATGTTTGCTCGGGGTTCCTGAAGAAGGGCTACGAGGTCGTGGCTGTCGACGGTCAGTACAGCGACTACAACGAGGGCAAGGAAAACTTCTCCTTCTACGAGGCGCAGCCGCACGAAAAGGGCAAATATGCGGATGTTTTTGAAAAGAACGACTTCGATACGGTCATCCATCTGGCATGCACGGCGGACAACGACTTCGGCCACATCTTCACCGAGAAGGAGATCAAGGAGAACGAGGCGTGCAACAGCTACATCTACCGCTTCGCGATCGCGCATGACGTCAAGCAGTTCATCCTGATCAGCACGACGCAGGTCTACCAGATGCCCAAGACCCGCGAGCCGTTGCGTGAGGACGATTTCATCAAGCCCATCACGAACTACGCCAAGCTCAAGTACGAGTCGGAGCAGACGATGATCAAGGACATCGGCCGTGCAAAGGGCATGATGGTCGCGATCGTGCGCGTGGCGCCGGTCTACACGAAGAAGTTCTGCGGCAATCTGGAGGCGAAGATCACCGACCCGAAGGACAACACCAAGTTCGTCTACCGCACGGGCGAGTACGGCTTCCACATGTGCTGTGTCCACAATCTCGTGGACTTCCTGCTGACCTTCGTGCAGAGCGCGGAGGACCACACCTACAGCGGCACCTACAATATGGCGGACAAGAACCTGACCATGGCCTCGGAGATCATCGAGTACATGAAGGAGAACCACCGCATCGGTGCCATTTTGCAGCGCAATCCCCCGAACACCAGCATCAGCGCCATCAAGAACATGATCGGCAACAAGGAGCAGAAGGAGAATTACCGCTTCCTCGACTTTACCCGCATCCTGACGAACAACATGTTCGACATCAGCAAGGCCTCGAAGTATTGCTCCTTCCGCTGGACGGTCAAGAATACCAAGTGACACGAACGCCCTCGGCTCGCCCGGGGGCGTTTTGATGTTCGCGCTCCCGGCGGTCTGGCGCCGTCTTTTCCGCCGCTGGGCGGCGGTCTTTACGATCCACCGTATGCGGAATGGTCGAACAGCGTCTCTTTGGGGACTGCCGAGGCGTTAGGCGGCATCTGCGTCCCCCAAAAAATTTTTTGAAAAAAAGCGTTTTTCCTCTTGACAAACGCTATCTTATTTGTTATAATCAAATTGTACTTGATTGAATTTAGCACAATGAACGAACGATCACACCGCTGAGAGCGGTATCAACATCAGAAAGGATGATCCATCATGACGATCTATGAATTCACCGTAAAGGACGTGAACGGCAAGGAGGTCTCCCTCGAGGAGTACCGCGGCAAGGTCCTCCTCATCGTGAACACCGCCACCGGCTGCGGCTTCACCCCCCAGTATGAGGGCCTGCAGGACCTCTATGAGCAGTACCACGAGCAGGGCCTCGAGATCCTCGATTTCCCGTGCAACCAGTTCGGTGGGCAGGCGCCCGGGACGGAGGCGGAGATCGTGGACTTCTGCCAGAGCCGCTACGGCGTGACCTTCCCGCAGTTCGCCAAGATCGAGGTGAACGGGCCGAACGCCGCGCCGCTGTTCAAGTACCTCAAGGATCGCCAGGGCGGCGTGCTCGGCGACAACATCAAGTGGAACTTCACCAAGTTCCTCGTCGACCGCGACGGCGAGGTCATCGACCGTTTCGCCCCCACCGTCACCCCGGCCAAGCTCGAGGACAGAGTCAAGGAGGTATTGTGATATGAAACGCTACGAGATGGAGCCCGAGGGCGTATGCCCGATGCTCATCACCTTCGACCTCGATGGTGATGTGGTACACAATGTCAAGTTCACGGGCGGCTGCAACGGCAATCTGAAGGCGATCGGCAAGGTCGTCGAGGGTTGGACGGTCGACCAGGTCGAGGGGATGTTCAAGGGCAACACCTGCGGGCGCCGCCCCACCTCCTGCGTGGACCAGCTCTCGCGCCTGGTGCGTGAGGCCTATGAGAGCCAGCAGGAAGCGTCCTGATATGGCGGAAAAGGACTATACATCGCTGCTCCTGCGCAGCCAGATCTGCTTCCCGCTCTACGCCTGCTCGCGGGAGATCATCAAGCAGTACCGTCCGCACCTTGAGGCGCTCGGCCTGACCTACACGCAGTATATCACGATGATGGTCGTCTGGGAGATGCAGGAGATCTCCGTCAAGGCGCTCGGCCAGCAGCTCCACCTGGATTCCGGCACCCTCACGCCCGTGCTGAAGGCGCTCGAGGCCAAGGGCCTGCTGACGCGCCGCCGCTCGCCGGAGGATGAGCGCGTGCTGCTCGTGTCGGTGACGGAGGAGGGGATGGCGCTCCGGGAACAGGCATTGTCCGTCCCGCGCGCGATGGCAGGATGCGCTCGTCTCACCGAGGACGAGGCCGCGACCCTCTATCAGCTCCTCTACAAGCTGCTCGACAGCACGGATATGGAATGAGCCCCCACGCCGTCCCTCCCGCAAACAGCGGAAGGGGCGGCGTTTTTCATGGACTGTTCTCGCTTCGTTCATAATTTATGCATTGTACATTTGCACTATTTTTGCTACAATGATAATGAGGTATTGTGTGCGTCTTGCCACGATACAGACAGTGAGATCATTCCAAAAGGGGGCGTGTGACGAAATGAAGGACCGCAGGCGGATCGCCGTGCTCTGTGCCGGTGTCAGCTATAAGAGCTACCAGCATATGTTCTTGCAGGGCATCCTGTCCCAGGCGTTCGCATTGAACTATGATGTGGTCGTATTCTCGCCCTTCATGAGCTACGACAACCAGTCGGAGTACCAGCGCGGCGAGAACAGGATCTTCAGTCTGGTGGACTTTTCACAGTTCGATGCGGTCATCTACGCACCGGCGTCGTTCAACAGCAACAACCTGCGCGACCTGGTCGAGCGGCTGCTCCTGGAGGGCTGCGGCGTGCCGGTCGTGGCGATCGAGAGCGACGACCCTCGCTTTTCGAGCATCTCCGTCAATGACGAGCTGGCTTTCGCCGGCGTCACCGACCACATGATCGACGTCCACGGGTGCAGGCGGATCCTCTGTCTGACGGGATTCCGCGGGAATCTCCAGGCCGAGGCGCGGCTCTCCGGGTTTCGGAAGAGCATGGCCGCCCATGGCCTCGTCATCCCGGACGGCTACGAGATCTATGGCGATTTCTGGACACAGGCCGCCGAAAAGCTCGGCGACGACATCGCGGACGGCAAGATCGAGATGCCCGAGGCCATCGTCTGCGGGTGCGACATGGCTGCGATCACCCTCTGCGACCGCCTCATGGAGCGCGGCATCCGCGTGCCGGGGGACATCCTGATCGCAGGCTACGATTCGGACACCAAGTCCGCGGAGCATGTCCCCTCGATCACGACCTATGTCCGCCCGCTCGTGCGGCTCGGCATCGAGGGCGTGCTGCGGGCGCATCGGCTCATCACCGGCGAGGAGGCGCCGCCCGTCCAGTGCGACGAGGGACGGCTCGTCCCGGCGGAGACCTGCGGCTGCGGCAAGGACTTCCTCCGCAATTTCAAGGAATATCGCGCCGAACAGCGTGAGACAGAGGCCTACCGCAAGCTCTATGAGGACGTGGCCATGGCCGAGAAGCTCAACGCCTGCACCACCCTCGACCAGCTCCTCGCGAAGATCATGGAGCATTTCTACCTGCTGTCCGGGTGGAACGACTATTATCTCTGCCTGTGCGACGAGTGGGACGACCTCTCCAAGAACACGGACGATGTGTCCGACTATGACGACTACACCGAGCGGATGCACCTGCGCATCTCGTGTACGGACAAGACGGGCATCGTCACCGATGAGACCTTCCTGCGCCGCGACCTGTTCCCGGCGCTCCACGACGACCGTGACGCCCCGCGTGCCTACTACGTCACGCCGCTGCACTTCAACGAACGCTGCTTCGGCTACACGGTCTACGGCTACGGCACGGCCGTGCGGGCGTTCGATTCGCTCTATCACCGCTGGACGCGCAACGTCAACAACGCGCTGGAGTTCATCCGCATCCGCAACAATTTCAGCAGCCTGAACCAGCGCCTGTTCTCCGCCTCCATCCGCGACGCGCTCACGGGCATCTTCGACCGCCACGGCTTCCTGCACTATGCGCCCCTCGTCTTCGAGAAGGCGCAGGGGACGCCGGAGAAGCGGCTGCTCGTCATCGCCGCCGACCTCGACCTCCTCAAGACCATCAACGACAGCTATGGCCATGTCGAGGGCGACAACGCGATCACCGTCGTGGCGGACGCGCTCAACAAGAGCATGGAGCGCGGCGAGATCGTCGCGCGCACGGGCGGCGACGAGTTCCTCATCATCGGCTGCGACATCTACACCGAGGAGATGGTGCAGGGCTACATCTGCTATATCCAGCGCTACCTCGAGCGCTACAACGAGGAGGCCGGCAAGCCCTATGAGGTGGGCGTGAGCCTGGGCTATGTCTGTGAGACCGTCCGCGCGGACGACACGCTCCAGCAGTTCCTCGACGAGGCTGATGCCCGCATGTACGCCAACAAGACCGCGCGGCGCAAGGCACGTTCCTAAATAGAGATCACGCCGACAGCGGCGGAAAGGGAGAAGAGAAGATGATCCATTCGCATACGAAACGCACTGCAGCCGTCCTTGCGGCAGCGGCGCTCCTCTGGCAGACGGCCGCGCTCCCCGCGGGCGCCGGTGAGCTGCTCGGCCAGTCCGACTTCAATGACGGCGTCGGTCTGCCGTGGCACATCTGCGAGTCCATGACCGGCAAGATGGATTTCTCCATCGACGGCGGCACCTATAACATCACGATCGAGAATCCCGGCGGCGTGTCCAATGGCGGTGAGGATCGGTGGGACTGCCAGTTCCGCCACCGCAGCCTGACGCTCGTCTCCGGCCACACCTACCGCCTGACCTACAGCGTCTGGGCGAGCAATTCCGGGTGGATGTATGCCAAGCTCGGCGACATGACCAATGACGATGCCGAGCTCTGGCACTCCAATGGCAACATGCTGACCATGACCTATGACGAGAAGGCCTCCCAGGCGGACGTCGAGCAGGCGCTCCGCAGCGCCGCGCCGAACGGCCAGTGGGGGGACTACAATTCCTGGCAGGGCGTCAACATCAACGGGAATCAGTGGAACACCTTCGCCTACGAGTTCACCCTCGGCAGCAACGGCGAGCGTGCCACGAACGCCGCCGGGACGGGCGAGTGGACGTTCCATTTCGGCGGTGACGGCCAGTACACGCCCAGCGTCTGCTTCCCGGCCGGGACACAGCTCAAGTTCGATAACCTCGTGCTGCTCGACATGAACGACAGCACGAACGACTACATCGCCCCCGAGCCGTGGCAGCGTGCGGACATCCTGACGAACCAGGTCGGCTACTTCCCGAACGCGCCGAAGCGTGCGACCCTGCTCTCGACGGCGTCCGATCCGGTGGCGTTCGAGGTCAAGGACTCCTCCGGCAAGAGCGTGTGGTCGGGGACGTCCGAGGTATTCGGATATGACGCAGATTCGGGCGATACCGTCCACATCCTCGACTTCTCTGACTTCCATGACGAGGGCACCTACACCCTCGCGACCGCCGAGGGCGCCGTGAGCCGCAGCTTCGACATCGGCGTGCGGTCGGCGTATTCGGGGATGCTGTATGATGCGCTGGATTATTTCTACCAGAACCGCTCCGGCATCGCGATCGAGTCGCAGTACATCACCTCCGGCGATGCCGCGTCCCTTGCGCGTCCGGCGGGACACACGTCCGACGTCGCCACGATCGAGCAGACCTGGGGATACACCGCCTCCTCCGGCACGCAGGACGTCACCGGCGGATGGTATGACGCCGGCGACCACGGCAAATATGTCGTCAACGGCGGCATCTCGCTCTGGCTCCTCCAGGATCAGTACGAGCGCGCCTATCTGCGCGGCACGGACGATGCCTACGCCGACGGCACCATGGCGCTCCCCGAGAACAGCAACGGCTATCCCGACCTCCTCGACGAGGCAAGGTGGGAGATGGAGTGGATGCTGAAGATGATGGTCAAGGACGGCGACTGCAAGGACATGGCCTATCACAAGGTCCACGACATCAAGTGGACGGCGCTGGCCGTCGCGCCTGCGGACGACCCCGAGGAGCGCATCCTCAAGCCCCCCACGACCGCCGCGACCCTGAACCTCGCCGCGTGCGCTGCACAGAGCGCGCGTCTCTGGAAGGAGCTCGACCCGAGCTTTGCGGAGACCTGCCTGACAGCGGCGAAAAATGCCTATGAAGCGGCCAAAAAGCATCCCGCCATGTACGCGCCCCTTGACGAGTCGGTCGGCGGCGGTGCCTATGGCGATGACGATGCGACGGACGAGTTCTACTGGGCAGCCTGCGAGCTCTACGCGACCACGGGCGACGATGCCTATTGGAAGGACATGCAGGCAAGTCCCTATTTTCTCCAGATCCCGACGGATCTGAGCGGGGGAGAGGCCGCCGGGATCACCGGCAGCTTCGACTGGGGCCACACCGCCGCGCTCGGCTCCCTGACGATGGCGCTGCACCGCGACGACCTCGCCGACCAGGACGCGTCCCGTCTGGAGGACAGCATCAAGGCGGCCGCCGACCTCTATCTGACCATCGAGCGGAGCCAGGGCTACGGTCTGCCGTTCCGCGCGAGCCAGATCAGCTATGCGGACACCGACGCGGGCTACGTCTGGGGCTCGAACTCCTTCGTGGCCGATAATGCGATCATCCTGGCCTTCGCCTACGACCTCAACACGAACTCCGACTACCTCGGCGGCGTGGTCTCCGCGATGGACTATCTCCTGGGCCGCGACCCGATGGACTATTCCTACGTCACCGGCTACGGCACGCACAGTGCGCAGTATCCCCACCACAGATGGTGGTCGTATCAGATCTCGCCGGACTTCCCGAAGGCGCCGTGCGGCGTGCTGGTGGGCGGTCCGAACTCCGGCATGGAGGACCCGTGGGTTCGCGGCTCCGGATGGAAAAAGGGCCAGATCCCGCCGCAGAAGTGCTACTTGGACCACATCGAGGCCTGGTCGGTCAATGAGTGTACGATCAACTGGAACGCGCCCCTCGCGTGGGTGACGGCGTACCTCTGCGAGGCAGACGGCGGCATCGAGGCCGGTGCGAAGTCCGTCGGCCGGAACGACGGCTGCAGCGGCACCTCGAACACCAAGCAGACCTACGACTCCGAGGCGGCCTCCGAGATCGCCGCGACCGCGCCCGCCACGGCGGATCTGACGGTCGAGGTCTCGGATCTCTCCAGCCCCTCCGCACCGCCCGCCGGCAACGGCGTCACCCCGGAGGTGCCGTGGATCGTGGGCGGCATCCTCGCCGGCCTGATCTCGCTGGAGATCTTCATCTACCTGCTCGTAAAGCTCAAGCGCAAGAAGTGACAGAATATCGCCAAAAAGCGCCCTCCCCATGCCGGGGAGGGCGCTGTCGTCATCTATGGGGGTCATTCGAGCGTCACGATGGTGACGCCGTCCTCGCCCTCGCCGTAGAGGCCGCTGCGGAAGGACTTGACGCGCTTCATGCTCTTGAGCCGCTGCTGGATCGCCTTGCGGAGCAGGCCGGTGCCTTTGCCGTGGATGATCGTCACGGTGCCGATGTGGGACATCAGTGCGCCGTCGATGAACTGCTCCATCTCGCGCACGCCCTCGTCACAGGCATAGCCGCGGATGTCGAGCTCCATGGAGCCCTTGCGCTCCACCTTGGTCGAGACCTGGCCGCGGCGCTGGGGCTTTTTGGCCTTGGCGGCGGCATTCGTCTTGGTCTTGTCGAGGAGACGGAGCCGGTCGATCTGGATCTTCATCTTCATGATGCCCATCTGCACCATGACATTGCCCTTGCGGTCGGGCTCGGCGCTGACGGTCGCCTCCTGATTCAGGTCGGCGATCAGGACGCGGTCGCCCTTTTGCAGCGGACGCGGGAGGACATAGTCGCCGTTCTCGTCCGTCGAGCCGATGACGGGGTTCGCGGTCTTGTACATGTCGCGGAGGGTCTGGCCGCTCGCGCCCTTGGCCGCGGAGACACGCGCCGAAAAATCGGCCTTATCCTTCTCCTTGCGGAGCTTGTCGAGCTCGTCGAGGAGGGCGTTGGACTGTGCCTTGGTCGTGTCGAGGATGCGGTTGGCCTGTGCGGCGGCACGCTCGAGGACGTCCTTCTCCTCACGGGCGGCCGCATCGCGCTTCTCCTGCCACTCAGCCTTGAGCGCCTCGGCCTCGGCACGCAGACGCGCAGCCTCCTCCCGCTCGGCCTCGAGGGCGCGTCGGCTCTCCTCGAAGCGCTCGATGACGTGCTCGAAGCGCAGGTCGTCCTCGGAGATCAGCGATTCTGCGTGCTTGAGCACATGCTCCGGCATCCCGAGCTGACGGGAGATCGCGAAGGCGTTCGACTTGCCGGGCGAGCCGATGATGAGCCGATAGGTCGGCCGCAGCGTCTCACTGTCGAACTCGCAGGACGCGTTCACCACGTCCGGGGCATCGGCGGCGTAGAGCTTGAGCTCCTGGTAATGCGTCGTGACCATGAGCTTGGTGCCGCACTGCTTGAGGTCGTCGATGACGGAGATGGCAAGCGCCGCGCCCTCGACCGGGTCGGTGCCGCCGCCGAGCTCATCGAGCAGGACGAGCGTGCTGTCGTCGGCGGTGTTCAGGATCTCCACGACGTTGACCGTGTGGGACGAGAAGGTCGAGAGACTCTGCTCGATGCTCTGGGAATCGCCGATGTCCGCAAGGATGTGGCGAAAGACGGAGATGCGGCTCCCGTCCGCGACGGGGATCAGCAGACCGCACATGGTCATGGCGGTGAGCAGTCCGACCGTTTTCAGCGCGACGGTCTTACCGCCGGTATTCGGGCCGGTGACGATGAGGGCGCTGTGGGTCTCGCCGAGTGCGAGCGAGATCGGGACGGCCTTGCTCTGGTCGAGCAGGGGATGGCGCGCCTTTTTCAGCTCGATGACGCCATCGTCCCCGATCGCGGGGCGGACGGCCTTGATCGAGGCGCCGTAGTTGGCCTTGGCGAAGTAATAGTCCAGCTCGGCGCAGGTGTCGTGCATCCGGCGCAGGGCAGGAGCCTGGGCACCGACGGCCGCGCAGAGCTTCTGCATGATGCGGTCGATCTCCTCGGCCTCAAGGCTCTCGAGGAGGCGGATGTCGTTGTTGGCCTCCACGATCTGCATCGGCTCGATGAAGATGGTCGCGCCCGAGGAGGACGTGTCGTGGATCAGGCCGGCGACCTGGCTGCGGTACTCGCTCTTGACCGGCAGTACGAACCGCCCGTCACGCAGGGTGACGGTGGCGTCCTGCAAATACTTTTGCATGGACTTGTCGCGGATCATCTTATCGAGCGTCTCACGCAGGTGGGACCGCGAGCGCAGGAGCTTGCGGCGCACCTCGGCGAGGGTGGGGCTCGCGGCATCCGCCAGCTCCTCCTCGGAGACGATGGAGCGCTCGAGGGTGGTCAGCAGGGCATCGTCCGGCACGACGAGCGAGAAGAGGTAGTCGAGCGACGACGGCGTCTCGCTGCAATGGCCGTACCACTGGTAGAGCGCCTGTGCCTGCCGGAGCAGATCCTCGACGTCCATGAGGTCACGCAGCGAGAGCCGTGCGCCGGACGCCGCGCGCGTGACCATATTGCAAATGTTCTTGAAGCCCTGGAACGGCGGCGTGCCGAACTGCATCGCGAGCCGCAGGGCGTCGTCCGTTTTCAGCGTCTCCTCCCGCACGACGGCGAGGTCAGAGGAGGGACGCGTCTCCAGCATCATGCGGCGGCTCGTCTCGTTCGACGTGAACGCGGCCGCCCGTGCCAGTACCTTGTCCAATTCCAGGACCTGTTCAAATGGCTGCATATAGCCTCCTTTATATATGTATCAAAAGATGTATCGAAAATGATCGGACATGCTCATAGCCCCCGCAGATGCGGGGGCAGGTGTCATGTTGGCGTGAGACTGTCGACGATCTGGCGGTAATACCCCAGCGCCGGCAGCTCACAGTCGATGTGATAGCGCAAAAACTGCTCCGCGAACGCCGCGAGCGGCGCTTCACAGTGCGGCGCGATCTTGAAGGAGAAGATCCGCTCCGGCTCGCGCAGGACGATATGCCGGATCGCAAGGAGCGTCCCAGCGGGCATGGTGACATAGTGCCGCAGCTCGCCCTCCTCGAGGTGCTCGGCGCAGATGAAGCTGCCGTCCTCGATGAAAAAACAAAGCTCCGCCGGCAGATACTGCCCGCAGACGCGGCACATCACCACGTCCGGCAAAAAGCCCAGCAGCGCCGCCGCCCTCAGCTCGAACACAGCCTTGACATGCGCCTCGGGGTAGGTCCGCTCGGAGAGGTGGTGGAAGCTGTTGAGGAGCAGGCGCAGCATCTCCGGCACGCCGGAGCGCGGGAGCACGGCCATCTTGGCGGCCTGCGCCATATAGGACGCGAGCGCCACGGCCGTCACGGAGCTGCGAAGCCCGTAAAAAATATGGATGGGCGCGACGCTGCCGAGGATCCGCGCGCCGCCGCGCCCCTTGCGCTCCGCCAGACTGAACTGCGAATACGCAAAGAGCTGTGTGGCGCTGCCGGTCTTGCTCGACAGCTTCGCCGCCCCCTTGACGATGATATTGATGACGCCGTATTCGGCCGTCAGTACGTCAATGGACCGATCCTGCTCCCCCAGCATCCGCTGGTCCAGGACGAGTCCCTTCACGTTCAGCATGTTCCATCCCCTTTATGGCGGCGTAGGCGAGGTAATCCGCCACGCTGCCGGTCTCCTCGAAGGTCTCCCAATGCGCGTCCATCCGGCATCGCTCCTTTCTGTGCGTTTGAAAGAAGTATGCGCCGGATGGGGCATTTTATACAGATGTCACGTCTCCGTCAGGCCGAAGCTGCGGATCAGCGCCTCCTTATTGCGCCAGTCCTCCTTGACCTTGACGAAGCACTTGAGGTCGACCTGGATCTCGAAGAACTGCTCGAGGTCATGGCGGGCGGCGGAGGCGATCTTTTTGAGCATGGCGCCGTTCTTGCCGATGATGATGCCCTTGTGGGTCTCGCGCTCGCAGTAGATGACGGCGGAGATGTCGAGGAGGTCGCGGTCGTCGCGCTCCTGCATCTTCTCGACGGTGACGGCGATGCCGTGCGGCACCTCGTCCCGGAGCATCCGCAGCAGCTTCTCACGGATCATCTCCGCGGCCAGCACGCGCTCGGGCTGGTCGGTGAAGGCGTCGTCCGGGAAGAAATGGACAGAGGGCTGCGCGAGCGCGGCGGCCGTCTGCATGAGGTCGTCGAGGCCGTCCTTCTGCGCGGCGCTCACCGGGATGATGGCGTGCGGATGATAGCTGTTCTCGAGCTTGAGGAGCAGCGGCATCATCTTGGACTTGTCCGCGAGCAGGTCGATCTTGTTGACGAGGATGATGCACTTTATCTTCCGCGCCGCGATGCTCTTCAGCATCTCCTCGTCCTGCTCATGGAGCGGACGGGTGCAGTCGATGACGTAGAGGACGACATCGGCGTCGGCGGCGGAATCCTGCGCGGTCTTCATCATATGGCTGCTCAGGCGGGTCTTGCCGCGGTGCAGGCCGGGGGTGTCGATGAAGACGAACTGCGTCTCGTCCTTGGTCAGGATGCCCGTGATGCGCGTGCGCGTGGTCTGGGGCTTGCTGGAGACGGACGCGATCTTCTCGCCGATCAGGGCATTGAGCAAAGTAGACTTCCCGGCGTTCGTCCGGCCGGTGAGGGTGAGGAATACCGACTTCGTCATAGGTCAGGTCTCCTCGGAGTTCGTGAAGGTCATCTCGCGGGAGATGCCGAGCTTCTCGAGCACGGCCTCCTCCTTCTCGCGCATGATGCGCTCATCGAGGGGGCTCTTCTCGTGGTCATAGCCGAGCAGATGGAGCATGGAGTGGACGGTCAGGAACCCGATCTCGCGCTCGAGGGAATGGCCGTAGATGCTGGCCTGCTTGAACGCGGTCTCCGCGGAGATGACCACATCGCCGAGGAGGACATAGCCGTTCTCGGCGTCGATCTCCTTGGTGCCGTCTTCGCTGGTGAGCGGGAAGGAGAGCACATCGGTGGTGGCGTCCTTGTCGCGGAAGGTCTTGTTGAGGCGGCGGATCTCGTTATTGGAAACGAAGGAGACGCTCACCTCCGCGTCCTGGGTGAACCCCTCGGAGATCAGCACCGCGTGGCAGCAGCGCCGGATCAGCAGGCGGATGCCTGAAGGGATCTTTACGCTGTTCTGGTTGTTTTTGATGAAGACTTTGAGCTTACTTGTCGGCTGCATGTTTGTTCCTTCTCCCTTCCTGGTAGTAGTTCTCATAGGCTTTGATGATGTCCTGCACCAGCTTATGGCGCACGACGTCCTTATCGGAAAATTTGATGGTGGCGATGTCGTCGATGTGCCGCAGGACGCGCATGGCCTCGATCAGGCCGGACTTGCGCTTCTCGGGCAGGTCGATCTGGGTGATGTCGCCGGTGATGACCATCTTGCTCCCCGTGCCGAGGCGCGTGAGGAACATCTTGATCTGCTCGGAGGTGGTGTTCTGTGCCTCATCGAGGATGATGAAGGCATCGTCGAGCGTGCGTCCGCGCATGTAGGCGAGGGGCGCCACCTCGATCACGCCCTTCTCCATATGCCGCGCGAAGGTCTCCGCGCCGAACATATCGAACAGCGCATCATAGAGCGGCCGCAGGTACGGGTCGACCTTGTCCTGGAGGTCGCCGGGGAGGAAGCCGAGCTTCTCGCCCGCCTCGACGGCCGGCCGCGTCAGGATGATCTTCTGCACCTCATGGGCCTTGAACGCCCGGACGGCCAGCGCCACGGCGAGATAGGTCTTGCCGGTGCCGGCAGGCCCGACGCCGAGGACGATGGTGTGCTTTCGGATGGCCTCGACATATTTCTTCTGCCCCACGGTCTTGGGGCGCACGACCTTGCCGCTGACGGTGACGAGGATGCCGTCGCCGTCGAGCTCGCGCACGGACTCGGCCTCGCCGTCCGCCACCATCGAGATGACGTAGCGCACGGTCTGCTCGGAGAGCTGCTGCCCCTTGGCGGCGAGCTCCTCGAGGAGGCGCAGGGCAACGGCGGCCTTCTCGATGTCCTCCGGCTCGCCGCCGATGTGGATGTCCGCGCCGCGGCCGGTCAGGATCACGCCGTATTCACGCTGCAAAAGATGAAGGTTCTCGTCACAGGTGCCGAAGACGGCCTGTGGGTCGTTCGTTCTGGTCAGACTGATGGTTTTTTCTGTCATGGTGTGTCAGATCTTGCTCCTTGCTGTGAGATGAAAGGCATCCTGCGAGATCAGGAGAACTCGTTGCACGGATGCGGATAAAGGCGATAATAGGGCGTATTGCTGTCAGTGGAATCGCCGATCCAGATCTCGATGTCCATGGGGTCGCCGCCGCGCGGGTAGCAGAGGTACCAGCGGTTGAGCTTGCGCCCGTCGTAGGTATGGGTCTTGAGCGGGATGGCGCTCTTGTTCATAGAGCGGTCGAACTTGCGCTCCATCTGGATCTGGAGGGCCTTGGCGAAGGCCTCGCGCTCCACATTGCCGTGCATCCAGGTCAGCTTCTCACGCTGCCCGATGAACTCGGCGTCCAGGTAGCAGGTCACGACGACCTGGTAGGACTCGACATCGTCGCCCACGTTGGCGGTCACGCTGCGGTAGGTCGTGCTACCCCCGGGCGGGATGTCCAGATAGGACTCCATCGGCGTCTGCTGTCCGGCGACACCGTAGCGGATGTGGCCGTCATACTTGCTGTCGTCCGTCAGGAGGACGGCCATCACGTCGTCATAGATGACCTTGGCATTGGTCTGATCGACGCGGCGATTCGCCTTCCTGATATACCCGACCAGCGACGGCACGAGGATGCCTGCGAGGATGCCGATGATCGCGATGACCACGATCAGCTCCACGAGCGTGAAGCCCTTGGCACGCAGCACAGGCCGGCCGACCGCCGCAGCGTCCCTCTGTAGGATATGTCCCCTATCGCCTATCCTGCTGCTTTTTTGATCATTTGTTTTGACGTCCATCATGGCGCAAGGTGCCCCCCTCTCGAAATGGTACAGCGCCTGTTGCACATGGTCCCCAGCGACATGGCACTGATACCCACGATACAACTATTATACACCATCTTCGAGGATCTGTCAAGGATCGCTGCGATTTTTCTTTTGGACGAAAATGACGCGCCTGCGCCGTTTCCGGGACGGGCGGGGAGACGGCACGGGATATTTTTCAAAAAAACCAGAAAAAAGACTTGACAAACGGAGGAAAAGGGGGTATAATATACGATGAAAACAAAGCAGACACATGTGTGGCTCACCGTCCGGGGGCGCTCTTTGCGATACCCACCGAAGCGGTCGATAGTTCCCAGAGCGGCATCCGGCGCAGGATCCAAGCATCCTTGTGCGCGTGCGGCGCGGGGCATCGAGGAGGTGAGCGCATATCGGCGCTCATTTTTGTTTTTTATCAAATCTCATAGCTTGGGGGTGCCCGCAATAAGTAAGGACAATAAGGACATTCAGATCAACGAGATGATCCGGGACAAGGAGATCCTGGTCATCGACAACAACGGCCAGAAGCTCGGCGTGATGTCTGCGCGTGACGCACAGAAGCTCGCCTATGAGCGGAATCTGGACCTTGTCAAGATCGCACCGCAGGCCACACCGCCCGTGTGCCGCATCCTGGACTACGGCAAGTATTGCTTCGAGCAGCAGAAGCGCGAGAAGGAAGCCAAGAAGAACCAGAAGGTCATGTCCATCAAGGAGATCCGCATGTTCTCCGCGATCGACACGCACGACTTCGAGACGAAGGTCGCCCAGGCGGTCAAGTTCCTGAAGGGCGGCGATAAGCTGAAGGTCTCTGTCCGTTTCCGCAAGCGCGCGATCGCGCATCCGGAGCTCGGTGCCGAGCTGCTCGACCGCTTCAAGGAAGCGTGCGCTGAGGTCGGCACGGTCGACAAGCCCGCGAAGATGGAAGGCCGCAGCATCGTGATGTTCATCAACCCGAAGGCGAGCAAGTGAGCGTATCCATCCTGAGACGCCCGCCGCAAAGCCCCTGACAAGCCCTATATCTGCTCTATACTCAGTTTTTTGCTGGATAGAGCGAGACCCTTGCCGCGCGTGCGGCATACATCTATCAAGGAGGAACCCAGAAATGGCAAAGGTAAAGACTGCTAAGAAGATCAAGGTCAAGACTCATTCCGGCGCGAAGAAGCGCTTCAAGCTGACCGCCGGTGGCAAGGTGAAGTACCAGCACACCAACAAGCGTCACAGACTGACCCAGAAGGACACCAAGCGCAAGCGCATCGCAAGAGGCGCCGGCGTGGCCGATGTGACCAACGCACCGACCATCAAGAAGCTCTGCCCGTATCTCTGATCCGGGAACGGCACACAACGCAAAGTTAAGAGAAAGCAGGTAAGCTCCGGCGCAGATCCGTCGGAGATATGACGAACGCGCACAGAGGAACGCTCTGCCGCGCATGACCCGAGATTTGGAGGTAAAAGATTATGGCACGTGTAAAGGGTGCAATGATGACGCGCAAGAGAAGAAACAAGACCCTGAAGCTCGCGAAGGGCTACTTCGGCGCTAAGAGCAAGCATTTCAAGATGGCCAAGCAGGCCGTGATGAAGTCCGGCCAGTATGCCTACATCGGCAGACGCCAGAAGAAGCGGAATTTCCGTCAGCTCTGGATCACCCGCATCTCCGCTGCAGCGAAGATCAACGGCATGAACTACTCTACGTTCATGAACGGCTGCAAGAAGGCGGGCATCCTGCTCAACAGAAAGATGCTCTCCGAGATCGCGATCCATGATGCAGAGGGCTTCGCAGCGATCGCCGAGAAGGCAAAGGCTGCTCTTTGATCTGACATCAAAACACGCTCTTTGCTTATCAAAAGAGCGTGTTTTCTTTATCTTATCATCCCATCAGAAAGGAGGGCGCGGCCATGCCGAAGGACGTCTATATCACGGCGAAAGACAACCCTGCCGTCAAGCGCTACCGCAAGCTGCGTGACCAGAAGAAGGCCCGCCGCGCGGAGGGGCTCTTCGTGGCAGAGGGGCTGCGCATCGTCGCTGACGCGCTGCGCTATCCGGCCATGGTGCAGCAGCTCTTCGTGACGGATACCGCCTGGGCACACCATGGGGACGCCCTCACGGCCGCACAGGAGAGCGGGATGCTCCTGCGCATCTCCGATGCCGTCGGGGAGACCATGCACGACACCGCGCACGGGCAGGGCGTGTTCGCCGTCTGCCGTGTGCCGGAGCGTGCGCCCCTCGAGACCGTGCTGCGGCCGGAGGGACGCTATCTCGTCCTCTGCGGCCTCCAGGACCCCGGCAACATGGGCATGATCCTCCGCACCGCGGACGCCCTCGGCATCGAGGCCGTGCTGTCGGCGGGGAGCTGCGAGCTGTTCGCGCCCAAGGTCGTGCGTGCTGCGATGGGCTCGGTGCTGCGTGTGCCGGTCTATGAGACGGACGACGCCCTCGGCCTTGCCGCGATGCTCGCCGGAAGGGAGATCGTGTCCTTCGCAGCCGTGCCGGCACAGGGGGCGGACGTCCTCCGGGACGGCCTCCTGGGAGACGGATGCGCCGTCTGGATCGGGAACGAGGGGAGCGGCCTCCCGCAGGACGTCATCGACGCCTGCGGCCGCGCCGTCACCATCCCGATGTCCGGCGGGCCGGAATCCCTCAACGCCGCGATGGCCGCGGGGATCCTGATGTGGGAGATGCGCAGACAGTGACCTGTCTGCATAGATAGCATGATATAGGATGAGGTGACTGCGATGGAAAGACCACAGACGACGTACCCGGAATCGACGGCCTACTGGCTCTGGCTGGTGATGGTCTACGGCGTGGCCAGCGCGAGGATCCTGCCGGCGGTCGAGCAGTTCTCGGGGCCGCAGGCGCTGTTTTACGCGCTTCACGACCCGGACAGTCCCCTGATCGAGGACAGAGAACGCCGCCGCATCGCCCAGACGAGCCTCCAGATGGCCAAGGACGTGATGGCGTTCTGCGAGAAGAACGGCATCGGCATCATCACCTGGGAGAGCGAGATCTACCCGACGCTGCTCCGCCAGATCTATGCCCCGCCGACCGTGCTGTTCTACAAGGGACGGCCGGAGGTGCTCGCGCGCGGCATGACGCTCGGCGTCGTGGGGACGCGCCGGCCGTCGGACTATAGCCGCAAGACCGGCGAATGGCTCTGCCGCGACCTGGCAAGGTGCGGTCTGGTCATCGTCAGCGGGTGTGCGCTCGGGCTCGATGCCGTCGCCCATAAGGCGGCGGTCGACGAGGGCAAGCCCACCATCGCCGTCCTCGGCTGCGGCGTGGACTATGATTATCCCCGCGAGAACCGCGCGCTCAAGGCCGAGATCGTCAAGGACGGCCTGCTGCTCTCGGAATACTTCCCGGGGTCGCAGCCGTACCCGTCCAATTTCCCCACGCGCAACCGCATCCTCTCCGGCCTGTCGGAATCCGTCCTGGTGCTGGAGGCGGGCGCGAAGAGCGGCTCGATCATCACGGCGAACATCGCCTGTGAGCAGGGGCGGCAGGTGTTCTGCGTCCCGCCGCACGACCTCTTCGACAAGCGCTACAGCGGCGTCTATAATTTCCTGCGGGACGGCGCCTATCCGGTGTTCAATTACACGGACGTGCTGTATAATTACTATCTCAAATATCCCCATAAGCTCGCCGCTTTCGATTCGGCGGACGACAGCCGCTCGCAGGACTCGCTCCTCTTCGCAGAGGAGACGCCGAAGCCTGCCCGCCGCAAGTCGCCCGTCAAGCGCAAGCGCCGCACGGACGCCGCCGCGTCCCCCAAGGCGGACGCCCCCGCCGATCCCGCGCCGCCCAAGACGTCCAAGACGTCCGACTCGCCAGCCATCCCCGCGGAGGCCGACGCCGACCAGCGCCGCGTCCTCGAGCGCCTCGCCAAGAGCGAATGTACCGTGAACGGGCTCTGCGTGGAGCTCGGGTTCCGGTTCGAGCAGATCTCGGTGCTCATCATGGAGATGGAGATGCTCGGTTGGATCGTCAACACCGGGCGCGACCGTTATGCCCTCAGCCAGGAGACCTGAGCGTCTGCCGGCTGTTCCTATAGGAAAGGAGCGTGTGCTGCCAGCGTGCAGCAAGAACATGTCAGATCTAGTTATCGTGGAGTCCCCGGCCAAGGCCAAGACCATCCAGAAATACCTCGGCCCCGGCTATGAAGTCATCGCCTCCATGGGGCATGTGCGCGATCTGCCCAAGTCCAAGCTCGGCGTCGATGTCGAGCACGGCTTTGCCCCGCATTATCTGGATATGAAGGGCAAGGAGGACGTCATCCGTGAGCTGAAGAAGCGCGCCAAGAAGAGCGACACCGTCTACCTCGCGACCGACCCGGACCGCGAGGGTGAGGCCATTAGCTGGCACCTTGCCCAGATGCTCCATCTGGACATGAACGCCAACAACCGCGTGGCCTTCAACGAGATCACCAAGTCCGGCGTCCAGGCCGGCATGGCCAACCCCCACCGCATCGACCTCGACCTGGTGAACGCCCAGCAGGCGCGCCGCATCCTCGACCGTCTCGTGGGCTACAAGCTGAGCCCGTTCCTTTGGAAGAAGGTCAAGCGCGGCCTGAGCGCGGGCAGAGTGCAGTCCGTGGCCGTGCGCCTGATCGTCGACCGCGAGGAGGAGATCCGCGCGTTCGTCCCCAAGGAATACTGGAGCATCGACGCCGTCCTCTGCTCGCCGCACAGCAGCAAGCAGTTCGCCGCCAAGCTCGCGGCCGTGGACGGAGAGAAGATCGAGATCGGGGACGAGATCCAGGCACAGGGCCTCCTCGACCGCCTCGAGAAGGCCAAGTTCACCGTGACCGCCATCAAGAAGCGCGTCACCAAGAAGCAGCCCGCCCCGCCGTTCATCACCTCGACCCTCCAGCAGGAGGCCTCCAAGCGTCTCGGATTCCAGTCCAAGCGGACGATGAAGGCCGCGCAGGAGCTGTACGAGGGCGTGGACATCGAGGGGATGGGCGCCGTCGGCCTCATCACCTACATGAGAACGGACTCCCTGCGCATCTCGGCCGACGCCCAGCAGGCCGCCGCGGACTACATCCGCCAGACCTGGGGCGACAGCTATCTGCCCGACAAGCCCCGCGTGTTCAAGTCCAAGAAGAACGCGCAGGACGCACATGAGGCGATCCGTCCCTCCATGCCCGACCTCACCCCCCAGCAGGTCAAGAAGGACCTCACGGACGACCAGTTCAAGCTCTACAAGCTCATCTGGGAGCGCTTCATCGCCAGCCAGATGGCCAACGCCCTCCTCGACACCATCTCGGTGGACATCGACGCGGAGGGGTGCCTCTTCAAGGCGTCGGGCTACTCCGTGAAGTTCGACGGCTTCACCGTCCTCTACGAGGAGAAGAACGAGGACGCCGAGGAGGACCAGAAGATGCTCCCGCCCCTCATCCTCAATGACGTCCTCAAGGTCATCAGCCTCGACGGCAACCAGCACTTCACCCAGCCGCCCCCGCGCTATTCCGAGGCGACGCTCATCAAGGCGCTCGAGGAGAACGGCATCGGCCGTCCGTCTACCTATGCGCCGACGATCACGACCATCCTCGCGCGCATGTACGTCGAGCGCGAGGGCAAGCAGCTCCGTCCCACGGCGCTCGGCGAGGTGACGACGCAGGTCATGAAGGAGCACTTCGCGAACATCGTCGATGCCGATTTCACGGCAAAGATGGAGACCGAGCTGGATAACGTCGAGCAGGGCACGACCGACTGGGTCAACATGCTCGAGACGTTCTACAAGGACTTCGCCTCTACCCTCACCACCGCCGAGGAGGCCATGGACGGCAAGCACGTCAAGATCCCCGACGAGGAGACCGACATCGTCTGCGAGGAGTGCGGGCGGAAGATGGTCATCAAGATCGGGCGCTACGGCAAGTTCCTGGCCTGCCCGGGCTTCCCGGAGTGCCGCAACACCAAGCAGATCGTCCAGGAGACGGGCGGCACCTGCCCGCGGTGCGGCAAGAAGGTCATCCAGAAGAAGTCCAAGCGCGGCCGCACGTTCTACGGCTGCAGCGGCTATCCGGACTGCACGTTCATGACCTGGAACGTGCCGATGGAGGAGAAGTGCCCGCAGTGCGGCAGCTCGCTCTTCCAGAAGGGCGGCCGCAGCGGCGTGCTCGTCTGTGAGAAGGAAGGCTGCGGCTACCAAAGGAGCCTGAAATGACGCCGGTCAAGGTGATCGGCGGCGGCATGGCGGGCTGCGAGGCCGCGTGGGCGCTCGCGAACGCGGGCATCCCCGTGCAGCTCTACGAGATGAAGCCCCAGCGCTTCTCCCCGGCGCATCACAGCGAGGGACTGGCCGAGCTGGTCTGCTCGAACTCCCTCAAAGCGAGCCGCCTCGGCTCTGCGGCCGGTCTCCTCAAAACGGAGATGGCCATGCAGGGCTCGCTCCTCGTGGACATCGCGCACAAATGCGCGGTGGCGGCGGGCGGGGCGCTCGCGGTCGACCGTGCACAGTTCTCGCAGATGGCGACCGCGGCGATCGAGGGACATCCGCTGATCGAGCTGGTGCGCGAGGAGGTCAGCGAGCTGCCGGCGGAACACGCCGTCATCGCGACGGGGCCGCTGACATCGGATGCGCTCGTCCCGGCGATCGAAGCGGTCAGCGGGGCGCGCCTGAGCTTTTTCGACGCCGCCGCGCCGGTCGTGTCGGCGGACAGTCTGGACATGACGAAGGTCTTCGCCCAGTCGCGCTATGACCGCGGCGAGGCGGATTATCTGAATTGCCCCATGGACAAGGCCGAATACGAGGCCTTCTGGGACGCGCTGGTGAACGCCGAGAAGGCGCCGCTCCATGAGCACGACAAGGCGGTCTTTCGGGTCTATGAGGGGTGTATGCCGGTCGAGGTGCTGGCAGGACGCGGCATGGAGACGCTGCGCTTCGGACCGCTAAAGCCCGTCGGACTGCGCGACCCCCGCACGGGGCACCGTCCGTGGGCGGCCGTCCAGCTCCGCTGGGAGAATCGCGAGCGGACGATGTGCAGTCTGGTCGGATTCCAGACGAACCTCAAATTCGGCGAGCAGAAGCGCGTCTTCGGGATGATCCCGGGGCTTGAAAATGCGGAGTATCTGCGCTACGGCGTGATGCACCGCAACTTCTTCCTCGACAGTCCGCGCCTCCTCGCCGCCGACTACTCGCTCCGCACGAACGGGACGCTCTTCTTCGCCGGTCAGATGACGGGCGTGGAGGGCTACATGGAATCGGCGCAGAGCGGCCTTGTCGCGGGCAGGAGCCTCGCGCGCAAGCTCCAGGGCAAGTCGGCCTATCTCCTCCCGCGCGGGACGATGATGGGCGCGCTCGCGGCCTACGTCAGCGAGAGCACCACGGCGGACTTCCAGCCGATGGGCGCGAACATGGGCCTCCTCCCGCCCCCCGAGACGCGCATCCGCGGCAAGCAGGAGCGCTATCAGTATGTCGCGGAGCAGGCCGTGGAATGGCTGAAGGCCGCGCTTTCGGAGATGGACTGAACGATACGATAAGGAGGAATCACGATGGCAGGTATCATCTGCGAGCTCTGCGGCGGCGGCACGCTCGTCCGGCAGGGCAATGGCATGTATGTATGCAAGGACTGCGGCACGGAGTACACCCTCGAGGCCGCACGCCAGCTCCTACAGGGCGGCGGCGCGCCCGCACCCGCGCAGACGGCGAACAGCGACTTTGAGATCAACGCGGGGACGCTCGTGAAGTACAAGGGCGTCTCCCCCATCGTAGAGATCCCGCGGACGGTGAAGATCTTGGGGTGCGAGTGCTTCAGTGGGCTCTCCGTGGAGCGCGTCACGATCCCGGATACGGTGAAGGAGATCGGCAAAAATGCGTTTGAAGACTGCAAGAGCCTGAATTCAATAGAGATCCCGGACGGTGTGACGGAGATTGGGGAATATGCTTTTTTCGGCTGTACGAGCCTGACCTCGCTCACGATCCCGAACGGGGTCAAGAAGATCGAAGAAAGTACCTTTATTAGATGCACCCGCTTGACCTCAGTCACGATCCCAAACAGCGTGACAAAGATCGGCAAATCCGCGTTTAACGGCTGCACGAACCTGACCTCGATCACGATCCCAAACAGTGTGACGGAGATCGGACAAGGTGCTTTTTTCGGCTGCACCGGCCTGACCTCGCTCACGATCCCAAACAGTGTGACAACGATTGGAAGAAATGCTTTTGCGGGATGCACAGGCCTGACCTCGATCAGTATCCCGAACAATGTGAAAAGAATCGATTGTCCTATTTTTGGAAATTGCTTTTCCCTCGACCCAACCAAGATCCAAGCGCCGACACACATCGAGTGGCTATTTAATGGCTGCTTCGACCGCACCAAGTTCTGCCCCCACTGTGCTGGCCGTGTCAAAACGGGACTATTCGGCAGCAAATGCACCCGCTGCGGCCGTACCATCTAAAAAAACAACACCCACCCATCCCGAGGTAACATCATGAAGATCATCATAGACGCATTCGGCGGCGACAATGCCCCTTCGGAGGTGATCCGCGCCGCAAGACAGGCCAAGGACGAGCTGGGGGTCGACATGATCCTCACCGGCGATGCCGAAAAGCTCCAGAACTGCGCCACATCCATCGGTGTGAGCATCGCGGACATGGAGGTGCTCCACGCGCCCGCCGTGTTCGACATCCACGCCGTCCCCACGACCATCGTCAAGGAGGGCAGGGACACGTCCCTCGCGGTCGGCCTCCAGGCGCTCCGTGACGGCAAGGGCGACGCCTTCGTCAGCGCGGGCAGCTCCGGCGGCCTCGTCACCGGCGCCACCCTCCTGACCCGCCGCATCAAGGGCATCAAGCGTCCCGCCATGACCGCCATGCTCCCCACCGCCCGCGACAAGTTCATTTTGCTCGACGCCGGCGCGAACATCGAGTGCCGCCCGGAGATGCTCGTGCAGTTCGCCGTCATGGGGAGCGCGTACATGAAATGCGTCCGCGGCGTGGAGCGCCCGCGCGTAGGACTGCTCAACGTCGGTGCCGAAGAGACCAAAGGGCGCGAGCTGGAGCTGGAGACCTACCGTCTCCTAAAAGAGGCGCCGGTCAACTTTGTCGGCAATGCCGAGGCACGCGAGCTCCCCGAGGGGAAGTACGACGTCATCGTCTGCGACGGCTTCGCGGGGAACATGATCCTCAAGCTCTACGAGGGCATGGGCGAGCTCTTCCGCGACAAGCTGAAAGGCTGGTTCTCGGGCGTGCGCGGCAAGCTCTCGGCGTTCATGATCCTCGGCGACATCAAGGCCTTCCGCAAGCAGATGGACTACAAGGAGGAGGGCGGCGGCGTCATTTTGGGCGCCGCGAGCCCCGTCATCAAGGCGCACGGCAGCTCGGATGCCAAGGCGTTCTTCAACGCCATCCGGCAGGCCAAGCGCTGCGTCGACGGACAGATGATAGAGGAGATCACGCGAACGATCGCGGAAATGAAGGGAGAATGATACCGTCATGGAAACGGACATCCATATTTTAGAGGAACGCATCGGCTACGTTTTCAAGAACACCGCCCTGATCGGCGAAGCGCTGTCCCATTCCTCCTATGCCAATGAAAAGAAAAAGCAATGCAGCAGCAACGAGCGCCTGGAGTTCCTGGGCGACAGCGTGCTGTCTGTCGTGGTGTCGCAGCACCTGTTCGAGCGGTTCCCGGAGCTGCCCGAGGGCGAGCTGACGCGCATCCGTGCGGCGCTGGTATGCGAGCGCTCGCTCCATCGGTTCGCGCGCCAGATCGGGCTCGGAGAGTTCCTGCGTCTCGGCAAGGGCGAGGAGCACACCGGCGGCCGTGAGCGCCCGTCCATTTTGGCGGACGCGTTCGAGGCCGTGATCGCAGCGATCTATCTGGACGGCGGCCTCGAGCCCGCCCGCAGGCACATCCTGCGCTTCATCCCGGACACCCTCCCGCAGGACCGCGCGATCCTCTTCGGCGACTACAAGACCGCCCTCCAGGAGGTCGTGCAGAAGAACCCCGAGGAGCGCGTCGAGTACCTGCTGATCTCGGAGAGCGGCCCCGACCACAACAAGACCTTCGAGGTCGACGTGTGCCTCAATTCCAATGTCATCGGCCGCGGCACGGGCAAGTCCAAGAAGGAGGCCGAGCAGATGGCCGCCTGTGAAGCCCTCAAGCTCATGGGCTATGAAACATAAGAACATCGCCATTTTCGTGCCGCACGCAGGGTGCCCCCATCGGTGCGCCTTCTGCGACCAGCACACCATCACCGGCCATCCCGCCCCGCCCGCGCCGGACGAGGTCGAGGCCGTCTGCCGGGAGGCGGTGGCGTCCTTTTCGGCGGACGAGCGTGCCGCCGCCGAGATCGCGTTCTTCGGCGGCAGCTTCACCGCCCTCCCGCGCGGCTACATGACCGCGCTCCTCGAGGCCGCCGCGCCCTATGCCGCCCAGTGCCGGGGGATCCGTCTCTCGACACGGCCGGACACGGTCGATACGTCTGTTTTGGAGACACTTCGTCGGTACAGCGTCACCGCCGTGGAGCTGGGCGCGCAGTCGATGGACGACGCCGTCCTCGCGGCGAACGACCGCGGCCACACGGCAGCGGACGTCTCCCGTGCGTCGGCGCTGATCCGCGCGGCGGGGATGGAGCTGGGGCTCCAGATCATGCCCGGTCTCTACACGGCCGATGCCGCGTCCGACCGGCGGACGGTCGAGGCGGTCTGCGCGATCGGCCCGGACACGGTGCGGATCTATCCGACCGTCATCTTAAAGGGGACACGCCTCGCTGCGCTCCACGCGTCCGGCGCCTATGTCCCGCGCCCGTTCGACGAGATGGTCACGGAGACGGCGGCGGCGATGGAGACCTTCCGCGCACGCGGCATCCGCGTCATCAAGGTCGGGCTCCACGCGAGCGACGGCGTCAGTGCAGAGGCGGTCGGCGGGTACTACCACCCGGCCTTCCGGGAGCTGTGCGAGAGCCGTCTCTACCGCGCCCGCATCGAGGCCGTCATCACGGCAGACGGGACACATCCGGCGCGGACATGGACGGTCCGCGTCCATCCGCGCTGCATCAGCAAGGCGGTCGGGCAGAAAAGGGCGAACGTCCGTTATTTTCAGGATACCTATGGCATCGGCATCCGGATCTGTGGGGACGAGGCCGTCCCACCTTTCCAAGTACATGTTGGGGGTAATGCATGTTTTTAAAATATCTCGAATTACAGGGCTTCAAGTCCTTCCCGGACAAGATCCGCCTGAATTTCGACAAGGGTCTGACGGCGGTCGTCGGTCCGAACGGCAGCGGAAAAAGTAATATCGGAGACTCCGTGCGCTGGGTACTGGGGGAGCAGTCCACCAAGACGCTGCGCGGCAACAAGATGGAGGACGTTATTTTTTCCGGTACTGTTGGCAGGAAGCCGATGGGATTCGCCGCCGTCACCCTCGTCATCGACAACAGCGAGGGGCGTCTCGAGGGCTACGGCGACGAGATCGCCGTCACCCGCAAGCTCTACCGCTCCGGCGACAGTGAGTATCGCATCAACGGCAAGTCCTGCCGCTTGAAGGACATCAACGAGCTCTTCATGGACACGGGCCTTGGCCGCGACGGGTATTCCATCATCGGCCAGGGACGCATCGCCGAGATCGTCGGCGCCAAGTCGAACGAGCGCCGCGAGATCTTCGAGGAGGCCGCCGGCATCTCGAAATTCCGCTACCGCAAGACCGAGGCCGAGCGCAAGCTCGCCGCCGCCCAGGACAACATGGAGCGCCTGAACGACATCCTCTCCGAGCTGGAGAGCCGCGTCGGTCCCTTGAAGCACCAGGCCGAGAAGGCGGAGAAGTTCGTCGTGCTCGCGCAGGAGCAGAAGGCGCTGGAGATCTCCGTCTGGGTGGCACAGCTCGCCGTACTGGCGGTGCGCTTGCAGGAGATGGGCGATAAGCTCCTCGCCGCGCAGACGCAGTACACCGACGCCGAGCGCGACATCGCTGCCGAGGAGGAGAAGGTGCAGCGCGGCTATGAGCTGATGCAGCAGTGCGCGGAGGACTCCGAGAGCGCTCGCGCCCTCGTCAAGGAGCTGCGGGAGACGGCCGCCGCCGCCAAGCGCGATGCAGCCGTCTGGCGCAATGACATCGTCCACAATGAGGAGGCCCTGAAGCTCGCCCAGGCGCGCCACGCGCAGGAGCTCCAGGAGCAGGCCCGCGTCATCGCCACGCTCGAGGCCGCCGAGCAGGAGCTGGCCGACATGCAAAAGGCGCTCGAGACCACGTCAGACGATCTCGACGCCGCCAAGGTCGCGTTCGAGCAGCTCGAGGAGGAATACCGCTCGGAGGACGAGAAGTCCCGCGAGGCGAACGAGGCGCTGCAAAAGCAGTACCTCGCGCGCAACGAGCTGCAATACGGCATCCGCTCCGCCGAGGAGCGCGCCGCCCAGACGGCCGCCGACATCACCTCCCTCGAGGAGGAGACGGCCGCGGACGCCGAGCGCTTGAAGGAGGCCGAGGCCGCCTATGAGGCCGCGCTCGCCGCGATGGAGACGGCGCAGAAGGCCGTGACCGCGCAGGAGGGCGTGCTCGCGTCCTGCCGTGCGGATGTCAAGGCGGCCGCGGACGAGAAGGCCGCCGCCGAGGAGACGTTCCGGCAGATCGGCTTCCAGATGCGAGAAAAGAAGCAGCGCCACCGCATCCTCACCGACCTTGAGAACAGCATGGAGGGCTTCTCCGGCAGCGTCAAGGCCATCATGCGTGCCGTCCAGGACGGGCGCATCGTCGGGATGCACGGCAACGTCGCCCAGCTCATCCAGGTCGACCCGCGCTACGGCATCGCCGTGGAGACGGCGCTCGGGGCGGCGGTGCAGAACATCGTCGTGTCCGATGAAAATGCCGCGAAGGCCGGCATCCGCTTCCTGCGAGACAACCGCGCCGGACGCGCCACCTTCCTCCCCCTGACGACCATCAAGGGACGCGTCCTCCACGAGCCCGGTCTCGACGGGATGCGCGGCTTCGTGGCCGTCGCGAGCGAGCTGGTGACGTGCGAGCCGCAGTATCGCGGCATCGCGGAGAACCTCCTCGGCCGCATCGTCATCGCTGAGGACATCGACCGTGCGACGGAGATCGCGCGGCGCTTCGGGTTCAAATTCCGCATCGTGACCCTCGACGGCCAGGTCATCAACGCCGGCGGCTCGTTCACGGGCGGCTCCGTCCAAAAGACGGGCGGCATGCTGACCCGTAAGACCGAGCTGAAGGCCCTCCAGGACGAGATCGCCCAGCTCGCGCGCGACTGCGCCGATGCCGAGCAGACCGCCCGCCAGTGCGCGAACGCAGCCTCTGTTGCGGAACGCAAGCTCGAGGCCGAGACCAAGCAGTTCACCGCCTGCCAGCAGGCCTTCCTGCAAGCGCAGACCGAGGCCGAGCGTCAGGCGTTCCCCGTGAGCCAGTACCGCCAGCGGGGCGCCGAGTCCGAGACGCGCATGACCGTGCTGCGGCAGCAGGCCGCGGAGGCCGCCGCCGCCGTGGAGGCCGCAAAGGCCGCGTATGCCGCCAAGGACAAGGAGATCGCCGCCGCGGAGGCCGGTCTGTCCGGCTCGAACGACCGCCGCACCCAGCTCCAGCAGGAGCGCGAGACGCGTGCGGCCGCGTACAGTGCCCTCCAGATCCGCATGGCTGAGGCCGAGAAGGACCGTGAGGCCGCACAGAGTCGTCTCGACACGGCACAGGCCGCCGTGGAGCAGGCCGATGCGCGTGACGAGCAGTACCGCGCCGAGCTCGAGGGCTACCGCACCGTCATCCGCGAGAAGACCGCCGATGTCGAGGCCAAGGAGAAGCTCCTCGCCGAGACCGAGCAGCGCATCACCGACGCCGAATCCAAGGCCAAGACCGCGGCCGAGGCGCACGACGCCCAGAGCATCCGCATCCGCACGATCCAGGAGGGGATGAAGGAGCTGCACGCGGCCAAGGAGAAGTTCTCCGCCGAGGTGACGCGTCTCACCGAGCGCGAGACGGCCCTGCGCAGCGAGAACGACGGCATCATCGCCAAGCTCATGGAGGTCTACGAGCTGACCTGCTCCGAGGCACAGGCACAGGCCGCGCCCGTTGAGGACATGCCGGCCGCCCGCAAGCGCCTGACGGAGCTGAAGCAGAAGATCCGTGCCCTCGGCAGCGTCAATGTCGACGCGATCGAGGAGTACCGCGAGGTCTCCGAGCGCTACAGGTTCCTCTCCGGCCAGATGGCGGACGTCCGCAAGTCCAAGGCCGAGCTCGAGAAGCTCATCGGCGAGCTGACAGGGGAGATGTGCCGCATCTTCTCGGAGAGCTTCGCCATCATCAACAGTCATTTCAAGGAGATCTTCGTCGATCTCTTCGGCGGCGGCAAGGCCGAGCTAAAGCTCACCGACCCCGAGGACGTGCTGACCTCGGGCATCGAGATCAACGTCGCGCCGCCCGGCAAGGTCATCAAGAACCTGATCTCGCTCTCGGGCGGTGAGCAGAGCTTCGTGGCCATCGCCATCTATTTCGCGATCTTGCGGCTCCGTCCCGCGCCGTTCTGCATCCTCGATGAGATCGACGCCGCGCTCGACGAGGCCAATGTCCGCAAGTATGCCCGCTATCTGCACAGCTTCACCGGCAGCACGCAGTTCGTCCTCGTCACCCACCGCCGCAGCGCGATGGAGGAGGCGAACGTCCTCTATGGCGTGACCATGCAGGAGGACGGCATCTCGCGCCTGCTCAAGCTCGAGCAGCCCGAGGACGCCCCGGTGGACGAGGCATGACGCCCTAGCCAACACCTATCATATAAGGAGGCACCGTATGGGATTTTTCCAAAAGCTCAAGGAGGGACTGCAAAAAACGCGCGACGCCATGACCGGCTCCATCCAGCGCGTCCTGAACTCCTTCACCAAGATCGACGAGGACCTCTTCGAGGAGCTCGAGGAGACCATGATCATGAGCGACATGGGCGCGCAGACGTCCATGGAGATCTGTGACCGGCTGCGCGGGCTCGTCAAGGAGCGCGGCGTCAAGGACCCGGCCAAGATCATGGACCTCATCGAGGAGATCATCAGCGACATGATGGGCGAGGAGACGCCCCTCGACCTCTCCACCAAGCCCTCGGTGGTCGTGGTGATCGGCGTCAACGGCGCCGGCAAGACGACGACCATCGGCAAGCTGAGCCACCAGCTCAAGAGCGAGGGCAAGCGCGTCCTCGTGGCGGCGGCGGACACCTTCCGTGCGGCGGCCATCGACCAGCTCGAGGTCTGGACACAGCGTGCGGGCGTGGAGATCGTCAAGCACGGGGAGGGCTCCGACCCGTCCGCGGTCGTGTTCGACGCCATCTCCGCCGCGATCGCGCGGGAGTATGACGTCGTGATCGTGGACACGGCCGGCCGTCTGCAAAACAAGAAGAACCTCATGGAGGAGCTGCGCAAGATGCAGCGCATCATCGAGCAGCGCGCCGAGGGATGCGCCATCGAGACGCTCCTCGTCCTCGACGCCACCACCGGCCAGAACGCCGTCTCGCAGGCGCGTCTGTTCGGCGAGGTCGCCAAGCTCACGGGCATCGTCCTGACCAAGCTCGACGGCACGGCCAAGGGCGGCATCGTCATCTCGATCAAGAACGAGCTGGGCATCCCGGTCAAGCTGGTCGGGGTCGGCGAGAAGATCGAGGACCTGCAGCCGTTCAACAATGCCGATTTCGTCCGCGCCCTCTTCGACCATTCCCAGGATGCCTACAAGCCCACCTCGATCCCCGGGACGCGTGCGGAGGATGTCGCTGAGGATGTCGCTGAGGATGTGGAGGACGTCGTGGAGGACGCTGCACAGGATGTCGTGGAGGACGTGACTGAGGATGTCGCTCAGGATGCTGCTGAGGACGCTGCACAGGGTGTCGCCGAGGATGTGACGGAGGATGTCGCCGAGGACGTGACGGAGGACGTCACCGAGGAGGCGCCCGCAGAGCCGGAGGAGACTCCTGCCCCGAAGCCGAAAAAGCGGAGCTGGTGGCCGTTCGGCCGCCGCGAGGAGGAGACCGTCGAGGCGACTCCCGACGAGGGTGCCAGCGAGACCGCCGATGAGGATGCCACGGCAGCGGACGATGCCTTGTCTGTAGAGGAAGAGACCGTCCCCGCCGAGACCCCCGCAGACGAGACTCCTGCCGCTGAAGCACCGGAAGAGCCGCCCGCTGACGAGACCGACGATGCCCCGCTCGACGTCATCCCCGAGGAGGCGCCGCTCGACACCGACGAGACGGACGAGACCGCCGGCGAGCCCGCGGAGGACGAGGCCCCCGTCGAGGAGGAGAAGCCCAAGAAGCGCGGCTGGTGGCCGTTCGGACGGAAGAAGTAAGGAGGTACGCGCATGAAGATCGTCATGGCAACGAACAACGAGAACAAGCTCCGCGAGGCGCGCGAGATCCTGTCCCCGCTGGGGATCGAGGTCATCTCGCAGCGTGAGGCGGGCATCGACATCGAGCCGGAGGAGAACGGCGCGACTTTCGCCGAGAACGCCCTCATCAAGGCGCGCGCCGTCTACGAGCTGGCCGGATGCCCCGTCATCGCGGACGACAGCGGTCTGTGCGTGGATGCGCTGGGCGGTGCGCCGGGCGTGTTCTCCGCACGCTGGGCGCCCAAGGAGATCCAGTGCGAGCGCCTGCTCGAGAAGATGGCGGGCGTCCCGGACGAGGCACGCACGGCCTATTTCCGCTGCGTGGTCGCCTATGTGGACGAGAACGGCTCCGGCACCGTCACGGGCGACTGCCACGGCACCATCTCCCATGAGAAGCGCGGGACGAACGGCTTCGGCTATGACCCCGTCTTCCTCTGCGGCGAGCGGACCCTCGCCGAGATGACATCTGACGAAAAAAATGCACTGAGCCACCGCGGCGCAGCCCTCCGGCAGCTCAGTGACGTGTTCCAAGAAAGGTACGGTGCATCATGCTGACGAGCAAGCAAAGAGCCTTCCTGCGCGGCATCGCGCAGCGCTACGACACGATCGGACAGGTCGGGAAGGGCGGCATCTCCGAGAATCTCATCACCACGACCGCGGACGCCCTGCGCAAGCGCGAGCTCATCAAGCTGCGCGTCCTCGACAACTGCGAGCTCTCCGCCCGTGAGGCCGCCGAGGCCCTCGCCGAGGCCACCGGCGCGGATGTGGTGCAGGTGATCGGCAGCCGCTTCGTGCTCTACAAGCCGAACCCGGACGAGCCGGTGATCGAGCTGCCGCGCGCGAAGTGAAGCGCATCGGCATCTTCGGCGGGAGCTTCAACCCGCCCCACCGCGGCCATATGCATCTGGCCGAGAGCGTCCGCGCGGCGCTGGCGCTCGACGAGGTCTGGCTCATCCCCTCGAAGATCTCCCCCCACCGCTCCATGGACGCCTATGCCCCCGAGGCCGACCGCCTCGCCATGTGCCGGCTCGCCGCAGAGGCGTATCCGTGGCTCCATGTCTCCGACTACGAGCTGCAAAGCGAGCGCGTGAGCTACACTTGGTATACCGTGGAGCATTTTGCGAAGACCCATCCCGACGACGAGCTCTGGCTCCTGATGGGCAGCGACATGCTCCTGTCCTTCTCCTCGTGGTACCGTTGGCAGGACATCCTGCGCCTTGCGAACGTCGCCGGCATCGCCCGTGCCCCCGGAGAGGACGAACGTCTGAACGAGGCCGCCGCACAGCTTAGTCGTTTTGGCGAGATCCGAGTCATCCATGTTGACAGCTTTGAAGTATCTTCCACAAAGATCCGAGAAATGGTCAGAAAAGGCAGTCTTGATCCTTGCTATTTGTCGGAAAAAATAGTACAATATATAGAAGAGAGACATCTGTACGCAGGGAAGTGATTCTGATGTACCAAGTGAAGGATAAGATCGCGTTTCTGGAGCATCGGCTGAGCCAGAAGCGTTTCCGCCATTCCTGCAACGTGGCGCGAGCGGCCAAGCAGCTCGCACAGCGCTACGGGGCCGATCAGGAGAAGGCCTATTTCGCGGGCCTCGTCCACGACATCTGCAAGGAGGCGCCCTTCGAGGAGCAGTACCGCTTGATGATGGCGGGGCAGTTCGTGCCGGACCTGGCCGAGCAGCGCTCCCGCAAGCTGTGGCACGGCATCGCCGGGGCGCACTTCATCCGCGAGGAGTTCGGCGTCGACGACCAGGACATCCTGAACGCCGTCCGCTACCACACGGTCGGGCGTGCGCGCATGAGCCTCCTCGAGGAGATCATCTACATGGCCGACATGATCTCGGACGAGCGCGACTACAAGGGCGTGGCCAAGATGCGCCGCCTGGCACAGGAGGACCTTCAGGACGCCATGTTCACGGCATTAGGGGACGCCATCGTTTCCGTGCTGAAGAAGGAGGCCTTGATCTCACAGAACACGGTCGAGGCATACAACTACTATCTGCTGCGGCGCGAGAACGCCGGCAGCCTCGGAAAGGGAGCACAGTAAATGAGCAAGAACGAATCGAGACGCACCCGCCGCAAGCGCCAGGCACAGGAGACCGTCGCCGTCAACATCCTCGTGAAGTTCGCGGCCGTCCTGCTGACGATCATGCTGGTGGTGCTGATGGCGTTCAATGCGCCGATCATCTCGTATAAGAACGGCACCGTCACCCAGCAGATGTCCGTGACCAAGTATTTCAAGACCCGCCAGCCCGTCAAGTATATCGAGGGCGAGATCAACCAGGATGTCAACGATCAGGTGGCGGTCGAGTATAAGCCCGAGGTCGACCACTCCCTCAGCGACGGTCTGGATATCCACCAGACCATCGAGGGACAGTTCACCATCCTGTTCCTCGGCTTCGACTCCCGCGAGAACGGCAGCGGCAACCTGCATGACGTCAATTACCTCATGCAGTTCGACCTCTACAACGCGAGCCTGAACATCCTCCAGATCCCGCGTGACACCTTCATGCCGGACTACGGCATGGCCCCGACCTATAAGTTCAACAGCATCTACTCCAACAACGCCAGCCGCCACACGCCGATCCAGCGCGTCGTGAAGGCCGTGCAGGAGAGCTTCGGCGTGCCGGTCGACGCCTATGTGACCACCACCTGCGACAACATCGTCGAGATCGTGGACATCGTGGGCGGCGTGCCGATCGACATGCCCTTCACCATGGTCTTCGAGGCCGATAAGATCATCTACGAGGGCGAGCAGACCCTCAGCGGCGAGCAGGCCGAGTGGCTCCTCCGCTTCCGCTACGGCTACGAGTTCGCGGATATCGGCCGTGTCCAGGCACAGCGTCTGTTCATGGCGGCCGCGATGAAGAAGGCCATCAGCATGAACTCCCTCGAGATCCTCAGCGCCACCAATAAGGTCTACGGCCAGGAGCTGATCGCCACCGACCTGAGCGTCGATGACATCGCCCGCATCGCCGACCTTGCCGGCACCATCGACATGAACAATGTCCATGTCTTCATGCTCCCCGGCGAGGGCGCCAAGATCAACGGCTATGACGGATGGTCGGTCCACAAGTCGGCCGCGCTCGAGATCGTCAATGAATATTTCCGCACCCAGCAGGTACCCCTCCGCCCCGACCAGAGCACGCTCTGCGAGTTCGTGCAGGAGGGCAGCTACCGCTCCACGCTCTTCGATGAGAACGGCGCGACCCTCAAGGACGTCGACGACGGCACCGCCGAGGGGCCCAGGCTCAAGAACAGCTATAAGAACATGTACGACTAAATGTCCAAACTTCCCAAAGGAGCTAGACTTATGACAGCAGAAGAGAAGATCCGGATCGCCGTGCGGGCGCTCGACTCCAAGCGTGCGGAGGACATCCGCGTGCTGCATGTGACCGACCTGACGATCCTCGGCGACTATTTCATCATCGCCAACGGCAACAGCACCACCCACACCAAGACCCTCGCCGAGGAGGTGGAGTTCCAGCTCTCCCAGCAGGGCATCGAGCCGCACCACCGCGAGGGCATGAACGGCTCGAACTGGTATATCCTCGACTACACGGACGTGATCGTCCATGTGTTCTGCCAGGACATGCGCGAGTTCTACCGTCTCGAGCAGCTCTGGGCAGATGCCGAGGAGGTCGACATCTCCGGGATGATCGACAAGGAGGACTGACAGATACGCCGCCCACACGCGGCATACCTTACATTTGGCACATATATCATTTAGAGAGGACGGATCCCCATGAAGTATGATTATCAAAAGATCGAGCAGAAGTGGCAGAAGTATTGGGACGACCACAAGACGTTCCATGCGGAGAACGACTTTACCAAGCCGAAGTTCTATGCGCTGGTAGAGTTCCCCTACCCGTCCGGGCAGGGCCTGCACATCGGCCATCCGCGTCCGTACACGGCCATGGACATCGTGGCCAGAAAGCGCCGTCTCGAGGGCTATAACGTGCTCTTCCCGATGGGCTGGGACGCCTTCGGCCTGCCGACCGAGAACTTCGCGATCAAGAACAAGATCCACCCCGCCATCGTCACCAAGAACAACGTGGCGCGCTTCAAGCAGCAGCTCAAGTCGATCGGTCTGTCCTTCGACTGGGACCGTGAGGTCAACACCACCGACCCCGCCTACTTCAAGTGGACACAGTGGATCTTCCTCCAGCTCTTCAAGAAGGGCCTGGCCTACAAGAAGGAGATGGCCGTCAACTGGTGTACGTCCTGCAAGGTCGTGCTGGCCAATGAGGAGGTCGTGGGCGGCTGCTGCGAGCGCTGCGGCGGCGAGGTCATCCGCAAGGTCAAGAGCCAGTGGATGCTGAAGATCACGGCCTATGCCCAGCGCCTCATCGACGATCTCGCGGATGTCGATTACTTCGACCGCATCAAGACCACCCAGACCAACTGGATCGGCCGCAGCGAGGGCGCCGAGGTCGATTTCGGCACCACCGCCGGCGACACCCTGACCGTCTATACCACCCGTCCCGACACCCTCTTCGGTGCCACCTACATGGTCATCGCGCCCGAGCATCCCATGATCGACAAGTGGGCGGACAAGCTCACCAACATGGACGCCATCCGCGCCTACCAGAACGAGGCCGCCCGCAAGAGCGACTTCGACCGCACCGAGATGAACAAGGAGAAGACCGGCGTGCGCCTCGAGGGCGTCTCCGCGATCAACCCTGTCAACGGCCAGGAGATCCCGATCTTCATCTCGGACTATGTCCTCATGAGCTACGGCACCGGCGCCATCATGGCCGTCCCGGCGCATGACGACCGTGACTGGGAGTTCGCCAAGGTCTTCGGCATCCCGATGGTCGAGGTCGTGGCCGGCGGCAACATCGAGGAGGCCGCCTTCACCGACTGCGCCACCGGCGTCATGGTCAACTCCGGCTTCCTGACCGGCCTGTCCGTCGAGGACGCCAAGGTCAAGATCAAGGACTGGCTCGAGGAGACCGGCAAGGGCCACCGCAAGGTCAACTTCAAGCTGCGTGACTGGGTCTTCTCCCGTCAGCGCTACTGGGGCGAGCCCATCCCGGTCGTGTACTGCGAGAAGTGCGGCTGGGTCGCCATCCCCGAGGAGGAGCTCCCGCTGACCCTTCCGGAGGTCGAGAGCTACATGCCCACCGATAACGGCGAGTCCCCGCTCTCCACGCTCGAGAGCTTCATCAACACCACCTGCCCGTGCTGCGGCGGCCCCGCCAAGCGTGAGACCGACACCATGCCCCAGTGGGCAGGCTCGTCCTGGTACTTCCTGCGCTACTGCGACCCGCACAACACCGAGGCGCTCGCCTCCAAGGAGGCGCTCCAGTATTGGATGCCCGTCGATTGGTACAACGGCGGCATGGAGCACACCACGCTGCACCTGCTCTACAGCCGTTTCTGGAACAAGTTCCTGTACGACATCGGCGCGGTACCGTGCAAGGAGCCGTACATGCGCCGCACGTCCCATGGCATGATCCTCGGTGAGGACGGCCAGAAGATGTCCAAGTCCCGCGGCAACGTCATCAACCCGGACGACGTGATCCGTCAGTACGGCGCCGATACGCTGCGTCTCTATGAGATGTTCGTCGGCGACTTCGAGAAGACCGCGCCGTGGAGCACCAACAGCATCAAGGGCTGCAAGCGCTTCCTCGACCGCGTCTGGGCGCTCCAGGACATGCTCATCGACGGCGATGCCTACCGCCCGGAGCTTACCGCGAAGTTCCACAAGACCATCAAGAAGGTCTCCGAGGACATCGAGAGCCTGAAATTCAACACGGCCATCGCCGCCATGATGGCGCTCGTCAACGACCTCTATGCGGCCGGCAGCGTCAACAAGGCGGAGCTGCGCACGCTCTGCATCCTGCTCGACCCGTTCGCCCCGCACCTCTGCGAGGAGATCTATGAGCAGAACGGCTTCGGCGGCGTCCTCAACGAGCAGAGCTGGCCGAAGTTCGACGAGTCCCTCTGCCAGGATGAGACGGTCGAGATCGTGGTACAGGTCAACGGCAAGCTCAAGGGCCGTCTGAACGTCCCGGTCGGCGCGGAGAAGGACGATGTCCTCGCCCAGGCCGCCGCAGACCCCAAGATCGCTGAGGCCATGGCCGGCAAGACGGTCGTCAAGCAGATCTATGTACAAAATAAGCTCGTGAATTTTGTTGTAAAATAACAAAGCTCCGCAATTTATGAAAAAAGTATTGACAGATCCGCGCGGCTGTGTTATAATAATTTTATGATCCTATGGGGGCAAACGGCTCCAAATTCATCTGAGACAACTGTTCCTTTCCAGTGCCGCTCGCGCATGCATCTGCATCGCGTCCCGAGCTGAGTCCAGAAAGGTTTCAGATATCACTATCCAAAGCGAGGACTGTCCGGGCGTTTTCGAGACGCTCTGGTGATCCGCAGATAGGACCTCTGTCTTGGTGGCAAAGGGAGGGAAAATAAATGGCAGAAGTACGCGTTGGCAAGAACGAGTCTCTGGATACCGCTCTGAAGCGTTTCAAGAGATCCTGTGCCAAGGACGGCGTCATTGCCGAGGTTCGTAAGAGAGAGCACTACGAGAAGCCTTCGGTAAAGCGTAAGAAGAAGTCCGAGGCCGCTCGTAAGCGCAAGTATTGAGTTCAAACAGAAGGGGACCATCGTCAGATGGTCCCCTTTTGCGAATCACAGGGGCAGATGCCCCTTCATGAGATACTAGGAGGTACACCATGTCCAACAAGATCCTGATCATGCACGGTCCGAACCTGAATCTGCTCGGCGAACGCGAGCCGGGAATCTACGGCGACACGAGCTTCGAGACGCTCAATGCCCATCTCACGGCGCTCGCCGCCGAGCTCGGCCTCGAGGCGGAGGTCTACCAATCCAACCACGAGGGCGACCTCGTCGACAAGCTCCACGAGAGCCGGAAGACCTGCCGGGGCGTCGTGCTGAACGCGGGCGCCTACACCCACTACAGCTACGCCATCGCGGACGCCATCAAGGCCATCCGCATCCCGGTCATCGAGGTCCACATCAGCAACATCTTCGCGCGTGACGCGTTTCGTTCGCATTCCGTCATCGCGCCGGTCTGCAAAGGGAGCATCTCGGGCTTCGGTCTGATGAGCTACGACCTGGCCGTCCGCGCGCTCGCCGAGATGGAGGTGCAGTGATGGAGGAACGGATCGCACGCCTGCGCGCGCTGCTGGAGGGCAAGGCCGACTGCGCCCTCATCACCGATGACATCGACCGGCGCTACCTGACCGGCATGAAGTCCTCCGCGGGCTATGTGCTCGTCTTTGAGGACGAGACCGTCCTCATCATCGACTCGCGCTACATCGAGCGGGCGCGCGAGGTCGTCCGCCACTGCACCGTCATCGAGCAGGAGAACGCCGTCCTCGGGCAGCTCGCGGCCGTCATGAAGGCGCACGGCGCCCGGACCTGCGCGGTGCAGTCCATGAGCCTGACGCTCCAGCGCGCGGCCGTCCTCAAAAGGATCCAGGGCATCGAATTCCTCACGGACTCGACCCTGAGCGACGCCCTCTACGCCCTGCGCACCGTCAAGAGCGCGGCGGAGCTCGAGCGCATCGAGGCCGCCCAGCAGCTCGCCGAGGACGCCCTCGCGGCGCTCCTCCAGGAGCTCCATGCGGGCATGACGGAGCGGGACGTCGCGCTCTTCCTCGACTTCCACATGCGCCGTCACGGGGCGGAGGACCTGTCCTTCGAGACCATCGCGCTGACCGGCGCACACACGTCCATGCCCCACGGCGTCCCGGATGACCGCGAGATCCGGCAGGGCGACTTCGTGCTGATGGACTTCGGCGCGGTCGTCGACGGCTATCACAGCGACATGACCCGCACCGTCTGCGTCGGGGAGCCGACGAGCGAGATGCGCGAGGTCTACGAGATCGTCCGCGCGGCGCAGGACATCGCCCGCGCGGTGGCGCGTCCGGGGATCACGGGCGCAGAGCTGGACGAGGCCGCGCGCGCCGTCATCCGCGAGGCAGGCTACGGCGAGGCGTTCGGCCATTCGCTCGGGCACGGCGTCGGCCTCGAGATCCATGAGTACCCCGTGGCGAGCCCCGCCCGCCGCACGACCGTCCTCGAGCCGGGCAACGTCGTCACGATCGAGCCGGGCATCTACCTGCCGGGCCGCTTCGGCGTGCGCATCGAGGACTTCGTCGTCATCACGGACGACGCCTGCCGCACCCTCACGAAGATCCCGAACGAGCTGGTGTGCGTGTGAACGACGCAGAGATCCGCCTGGAGACGCCCTCCCTGCGTGACCGGCGGCGATTGTCTGCCATCTACCGGGAGGCCTTCCCGCCGGAGGAGCGGGCGCCGTTCTGGATGCTGTGGATGCGGCGAAAACGGCCGTATGTCGACCTGTTCGCGATCCGCCGCGGTGCCGAGACGGTCGGGATGCTGTATGTCGTCAGCGATGGGACGCTGTCCTATGTGTTCTATCTCGCGGTGGATGCGGCGTGCCGGGGACAGGGCATCGGCAGCGGCACGCTCGCCGCGGCCATCCGGCACTACGCGGGGCGGCGGCTCTTCCTCGCGATCGAGCCGCTCGATCCGTCCGCACCGAACGCGAAGGAGCGCGAGCGCCGGCGGGCGTTCTACCTGCGAAATGGCTTCGAGGACCTGCACCGGCGCGTGCAGGAGGGGCCGGTCGTGTTCGACGTGCTCGGTGTCGGCGGGGACGTGGACGCCGCGGGGTATGCGCGTCTGATGGAACGGTATATGGGCAAAAAAGCGATGCAGCGTTTCCACATCGGCATGGTCGAGGAGACGTCTGATAAATAAGGAGCAAGACATGGACAAAAAGGAACGCAAACTGGTGCTGGATATCGCATGGAAGCCGCTCTTCGCGGCGCTGATGACGGCGATCCTGTCGATGAAGACGAGTCTGCCTCCGCTACTGATCGGGGCGGCGCTCGGGATCGCGGCGTCGATCGCGTGCTATCTGGATCTGCGGCGGTATCTGCGGGAGAAGACGTGAGCCGCGCCGTCTCTCTGAAAAAAAGAAAGGTCCTCCGGCGTGAGCGTTGACGCTGCGCCCCGGATGTGCTATAATGAAAAAAACATCCTGCCGTGCTTTTTGGCGGGATGCATGATAGAAAGGGAGGTCATGTATATGAAACGATGGCAAAGACTCGCGGCCCTGCTCCTGGCCGGCTCGATGCTCGCGGACGCCATCCCGGCCGCGGCCGTGTCGGAGAAGACGCAGCCGCTCGGGCTAGAGGACATCAAGGCGATCCAGGCCTATGTCCATGACGGCGGCTATGCGGGATCGGGCCGTGAGATCGACGTGAACGGGGACGGCGTGATCGACGTGTTCGATCTGGCGCTCGCCAAGCGTTCCGTGACCACGAGCGGCGTCCCGTCGCTGGCGCCCCTTTCGGCGGACTGCCCGGACGTCTACCTCGGCACGCCCACGGACGTGACGTTCACCGTGCAGGTGACGGAGGTCGCGCCGCTCGCCGAGGGCGCTGTGCAGCTCCTCGACGCGGACGGCACCGCCCTCGCCGCGATGCACGATGACGGCAGGGACGGCGATGAAAAGGCCGCAGACGGCATCTATACCGCCGTCGTTACCCTCACCGGCGACGAGATCGCGACCGTGGCTTACCGCGCCGCCGCGATGGGCGTCGAGAGCGAGCCCTTCGAGGTCGCGTTCTACCGGGATCTCGAGGAGAAGGAGAAGGCGGGCTTTGAAGCGCTGATGCAGCGGATCAGCACGATGACGTTCACGCAAGCGCACATCTATCTGGAGGACTGTGCCGAGATCACGTCCCTCGAGTACGACGAGGATCAGCAGATCATCTTCTTTGAGACCATCTACCACATCACCGGCATGTGGGTGCCGCCGGAGTGGCGCGTGCAGGATCCCACCGAGCCGCCGCAGGAGCCCACCGAGGCGCCGCAGGAGCCTTCTGATGGGTACGACTGGTCGCCGCGCAAGCTCGCGCCGGTGGAGGCACAGGATGCACAGGCGTCTGTGACCGGCTCGCTCTCCTTGCCCGGCCCTGATCCTTTTGACGCCATGGAGAAGGTCTACGATCCAGATGGTCATCTGATCGAACACGTCACGGAGCTCGCTTCTGAGACCTATTGGTATGAATCGGAGATCGCTGCGCTGTCCCGCACCAACGGCAAGCCCACGGAGGTCAAGACCAGCAAGAATAAGGTCGCGGTGATCTGCCCCTTCTATAATGACTTGGGCGATGAAGTCCATGCCGTCTCCTGGGGGAATGACCTTGCTAGCAGCCTCGGCTCCGGCAGCGCGGAGGTCTTCAAGGACACCTCCTGGTTCGGCGCCTCCAATGAGGTGACGCTCGACCGCATGAAGCAGCTCGGGGGGTATGGCGCCGTCATCCTCTCCACCAAGTCCTACCGCAAGAAAACGGACATCTATGGGGACGAATACCTCCTGCTCGGCACGCAGTCCAAGTGGGACGCGGACGATGCCGACATCCAGTCCGGCCGCGTCGCCATCACGGCGCTGTCCTTCCTGACCTGCCGCTATGCCGTCGGCAAGGGCTTTTTCGAGAAGTATTACGGCAAGGACTCTCTGAGCGGGTCGTTCTGGTACATCAACAGTCCCGGCGCCATGGGCAATGAGGCCAAAGCCGACTCCGGCATCGCCGACATGCTCATCAGCCGCGGTGCCTCCACCGTCGTCGGCTACAACAGCGCCATCACCGACAGCGGCACCGCCAACGAGATCCTGGACAACATCTTCGGCTTCCTTTTCGCCCGCCATACCCTCGCGCAGGCCGTCTCGTATCTCAACAAGACCACCAGGTCTGCGATCGTCGTCAAGGGCAGGAAGGACTACAGCATCACCAAAGACACCGGGAACATCCAGATTCTCAGCAGCAATATGTACTGGGAGATCCCGGAGCTCGAAGCGTATCCGGGCGAGACCGTATTCGTCCCGGTCTATGTTTACAACGATGTCGGATGCTATGGCATGCAATGCTCGATCGATCTCGCTGGACCTCTTTCGCTGATATGGATACACGGTCCATATCATGCCTATGAAAACTGGTGCTCTATCCCCGTGAATCCCATGTATGCAAAATGGATGCCTGCACAGGCCGCACCCAACGGGAGCATCATCGCGGTATGCGAAATACGGATCCCTGCTGACGCGAACCCTGGCAGGTATGATATCATCTTCAAGGATGCCCTCGTCTACCGCAGCGACGGCGCGACCTTCACGCCAACGGTCTACAATGGCTCGATCATCGTCAATGAAATACCCACGACCTGACCCCCAAGCCCCCTCCCCGGAGGGGGCTTTCGTGCGCGGCGCGTGCGTCCGAAAAAAACGTCTCCATGAGCCTGAAAATGCCTATTGACAGATCCGCGTGGATATGGTATAATATACATGTATCGTCGTGCGCATTTTGTGACGTGCGGCACAAGGCCTAACTAGGGCAAACAGATTACGGAGGTTATTTTATGATCACAGCAGGCGATTTCAGAAACGGCGTCACCTTTGAGATGGACGGCAATGTCGTACAGGTAGTCGAGTTCCAGCATGTAAAGCCCGGCAAGGGCGCGGCTTTCGTTCGTACCAAGTACAAGAACGTCATCACCGGCGCCGTCGTCGAGCAGTCCTTCAACCCGACTGCCAAGTTCCCGACCGCTTACATCGACCGCAAGGACATGCAGTACCTGTACCAGGACGGCGATCTGTACTACTTCATGGACATGGAGAGCTACGAGCAGATCCCGATCGGCAAGGACAAGCTCGGCCCTTCCTTCGCCTTCGTCAAGGAGAACATGGAGGTCAAGGTGCTGTCCTATAAGGGCAACGTATTCGGCGTAGAGCCGCCGTTCTTCGTAGAGCTCCAGGTCACCGAGACCGAGCCCGGCGTCAAGGGCGACACCGCCACCAACGCCACCAAGCCCGCTACCCTCGAGACCGGCGCTGAGGTCCGCGTACCGCTCTTCATCAACGAGGGCGACATGATCCGCGTGGATACCCGTACCGGCGAGTACATGGAGCGCGCATAAACAGGAGTGTTGACTATGGATAAGATCGCATATCTCAAGGGCCTTCTGGACGGACAGGGCGTTGACCCGGCATCCAAGGAGGGCAAGGTGTTCTACGCTGTCTGCGATGCGCTCGACGGCGTGCTGAAGTATGTCGAGGAGCTGGAGGACCGTGTGGCAGAGCTCGAGGAGCTGTGCGACATCCTGGATGCGGACCTCGGCGATCTCGAGGACGACCTGTATGAGGATGACGACGACGAGGACGAGGATCCCTGTGACCTCTGCCCCGGCGGCTGCGGCGACATCTTCGATGAGGACCAGTACGAGACCGTCTGCCCGGAGTGCGGCGAGACGTTCGTGCTCGATGAGGCGACCCTCGAGGAGGGGGAGACCGTCTGCCCGAAGTGCGGGCAGGAGCTGATCCTCGACTTCGACGACGAGGAGATGGACGAGCTCATCCCCGCTGACGACAGCGACGAGGACTGATCTAGCAGGATACAGCAGCGGTGCGCCCGCTGCTGTACTTTTAAAGGCGCCCCGAGAAGGGGACGCCCGGAAGAAAGGATGATCGCAATGGCATTTATCCAAACGACCCCTGACGCCCTCGGGATCGAGCCGTTCTCGACGATCGGCGGGACCTGGTTCCTGCTGACGGCCGGCACCCCGGAGGCCTTCAACACCATGACCTGCTCCTGGGGCGCGCTCGGCGAGATCTGGAACGCTCCCTCCGTGACGGCCTACGTCCGCACCTCGCGCTATACGCACGAGTTCCTCGAGAAGGACAGCCGGTTCACGATCAGCGTGTTCCCGGAGGAGATGCGGCCAACGCTCGCCTACTGCGGGAGCCATTCCGGCCGCGACTTCGACAAGGTCAAGGAGACCGGCCTGACGCCCGTCACGCTCGACGGGGCGGTGGCGTTCGAGGAGGCGTCCATCGTGCTGGTCTGCGAGAAGGTCTACGCCCAGATGCTCGACGCCGATGCCATCGGCGACCCCGAGATCCTGGAGCGCTACTACGGCCTCGACGAGATGCACAAGATGTACATCGGCCGCATCGTCGCCGCGTACAGGAAGGGCTGACACGCCCCCTAAAGGCACGCCGTCGGGCGTGTCTTTTTTTGCCGTGACCACTTTACAATGGTGCTGAAAAGTAGTATAATAAGTAGGATAATAAGTATATCATCAACGCGCACGGCCGCGCCCCGGCCGTCGGGGAGGTACTGTCATGGACACATTCTCTCAGGACGAGATCCTGCGATTCGTAGCGGAAAATGACGTCAAGTTCATCCGCCTGACCTTCAGCGACATGCGCGGCAGTCTCAAGAACATCGCCATCATGCCCAGCGAGCTGCCCCGTGCCTTCACCTACGGCATCCCCGTGGACGCCGCGGGCTTCTCGGACTGCCCCGAGGACCTGCTCCTCGTGCCGGACGGCGGGACGCTCTCTGTCCTGCCGTGGCGGCCGAAGTCCGGACGGGTCGTGCGGTTCTTCTGCCACATCCGCCGTCTGGACGGCACGCCCTACCCGGGCGACCTCCGCGCCGTGCTGGCCGACGGCGTCCGCCAAATGGCCGCGGATGGCTACACCTGCACCATCGGCACCAAGAGCGAGTTCTACCTCTTCGACCTCGACGAGGAGGGACGCCCCACCCGCCGCCCCCACGACCGCGCCGGCTACCTCGACGTCGCCCCGCTCGACCGCTGCGAGAACACCCGCCGCGAGATCTGTCTCTCCCTCGAGGAGATGGGCCTCGCCCCGCAGAGCTCCTGCCACAAGTACGGCCCCGGCCAGAACGAGATCGACTTCGCCTGTGCGGACGCCGTCACCGCCGCGGACCATATGGTGCATTACAAGTCCACCGTCAAGACGATCGCGGCGCAAAACGGCCTGTTCGCGTCGTTCATGCCGCGTCCGCTGCCGGGGAGCTACGGCAGCGCCCTGACCGTCATCCTCAATGTCATGAAGGACGGCCGCAATATCTTCCGCCTCGAGGACGGCGCCCTCCCCGCGGAGGGACGCAGCTTCATCGCCGGCATCCTCGCCCACATCGCCGAGATGACGCTCTTCCTCGACCCGACGGTCAATTCCTATGCGCGCCTGCGGCACAGCGGCGCGCCGAACGAGATCTGCTGGTCGTTCGAGAACCGCGGTCCGCTCGTGCGGATCCCGGGGCAGGTGGGCATCCATCCGCGCATCGAGGTGCGCAGCCCGGACTGCTGCTGCGATCCCTACCTGTCCTTCCGGCTCCTGCTGGCAGCCGGCATGGACGGCATCGCGCGCGGCCTGACGCTCTCGGAGACGACCCGTGCGGACGGCACCGCAAAGCCCTTCGACCGCCTCCCGGATTCGCTCGAGGCGGCGCTCACGGCGGCGAAGGAGTCGGCGTTCGTAGCGGGGGTACTGCCGGAGACCGTGCGGGAGAGCTTCTTCGCCAGCACGGAGCAGCAGCTCGCCCTCTACCGTGCCGCCGAGGACAAGGCACAGTTCGAGGAGCGCTATTTTTGGGATAATTGACCCGAACACAGGCAGAAAGGAGGGGATGGGATGGACCGTGCCCTGATCGTTTCGGGATCGGCGCAGGCGGGCGAGCAGCTCGGCGGATTCCTGCGCAGCTACGGATGCACGAGCCTCACGACCGTGGTGAGCGGGAGCGAGGCGCGGCGTCTGCTCGGGACCACGTCGTTCCCGCTCATCCTCGTGAACACGCCGCTGACGGACGAGTTCGGCCATGACCTTGCCGTGACGGCTGCGGAGAGCACCGGCGCGGGCATCCTCCTCCTCTGCAAGGGGGACATCGCCGAGGACATGGCCGAGAAGGTCGGCGTGTACGGTGTCTGCGTGCTGCCGCGTCCGATCGACCGTGCGGCGCTGCACCAGTCCCTGCGGCTCGTGGAGGCCACGGCCGCGCGGATCGCGATGCTCCAGCGGGAGAACTCCAAGCTCCAGGGCAAGCTCGAGGAGATGCGCCTGGTGAGCCGCGCGAAGTGCGTGCTGATGGAGCAGCGCGGCATGACGGAGCCGGAGGCGCACCGCTGGATCGAGAAGCAGTCCATGGACGGCCGCACCACCCGCCGCGAGACCGCCGCCCGCGTCCTCGCGCAGTACGGCGCATGAGAGACGCCCCGCTGCAAGGCACAGCGGGGCGCAGCTTGTCGAAAAACCTCCTTTTTATCGTTAGATGCTTCTTGATACCGCCGCCGTAAGGCGGCGGAAAAAGCGGCGGCGGCCCGCAGGGGCCCGCAGGGCCGCCATTTTCTCCCCCCGCCCCTGGGGGCGGGGGGCAGGGGGGTGGGGAGAAGCCGCCTAGAAAAACGACTTTTTTGACAGACTGCGCCCCGCTGCAAGGCACAGCGGGGCGTTCGTGTGTAGGATGGATAGGGTGACGTCCTCGCGGGCATACCAATGGTGATGCCGCGTTACTGGCGCGAATAGGCGGCGCGCAGGAGGGCGAGCTTGGGCAGGAAATGCTCGAGCGCGACCGGCTCGCTGTCATCCGCGATGAGGATGCCGAAGAGCTCCTTGACCGCGACCGTGATGCACATGGACAGCAGCGTATGCACCTCGCCGTCGGTGGTGACGGTCAGGCGCGAGCGGTCGATCATGGGGAGGAGCGGGCCGTAAACGTCGGCATTATGCGCAGGATCCGTCCAGATGTCCGCGAGGAGCGGGATGTTGCAGAACAGATTCTGCCGATAGCTGCGCGGGTCCTTGTAGCAGAGCATCCGCACGGTATGGCGGTAGGTGGCCTCGACCGTGTCGAACAGGTCGCCGCCGTTCTCCTGCATCCGCGTCTTGGCGTAGTCGATGACGCTGGAGCGGTACTCCGCGATCATGAAGCGGAAAATGTCCTCTTTATTGTGGAAATACTGGTAGAAGCTCCCGCGGGAGATGCCGCACTCCCGGATGATGCTGCCGACCGAAAGGTCGTCATAGGAGGCCTTGTTGATCTCCTCCCGGATGGCCGCGAGGATCCGCTCCTGCTTGGAGACAGGGAGCCGGAAAAATGTCTCAGATGGCATACTTGACCCCTTCCTTGGCGCCGCACTGTCCGCAGGGACATGCGCGTGCTTTTGTCTTTCTATTACAAGTGACAATTATTGCCATATATATCATTGTACCATAGAAGGACGCCAATGTCAAGCATCCAACAGGAAAAAAGAAAAAACTTTTTTGTCACGCTTGCTTTTTGTATACTGTCTATTATAAATAAGAGCGATTCCTGCCTCTGATCATAGCAGATGCCGATATTTGACAAATGACCGCCCCTAAGTAGTTGACAAATCGCGAGAAATGTGTTAATATATAAATATGTGCCCCATCATGAAGGGACACCAGACAGAGATCACCGGCTGCGAGGTCCGACCAGACCGCATGGGGATGCGGGGCCTGCACCTGCCGGCAAGATACAAGGGGGAAAAACACATGATCAGGCGGAAGGAGATGTGCCTTGCGCGCTGCGGAGAGCAGCAGCAGGCGGGCACCGTCGTATACCAGAGGGATTGGAAACGCCCGGGCGTGGGCAATGAGGAGCGTGACGTGCTCTTCGTGCTCAGCGGCGTCCGCGCGATCCTGAGGATCGAGGACAAGCAGTATTACATGCAGCCGTTCACTTTCCTGATGATCCCGTATGAGAACAGCATCAGCGTGGAGACGCAGGGGAGCACGGCCTATCGGTACATGCAGGCGACCCTCCGTGCGGACTATCTCGAGCGCCTCGAGTCCATCGGCCTGACGCTCCGCGAGACCCACACGCTCGCGCAGCCGCTCGTGATCGAGGAGATCTGGAAGCTCCTGCTGGCGACCATCGACGCCGTCGACCCGCTGAGCCGCGAGATGGCTGAGCATGGGCTGGCACTGCTGATGTGCCTGATGCGCGAGGGCTCGGACGGCTCCGTGACGCGCGCCGCCGAGGTCCCGCACTACGACAAGCTCACGGCCCTGCGCCACCGCATCTACTCCCACCCGGAGTCGAGCTGGTTCATCCAGGACATCTGCAACGAGCTGGGCATCAGCCGCCCGTATTTCCACAAGATCTATCTCGCTGCATTTGGCACGACCTGTACGCAAGACGTCATCGCGAGCCGCATCGCGTGCTCGAAGCGCCTCCTCGAGACCTCCGACGAGCCCATCGCCGCCGTGTCCCAGAAGAGCGGCTTCGAGACGGACGTATACTTCATGCGGCAGTTCAAGAGACATGTCGGCATGACCCCCACGGCCTACCGGCGCATCTACAGACAGGCCGCTGCCGATGAGAAGAAGGACAGCGGCAAAAAGAGGAGATAAGCGTAGATATGAAGCATTCCCGTATCACTGATGGTCTTCAGAAGTCCACGAAGGCGACCTTGGTCGTCTGCTCGTGCATCCTTGCGCTGACGGCGGCGACGCTGCTGGTGCTGATGTTCTTCCCGATCACCCCCAAGGAGCGGACCGTGATCGTGACGCCGGTGCTGTCGGCCACCACGCCGCCGCCGGGCGAGACCACCGCGTTCGCCATCGCATCGGAGACCGTCCACACGACGCGCCGCATCACGCTCTCGACCTGGTCGGCGAACATCAGCGGCTATTCGCGCTCGGTCGAGGAGTTCAAGAATAACAACGGCGGCACGACGGCCGACCCCTTCGCGACCAAGCCGACCGTGACCAAGAAGGCGACCACGGCCGTGATGACCGCGCCCGCTGTCTCCACATCTGTGACGGCGCAGACCAGTGGTGTGGTCGACCCGAACGAGCCGCATACGGCGATGCCTGAGCCCGTGATCCCGCCCTCTGTGACGACGACCGTCCAGCAGGTGCCGCAGGAGGATCCGATGACAGCGCCTCCGCTGCCTGTCCAGACCGATCCGCCTGCACCGCCTCCAACGGCTGCCCCCGTACCCGTCGAGCCCGATCCCGAACCGGCGCCTGCCCCTGTCGAGGGCGACCTGGTGGAGTGACCGGCGGCATCCGTCACACGATACGAACACGATACCAAAACGAACGCCCCTGCACACGCAGGGGCGTTCTTCTGTATCTATGGTCATTTCCCCATCTGCGGGAGGATGCACATGCAGTCGCCGAAGGAGAAGAAACGGTACTCCTCCCGCACGGCCGCGCGGTAGGCGTACATCGTGTTCCAGTAGCCCATGAAGGCCGAGACGAGCATGATGAGCGTGCTCTCGGGGAGGTGGAAATTGGTGATGAGGCCGTCGATGACGCGGAACTCGTAGCCGGGGTAGATGAAGATGTCCGTGTCGCCCTCGCAGGCGGTGAGGACGTCCCCGCAGCGCTGGGCCGCGCTCTCGAGCGTGCGGCAGGACGTGGTGCCGACCGCGATGACACGCCCGCCCTCGCGGCGGGTCTGCTCGATGAGGTCGGCGGTCTTCTGGGGTAGCAGGAAGTGCTCGGTGTGCATATGATGCTGGAGGATGTCGTCCTCCTTGACCGGCCGGAAGGTGCCGAGCCCGACGTGCAGCGTCACATACCCGATTCGCACGCCCGCGGCCTCGAGCGAGGCGAGCATCTCCTTGGTGAAATGGAGCCCCGCCGTGGGCGCCGCCGCCGACCCGAGCTCGCGGGAGTAGACGGTCTGGTAGCGCTCCTTGTCGGCGAGCTTTTCGGTGATATACGGCGGCAGCGGCATCTGCCCGACCTCCTCGAGGGCGGTGTAGAAGTTGCCGTCACACTCGAACTGCACGATGCGGTCGCCGTCCTCGAGCACCTCGAGGACCTCCGCGCGGAGCCGTCCGCCGCCGAACGTGAACCGCGCCCCGGGCTTGCACTTCTTGCCGGGACGGCAGATGATCTCCCAGCGCTTGTCGCCCTTCTGCTCGAGCAGGAGGAACTCCACGAAGCCGCCGGTGCCCTCCTTCTCGCCGTAGAGACGGGCAGGGAGGACGCGGCTGTCGTTGAGCACGAGCAGGTCGCCCGGCCGCAGGTAGTCGCCTAGGTCGTAGAAATGCCGGTGCGCGAGCGCGCCGGTGTCCCGGTCGACACAAAGCATCCGCGAGGCGCTGCGCGGCTCCACCGGCGTCTGCGCGATCAGGGACTGGGGCAGGTCATAGTAAAAATCGGAACGTTTCATAGCAGTATCTCGGCTCCTTTTCTTTAGTATCCGCCGTCTCTCCCGCGTGCGGCGGGGCGAGAGTTTCCTCCTTGTTTTCGTTTGTGTTTGTGTTTAGTCTCTCCCGCGTGCGGCGGGGCGAGAGGGGGAGGAAAACAATATTTTTTCGCAGGGTACTTGACAAATCGTCTTAGAAATGCTATCATAGTAGATAGGATAGAGGTGCGGCTGCGATGAGTACCGGTCCGGAGGGCGCTCGAGCCCGGTGAAGGACCGCAAAAGGCAAGGCCGCCGAAGAGAGGGACATGAGCATCCCCGCTCTGGTGCTGTATCGAACAGGTGCCGCACTGTCATCATGTGTGATGGAGAGCTATCGGCATACTTCGCCAATAATTCTATTATAACGCATGATGGACCGGTTTTCAACCGGTTTTTTCAATATTCCCCAAATTTTTTTGCAGCCGGCACTATCCTGCCGGGGGCAAAAATGCCAAAAGAGGCGATATGCCGCGCTTATCACAGCATCACGGCGCGCATCGCCCGAAAAGGAGAAATGTGTTATGAAGCAGTATAATGTAGGTATCCTGGGTGCCACCGGCATGGTCGGCCAGCGTTTCGCGACGCTGCTCGCAGAGCATCCGTGGTTCAACGTCAAGGTGCTCGCCGCCTCTCCGCGCAGCGCCGGCAAGACCTACCGCGAGGCCGTTGGCAGCCGCTGGGCGATGACCGTGCCGATGCCGGAGAAGCTGGCCGACATGATCGTCCGTGACCTGAACGCCGACATGGACAGCATCGTTGCCGATGTGGACTTCGTGTTCTGCGCCGTCGATATGAAGAAGGACGAGATCCGCGCCCTCGAGGAGCGCTATGCCAAGGCAGAGTGCCCCGTCATCTCCAACAATTCCGCCCATCGCTTCACGCCTGATGTCCCCATGGTCGTGCCGGAGATCAACCCGGAGCACCTCGAGATCATCGCCGCACAGCGCGCACGTCTGGGCACCAAGCGCGGCTTCATCGCCGTCAAGTCCAACTGCTCCATCCAGAGCTACGTTCCCGCCCTGCATCCGCTCAAGGAGAAGTTCGGCCTGACCAAGGTCCTCGCCTGCACCTATCAGGCGATCTCCGGCGCCGGCAAGACCTTCGAGACCTGGCCGGAGATGGTCGATAACCTGATCCCGTTCATCGGCGGCGAGGAGGAGAAGTCCGAGCAGGAGCCGCTGAAGGTATGGGGCACCATCGAGAACGGCGAGATCGTGAAGGCACAGACCCCGTCCATCACGACCCAGTGCCTGCGCGTGCCGGTATCGGACGGCCACACGGCAGCCGTATTCGTAAGCTTCGAGAAGAAGCCCACCAAGGAGGAGATCCTCCAGCTCTGGGAGGAGTTCAAGGGCGAGCCCCAGAAGCTCGAGCTCCCGAGCGCACCGAAGCAGTTCATCCACTACTTCACCGAGGACAACAGACCGCAGGCCCGCCTCGACCGCAACCTCGAGGGCGGCATGGCCGTTTCCGTTGGCCGTCTGCGTGAGGATACCCAGTACGACTACAAGTTCGTTTGCCTCTCCCACAACACCCTCCGCGGTGCTGCCGGCGGCGGCGTGCTCCTCGCGGAGCTGCTCGCAGCCAAGGGCTATTTCGACTGATGCCCTTTGATGCTTTTTGATACTTTTGGCCATGTCCCGTCCGCACGGCGGGACAGCGCCGCATCTCTATAGACAAGGAGTGAACTGATATGAAGAAGGATCCCATCTTCACCGGTGCAGCCGTCGCCATCACGACGCCCTTCCATCTTGACGGGTCTGTCGACTTCGACGGCCTCGGCAAGAACATCGACTACCAGATCGACAACGGCACCGATGCCATCGTCATCTGCGGCACCACCGGCGAGTCCTCGACCATGAGCGACGAGGAGCACCGCGAGTGCATCCGCTATGCCGTCGAGCGCACGAACCATCGCGTCCCCGTCATCGCCGGCACCGGCAGCAACGACACCCGCTACGCCATCGAGCTGAGCGTGGAGGCGCAGAATCTCGGCGCCGACGGTCTGCTTCTCGTGACCCCGTACTACAACAAGACCACGCAGTCCGGCCTGATCGACCACTTCACGATCATCGCCAACAGCGTGAACATCCCGATCATCCTCTACAACATCCCCGGCCGCACCGGCATGAACATCGCGGTGGAGACGCTCGAGAAGCTCGCCCACCACAAGAACATCGCCGCGGTCAAGGAGGCCTCCGGCAACATCAGCTACACCGCACAGGTGGCGGCTGCCTGCGGCGACCTCATCGACATCTACTCCGGCAATGACGATATGATCGTCCCGATCATGTCGCTCGGCGGCAAGGGCGTCATCTCCGTGCTGTCGAACATCCTGCCGAAGGAGACCCACGAGATCTGCCAGCTCTGCCTCGACAACGACTTCAAGACCGCCGGTGAGCTCCAGATCAAGTACCTCGAGCTCATCAACGCCCTCTTCTGCGAGGTCAACCCGATCCCGGTCAAGGAGGCCATGAACCAGCTCGGTATGCCTGCCGGTGCCTGTCGGATGCCGCTGACCAAGATGGGCGCGGAGAACGTGGCACGTCTGCTCGCGGCCATGCAGCGCCTCGGGATGCCCGTCCCGGCCGTGGACTGATCCATTTTTAGGAGGTAGAAAGCCATGGGACAGATCAACATCCTCATCACCGGTGCCAACGGCAAGATGGGACATGCGGTCGCCGCGGCTGTTTCCGGCCGTGAGGACTGCCGCATCTGCGCCGGCATCGACATCAACACCAAGCAGTACGGCGACTTCCCGATCTTCGAGAGCTTCGCGGCACTGACGGAGAAGCCCGATGTCATCATCGACTTCTCGAACCCGGCGCTGCTGAGCAGTCTGCTCGACTACTGCCTCGTGAACGGCGTCCCCGCCGTGCTCGCGACCACGGGCTATGACGAGGCCCAGCTCGCGGCCATCCACAAGGCCGCGGAGACGATCCCGGTGTTCTTCTCGTTCAACATGTCGCTCGGCATCAACCTGCTCGTGCAGCTCGCCAAGAAGGCCGCGTCCATCCTTGGCGGCCAGTTCGACATCGAGATCGTGGAGAAGCACCACAACCAGAAGATCGACGCCCCCTCCGGCACCGCGCTGATGCTCGCGAACGCTATCAACGAGACCATGGGCAACAGCTATCATTACGTCTACGACCGCCACTCCAAGCGCCAGAAGCGCGAGAAGACGGAGATCGGCATGCACGCCATCCGCGGCGGCACGATCGTGGGCGAGCATGACATCATCTTCGCCGGTCACGACGAGGTCATCACCCTCTCGCACAGCGCAGCCTCCAAGGAGGTCTTTGCGGTCGGCGCGGTCAATGCGGCCGTGTTCCTCGCCGCACAGAAGCCTGGCATGTACGACATGAGCGCACTCATGACCCTCTGATCGGAACTGAACGATCGTCACTCACACGTACCCTCTTCGTTTACACGAGGAGGGCACGTTTTTTGTCCACAATTTATGCTTGACGATCGGCAATATTTATGGTACAATAGGGTAATAGATAGCATATCATTTTGGAGGGGTATCATGGAAGCTGTACGCAATTTCTTGGTGGACGATGCGGTCTACCTGACCTGGGGCATCGCGCTCCTCGAGGTCATCGTGACCGTCCTGCTCTTCATCGACCATCACAAAAAGCACGAGCCGATCATCCTATGCATGGCGCTATTAGGCGTGGGGCTCTGCTTCGACGCCATCGTCATCGGCTTTGGCGGGATGATCCTGCCGCCGATCCTGCCGCTCCTGAGCCGGGTGCGGTTCGTGCTGCACGGCCTGCTGATCCCGCTGAATCTGGTCATCTGCGGCTACGCGATCCCGATGTACCCGCGGCCGCAGCGCGTGGTCTGGGTGCTGACGGTGCTCATCATGCTCGCAGGTGCGGCGTCCGGCGTGTTCCGGCAGATCGACATGGCCGCGCCGATCGGCGACATCGTGCGCTTCGTCTCCGTGAGCCCGAAGTCGGACTGGACGGAGATGGTGAACACCGCGCTGACCTTCGGCACGATGATCCCGCTGATCCTGACGGGCTTCGTGGTGCTGTTCAAGCAGAAGTCCCCGAGCATTTTGCTGGCGGGCGTGCTGATGTTCGCGTTCACCGCCGTCGCCCCCGCGACCGGCAACGCCGACCTGCTCTTCCTGACCTCGATGTTCGGAGAGCTGTGCATGATGTTCTTCTACATGGTCTTCGAGAAACGCCATACCACGATCTGAACACAATGACGCCCTCCTGTGGAAAACAGGAGGGCGTTCATTTGCCTATTTTTGGAGGATACCGCCTCACGTCTCGTCCTGCCAGACGGTCAGATACTGCGGCGGGACGGTCTCCGTGAGCCAGACCCCATTGGCGGCGCGGTGGAAGACAAAGCCGTCCTGCGCCATCCGCTCGGAGTCGACCCGCAGAACAGCGGGCCTGCCGTGACGCTGCCCGACCTTGACGGCGGTCGGGACGTCCTTGGAGAGATGGACGTAGAGCCGCGACATGGGCTTTAGTCCCTCAGCGAGGATGCTGTCGAGGAAGCGCGTGGCCGTGCCGTGCCAGAGGACGGGCGGGGGCGGCAGCGTCTCCATCTCGACCTCGACCGGGACGGAATGGCCCTGTACTGCGCGGATCTTCGTCCCGTCCTCGCTGAACTGGTAGCGCTGCTTGTTGTCCTCCCGGACGATCTGGGCGAGGAGGTCGCGGTCGAGGCGGTGCTTGGTGTGGGCGTTGGTGCCGCGGATGAGGGCATCCACGTCCGCCCACCCATGGGGGTCGAGCGTGATGCCGGCGGCGGACGGCTCGTGGCGCAGCACGAGCGCGAGGAATTTGCTGATCTTAGTCAGGTCCTGTGCCATGATGGCTCCTTTCCGGGACTACTTGCCCTCAGCGTTCATGAGCCCGCGGATCTCGGCGCGCGCGGCCTCGATCTCATAGCGGAGCTCGGCGGCGGACATGCGGTAGGCGCCGTTCCCGAGGATGATGACCTGCTCCGCCCCGTCCGAGGTCGCCACGCGGACGCGATAGTCCCGGACGAGCTCGTGGGAGATGCGCTCGATGTAGGTGTCGGCGGTCTCGGCCTCCTTCGTGTAGACGATCTGGATGCCGGAGACCTCCTCGACGCTCCCGGGGTTGCCCTTGACGCGGTAGGCATCGAACACGAGGATCAGCTCACATTTGCGAAAACCGCGATAGTTCGCCAAGATATGGATGAGCTGTGACCGCGCGGCGTCGAGGTCCTTCGCGGCGAGCTTCTTGAGGTCGTCCCATGCGAAGATGATGTTGTACCCGTCCACGAGCAGGTATTCCGGGCCGCTCGGCAGAGGGACGGGCTTTTGTTTTTTCGGCGCGGCCTTCTCCGTATGCATCGCGTGGCGCTCGTCACGTTCGTCACGGCGGACGGTGCCGTAGGTCTTCTCGAAGATGGCCATGAGCTCCTCGTCCTGCGCGGCGCTGCCCGTGTATGCAGCACGGACGGCCGGACGCGGCACGGCGGCGGCCTCCTCCGGCTTGGGCGCACGGAGCGGGTCCTCCGTGTGCATCCGAGACGGCACCTCGTCCCAATGGACGAGCGTCCCCGCGCCGTGCTCACAGAAGACGGAGTCCGGCGAATGGTCGGTGTCCGCGAGCGGGTCGTACTGCGCCGCCGCGATGACCGCCTCGCTGTCCGCGCACGGCGCATACCCGGCCGGGGTGCAGCTCAGACGGCCGCGCCCGGCGGTCATGTCGGTCAGGACAGTGCGATAGGTCATCATCAGCGCTGCCGGTGCCGACCCCTCGAGCACGGCGACCTCGCCGTCTGTCTGCGGGGGCGACGTGCGGGCGCCCTTCATCTGGAGGTCGGTCATGAGGCGGCCGATGCAGCTCTGCGGCACCTCCGCCCGGAAGGTCATCCACGGCTCGAGCAGCACGCTCTCCGCCTGCATCAGTCCCTGCCGGACGGCGCGCCAGGTCGCCTGCCGGAAGTCACCGCCCTCGGTGTGCTTCTTGTGCGCACGACCGGCGAGCAGGGTGATCCTCATGTCCGTGATGGGCGCACCCGTGAGGACGCCGCGGTGCTGGCGCTCGGCGAGGTGGGTCAGGATGAGGCGCTGCCAGTTGCGGTCGAGCGCGTCCTCGCGGCAGCGCGTCCCGAAGACGAGCCCGCTCCCCGGTGCGCCCGGCTCGAGCAGGAGCCGTACCTCGGCATAGTGCCGCAGCGGCTCATAGTGCCCCATGCCCTCGACCGGCGCCGCGATCGTCTCCTTATACGCCACACCGCACGGCACGAACGCCGCCCGGATCCCGAAGCGCTCCTCGAGCACCGACGCGAGCACGGCCTGCTGGATCTCGCCCATGAGGAGGACGTGCAGCTCCTGCAAACGCCCGTCCCACGCGACATGGAGCTGCGGGTCCTCCTCCTCGAGACGGCGCAGCGCGGTCAGTGCCTCGTGGAGGGACGTCTCCGGCGGCACCTCGACGGCGTAGCGCAGCACCGGCTCCAGGACGGGCGGGGCGGCGTCGGCCTCGGTGCCGAGCCCCATGCCCGCATAGGCGGCGGTCAGTCCCGTGACGGCGCAGACCTGTCCCGGCCACACCTCGTCGACGGCTGTGAACTTCTCGCCGTTGTAGATGCGGATCTGGCTGACCTTCTCGTTGTAGACGGCGCCGCCGCTCTCGTAGCGCAGCTCATCGCGCACGCGCAGGACACCGCCCGTCACCTTCATGTGGACGAGGCGCTTGCCCTGACTGTCCTCCGTGAGCTTGTAGACCCTAGCGCCGAACGCCGGACGCTCCGGGAGGGGCAGGGTGAGCGTGTCGAGGAGGTGCAGCAAATCGTCGACGCCCTCGAGCTTGAGCGCCGCCCCGAAGCAGACGGGGAACACATGCCGCTGCGCGGCCGCCGCGGCGATGGCGTCATCCGTGCAGGTGCCCGTCTCGAGGAACTGCTCCATCAGGCCCTCGTCGCAGGTGCCGAGCGCCTCGCAGGTGGCCTCGTCCCGGACGGTCAGGTCGATGAGGGACGGCGACAGCTTACGGCGCAGCCCCTCCAGGACGGCCTCGCGCGTGTCATAGGCGAGGTCCATCTTATTGACGAAGACGAAGGTCGGGATGTGGGACGCCTCCAGGAGCTTCCAGAGGGTCTCCGTGTGGCTCTGCACACCGTCCGGCGCGCTCACGACCAGCACGGCCGCATCGAGGACGGCGAGCGTGCGCTCCATCTCGGCGGAGAGGTCGACGTGTCCGGGCGTGTCGAGCAGGGTCAGGGACGTGGAGCCCGTCTCGAGGACGGCTTGCTTGGAAAAAATGGTGATACCGCGTGCTTTTTCCAGTGCATCGGTATCGAGGAAGGCATCGCCGTGGTCGACGCGGCCGAGCTTGCGCACGGCACCGGCCTGATAGAGCATCGCCTCGGAGAGGGTGGTCTTGCCGGAGTCGACATGGGCGAGGATGCCGATGGTCAGTCGTTTCATGGGTGATCCCTCGTTTCTGGGCATGGGTCATCCCGCGGGGAACTGGACATGACCGTCCTGGTCGATGTCCGGCTCGATGAGGGGGATGTCCTTGTCGACCACGGCGTTCCCGTAGATGTCCGTCAGGCGGAAGGTGAACGGGCCGGGGCCGAGCTCCATGCTCTCGAAATAATTATAATTGCGCCGCTCGAGCGGGACGAAGCGGCCGTCCGCGTCCAGGTACTCGAGCCGCATGATCGGCCAGCGATGGTCGCGCACCTGCACGCCGCACCAGAAGGCCGTGCTGCCCTCTTTAAAACGGTACTTCACAGGCCCCTCCGCGGCCGTGTCGCGCGGGATGATGCGCCAGCTGCAGGGGACGCGCCCCTTCTCTACGGGGGCGATGAGGGGGAAGGCGTCCGTGTAGAGGTCGAGGTCGCCGACCTTCCCCTCGGGGAGCTCGTCCGTCACGAGGACCTGGATGCTCCCCAGCTCGCCCGTGACCTCGAGATACGCTCCGGCGAGCTCGGAGCCGTTCCAGTCGTAATAATTCATCGCGGTGATCCAATACGTCCGCGGGACGGGGTCGAGCATGGCGCATCCGCCCTCGTAGCCGCCGCCGTAGAAGGTCGCGTCGCCGGTGTGGACGGTGTCCTTCGGCTCGCGCACGACCGTCTTCTTGATGCGCTTCATGATGGCCAGGTCGAAGACGTCGAGCACGCCGTTCGCGTCCATGTCGCACCCGGCCGGGACGGTGTCCGTCATGCCGGAGAGATAGGCCTGGAGCGCGGGGATGCTGCCCGCATCGGACGCGCCGGCCGGCATCGGCATGAAGCACGCGAGCACCGCGGCCGCCGTGACCGCCGCGAGGATCCCCCGCCTCACGAGACGGCCTCCGTATCGAACCAGAGCAGGCGCATGTTGTCGAAGAGGGGCTTGTCGGCATGCCAGTGGCCGAAGAACCACTTCCGATAGGTCACGGTCTGGCGGACCTCCTCGAGGAAGTCAGTCAGCCGCAGGTCCTGCACGCAGGGCGTGTGCCCCATGAGGACGATCGTCGAGGTGGGGCAGGTGTGGGTGAGGATGTAGTCGACCTTGTTGCCGTGGGCGGCGAGGTTCGCGCGCGCCTCGGCATATTCGGCATCGGACGGGGACTCGCGTGCCCACCAGCTCCGCCCGGGGAGACGCTGGGCGATGTCGATGCTGTAGGCGCCGCCGAAGGTGAAGAACGTCCGCCCCTCGATCTCGAAGACCTGCCCGCGCATGAGGTGGATCACGTTCGGCCGGATGCGGTGGATGCGTCCGCCGTGCCAGATCTCCTCGGGATACGCCTCAAGGGCATCGAAGTTCTCGTGGTTGCCGTCCACGAAGAGGAAGGTGAAGGACGCGCGTGCCATGTCGTCGAGGAACTGCTGCTCGTCTGCATTATTTTCCCAGAGAAAGCCCCAGTCGCCGCAGACGATGTGGTAGTCATGGACGCCCCAGCGGGACGCGCAGAGCCGCGTATAGAGCTCTAGGATGCGCGCCTGCTCTCTGTGGGTGTCGCCGGTGATGTAGAACATAAAGATGCCTCCTTTGCAGGTATTTGCAGGTATATCGCGGATAGATCCCAGTGCGCCCCTCCATCCGGCAGGACGAAGGGGCGCTTTGCGATCATCGTTTGTTGGGGGGACGCCTGGTGCCGTTCGGGCGGCGGCGTTCGTCACGCTGCTCGCGACGGGCATCCCGGCGGATGGCCTCGGAGTTCGGCTGCAGATGGACGGGACGTGCGTTCTTCTTGCGTTGGAGATACTGGATGTGGGAATAGATGCAGGCCACGATATACAGCAGCACGAGGATGACGGAGATCACGATCGCGCGCGAGAGCCACGGGGTCTTGGGGAAGTGGCGGATGAGCGCGAGGTAATACTTGAAGCTGGACAGCTCCACCGTGCTCGTGGACACGAGGTCGATGGTGGCGATGTCCTCGCCGGAGAACTTGAGGGTCACGGTGCCGAGCTTCTGCCCCTTCTCGACGGGGGCGGAGACGGAGTCCTTGAGCTCGACCTCCTGCACGATGCTCGCGCTGTCCGCGAGGTCATACCAAAGCGTGCCGTAGGAGCGCTCGGGACGGACGAGGACATAGTCCGTGCCGTCGCCATTGGTGACGCCGACCTGACCGAGCTCCGTGTTCTCACTGAGGATGGTCTTGAACGAGAAGTGGCCGAACACCCAGTCGAAGAGCGCCTTGGCGTCGTCCATGTGATAGAACTGGAGGTCGTCGTCCTCGTCATTGAAGGGCGCCGCCAGCAGGATCACGAGGAAGTTCATGCCGTCGCGGGAGGCCTGGGTGACGATGTTGCGGCCCTGCATGGCGAGGTTCGCGGTCTTGATGCCCTTGCACCCCTCCATATAATAGGTGCTGGTCGGCTGGAGCATGAGGTTGGAGTGCGTCCAGGTGAAGTCCAGCTCGTGGCGGCCGAGGTTCGGGGTCTCGGGGGTGAAGGTCACGGCCGTGGCGATGGTCTGGAACTTGCTGATCGAGAGCGCGTGCTTGGTGATGAGCGCCATGTCCTGCGCGGTGGTCTTCTGCTCGACATCGTAGAGGCCGGTGACGTTCGTGAAGCGCGTCTGCGTACATCCGAGCTCGGTGGCACGCGTGTTCATCATCTCCACGAAGCTCGCAACAGAGCCGTTGCCGAACTGGTTTGCGAGCATGGTGGCGGCCTCGCAGCTCGAGGTCAGGATCATGGCGTAGAGCAGCTCCTCGACGGAGAAGGTGTCGCCGTCCATGATGTCGGCATAGCGGATGTCCTCGGGGTATTCCGTCCCGGCGAGGCTCTCATAGAGCGAGGCATCGACGGTGATCCGCGTGGAGAGGTTCGGGCAGTTCTCGATGACGACGACCGCCGCCATGATCTGCACGAGCGAGCCGGGCATATACTGCGTATCGGCGTTCTTCTGCCAAAGCACCTCGTCCGTGTCGAGGTCGACCAAAATGCCGGCCGCGCTGTGGACGTCGAAGCCGGGCGTGAACAGCACCGCCCGCGCCGGGAGCCCGATGCACAGCGAGCACATCAGCACCAGCGCCATCAGGACGGGTAGGATTCTTTTCATAGGATAGCAGCCTCCAGTCAAATGGGGATGGGCGCGGACAGACAGCATCTGCCGCACGCTTTCCTCTCTATTATACCACAAAAAACGGCGATCGCATAGTCCTTTTTTGAAAAAACATGGTTTTTCATAAAAATTTTTGTGATCTTCTGTCACGTCATACACAGATCCGTTGTCGCATCGCGTCAATACTCGATCCCCTCGCGCGCGGGGATGCCCTTTTCGTAGGGATGCCGGACGGCGCCGAGGTGGGTGTGGTAGTCGGCACGGGCGAGGAGGGGGGCGCAGGTCTCGTCCGCGCGGCCGGTCAGCACGACCTCGCAGGTCTCCGGGACGGTGTCGAGGAGCCGCAGGACGGCGTCCCGGCCGACCATCCCGAGCGACCATGCCGGGAGCAGCTCGTCGAGGACGATGAGCGCGGCGCCGTCCGCCTGCGCGAACGCGGCCGCCTCGGCGATGAGGGCGTCGTGCAGCGCGGTGACATGGGCACGCGTGGCGTCGTCCATTTGGAACGTGAAGCCGTAGTCCCTGTCGAGGCGGCGGACGGTGATGCCGGGGATCTGCCCGAGCACGCCGATCTCGCCGGACGGGGCGCCCTTCAGGAGCTGCGCGAACAGCACGCGTCTGCCGCATCCCGCCGCCCGCACCGCGAGCCCGACGGCAGCGGTCGTCTTGCCCTTGCCGTCACCTTCGTAGATATGGAGCATCGTATCACCTCACACGAGAAAATGCACGAGATACGCCGCCGCTGCCGCGATGAGCGCGACCGCCACGAGCGGCAGGCCAAACCACGCCGCAATGAGCGCCGCCGCCGTACCGACCGCGGCAGTGACGAGGCTCCCCGTGCTGTAGAAGATCGCGGGGACGGTCATGGCCGCGAGGACGGCGTAGGGGATGTAGTACAGCATACTGCGCAAAAAGCGCGAGCGGATCTTCTTGCGGAAGAACGCGAAGGGCAGGACGCGGATCAGGTAGGTCACGCCCGCCATGACCGCGATGTAGACAGCAGTGCTCATGCGGCGTCCTCCTCTTCCTCATCCTTGATCGGGAAGAGCCACGCGGCGGCCGCAGCGGCCACGACCGCGCAGAGGATGACTGCGAAGCCCCCCGAGAGCATCGTGAGCAGGTACCGGCAGACGAGGCTCAGTCCCGCGGCGACGGCCACGGTGAAGAGCACCGGCCGCTCCCTCCGCGCAGGCGGCACGATGATGGCGATGAACATGCCATAGAGCACGATCCCGAGCGCGTCCGTGACGGCCTGCGGGAGGAGGCTCCCGGCGGCGGCGCCGAGGAACGTCCCGAGCACCCACCCGATCGTGGCGATCAGGATGACGCCGTACATGTAGGACGGCTGTATCTCGCCCTTTTCCGCGGCACAGACGGCGAAGATCTCGTCGGTGATGCCGTAGGCGGCGAGGAGGCGGCGGGGGAGCGTGAAGCGGCTCCCGAGCTTTTGCGAGAGCGTGAGCGCCATGAGCGCATAGCGGATGTTGATCGTGAGCTGGACGAGCGCCATCTCCATCAGTGACCCGTGGGACGCGATGACGTCCACACCGGCAGCCTGTCCGGCCGAGGTGAGGTTGGTCAGGGAGATGAGCGTCGTCTCCGCGACGGATAGGCCTGCCCGCGACGCCATGATCCCGAAGCCGAAGGACACGGACAGATAGCCCAGTCCGATCGGAAGTCCGTTCCCAAGTCCGCGCAGCAGGTCGGAACGTGAATGCATTTGGATGATCCCTCCTAACGATAGTGAACGCATCTTTTAGTATACCACATGCCGCAAAAAATGTCAAACACCAGGCGCTTGACAAACCGAGGAAAGTGGTATATAATAGGAAAGAATAGAATATCCGGGAAGGTGAACAGGGAAGTCAGGTGAGAGACCTGCACAGTTCCGCTACGGTATGGCGCCCGCGCGCACAAGTCCGATCGCTGCCCTTCCTTTGGTCTTATCCATTCTTGCGAGAACAGGGATGCTAAGTGGTAGTTATGCCCGTGGTGCGTCCGTATCACGGGCATCTATATATTTTTGGGCAAGTGCCCCTATTCAAAAAGGAGAGAGTTTTCATGAAAAGAACGATCACAATGGCAGCGGTGCTCCTGCTCGCCGCCTCGATGAGCAGCGTCTCCGCCTTCGCCGCGGACACTGCGGACGTCACCGTCACCATCTCGGACGGCGCGGGACAGCTCGTCCTCGTGCAGCAGCCGGTCACGGTCACGGATGCCGATAACGACGGCGCCCTCACCATCGGCGATGCCCTCTATGCGGCACACGAGGCGGCCTATCCGGGCGGCGCGGCCGCGGGCTTTGCCAGCTCCGTCGGCACCTGGGGCCTGTCCCTCGACAAGCTCTGGGGCGTGTCCAACGGCGGCTCCTACGGCTACTACCGCAACAACGGCAGCACCATGAGCCTCGGCGATGCCGTGGCCGACGGTGACACCGTCCATGCCTTTATCTACCAGGATCTGGTCAACTGGTCGGACGTCTACACCTTCTTCACCGAGGACACCGCCGACGCCAAGGCCGGTGAGGCTCTCGAGGTCACGCTCCAGAGCATCAGCTTCGGTGCAGACTATTCCATGGTCACGGCCCCGCTCGCGGGCGCGGTCATCACCGTGGACGGCCAGCGCACCGATGCCGTCACCGATGCGGACGGCAAGGCGACCGTCACCCTCGCGGATGCCGGGAAGGTGCAGATCAGCGCCGTTTCTGACGATAAGACCATCGTGCCGCCGGTATGCGTCGTGAATGTCGCGGCCGCAGACGTCACCACCACGGGGACCGATGCCTCCGAGACGAACGCCCCCGCCGAGACGACCACGGAGACCACCGCCGAGACCACCGCTGACACGACCACGGAGACCACCGTCACCACGGAATCCACCCAGACGACCCAGTCCACCAAGGCCACGACAGCCACCACGAAGGCCACCACCAAGGCCACGACCAAGGCGGCCTCCGGCGCGACCACCTCGCCGAAGACCGGCGATGCCGCGCCCGCAGGCGTGCTGGCGGTCATGGGGCTCTGCGCCGGTGCGTTCGTGCTGACGCACAAGCATGAGGATTAAGCTGCTGCCGATCCTCCTCGTCCTCGCGACGCTCTTCCTTCTCCCTCTGCCCGCCCGGGCGGAGGGAGATATTTACACCGCCCGGGACGAGATCCTGGCGTGGGCGAGCGGCGGGGACGTGCAGGGATGGCTCGACACGACCCTCACCGCCGGGGCCGGCACGACGGCTGAGTGGTACGTCCTCTCCCTCGCGCAGACGGGGTGGTACGACTTCTCGTCCTACGATGCCGCGCTCCGGCAGTATCTCGCGGACAACGAGGTCTATTCCGCGACGTCCCGCCTGAAATACGCCCTCCTCCTCGCGGCCGTCGGCGACCCCTCGCCCTACATCACCGAGGCGCTCGAGAACAGCACCGGCCAGCAGGGCGTCATGAGCTGGATCTTTGCGCTGCACGTCATGGAGAACGGCTATTCCTCGCCCTCCTACACGGCAGACGATGCCGCCGCCGCGCTCCTTTCCCTCCAGCTCCCCGACGGCGGATGGGCGATCATGGGCACGACCGGTGATGTGGACGTCACCGCCATGGCCATCCAGGCGCTCGCGCCGCGCTGCTGGGATCCTGCCGTCAGTGAGGCGGTCGACCGCGGGCTCGCGCTCCTCTCGGAACGCCAGCTCCCCTACGGCGGCTACGCGAGCTTCGGCACGGAGAACCTCGAGAGCACCGCGCAGGTCGTGACCGCGCTCGCGTGCCTCGGCATCGACCCCGCCGCCGACCCCCGCTTCCGCAAGGACGGCGTCACGCTCTATGACGGCATGGCGCGCTTCCGCCTCCCGGACGGGACCTATTCCCACATCGAGGGCGGCGGCTTCAATGAGAACGCGACCGTCCAGGCGCTCTATTCCTATGTCGCCGCGATCCGCTGTGCAGAGGGACGGCCGGGGCTCTATGTCCTCGACCATGCTGTCCCCATCGAGGACGAGTCGGATCCGCCCGTCGAGGACGTCCCCCTGACCGAGGCGCCCGCCGTGCAGACCGGGGCGCCGTCTCCTGCGGATGGGTCGGCGGCACCCGTCCAGACCGGCGCCGTGACGTCTGCCAGCAGGAGCACGACCGTCTCCACATCGGGCACCGTCTCCACCGGGACTCTCGTCACCACGACGGCGACCGTCCGCACGACGGCGGCGACCGTGACCACTGTCGTCTCCACCATTGAGACGGGCAGCACCACGACCGCCGCGATCGTCCCCACCGAGACGGCCGCCTCCGTCCTCCCGGACGACGCCCCGCCCGCACCGACGGCAGGGCACTGGAGGCCGATCGCGCTTGGCATCCTCTGGGGCATCGCGCTGGTGACGTGCGTGCTGCTCTGGGTCCTCCGCAAGCGGAGCGTCAAGAACTTCGTGTTCGTCATCGTGCTGGCGGTCGTGGGGACGGGCGTGATCCTGTGCCTGCGGATCGAGGCACCGGAGGACTATTACGGCACGGTCGCCGACAAGCCCGACGCGGTCGGCACGGTGCAGGTGACGATCCGCTGTGACGCCCTCCTCGGCAAAACGGACGACCCGCGCGTCCCCGCCGACGGCGTCATCCTCGCGCCGACCGACTTCCCGATCACCGCAGGGGAGACCGCCCTCGACCTCACGATCGAGGCCGCCAGACAGTACAGCATCCAGCTCGACCACCGCAGCAACGGCTATGTCGCGGGCATCGCGTATCTCTATGAGCTGGAGTTCGGCGACCTCTCCGGGTGGATGTACCGTGTCAACGGCGAGACCTGCTCGGTGGGATGCGGCGAGCGCGTCCTCGAGGACGGCGACGTCGTCGAGTGGCTCTACACCTGCGACATCGGCAACGATCTCGCTGTCTACGACCAAAAAGGAGGCGGATGATGCGCACCCTCGATGAGCTGCACCCCCTGACGATCACGCTCTACTTCCTCGCGGCCGCGGGACTCACGATGTTCTGCTCCCACCCGGCGCTGCTGGTGCTGTCGCTGGTGGGAGCGGTGGTGTTCTGCTTCGCGGGGGGCGGGGCGGGACGCTGGCAGTCCCACGCGGCCTCGCTGGTGCTGCTGGCCGTCCTCACGCTCGTCAACCCGCTGACCTCCCACAACGGCGCGACCGTGCTCGTCGTCATCAACGACCTGCCCGTGACGCTCGAATCGCTGCTCTACGGCCTGAACGCGGCGGTCATGATCCTCGCGGTGCTCTACTGGCTCCGCTCGTTCACGCGGATCATGACGAGCGAGAAGCTGCTGTGCGTGTTCGGGAGCATCTCGCCGAAGCTGGCGCTGATCGTGTCCATGACGCTGCGCTTCATCCCGCTCTTTTCGGGGCAGGCGCGGCGCGTGCGGGAGGCGCAGCGGGCGGTCGGGTACTACAAGAGCGACAACATCATCGACCGCACCCGCGAGGACCTGCGCGTGTTCGACATCGTCATGACCTGGGCGCTCGAGAACGGCATCATCACCGCGGACTCCATGGCCGCCCGCGGATCCGGGACGGGGCGCCGGACGCACTTCTCCATCCACCGCTTCCGCCGGGACGACGCATGCCTGCTCCTGCTGACGTCCGTCCTCGCGGGCATCACGGCGGCGGCCATCGTCCGCGGGGCGCTGCGGATCGTGTTCTATCCGACGATCGAGACCGCGCCGCGCTCCCTCCTGGGGACGGCGGGGCTCGCCGCGTATGGGGCGCTCGTGCTGCTGCCGTCCGTGCTCCAGGGCGTGGTGCATCTGCGGTGGCGGTGGCGGCAGGGGCATGCCGTATATGAAAGATGACGCAGAAAGGAGGTGCCGCTTTGGCACTGCTCGAGGTCCAGGATCTCACCTTCACCTATCCCGGCTGTGACGCCCCGGCGATCCGGGACATCTCGTTCACGGTCGAACGCGGGGAGCTGCTCGTGCTGTGCGGCGCGACCGGCAGCGGCAAGACGACGCTCCTGCGCCTGCTCAAGCACGAGCTCGCCCCCAACGGCACGCGCACGGGCCGCATCCTCCTCGACGGCGCCCCCCCGGAGACGCGCGGGGAACGCGCCTCGGCCGCGGCGGTCGGGTATGTCATGCAGCGGCCGGAGCAGCAGATCGTGACGGACAAGGTCTGGCACGAGCTGGCGTTCGGGCTCGAGAGCCTGCACGTCCCGCAGGACGCCATCGCGCGGCGCGTGGCCGAGATGGCGAGCTATTTCGGCATCGGCGCGTGGTACGAGCGGGACACGGCGACCCTCTCCGGCGGGCAGAAGCAGCTTTTGAGCCTCGCCGCCGTCATGGTCATGCAGCCGCAACTCCTCATCCTCGACGAGCCGACCGCCCAGCTCGACCCCATCGCCGCGGCGAGCCTCCTGCACACCGTCCATCGGCTCAACCGCGAGCTGGGCCTGACGGTCATCCTCTGCGAGCATCGCCTCGAGGAGGCCGTGCCGCTCTGCGACCGTCTCATGGTCATGGAGGCCGGCCGGATCCGCACGCTCGCACCGCCCGCCGCCGCCGTCCCCGCGCTCCGGGACGCCCCGCGCATCCTCTGCGGGATGCCCGCCGCCGCCCGCCTCTGGACGGCCGTGGACGGAACCGGCACCGCGCCGCTGACCGTCCGGGAGGGGCGGCAGTTCGTGGAGACGCACTATGGCAACACCGTCCGCTCGCTCCCGGAGACGTCCGAGGATCGCCCGCGCCGTCCCGTCCTGTCCCTCCGCGAGGCCTGCTTCCGCTACGAGCGCCGCCTCCCGGACGTCCTGCGCGGCCTCGACCTCGACGTCTGCGAGAACGAGATCCTGTGCATCCTCGGGGAGAACGGCTCCGGCAAATCCACGCTCCTGCGCGCCGCCGCGGGGCTCCTGCGGCTCTACAGCGGCAGCGTCACCGTCTTCGGCAAGCCCCTCCGGCGCTATCCGGGACGCACGCTCTATCAGAACTGCCTCGCGATGCTCCCGCAGGACGTGCAGACGCTCTTCGTCCACAGCACGGTCCGGGCGGAGCTGGAGGACGCGGGGGCAGATCCGGCGGCGCTACCTTTCGACGTCACGCCCCTCCTCGACCGCCATCCCTACGACCTCTCCGGCGGGGAGCAGCAGCTCGCGGCGCTCGCGAAGGTGCTGGCCGCGAAGCCCCGGCTCCTTCTCCTCGACGAGCCGACCAAGGGCCTCGACGCGCACGCGCGTGAGGACATCGCGGCCGTCCTGCGGCGACTGCGGGAGGATGGCGTGACGATCGTGGCCGTGACGCACGACGTCGAGTTCGCGGCGGTCCTGGCCGATCGGTGCGCGATGTGCTTCGGCGGACGGATCGTCTCGGCCGGGACACCGCGCGCGTTCTTCTCCGAGAACAGCTTCTACACCACCGCCGTGAGCCGCATGACCCGCGGCTACTACGACGGCGCGGTCACGGTGGACGATGCCGCCGCCCTCCTCCGCGCGAACGCCCCGGAGGTGCCGTCATGCTGACCATCCGAAACGAACGCCTCCGCCAGACGATCCGCTGGACGGTCCCATTCGTGCTGATCCCGCTGCTGGCGCTTGCGGGGGCGTATGCGGCGGACGAACGGCGCGTGCTGGTGCTGGCGGTCGCGGCGGCGGCGCTCTCGCTCCTGCTGTTCGCGGCGGGCTTCGAGCGCAGGCGCACGGGGACGCGCCGCATCGTGATCGTCGCGGTCATGACGGCGCTCTGCTTCGCGGGACGGTTCCTGCCTATCCTCAAGCCCATCCAGGCGCTGACCATCCTGACGGCGCTCTACATCGGGCGCGAGGCGGGATTCCTGGTCGGGGCACTGTCCGCCGTCCTCTCGAACCTGTACTTCGGACAGGGACCGTGGACGGTGTTCCAGATGCTCGCGTGGGGCCTGATCGGCTATTTTGCTGGCATCCTCGCCGAGCCGCTCAAAAGGCGCCGCGCCGCGCTCCTCGTCTATGGGATCGTCTGCGGGGTGCTGTATTCCTTCATCATGGACATCTGGACGGTGCTCTGGGACGCCGGGACGTTCGTCCCGAAGCTCTACCTCGCCGCCCTCGTCACGGCCATCCCGTACACGGTCTCCTACGTCCTCGCGAACGTGCTGTTCCTCACCGTCCTCGCCCGTCCCTTCGGCGAAAAGCTCGAGCGGATCCGAGTGAAGTACGGGGTATGACGTGTCGTAAAAAAAGCAGCGCCCCCTTTGGCCACAGAGCCATCGGGGGCGTCGTTTTGTGTGATTCAGCGCGGCGTGTCCCGCCCGCTCACCAGTCCCTTGGACTCAAAGACGCCGATGGCGGTGTCGTCCGGGCGGAAGGGGTTCTGGTAGATGCGTCTTGCCTCGTCCTCCGGGGGGATCTGGTAGCTCGTGATCTCGCTGTTCGAGAAGAGGATGTACTGCGGCGCCCCCTTCTCATCGACCACCAGCGCGATCCATTTGCCGACCGCGTCGTGGAAATAGTAGTCGAAATACCCATCGAGATCGTCGCCGACCGTGCCGACGCAGCGGATGTGGGTGGTCAGGGGCGGCATCCCGAGATCCTCCTCCTCGTTCTCTGTGCGGTAGGTCTGCACGACTTGAAACGCCATTTTTGCGTTCGTCCAGAGCGAGCTCACCTTGCTCTTGGCCACGAATCCCAGCATCGCGTAGAACAGGACGCCCGCGACGCAGAGGAAGCAGACAGCGAGCACGGCGAGGAGACGCAAGCACCCGCGGCGGGACGGATCCCGGATGACGTCCCCCTTCGCATCATGCCGCTTGGGCGGGATGAACAGGACGATCCCGATGACCACCATCGCCATCCGCTCCCACGAGGAGAGCGCGGCCATGATCTGGGCGATGCTTTGCGTTTGGACGGCGAGCACGGTGTCGGCGTCGAGGAGGTGCAGCTCCTGCATCGCCATCATCGGCACCATCGGGATGCAGAACAGCAGCGCGGCCGCCGCGAGCATCAGGCCCTTGCCGCGCTCGCGCGGAGGCGGCTCATGGGCGGTATCGTCAGTGGGGGCCTCGCGGTCGTGGCGTGCGATCTCCGCCCGCGACGCGCTGAGCTGCCGCATCCCCCAGATGAACAGCGCCCCCGTCCCGACCATCACAAGGCCGTAAAGACCGCAGGCGAGCAGATATTTCAGATCAGCCATCTTGGACTCCTTTCTAATGGGGGCACAGGCCGCCGGAAACATTGGGGCTAAACCTCACTCCGCTGCGCTCCGTTCGGTCACGCCCCAATAGCGGCCTGTTCCCCCATACCCCCTCGGGCACAGGCCGCCGGAAACATTGGGGCGAAACCTCACTCCGCTGCGCTCCGTTCGGTCACGCCCCAATAGCGGCCTGTTCCCCCATACCCCCTCGGGCACAGGCCGCCGGAAGCATTGGGGCTAAACCTCACTCCGCTGCGCTCCGTTCGGTCACGCTCCTTCTATCCTCGATGCTCCCTCCGTGACCACCAGTACCATCCGCCGCCGAGCGCGGGAAGGTCCTTCCCGGTCATCCGGGCGGCCTGGGGGATGCCGGCGCCGTCGTATCCCTCGTCGATGTAATAGAGATACAGCGACCGATAGTCCCCGTCCTCATGGTCCGTCCGGCGGGCGAGGAGCTGCACGAGCATCCGGCCGTCCTTATCATAATAGACATGTGTCGCATGGAACAGTACGTCACTTTCGTCCTGCTGTGCGGGGATGGCGGTCAGACGGGCGAGGTCTTCGGCAGTATAGCGGCGCTCGGTCGTCCCCGGGACATAGTCCTCGCGCATCGCGGAGACGACCGCCTCGAGCGCGGCCTCATTCTGCTTTAGGAGATGCCGCGCGATCGTGCTGTCCTGCGTCTGATACATCCGCAGGATGACCAACAGCAACGCACCGAGCACGATGCCCAGGATGGCCCGTCTCACGGCACATCCTCCCGATACGCCTTGCCCTGCCACGACCCCGCCAGGACCTGTGCCTTGTCGAGGCCGCCGAGGGTACTGCGCTTGTCCATGCTCCAGAGCGGCGCAAGGAGGCGGGCTTTCTCTCCGTCGCCGGTGACACGCTCGATGACCGTCTCCGGCGGGAGGACCTCCAATTGCCGCACGAGGATGTCGAGATACTGCGCCTGTGTCAGCGGCACGATCTCGCCCCGGCGGTACGCGTCCGCATAGCGCGTGCCGACGAGGATGTGCAGGAGCTGGAGCTTGACGGCCTGCGGACGGAGCTGCCCGAGGACGCGTGCCGTCTCGACCATGTCGTCTGCCGTCTCACCGGGCAGGCCGTTGATGAGGTGGACGCAGGTGCGGATGCCGCGCGCCTGCAAAGCCGCGTAGCTGCGCAGGAACACGTCATACCCATACCCCCGCCCGAAGCCCTCCGCCGTGCGGTCATGGACGGTCTGGAGACCGAGCTCCACGGTCAGGCGCGTGCGCGCGTGCATCTCCGACAGCAGGTCGAGGACGTCCGGCGGGAGGCAGTCCGGCCGCGTCCCGACCGCGAGCCCCACCACGCCCGGATACGCCAGCGCCGTCTCATACATCTCGCGCAGACGGGGGAGGGGCGCATAGGTGTTCGTGTGCGGTTGGAAATAGGCGACGATCCCGGCGTCCGGCGCACGGCAGCGGATCCGCGCGGCCTCGAGCCCGAGCTGCGCTGCGAGGGGCAGCGGCTGCGTGAACGCCCCGCTCCCGCCGTCACAGAACGCACATCCGCCCGTGCCGCAGGTGCCGTCGAGGTTGGGACAGGAACACCCGCCGTCGAGCACGGCCTTCCAGAGCCGCCGCCCGTGGACATGGCGGTCGTGGTAGGCGAGGGTGTGGTAGCGCTTGTTGTCGTCCGAATAGACGAAGGGACTGCGCGCGTTCATCGGTACAGGAGGATCTGCCACGCAGAGACGTTCATCCGCTCCCACATGTCCAGATGGGTGGGATAGTCCTTGAGGACGGTGCGCAGGTCCTTGGCCAGGCGGTCGTTCTTGACGTTCTTCTGGTAGATCTTCTCGCTCAGGCGGGCGAGGGTGGCGCTGTCATAGGAAGTCAGCGCTGCCCAGGCATCGTCGGAGAGCTCGCTGCCGATGAGGACGTCCGTGTCGAATTCCTCAAGATGTCCGGCGAGGTACTGCTCGGCATTGTACCGCGTGATCCAGGCGTCAGGCCGCGAAAAGCAGAGCAGGCCGAACATGATCGTGAAGGCGGCCGCCGCGATCCTCCCGAGGGGCAGGCGCTCCCAGATCTGCCGGAGGAGGAGCGAGATGAAGCCGATGACCAGCAGGAGGATGAACCAGCTCGTGTACACGCGCATCTGCGTCATCCCGAAGATGCGGATGTAGAGGAACATCTTGGCGAGCGCCGTTCCCGCGATGAAGAGGGACGCGAGCGAGAGGAACGCCGCATAGATCCTGAGCACGACCGGACGGCGCCCGTCCTCCCCGCGCTTTGCGAAAAAGCCCATCGCTGCGATGACCGCGAGGGAGATGCAGCAGACGGCGCAGAGCTCGAAAAAGCCCTTGCGTGCGTACTCCGCGTAGGTGAGCGAGCCGGTCTGGCCGGTGAAGCCGCCGAGAAAGTAGCTCGCCTGGGAGATGATGTAGAGGACGAACAGCACGCACAGCGGCGTGACTGCGCTATACAGGAAGAGCGGCGGGACGAAGCGCAGGCTCACGAGCGTCTTGTCGGTCGACGCGGCATCGAGGACGATCGTCCGCCGCACAGACGCGAACACGGCGCTGCAGATCCCCGCACCGATCAGCACGCCGCCGATCGCGTGGGGGATGAAGGTCATGACCGCCTCGGGCGGCGTCTGGAGGAGCCGGTCGATCATGTCGGACAGGCCATCGTCCGCGCTGCACAGGAGCGCGCCCACGATGGCCGTCAGCGGGACGGCGAAGAGCAGTCCGAGCGCGACATAGCCGACCTTCTTCCACACGCCCGACGACCGTGCGCCGCTCGTGACCGCGACAAAGGGCGTCGCGTAATTCGCGAACGGCATCGCACAGACGGACAGCGCCAGCGACACCGGCAAAAACCGCAGCACGCCCTCCGGGGACGTCTGCCGCAGGAGGAAGAGCGTCCCGGCCATCAGCAGGAAGATAACGGTCAGCGCCTTGAGGAGCCCGCTCGCCGTGACCGTGAAGACGCACGAGAACAGGAACAGCACGCCCGCCCAGAGCTTGGCCGTGCGGTCGAGGGTCTGGCCGTTCTTTTTCAGGAAGACGAGCTGTCCGGCGAAGATCGCCCAGAAGAGCAGCGTCGTCAGCACGCCGGAGGCATGGTACATCGCGAGCCGCACGACGCCGATGCCCGCCGCGAACGCTCCCACCGCAAGGAGCCGCTCGGCCTTGGTATAGGTGACAGGCTCCCGCGCAGGGGGCTCAGTCTGCGGCGTGCCCTCCGGAAGGTGGTAAAGTGTCTCATAGTTGTCGTTCATGATGTTCTCCCCTCATCTCGTTTCGCATGGGTACGGAGCCGGATCGCTGCATAGATCAGCAGCATCCCGGCGATGTAGCAGAGGATGTCCCACCAGCTAAAGGACGTCCCGATGATGATGGCGGGCAGGCTCCCGCGCGCGAAGCCGAGCCGGTCGGACAGATGCAGATACTGTGCAAATTCCGCCAAAAACCCGATGCCGCACATGACCGCCGGCATCACCCGCGGCCAGATCTGCACGAAGATGCGCACGAGGCAGTAGATCAGCGGGATGACCAGCACATCGCCCCCATAGGCGCGCAGCCATGTGCTGTGCGGGACGAACGCCCCAATCAGGATCTCGATGACGAGCAGCACCGCGCTCCATGCGCCGTAGTACAGCGCGCCGCGGCGGGACTGCATCACTTCTCCTCGGGGCGCCATTCGAGGATGTCCCCCGGCTGGCAGTCGAGCGCCTCGCAGAGCTTCTCGAGCGTGGTGAACCGCACGGCCTTGGCCTTGCCCGTCTTGAGGACGGAGAGGTTCGCGGGCGTGATGTCGATGATTTTGGCAAGCTCCCCGGAGGAGATCTTGCGCTTGGCCATCATCACGTCCAGATTGACGATGATCGGCATGGTATCTCCTCCTTTAGATGGTGTAGTCGCTCTCTTCCTGGAGCGCCACGGCCTTGTCGAAGACGTTTTTCAGCACACGCAGGATGATGCCGAAGAACGCCGCCGCCAGTGCCACGATGAAGCTCAAAAAGCGCCAGAACCCGAACCCCGCGAACGGGATCGCCGCCAGCAGGCAGCACCACGAGATCACGCGCAGATGCTGCACGTTCTTTGCGGTGAAGACGATCTCCTTCGAGAGGTTGCCGAGGAGCCGCCCGAGGTGATACAGGCAGACCTCCCCGCAGACCGCCGCGAGATACAGGCAGATCGAGAGCGGCCAATACACAGAGCCGGTCAGCAGTCCCACGCCGTCCTGGTACTCCACATCATACCAATGCACCATCACCGGCACGCAGAACACGAGCACCGGGATCAGCACGAACAGGATCCTCACCAGGATCACCGAGAGCCGCAGAGAACGGATATCCGTCCACATAGTCATTCCTCCTAAGTCGCCGGACGTCCTGTCCGGCCGTTTTTTATAGTATACCATAGGGATTATCATTTGTCAAGTGTTTTTTACTGTTTTTCAATAATAATTTTCTTTTTTACGAGGACGGTACGCTGCGTCCCCCCGGAGCGTCCTGTGAAAGACGATACGTCCGTGCGCTGCCGGTCGCCCCCACCCCCTGACCCCCGCCCCCGGACGGGGGCGGGGGAAAAAGTAGCCGGCCCTGCCGGGCCGGCGCCGCCTTTTCCGCCGCCTGACGGCGGCGGGGATGCTCGCTGTGTCGTGGCCGAGGCAGACGTGCGGCATCGGCGGGGGAGCATTGCCCGGAGGGAGCACGCCTGCCTAGGCGTGAGCACGGCGATCTGTTCTCACGACCGTCCAAGTCAAAGCTTGGTATCAAGACCGCGGCTCGCGGCTCCGCCGCGAGTAAACAAAAAGCAGCATTGCCCCCTTTGGCCGCAAGGCCATTGGGGGCAAGCGGTCAGAGTCAGGCGCTGTCGTGTCCCCCGGATGGGATCCGCCAGCGCGGGCTCCGCGCCCGCCTTGACGGGGCGGGGGCGATGTGCTATAATAGTAAAAACGAAAGGAGGCATCAGCATGATCCTAGTGACAGGGGACACCCACGGCTTTTGCGACAGCGACGAGGTCGCGCGGTTCTCACGGCACAACAAGCCCTTCTGGGACGGCCTCGGCGTCCTCACGAAGGACGACTATGTCATCATCTGCGGCGACTTCGGCCTCGTCTGGGACGGCAGCGAGGAGGAGCAGTATTGGCTCGAATGGCTCCGCGCCAAGCCCTTCACCACCCTCTTCCTCGACGGCAACCACGAGAACTTCGACCGCCTCGCGGCATTTCCCGTGGAGACGTGGCACGGCGGGCAGGTGCAGACGGTCGCCCCGGGCATCCTCCACCTGATGCGCGGACAGGTCTACGAGCTGGACGGACGGCGACTCTTCGTCCTCGGCGGCGCGCAGAGCCACGACATCGAGGGACGCGTCCCCGGCAAGACCTGGTGGCCGCAGGAGCTCCCCACGGAGGACGACTTCGCCGCCGCCCGCCGCGCTCTCGACGCCTGCGGATGGACGGTCGACGATGTCCTGACCCACTCCCTCCCCACGTCCCTCCAGCGCGTCATGTACGACGACCCGGATGCCTACCCGGGGAACCGTCTGACCGACTTCCTCGACGAGGTCTATGCCCGCCTGACGTTCCAGAACTGGTATTCCGGGCATTATCATGTGGACGGACGGATGCGCGTCGACCCGCGCGTGCGCGTCATCTACCACGAGCTGCGCGACCCCGTCCGGGACGCCGACGCCCATAAGAAGGTGGACGGATGCTGACGAAACGGCGCACGATGCAGCTCCTCCTCCTGACGGCGGGCGCGGTGCTGACGGGCATCGGCATCGCCAAGGGGGAGCCGGGGGTCGTGATGGAAAAGGCGGTGCGGATATGTCTGGAATGCATCGGAATCGGATGAAGCGCCGCGAGCGCCTGCGGCTGCTCGTCCAGCTCGCCTTCGCCGCCCTCCTCAACGGCTATGCGGCGGGCTTTGCCGGGAAGACGCTCTACACCGGCGGCGTCAAGCGCTTCTGCGTGCCGGTGCTCAACTGCTATTCCTGCCCCGGGGCGCTCGGCGCGTGCCCGATCGGGGCGCTGCAAACGGTCGTGGGACGGCGCGGACGCGTGCCGTTCTATGTGCTGGGGGTGCTGATGCTGTTCGGCGTGCTCGTCGGGAGGATGGTCTGCGGCTTCGTCTGTCCATTCGGACTGGTGCAGGATCTGCTCTACCGTCTGCCCGTGCCAAAGCTGCGGGTGCCGTTCCGGCTCGACCGGGCGCTGCGGTGGGTGAAGTACGCCGTCCTCGCGCTGGTGCTCCTCCTTCCCGCCCTCCTCACGGACGGCTACGGGAACGGCGCCCCGTGGTTCTGCAAATACCTCTGCCCGGCGGGGACGCTCCTGGGCGGCATCCCCCAGCTCCTGCTGCACCGCGAGCTGCGGGGACTGGCGGGGGGACTGTTCTGGTGGAAGCTCGCGGTGCTCCTCGCGGTCCTGGCGGCCGCGGCGACGGTGAGCCGGTGCTTTTGCCGGTACCTCTGCCCGCTCGGGGCGTTCTATGCACTATTTTCGCGGGTAACGGTCACGAGGATGACGCTCGATCCGACACGCTGCACGTCCTGCGGCACCTGTGACGCCGTCTGCCCGATGGCGCTGCATGTCCCGACGCAGCTCTCCGGCGCGGAGTGCATCCGCTGCGGCCGCTGTACGGGTGCCTGTCCGCACGGCGCGATCGGCGGCGTCCGTCCCGCACAGCCGAAGACGAGAGGAGAAGACGTATGAAAGACTATACGGTACGGCACGACGCCCTGACGGCGGAGGAGTTCCGCTCGCTCTGGGAGAGCGTCTGGGGCGGGGCACCGTCCCTCGAACAGACCCGCCTCGCGATGGACAATTCCCTGCACCGCGTCTCGGTCTACGACGGGGACACGCCCATCGCGATGGCGCGGATGATCGGCGACCGGGGGCTCTGCTGCTACATCAAGGATGTGGTCGTCCGTCCGGCGTACCAGGGGCAGGGGCTCGGGCGGCTTTTGGTGGAGACGCTGCTGACGTTCGTCCGTGAGAACGGCGTCCCGGGGACGGAGGTCTTCGTGGAGCTCTGCGCCATGCCCGATAAGATGCCCTTCTACGCGCAGTTCGGCTTCGACACCAACGAGGCCCAGCGCATGAAGCGGATGGTCAAGGTGGACTGATCGCCGCGGCCGGCCTAGCGTTTTTTTATGAGACACGACCTTTATCCTATGCAGATGATCGTATGTTGACCATTTTGGAAAGACCGCCTTTTGAAAGGAAGATCATTATGAAAAGAATGATCGCTGTATCTTTTGCGTCATCGTTATTACTGACAGGATGTCGCTCTGCGCCTCCGATCGAACGTACCGTTACCCTACATTTGTATAACGTTCCGGATCCTGCGTATTATGCCGACCTGCTGGTATCTATTGATGAAAATGATGATGTATATACATCGTATAATGCTGACAATGGTAAAGATAACGGCTTTTTAGAGAGTGATGATTACCTAAATTACAATAATGATGGATATGTGAGCTATTCATTACACTTTAAAAATGCTAACAATACCATGCTTATCAATGAGTATAAAAGCGACTACTCTGATACTGTTCGTGCAGACATCCAATTTATTCCATTCGACTATCCTAACTTTCACGACAATTATGATCTTCTCATGGAATATTCCCCCAATATAAAAGTAGTGATCCTTGACAGAGATAAAGAAGTGATCTCGGCTTCTGATATTGGTACTATCAACAGTGAGAAAGGCTATTTATCAGGTGGTATCACATACGATATATCAAATAATGCACTGCAAGTCGATCTTTATGAGCCCTGATCTATCCATATCCTGATACTTAGCATCAAACAACACTGACCACAAGCTCTCAGTTTGACAGACTGGACCGCCCTCCCCACCCGGGAGGGCGGTCATCTTGTTGGGCGGCCTCCTAGAGGCTCGACCGCCATTGTCATGCAGATGACCTTCCCCCGGAAGGGCGGTCATAATTATGACATTATCCTCTCCAAAATGTGAATAATGTTTGTCCGTTAACAAATTTATGATAAATTTTCAGCGCCGGATCGCTGGTTTTTTCACAAAACAGTTGCATTTGTGATATGTTTTTGGTATACTGTAGATAGATCAAGTGCAGATCCTGCGCGTGAGCTGTGCCGTTGGGGAACGGCGCCAGATCCTCCCGCGGGCTCTGACTCGGTACTATCCGCACTGCGCGCGGAAGAAAAAGAGAGGGTAATCATCATGAAAAAACACAGACTGACCGCATTGGCAGCGTCGCTGTGTCTGCTGTGTACGGGACTGCCGGCTGCCGGCCTCCCTGCCACAGAGATCACCGCTGTCGCTGCTGCCGCCAAGCTCACCTTCGGTGACTACAACTACACCGTCGAGGACGGGAACGCCGTTATCAGCGCCTACAATGGCACCGACACCGTCCCGGTCATCCCGACCGAGATCGACGGCATGCCCGTCACCGCTATCGGCTCGACCTGCTTCTACAAGAAGACCATCACCGAGATCGTCATCCCGGAGGGCATCACCTCGATCGCGTCCGGCGCGTTCTGGCACTGCAAGTCCCTCGCCAAGGTGACCTTCCCGTCCACCCTGACCACCCTTGAGGCCTATGCTTTCGCGGACTGCCCGCTCCTCGAGACCATCGACCTCCCGAAGAGCGTCACCTACATCGGCAACAAGGCCTTCGACGGCACCGGCTGGATGACCGCCGAGCTGGAGAAGGGCGATTTCGTCGTCATCAACGGCATCCTCCTCGACGCCACCGGCTATGTCGAGGGCGAGATGGCCAAGCGCAAGGAGCGCCGTGAGCAGATCGTCAAGGAGTACGAGGAGAGCCTCATCTGGCACCGCTCCTCCATCCTGACCAACCAGGTCGGCTACTTCGAGGACGGCCTCAAGCAGGCCACGCTCCTCTCCGATGCGAGCGCGCCTGTGGCGTTCGAGCTGCTCGATGAGGGCGGCAATGCCGTGTTCACCGGTGAGAGCAAGCCCTTCGGTCCGGACGTCGAGTCCGGCGATACCGTCCACATCCTCGACTTCACGGCGTTCAAGACCCCCGGCACCTACACGCTCAAGGCTGGCGACGCCACCTCCCGCGACTTCAAGATCGGCATCACCGAGGACTATTCCGGCATGCTCTATGACGGGCTGAACTACTTCTATCAGGCCCGCTCCGGCATCGCCATCGAGGAGCAGTACATCACCTCCGGCGACGCTGCTGCGCTCGCGCGCAAGGCCGCCCATGCCCCGGACATCGCGTCCATCGTGCCCACCTGGGACAGCAAGCCCGGTACCGAGACCCAGGACGTGACCGGCGGCTGGTACGATGCCGGTGACCACGGCAAGTACACCGTCAATGCCGGCATCTCGCTCTGGCTCCTCCAGAACCAGTACGAGCGCGCCCTCCTCAAGGGGACGGACGCCGCCTATGCGGACGGCGCCATGTCCATCCCGGAGAACAGCAACGGTCTCCCCGACCTCCTCGATGAGGCACGCTGGGAGATGGAGTGGATGCTCAAGATGGTCGTCCTCGACGGCGACTATAAGGATATGGCCTACCACAAGATGCACGACATCAAGTGGACGGCGCTCGGCCTCGACCCGGCCAACGACCTCCAGCAGCGCGTCATCATGCCGCCGACCACGGCCGCGACGCTGAACGTCTCCGCGTGCGCTGCACAGGCCTATCGTCTCTGGAAGGACCTCGACCCCGAGTTCGCGAATACCTGCCTCGACGTCGCCAAGCGCACCTATGAGGCCGCCAAGGCGCACCCGGATATGTACGCCCCCGGCAAGTCCCTCATCGACGGCGGCGGTATGTACAATGACATCGACGTCACCGATGAGTTCTACTGGGCAGCCGCAGAGCTCTACGCCGCCACCGGCGACAAGACCTATCACGATGAGATGACCGAGAACGCCCGTGCGTACACCGTGCAGAGCAAGATGGGCGGCATCTCCGCGAGCTTCGACTGGGGCACCACTGCCACGCTCGGCAGCATGACCCTCCTGCTCGACCAGGAAGGCCTCTCCGAGGGCGAGGTCGCAGACATCCAGGGGAGCCTCATCTCCACGGCGGACGAGTTCGTCTCGCTCGCAGCCAGCCAGGGCTACGGTCTGCCGTTCCACGGCGAGGCATCGAAGTCCGCCGACGCGACGACGACCCTCTATCCGTGGGGCTCGAACTCCTTTGTCGCGGACAATGCCATCGTCCTCGCCTATGCCTATGACCTGACGCAGGACCAGAAGTATCTCGACGGCGTGACCGCAGCGATGGACTACCTCCTCGGCCGCAACCCGATGGACCTCTCCTATGTCACCGGCTACGGCGACCATACCTCGCAGTACCCGCACCACCGCTGGTGGGCGATCCAGATCAACGATGCCTTCTTCCCGAAGGCGCCCTGCGGCGTGCTGGTCGGCGGCCCGAACAGCGGCATGGAGGACAACATGGCCAAGCTCCAGGAGTGGACGCCCGGTGTCACCGCCCCGCAGACCATGTACATCGACGACATCAATGCCTACTCCGTCAACGAGGTCACGATCAACTGGAACTCTCCGCTGACCTGGGTCACGGGCTTCCTGTGTGAGCAGAACGGCGGCATCTCCGTCGGCCATGCCTCCACCGGCACCCAGATGCCCGAGCCGGATCCGCTCCCCGAGGAGGAGGATCTGCCGATCGTGGTGCCGATCCCCGAGGGCGTGACCATCATCGGTGAGCAGATCTTCGGTTCGGTCGCAGGCAATGTGACCGAGGTCACGCTCCCCGCCGGTGTGACCCACATCAGCAAGGAGGCCTTCTACCGCTGCACCAAGCTCGACACCCTCGAGCTCCCCGCCACCATCGAGGAGGTCGGTGACGAGGCCTTCGCCGAGACGCCTTGGCTCGCCGCCAAGCTCGCGGAGTCCCCGCTGCTCATCATCAACGGCCTGCTGATCGACGGCTCCACCGCTGAGGGCGATGTGGCCATCCCGGACGGCGTGACCGCCATCCTCGGCAACGCCTTCGCGCTCAATAAGGGCATCACCGGCGTGACCATCCCCGAGGGCGTGACCAAGATCGGCGCAGGCGCGTTCTCCGGCTGCTCGTCCCTCGCGACCCTGACCCTGCCCGAGACCCTGCGCTCCATCGGTAAGAGCGCCTTCGACGGCACTGCCCTCACCGAGCTGACCATCCCGGCCGGCGTGCGTGACATCGGCACCGAGGCCTTCGTCAACAACACGTCCCTCCATGAGGTGACCGTCCTTGCGGACAATGCCGCGATCGGCCAGGAGGCCTTCGGCTGCACGTCCGTCTTCACGGCGAACGGCCAGTATTCCTACATCTTCGTACACGGCGTGCTCGATGACTTCACCGTCGCCTGCCACAAGGGCTCCAAGGGCGATGCCTACGCGGCCCAGACCGGCGTGAAGGTCCGCTACCTCGACGGTGCGGCCGCCGGCATCTGCGGCGACATCGACGGCAGCGGCGAGATCGACATCTTCGACGCCATCGCCATCAACAAGGCCCTGCTCGGCGGCCTGACGCTCTCTCCCGAGGCCAAGGCGCTCGCCGACGTCGACCAGAACGGCGCGATCGACACGACCGATGCCCTGAACATCCTCAAGGCCGTGGTCAAGCTCGTGACGCTCCCCGTCTGATCCTGCTCCCTTGCGCGGCAACGCCCCTCATTGCTGCGCTGCATGGATATGACCCCCTCCGGCACCCGTCTCCCTCGGCGGGTGCCGGTCTTTTTTGTCTGCACGCTTGCACGATCGCGCGGGATGTGGTATAATAAAAGGAGACTTTTTGGAAAGGAGGGGACGACATGGCGCTGCGAGAACTGGTCCGCACGCTCCGGCAGATGCTGACGGACGCGCTCCCGAACGCAGACGAGGACGTCCGCAAGCGCTGGGCGTGCCGTCTTTGGGTGCTGCGCTGCATGGCGGCGCACGGCATCTGGACGGACGGCGCCCCGCTCCCGGCCGGCCTCGCCCTCTTCGACGGGGCGTCCGCGCTCCCGCCCGCACTGGCGGACGCAATGGCGTATCTGCGTGCTTTTTCAGACACACGATGGCGCGACCCCGGTCTCCCGGGGCGTCTCCTCCAGCTCTGGCAGCAGCCGGAGCGGGAGCGCGTGTTCGCGGGGATGCGCGGACGGCGTCCGGCGGAGAGCATCCCGGCCGTGACGCAGGTGTTCACGCCGGACTGGCTCGTGCAGTGCATGGTGCAGAACGCGCTGGCCGTCTCCGTGGCGGCGCCGGATGCGTGGCAGTACGCCCTCCCCGCGCCGTCTGCGGGACGCGTCCCCGCCGACCTGACCGTCCTCGACCCCTGCATGGGGGCGGGGCATGTCCTGCTCTACGCGTTCGATGCGCTGCACGAGCGCCTGTGTGCCGCCGGGGCAGATCCCGCAGACGCCGCGCGTCACGTCCTCACGGCGCAGCTCTTCGGCCTCGACATCGACCCCACCGCCGCGCAGGTCGCGGTCTGCGGCCTGTACTGCAAGGCGGCGCCGTACCTCCCGGACATCCTCGCGGAGCTGCCGCCCGTCCATCTTTACGACTTCTCCGGCACGGAGGACGCCCCCGGCTTTGCGGACGCCGCCCTATGCGGCGCGCTCCTGATGCCCCCCGCTGGTGGGACGGGCAAGGCCGCCGCCATCGCCGACCTCCTGCACCGCCGCTACCGCGCGGTCGTGACCAATCCGCCGTACATGAGCAGCAGCGGGATGCCGCCGGTGCTGCGGCAGTTCGTCCGGGCGGCGTGGCCGGAGGGACGCGCGGATCTCTACGCCGCCTTCCTCCTGCGCTGCGCCGACCTGACGGCGGAGGACGGCGCCTTCTCCCTCCTCGTGCAGCACGGGTGGATGTTCCTCTCGCGCTTCGAGGCGCTGCGGGCAAGGCTCCGGCCGTACACCGTGCAGAGCCTCGTCCATCTGGGGAGCCATGCCTTCGGGGCAGGGGACGTGGGGACGATCGTCCAGACGGCGGTCGTCACCTGCCTGGGCAGGACGTGTCCGCAGTATCCGACGACATGGGTCGACCTGACCCGCCAGACCGACAAGGCCGCCGCCTTCGCCGACCCCGCCTTACGCCGGACGCGTCCCGTCGAGACGTTCGCGCCTGCGCCGGGCGATCCGCTGCGCTACACGGCGGACGCGCGGATGCTCGCGCTGCTGGACATGCCCCGCCTCGGCGACGTCTACCGCATCTGCCAGGGCATGACGACCTCGGACAATGCGCGGTTCCTGCGCCGCTGGTACGAGGTGCCGCCGGGGAGCATCGCGTTCGGATGCCGTGACGCCGCCGCCGCCGCTGCGACAGGGAAGCGGTGGTTCCCGTATAACAAGGGCGGCCGTCTGCGCCGCTGGTACGGCAACCAGAGCTGGGTCGTGGATTATCAGGACGACGGCGCCGCGATGCGCGCACTGCACGCGGCGCTCTCCCGTGACCACCCGGGCGGCCGCCTCAAGAACGCGGACTGCTATTTCAAAAGCGCCGTGACATGGCCGTTCATCTCGGACAGCAAGCGCTTCGGCGTGCGCTGGCAGGAGCCGGGGACACTGTTCGATGTGTCGGGCTCGTGCCTGTTCCCGCCGGAGGAGGATCGTCTGTATGTGATGGCGCTGCTGTCCTCGCCGGTGGCGCTGGCGTACCTGGCGCTGTTCAACCCGACGCTGAACGTGCAGGCGAAGGACATCAAGAGCATCCCCCTCCTCATGGACACAGCGCGCCGCCCGGAGATCGAGGCGCTCGCGGAGGGACTGATCGCGATGGCGCGCGCCGACTGGGACCTCGACGAGGAGAGCTGGGGCTACACCTGCCACCCCCTCCTGACGACCGGCGCGGCCACGCTCCCGGACGCATGGGCGCGTCATGCGGCGGCCTGTGCGGACAGGGCAGCGGCGATGCAGCGCGGCGAGGCACGCCTCGGCCGTCTCTTCGCCGAGATCTACGGTCTGGAGGACGTGCTGGACATGACGCCCCCGCCCCTGACGCTCCGTCCGTGTACACCGGCAGGCGCGGCGGCGGGACTGGTGCGCTTCGCCGTCGGCTGCTCGCTGGGACGCTTCTCGTTCGGAGACAGGGAGACTCTGCCGTTCCTGCCGCTCGATGCGGTGCCGGGAGAGGCGGCGCGTCTCCTCGCGGCGGCGTTCGGGGAGGATGCCGTCCCGGCGGGGATGACGTGGCTCGACGAGGCCCTGGGGATGCCCCTTGCGGCCTGGTGCCGCACGCATCTCTGGCACGACATCTGCCGGACGTATCACAAAAGGCCCGTCTACTGGCTCGCCGTGAGCGGCAGACGGCGGACGCTGTGCGGCCTCGTCTACGTCCATCGGATGCCGGCGCGTCCCGTCCGTCTGCTACAGGACATCGCGGCCGGGATGCCGCAAACGGCGGAGCTGCGTGACTATCAGGAAAGACTGGCCGCCGCCGCCGACCTCGTCCGCGACCCGGAAGAGAGCCTGCCCGTCTCGCTGGCACGCTTTCAGGGCATCTTCGCCGCGCCGCGGTGAGTCGCCCCTTGCATTTTCCTTTCAAATATGGTACAATAGAATCGGCCGCGAAACGGCCTTGACTATCACCAGGAGGCTATCATCTATGACAGATCATTTTGCCGAGCAGCTCGTCAAAAAATACCACGACCCCAAGGACGACCTCAAGCGCGCCGCCATCATCGGCGGGGCGGTCGCCGTCACGCTCGCGTCCGTGCTGATGGTGCTGGGCGGGTTCCCGCTCGCGCTCATCCTGCCGGTCTGCGCCATCTGGCTCGCGGTCTACCTGTTCCGGCTCCAGAACGTCGAATACGAGTATTCCTGCACCAACGGCACCCTCGACATCGACAAGATCCTCGGCCAGACCCGCCGCCGCTCCATGCTCAGCGTCGAGGTCTCCAGCTTCACCGTCTTCGGCAAGGCCGAGGAGGTCACGGAGTCCGACAAGGACATGACCACCTTCTCCGCCATGGGCGAGTCCCTCATGGGCGAGGACGACGGCAGCGAGACCTACTACGCCGAGTTCGAGCATCCCGAGCACGGGAGCTGCTGCCTGTATTTCTCGCCCGATCAGGCGCTGCGTGACGCGATCGAGCCGTTCTTGTCCCGCGAGCTGCGGGCACAAAGGAGGTATGCATGATGGAGAGACGTATCACTGCGCTCACGGCAGCGCTGCTCATCCTGCTGACAGGCTGCGCGAAGCCCGCGGCACCGGCGTCCGGCAGTCCCGAGGCCCCCTCGGAGACGGACGTGACGACGGAGGTGACCGCGGACGCATCCGCAGAGGTGACCGAGGCTATGACCCCGCCGACTTTGCCGCCCGAGCTGCTGCCCGATCCCCAGGAGACCGATGTCCCCACCGAGATGACCGCGCCGTCTCTTTCTGTGGACGACACGGCCGCGCCCGCTGTGCCGACCGAGGCGACGCACGCGCAGTCCGGCGACCTCACCGAGCCGCCCATCCCGCGCGCGACCTACTACCGCAAGGCGCTCGACGCGCTCTATGACGAGGGCATCTTCCCGGGCGGCACCGAGGCCGAGCAGGGGCAGCCGATCGAGGACAACACGTTCGCTGTGTTCGATGTGGACGGGGATGGGGCCGAGGAGCTCTTGATCTCGTACACGTCTGCGTCGATGGCGGGGATGGTGTTCTACATCTACGACGTCCGGCGGGACGGGAGCTTCTATGTGGAGCTGTCCGGCTTCCCGGCGATGACGTTCTACACCAATGGCACCGTCACCGAGGGCGTGTCCCATAACCAAGGGTATGCCGGCGATTTTTGGCCATATACCTTGTATACCTACGACCCTGCACGCGATGCCTACACCGTCAGTGCGAGCGTCGATGCCATGGACCGCAAATACATGGCCGAGATGGGCGTCGAGGACGAATTCCCCGAGGAGGCCGACACCAGCGGCTCCGGCTTCGTCTACTTCATCGACGGCGACATCCCGGTCGATGTCACGGAATATGAACGATGGTACGGCGACTGGAGGGGCGACGCCGCAGAGAAGGAGATCCCGTGGCAGGATCTGACCAAGGCAAACATCGCAGCGATCCAATGAGCTGCGAGGAATATAGGAGGGAACCACTATGCTCGTTACACCCATGCAAATGCAGGCACTTGAAAAGTTCACGGATGCCAGCGGCATCTCCTACGGCGCCCAGATGGACATCGCCGGCCGGATGCTCGCGAACGTCATCCGGGAGCGCTATCCTGACGTGACCCGCGTGCTCCTGCTCGCCGGCCCCGGCAGCAACGGCGGCGACTGCTACGCGGCCGCCTACCACATGCAGCAGGCCGGGATGCGTCCTGAGATCGTGGCGCCGCTCGGCGACCCGGAGATCGCGTCCCTCGCGGAGACCGCCCGCGACCGCGCCAAGCGCTGCGGCATCCCGATCTATACGGATGCCTACGACTTCATCCTCCAGGACATCCCGCTCGTCGTGGACGGCCTCTTCGGCACGGGCTTCCATGGGGCGCTCCCGGATCGGGTACGGCCGCTCCTTGCCTCCATCAAGGCCAATTCCAAGCGGATCGTGGCCTGTGACGTGCCGTCCGGCGGCGATGCGCTGACCGGTCTCGCCGACGCCGACGCCCTCTCTGCTGACCTGACCGTGACCTTCGGCGCCGAGAAGCTCGGCATGAGCCAGTACCCCCTGCGCGCGCTCTGCGGCGAGGTGGTCGTGGCCGACATCGGCATCCCGCGCGAGGCGTTCTCGTCTCTGCCCGAGCCGCCCGCCGAGAAGCTCTCCCTCGAGACCGTCAAGCAAAAGCTCCCCGTCTTTGCCCCGGATGCCCATAAGTACACCCGCGGCCATCTGCTGGCCATCGTGGGATGCCCGGCCATGCGCGGTGCGGCCGTGCTCGCGACCGAGGCGGCCATGCGCTGCGGTGCCGGTCTCGTGACCTGTGCGTCCTGCGAGCCGGTGCTCAACGCAGTCATGGACCGTGTGCCGGAGGTGCTGTGCGCGCCGTTCCCGTCCGATGAGTTCGGTGATATGGACTACACCGGCATCGAGGCCGGTCTCGAGGGCAAGCGCGCCGTCCTCTACGGCTGCGGCAGCGGTACCCCGAGCGGCATCGGCGCGGCGTTCTTCCAGGGACATGCCGGCCAGCAGGACCTGACCTACATCCTGGATGCCAGTGGTCTAAACTACCTGGCCGATCACATAGAATGGATACCGAAGGGACGCACGATCCTGACCCCGCATCCCGGCGAGGCCGCGCGTCTGCTGGGGACGGACGTCGACACCGTACAGGCCGACCGTCCGGCGGCGGCACGGAGGATCGCCGAGATGACCGGGACGGTCGTCGTCCTCAAGGGCGCCGGCACGATCATCACGGACGGCAAGCGCACGGCCGTTTGCTGCGACGGCAACAACGGCATGGCCAAGGCTGGCAGCGGTGACGTCCTCGCGGGCATCATCTCCGCACTGGCCGCCCAGGGCATGGAGCCCTACGATGCCGCCTGCGCCGGTGTGATGCTGCATGCGGCCGCCGGTGATCTGGCCGCCGAGGAGCTGGGGCAGCGCTACATGCTCCCGCAGGACCTCATCGCCGCCCTTCAGGAAGTCCTCTAAGCGCACAGCGCTGATCCAAAGCCACGGACGTGAACACCAAAGCACAGGAGGTGCGGGAGACTGCACCCACGATCATGTTCGAGGTGATGGATATGAAGCGAATGTTGGCAGTGGTCTGCGGCCTGTGGCTCTGTGCCGCAGGATGCGGGATGGGGCAGCTCCCCGGGAAGACCGAGAACCGCATGGACGGCGGCTTTATCGCAGACGTCACAGTGACGAGCGCCGACAGCGAGATCTGCGGCACCCTCACGCGCTACGGCACGAACGCCTGGTGTGTGACGTTCACGGAGCCGCCTGCGCTCGCGGGCGTGGCGCTCGACTTCACGGATGAGGAGGTCAAGGCGTCCTACAAGGGACTGGCGTTCTCCGTGCCGCAGTCGGCACAGGCGATCCGGACGGAGCTGTCCGGCCTGATGGAGACGGTCGATTCCCTCGCGCTCTCCCCGGAGCTGGACGGGACGTCGAAGGACGGCCTGATCGTTTGTGAAGGGGAGGGGAGCTGCGGGGCCTACACCCTGACCTGCGCGGAGGACGGCACCCCGCTGACCTACGCGCTCCCGAGCTACGGCGTCACGGTGACGTTCGACAGCTTCACGGCGCAGGACACGTCCCCCGCGACCGAGACGGTCCCCAAGACCTACCCCGCCCCCGATGCCCCCACGGACGCGCCATCGGATGCGCCCGCAGAGGCCGCGACCTGATACATGAAAAGCGCCCCAGATCGGGGCGCTTTCTGTTATTGAAAAGATGCCCTCTCCGAATCTGCGGGGAGGGCATCGTTTTTTACTTGATGTAGACGCGCTTCATGACCTGGGGGGTCTTGGGCTTGTCGTTGTAGTCGGTCGGGGTGGCGGCGATCTCGTCCACGACCTCGATGCCGGAAACGACCTTGCCGAAGGCGGCATAGTCGCCGTCGAGATGCGGGGCATCCTCATGCATGATGAAGAACTGCGAGCCGGCGGAGTTCGGCATCATGGAGCGCGCCATGGACAGCACGCCGCGGGTATGCTTGAGGGGGTTCGGCACGCCGTTGCTGGCGAACTCGCCCTTGATCTGCCAGCCGGGGCCGCCGGTGCCGTTGCCCTTCGGGCAGCCGCCCTGGATCATGAAGCCCGGGATCACGCGGTGAAAGGTCAGACCGTCATAAAAGCCCTGATTTACGAGCTTTTCAAAGTTCTCGCAGGAGATGGGGGCGATGTCCGGATACAGCTCGATCTCGATCTGCTTGCCGTTTTCCATTTCGATGACTACCATAGTATGTTCCTCCATATTTCGTTGTATGTGGGACGTGTCTCAATAGAGCTGCACGTTCTCGACATCCTCACGGGTGATGGTCACGAGGTCCTTGTCGGTGACGGAGACCATCGTCGCGAGGCGGTTGGCTTGGTTGGTGAGGGTCTTCTCGAAGAAATTGCGCGCATCACGGCCGTTCGCGAAGCCGGGCAGCTCCTCCTTGCGGCCGACACGGTCGGCGAAGAAGCTCTCGACGGCTGCCTTGGCATCGTCCGTCAGCTCGAAGAAGGACTTCGAGCAGATGCCCATGAAGATGCCCACGAGCTCCTCGGCCGTGTAGTCGTCGAACACGATCTGCTTATTGAAGCGCGAACGCAGACCGGGGTTGGAATCCAGGAACGCCTCCATGAGGTCGGTATAGCCCGCCACGATGACCACGAGGTCGTCGCGGTCGTCCTCCATGGCCTTGAGCAGGGTGTTGACGGCCTCCATGCCGAAGTCGTTCGACCCGGTATTGGCGGTCAGGGCATAGGCCTCGTCGATGAAGAGCAGGCCGCCGTGCGCACTGTCCACGACCTTCTTGGTCTTGATGGCCGTCTGGCCGACATAGCCGCTGACGAGCCCGGAGCGGTCGACCTCGACCAGGTGCCCCTTGCTGAGCACGCCGAGCTTCTGGTAGATCTTGCTGAGCAGACGCGCCACAGTGGTCTTGCCGGTACCGGGGTTGCCGGAAAAGACCATGTGCAGCGACACATGCGCCTGCGGCAGACCGCGCTCCTCACGCAGCTTGTGGACCTTCAGCAGGTTGATGAGACTGTTCAGGTCCTCCTTGACCTTGGCCAGACCGACGAGACTGTTCAGGTTCGCGAGCAGGTCCTCGATGCTCTCCTCGGGCTCCGGCTCTGGCTCTGGCTCGGGCGGCGCCTCGGTCAGGGCAGGCTTGAGGCCGGTCTTGGGGTCGGCCTTGGCATCCTCATTGGCCTTGCGGATGGCGTCGGCGTCGGGCTTGGCGGGGGTCTCCATGCGCGTCTCCGGGTCGTTCTGGACGGGCGGCGCGAAGGGATTGATGCGCTCGTGGCTCATCTTCTTCCAGCTCCGCAGGTAGGCGGCGCGGTAATTCTTGAGGCGCAGCATCAGCGTGGCCATGCACTTGGTCTGGCGGTCGTCATACTTGCCGTCATAGGTGATGAACTCCAGGCCGAGCTCGTCGAGGAACTCGAGCAGCATCAGCGAGGTGCTGCCGTTGGCGGCCTGGGACTGGATGTCGGCATTGATGAACACCGTCAGCAGGCTCAGGATGGTCTCATAGATGGCGTCGGCAGAGATGCGGTGCTCCTCCACGAAGCGCACGACATAGTCCCTCGTCAGCGAGAACCCGAGGCAGTCGTTGATGATGTCGACCTCACCGTCACGGATGTGGCGGTCGCTGTCGGCGATGTAGAGCATGAATTTCATGATGGCGAACTGTGCGTAGTCGCGCACAGGCATCGGGCTCCCCTTGATGACGAGCCCCTGCTTCTCATACTGCTCGCAGAGCATGTAGATGTATTGCAGTGTATCGTTTCTCGAACGGCGCAAGGCGATCAGCTCCTATCTGTCATGGATGACGCGGCGGACGAGGGACGTCCGTGCCGCAGTTCACCTTTTATTATACCAGAACGGGCGGAAAAAGGCAAGGGCTTTTACAATATTTCTCGAAAAAAAGGAAAGGACACCGGCAGCGTGCCGGTGTCCGATGGGGGCCTTTAGAGCTGCTCCTGGAGCGCCTCGATGCACTTCCGGCAGACCTTGCGGTCATGGAGCTCGACGAGGTCCTCCGTGTTGCCGCAGAGCGTGCAGGCGAGCTGGCTCTTGCGCAGCACGATGGAGTCGCCCTCCAGGAAGATCTGGAGGTAGTCGTTCTGCTGGATGTCGAGGCTCTTGCGCAGTTCCTTCGGCAGCACGAAGCGGCCGAGCGAATCGATCCGTCTAAAGATACCTGTACTTCTCATGATGTCATTTCTCCCTCATCAAAGATGGTGTTGTGGTCAGCAGGATGCAGCGGGTCAGTCCTCGTCCGGCTCCTCCCAGTTGTGGAAGACGTTCTGGACGTCGTCGTTCTCCTCGAGATGGTCGAGCAGATTCTGCATCTTCTTGACGTCGTCCGGATCCTCGAGCTTGGTGTAGGTAGAGGGCACCTGCTCCGCTTCTGCGGAGAGCACGCGGTAGCCCTTGGCGGTCAGTGCCTCGCGCATGGCGTGTACCTGCGTGGGGTCGCACTCCATGGTGATGACCTCCTCCTCGACGGTGAGGTCGTCGCCGCCGCAGTCGAAGCAGTCCTCCATGGCCTTGTCCTCGTCGATGCCGTCGTTCTCGCAAACGATGATGCCCTTCTCGGTGAACATGAAGGAGACGCAGCCGGTGGTACCGAGGTTGCCGCCGAACTTGTCGAAATAGTGACGGATGTCGCCGGCGGTGCGGTTCTTGTTGTCGGTCAGGCACTCGACGATGACGGCGACGCCGGACGGACCATAGCCCTCATAGACGAGCGACTCGTAATTGGCCTTGCTGCCCTCGCCGGAGGCCTTCTTGATGAGGCGGTCGATGTTGTCGTTCGGCACGTTGTTGGACTTGGCCTTGGCGATCAGGTCACGCAGCTTGGCGTTATTGTTCGGATCGGGGCCGCCCTCCTTGATGCAGACGATCATCTCACGGCCGATCTTGGTGAAGATCTTGGCCTTGACCGCGTCGGTGGCTTCCTTCTTACGCTTGATATTGTTCCACTTGGAATGTCCTGACATTGCTTGCTCACTCCTTTTCCTGCGAGATCTCGTCCCGCATCTCCCATATCGAATCGAACAGCTCAGAGATGCGCGAGAACTGCGCGGTGAGCTGTAAATAGCCAAAAACGGCCTCTAGCCCGGTGGCCCTGCGATAGTCGGCAGGGTCGGCGTTCTTCGGCGGCGAGAGGCTCGCGTTGCGTGCGCGCCGGAAGATAGCCGCCTCCGCCTCGGTCAGCGAGGGGAGGAGCCGATCGGCCGCGCCTGCCTGGAAGGCCGCGCACACATAGCGGATCTTCTCCTGATGGAGCGCCTGCACGGGCGCGTTCGCGCGCTCCGTCACGGCCTGGCGCACCATGATCTCATACACACTGTCGCCCAAAAAGGCGAGCGTCAGGGGACTGTACTGCCGTGCCTCGGCCTCTGTGAAAGTCCTTGGCATCGCGCTTACCTGACGAAATCGAACTCGAAGCCGTAGATGTTGACCGTGTCGCCCTCCTCGATCCCCATCTCCTCGAGCTTGTCGATGATGCCGCTCGCACGGAGGACGCGCTGGAAGTATTGCAGCGAGGAATAGTCCTCCATATTGACCGTCCGCAGGATCGGCTCGAGCCAGACGGCGTCGACATAGTAGACCCCGTCCTCGACCTCGACCTCGAAGGTGTGCCGGTCGGAGACCCTGCGGATCCACTCCTCCTGCGAGATGGGCTGCGCCTCGTAGACCTTCACAGGCGGCAGCGTCGCGAGCTTCTCGGCCACGGCCTGCATCAGCTCGTGCGTGCCCATCGTGGTGGCCGCGGAGATGGTGAAGAACGGGTAGCCCTCGGCCTCGATGGCCTCACGCAGGCGCGTGATCTGCGCCTCATCGGCCATGTCCGCCTTGTTGGCGGCGACGATCTGGGGGCACTCGGCGAGCGCCTCGCTGAAGTTGGCCAGCTCACGGTTGATCGCGGCGAAGTCCTCGATCGGGTCGCGTCCCTCCACGCCGGAGACGTCCAGCACATGCACGATCAGACGGCAGCGCTCGACATGCCGCAGGAACTCGTGCCCCAGCCCGACGCCCTCGCTCGCGCCCTCGATGAGCCCGGGGATGTCTGCCATGACGAACGAGCGCTCGTCATCGAGCTTGACCACGCCGAGCACGGGGGTGAGGGTTGTGAAGTGGTAGTTGGCGATCTTCGGCTTGGCCGCACTGACGACCGAGATCAGCGTGGATTTCCCGACGTTCGGGAAGCCCACGAGCCCCACGTCTGCCAGGAGCTTGAGCTCCATGGTGATCTCGAAGCTCTCGCCGGGGAAGCCGGGCTTGGCGAACCGCGGGATCTGACGGGTGGAGGTGGCGAAGTGCTGGTTGCCCTTGCCGCCGCGTCCGCCGTGGGCGAGGATGTGGGGGAGGTCGTCGGACATGTCGGCCATGATGCGGCCGGTCTCCGCCTCGCGGATGAGCGTGCCGCGCGGGACCTTGATGACGAGGTCGGGCGCGCTCTTGCCGGAGCAGCGGCTGCCGCGGCCGTTCTCGCCGTTCTCGGCGGCGAATTTGCGCTTATAGCGGAAGTCGATCAGTGACGACATGCCGTCGTCCACGACAAACACGACATCGCCGCCCTTGCCGCCGTCCCCGCCGTCGGGGCCGCCTGCGGCAACATATTTCTCACGATGGAACGAGACGGCGCCGTCGCCGCCATTGCCGGCCTTGATTCGGATGGTCGCCTTATCGACGAACATGGCTCTGCCCCCTTTCAGTAGGATGCTGCGGATCTGCCTGAAATTTCCAAAAAAGATCCCGGGTCATCCGATATGGAACACCCGGGATCGATGCATTGCATTGCTTACTCAGCGTAAACGCTGACCTTCTTGCGGTCGCGGCCCCAGCGCTCGAACTTCACTCTGCCGTCGATGGTGGCGAACAGGGTATCATCGGAACCGATGCCCACGCCCTCGCCGGGATGGATGTGCGTGCCGCGCTGACGAACGAGGATGTTGCCAGCGGTCACGAACTGACCGTCTGCGCGCTTCACACCGAGACGCTTGGACTCGGAATCACGGCCGTTCTTGGTAGAACCCATACCTTTCTTATGCGCGAAGAACTGCATATTGAGCTTCAGCATGTTAGAAACACCTCCTGTGATAGATGTCGTTAGATCTGATGGATCTTGATGGCGATCATCCCGGGGAAGTCCTCGGAGAGGATCGAGAGATGCATGCACAGGCCCTCGAGGACGGCAGCGGCCTGTCCCTTTTCAGGGGAGGTGAGCCGCACCGTGACGAGGTTCTCGTCGCCCTGCTCGTCCGCCCGCTCCGTACACGGCTCATGGAACTGCTCCGTGATCATGATGGTGGCATACTGCACCGCGGAGGTGACGGCCGCACAGACGATGTCCTGTCCGGCATCTGCATAGCCTGCGTGCCCCGTCATGCGGAACCCGCAGAGCCTGCCGTTTTGTCTTTCAAAAACAGCGTGGATCATCAGCCGTTGATGGCCTCGATCTGTACCTGCGTGTAGGGCTGTCTGTGGCCCATCTTGCGCTGCTTGCCCTTCTTCGGCTTGTAGGTGAAGACGGTGATCTTCTTGGCCTTGCCGTTCTTGAGGACCTTGGCGGTCACGGTCGCGCCCTCGACATAAGGAGCACCAATCTTCAGACCTGCGTCTGCGCCAACGGCAACGATCTTGTCGAAGGTAACGGTCTCGTCTGCCTGGACGTCGAGCTTCTCGATGAAGACCTTCTCGCCCTCCTGCACACGGATCTGCTTACCGCCTGTTTCAATGACTGCGTACATAGTTTTGGCACCTGCCTTTTCTTAAGAACTCGCTGTGATCGGGAGGCGTGTGGACGCACTTTGGGTCCCGGCACATGCGGCAAGGTCTATTTTACCATAAAACTGAAGAAATGTCAAGTCCTTTTCCGAAAAAACTTCCTCCGGGCACAAAAAAGCCCCTCCCGGGCGGGAGGGGACTGCGGTCAGATGGCCGGGGCGGCGCCGGTGAAGGGCGGCAGCCAGGGGAGGACGTCCTGGTAGCTGCGGCGCTCCTCGCGGTCGGGGCGGCCGGACGGGATCAGGCCGGTCATCTCGGTGGCGGCGCCGGTCAGCATGGTCTCCTCGGGCGTCTCGTCGGGGTCGGGGATCCAAGGTCTATCCTGCATCATCATCGCTCCTTTCGTGCGGTTTGTCGTAGTATGTGCGCCACGGCAGCGATCATGCGCGGGAGCGCGTGAAAATTATTGGAAAAAACACGGCCGCCCCCTTGATTTTTTTACTTAGATGTGGTATACTATTATAATTGGATGGACTCTGCGGCATCGCGGTGCCCATCGAAGATCCGTATCCATCAGGCTCACGAGGAGCCTTACCTATAATACATGCGACATGCCCATCATAACTGATAAGGAGCGTAAACGATCGATGAAGAGTATGACAGGCTACGGCCGTGCGCAGGAGCAGCGCGACGGCAGGGACATCCTGGTGGAGCTCCGCTCCGTCAATTCCCGGTTTTTAGAGCCGAACGTGCGCATCGCGCGCAGCTACACCTACCTCGAGGAGGAGCTCAAGAGCCTCCTCAAGACCCGCGTCGCCCGCGGCAAGGCCGAGATCGCTGTCTCGGTGACGCTCGTGGACGGCAAGCGCGCCGACATCCGTGTCAATGACGAGATCGTCCGCGGCTATCTGGAGGCCATGCGTGCTTATAACATGAAGGCGCTGCCAGGCGACCAGCTCTGTGACGACGGTGATTCCCGCGAGGTCCGCTACATGGACTGGTCGACCATGGTCGGTCTGCCAGACGTGTTCCGCATCGAGAAGCCCCAGGAGGACGAGGACGAGATCCGCGCCGACGTGCTGGCCGTGGCCGAGAAGGCGCTCGATGCCTTCATCGCCATGCGTGAGGCCGAGGGCGCGCGCCTCCGTGAGGACGTCGAGCAGCGGCTCGTGACCATCGAGGAGAACGTCGCAATCGTGGAAAAGGAGGCACCGCGCCTCACCGAGCGCTACCGTGAGCGTCTGCTCGGCAAGCTGACCGAGCTCCTCGGCAGCACGCAGATCGACGAGCAGCGCATCCTCACCGAGGCCGCCATCTTCTCCGAGAAGACCGCCGTGGACGAGGAGACCGTCCGCCTGCGCAGCCACATCGCGCAGATGCGGGAGATGCTCGCCGAGGAGGGGAGCGTCGGCCGCAAGCTGGATTTCCTCGTGCAGGAGATGAACCGTGAGGTCAACACCATCGGCTCGAAGGTGCAGGACGTGGACATCACCTCCGTGGTGGTGGACATGAAGTCCGAGATCGAGAAGATCCGCGAGCAGATCCAGAACATCGAGTGACCTGGCGCAGATGATGTGTCCTGTGCATTTTGTGCATTTTTATATGGGTAGGAAAAAAATTCATTCTCATGAGAGGACACATATGAGTTTGCACAGTTTGCACAGTCCCAAAAATGGAAGAACAACAGATGAAAGGATGAGCCGAATGCAGAAAAAAGGCAGACTGATCGTCGTTTCCGCGCCCTCCGGCTGCGGCAAGGGCACGATCCTCGGCCGCGTGCTCGAGGACAAGGAGCGCTTTTATTACTCCATCTCCTGCACCACGCGCGCGCCGCGTGAGGGCGAGATCAACGGGGTACATTACCGCTTCATGAGCCGGGAGGCGTTCGAGCGCGAGCTCGCCGCCGGCGCGTTCCTGGAGCATGCCACCTATTGCGACAACTACTACGGCACCCTGAACGCCCCCATCGACGAGCACCTCGCCGCCGGACAGGACGTCATCCTCGAGATCGAGGTGCAGGGCGGCATGCAGATTCGCGAGAAGCGCCCGGACGCGACTCTCGTCTTCATCGTGCCCCCGAGCCTGGAGGTGCTGCGCGAGCGCCTGACGAAGCGCGGCACCGAGACCCCCGAGGTCGTGGAGAAGCGCGTGGCACAGGCCTCGCGCGAGCTGGCCTTTGTCGACCAGTATGACTACTGCATCGTCAACGATGACCTCGATGCGGCCATCGCCGATATGTTTTCCGTCATCCGTGCGGCCGAGCTCCGCGTCGACCGCTGACCCATCCCCCCTGAGATAGAAAGGAAGATCGCTATGTTGAGACCCGCCATCACCCAGATGATCACCAAGAACGAGAGCTGCTATTCGCTCGTCATCGGCGTCGCCAAGCGCGCCAGAGAGATCGCCGATGAGCTCGACAGGAAGGGAGAGCCTCTGCTGGAGAAGCCGGTCAAGACCGCTGTGGACGAGTTCGCACGCGGTGAGTACAAGATCGTAGAAGGCACGGACGACGACGCGACCGACGCCGAATAAGACCGGTGGGGAACGGCAAGTACATCGCCGGCATCGCCGTCCATGCGGCGAATTATCCCATGGATCGGGCGTACAGCTACCTGATCCCGGAGGCGCTCTACCGGCCGCATCTAGAGGGATGCCGCGCGGTCGTACCGTTCGGCAGGGGCAATCGCAAGCAGGTGGGCATGATCCTGAGCATCTCACTGGCCGACGACCGGGACACGCAGGGATTGAAGTCCGTGCTCTCGATCGCCGACCCTGCACCCGTTCTGGGCGAGGAGCAGCTCCTGCTGGTCCATTGGCTCCGCGAGAACGCGTTCTCCAGCTATTATGACGCGATCCATGCGCTCCTGCCTGCCGCGATGCAGCTCCGTCTGGAGGAGCATTATGTCCTCCGTGACGGGGACACGGCGGCGCTGAGCGAGGAGGCCGGGACGCTCCTGTCCTTCCTGCGCCGCGCCCGCTCCCGCCGGGAGATGGACGCTCTGCTGGACATCCGCGAGGCGCCCGAGAAGCAGACGCTCATCAGCGAGCTGATGGCGCACGGCCTCCTGGACGTCGATACGAAGACGCAGATGCGCACGAAGGGGCGCAAGCTCCGCATGGTCACGCTGCGGCAGGACGCCTCGGAGCTCCGGCTCCCGCCCAAGCAGCAGCAGGTCGCGGACGCCCTCCGCAAGATGGGGACGCTCTCCGAAAAGGAGCTCTGCTACATCTGCGGGGTGACGACGGCCGTCATCAAGCCGCTGGTGACCAAAGGGATCTGTACGATCACGGAGGTCGACCCGCCTGACGAGACGCCCGCGCCGCTCGAGACGCCCCCGCCCTTGACGCTCTCCGACGAGCAGCAGGCCGTGTTCGACACGGTCGCGCCGTTTTTGGAGACGAAGGAGGCCAAGTGCTTTTTGCTGCGCGGTGTGACCGGGAGCGGCAAGACGCTCGTCTTCGAGGCGCTGATCGAGCGGACCCTGTCGCTGGGGAAGTCCGTCCTCCTGCTCCTGCCGGAGATCGGGCTCACGCCGCAGACCGTGCGGCGGCTCGCGGCACGCTTCGGCGAGCACATCGCCGTCGTCCATTCGGGGCTCTCCCTCACGGAGCGGCGCCGTTCGTATGAACGCGCGAAGCACGGTGAGGCTCGGCTCGTCATCGGGACGCGCAGCGCGGTGTTCTCCCCGCTGCCGGATCTCGGCCTGATCGTGATGGACGAGGAGGGCGAGCGGTCGTACAAGTCCGACTCTGCGCCCCGCTACGACACCATCCAGGTCGCACGCCAGCGTGTGCAGTACCATGGCGCCGTGCTCCTCGCAGCCTCCGCCACCCCGACCCTGGAGAGCTACTATTACGCGAAAAAAGGCATCTACGACCTCCTGGAGATGAAGCATCGCTACGGCGATGTCCCCCTCCCCAAGGTCGAGATGATCGACATGAACTTGGAGCGCATGGCCGGCAACGAATCGGAATTCAGCACCGCGCTCCACGATGCGGTGACGCAGAACCTCGCCCGCGGCGAGCAGAGCATCTTGCTCCTGAACCGGCGGGGGTATCACACCATCATCAGCTGCTGCACCTGCAACCAGCCGGTGTACTGCGAGAACTGCTCCGTCCCCATGACCTACCACAAGCCGGACGGCAACCTCCACTGCCACTACTGCGGCAGCATCCGCCGGATGCCGGAGACCTGTCCTACCTGTGGGGGGCCGCATCTGCGGCGCATGGGGTTCGGCACACAGCGCCTCGAGGAGGAGCTGGCCGTCCGTTTCCCGAAGGCACGCATCCTGCGCATGGACGCGGACACGACAGGCTCCCGCTATGCCTACGAACAGGGCTTCGAGGCCTTCCGCCGGGGCGAGTATGACATCATGCTCGGCACCCAGATGATCGGCAAGGGGCTCGACTTCCCGAACGTCACGCTCGTGGGCGTGATGAGCGTGGACAAGGCGCTCTTCTCCGGCGACATCCGCAGCTATGAGCGGACCTTCTCGCTGATCACGCAGGTGGTCGGCCGGGGCGGACGCGGCGGCAAGCCGGGACGCGCCATCCTCCAGACCTTCATGCCCGACCACTACGTCCTCCGGCTCGCGGCCGCGCAGGACTATGAGGCCTTCGCCCGTGAGGAGCTGAGCGTCCGCAAGCAGCTCCTGTATCCGCCGTTCTGCGACATCTGCGTGATCGGCGTGACGGGCGAGACGGAGGACGCCGTGCGCATCGGCGCCGAGACGTTCCTCGAGTGCATGAAAAAAGAGCTGGCGGTCTGCCGCGAGCGGATGCCCCTGCGCGTGCTGGGGCCGGTGCCGTTCAACTACCACAAGCTCGGCGGCAAGTTCCGCTGGCGCATCATCATCAAATGCAAGAACAACAAGGCCTTCCGGCATTTCCTGGAGACGGCGATGAAGAGCGCATGCAGCATGCGCGAGATGTCGCGTGTCCATATCTATGCGGATATGAACGGCAGCGCCGAGTTTTGACATCATAGACAGCAAGGATAGAGAAAACGAGCCGCTCCACCGAGCGGAGGAAAGGATGAGGTATCAATGGCGATCCGTAAGATCGTGACGAAGGAGGACCCGGTGCTGCACTCGAAGTGCCGCCCGGTCGAGAAGTTTGACGACAAGCTCCACGAGCTGCTCGACGACATGGCCGAGACGCTCTACAAGGCACAGGGCCTCGGCCTGGCCGCACCGCAGGTCGGCATCCGCCGGCGCATCGCGGTGATCGACGTGCAGGAGGGCGACGGCCTGATCGAGCTGATCAACCCCGTCGTCACGAAGAAGAGCGGCAAGCAGCGTGATGTGGAGGGATGCCTCTCCTGCCCGGATCAGTGGGGCTATGTGACACGGCCGAGCAAGTGTACCGTCCGCGCACAGGACCGCAACGGCGAATTCTACGAGCTCAAGCTCGAGGGACTGGCCGCCCGCTGCGCCTGCCACGAGATCGACCATCTCGACGGCAAGCTCTTCCTGGAGCTGGTCGAGGAGTTCGTCGATCCTGCAGAGGAGGAGTGACGTATGAAGCTCGTGTTCATGGGGACGCCGGATTTCGCCGTCCCTGCGCTCGAGGCGCTGGTGCGTGCGGGGCATGACATCGCCGCCGTGTTCACCCAGCCGGATAAGCCGAATGGCCGGAAGATGAAGCTCGTGCCGTCGCCGGTCAAGAAGGCCGCGATCGTCCACGGCATCCCGGTCTTCCAGCCGGCCTCCCTCCGCAAGGGCGAGGACGCCGTGAAGAGCCTCGAGACGCTCCACGCCGTCTCCCCGGACTGCATCGTCGTGGCCGCCTACGGCCAGATCCTGCCGCCCGCCGTGCTCGAGCTGCCGCGCTACGGATGCATGAACATCCACGCGTCGCTGCTGCCGAAGTACCGCGGCGCCGCCCCCATCCAGTACGCCATCCTCAACGGCGAGAAGACCTCCGGCGTCACCGTCATGCAGATGGCCGAGGGCCTCGACACCGGCGACATGCTCCTGCGCACGGAGCTGCCGATCGGGGAGGACGAGACCGCTGCCGAGCTGCACGACCGTCTCTCCGAGGCAGGCGCGGCCCTGATCGTCCAGGCGCTCGAGGACGCCGCAGCCGGCAGGCTCCGTCCTGAAAAGCAGGACGACGCGCTCTCGTGCTACGCGCCGATGATCCGCAAGGAGCAGTCTGCGCTGACGTTCGACCGTCCGGCGCAGGAGCTGCACCGCGTGATCTGCGCGCTCACCGGCTTCACGACCCTCGACGGCAAGCGCCTGAAGGTCTACCGCAGCACCGTCTGTCCCGGGACCGGGACGGCCCTCCCGGGCGAGATCGTCGACCCGGACACGTTCACTGTACAGTGCGGCGGCGGCACGCTCCTGACCTTCACCGAGGTGCAGGCCGAGGGCGGCAAGCGCATGGCCGTGCGTGACTTCCTGCGCGGCAAAAAGCTCGCCATCGGCCAGAGGCTCGGATGAGCCACGCGAAGAACGCGCGGGCGCTCGCGGTCGAGCTGCTCGTGCGCATCGAGGAGGCGGGCGGCTACACCAACCTCCTATTAGACAAGACCCTCGCCGAGACCGACCTCTCACCGGCCGACAAGCGCCTGTGTACCCAGATCGTCTACGGCGTCACGGAGCGGCGTCTCACGCTCGCGCACATCGTGGCCGAGAGGACGAAAAAGCCCCCGGAGCCGGTCATCCGCTGCATCCTCTATGCGGGGCTCTACCAGCTCCTCTGGTGCGACCGCATCCCGGACAGCGCCGCCGTCAACGAGAGCGTCCGGCTCTGCGGCGCGTTCCGGAAAAAGAGCGCGGGCGGCTTCGTGAACGCGGTGCTGCGCGGCTTTTTGCGGGACGGCAAGCGGTATGCCCTGCCGGGGGACCCGCTCGAGGCCATGCAGGTGCAGTATTCTGCACCGGCCGCCCTCATCCAACGGCTCATCGCCGAGCATGGGGAGGCCGAAGCGAAGGCGTTCCTGGAGGACAGTCTCCTCCCGCCGCCGCTGACCGTGCGTCTGAACACGACCCGTGCTACCGCGGACGACCTCGCCCCGTTCGGTGCGAAGGCGTGTCCGCAGGCCGAGGGCGCCTATGTCCTGGAGGCGGCCGACGCCGTCCACAGCGAGGCGTTCAAAAAGGGACTGTTCCATGTGCAGGACCTCGCGCCGCAGATCTGCTGCGCCCTCCTCGGGGCAAGGCCGGGGGAGACGGTGCTCGATGTCTGCGCCGCGCCGGGCGGGAAGAGCTTCACCATCGCCGAGAGGATGGAGGACAGGGGGCATGTCTATGCCTTCGACCTCTACCCGCAGCGCGTGGGGCTCATCCGCGACGGTGCGCAGCGTCTGGGACTGACGTGCATCCGGGCCGATGTGCAGGATGCCACACAGCACCGGGACGATATGCCCCTCGCCGACCGCATCCTCTGCGACGTGCCCTGCTCTGGCTTCGGCGTCATCCGCCGCAAGCCGGAGATCAAGTACACGCCCCTCGACCAGGCCGCCGCGCTCCCGGAGATCCAGTACCAGATCCTGGAGACGGCCGCGCAGTACCTCCGCCCGGGTGGGACGCTCGTCTATGCGACCTGTACCGTCCTGCGTGCGGAAAATGAGGACGTCGTCGCACGGTTCCTGGCATCGCATCTGGACTTCTCGCTCGCCCCCCTCACGGAGCGCGGGCAGACGGCCGGACAGATGACCTTCCTCCCCCAGCACCATGGCTCCGACGGCTTCTTCGCCGCCCGCCTCGTGCGTGCCGCAAAGGAGGGATGACATGGACGAGAGACGCGACATCCTCTCCATGAGCCGCCCCGAGCTGGAGGCCGCTCTGACCGCCATGGGTGCCCCCAAGTACCGCGCCGGGCAGGTCTGGCGGTGGCTCCACGTCAAACGGGTGCAGAGCTTCGCCGAGATGCTGGACATACCGTCCACACTCCGCGAGGCGATGGATGTTGAATTTTGTATAAAAGGCCTATTTATTGCCCGAAGACTTGCATCTTCTCTGGATGATACGGTAAAATACTTATATAGGCTCCCCGACGGGCATCATGTGGAGACGGTCCTCATGCATTACCGGCACGGATGGCGCCTATGTATCTCCACACAGGTAGGCTGTAAAATGGGCTGCCGCTTCTGCGCATCGGCGATCGCGGGCTTCGTGAGGGACCTGACCCCCTCCGAGATGCTCCGCCAGATCGACGAGACAGAGCGGGACGCCGGAGTGTCGATCAGCGGACTGGTGCTCATGGGCATCGGGGAGCCGCTCGACAACTTCGACAATGTCATGCGCTTCCTGGAGCTGCTCTCCGACCCGGAGGGCCGGCAGATGAGCCTGCGCCATGTCACCCTCTCGACCTGCGGCATCGTGCCGAGGATCCGGGAGCTCGCGGACAGGCGGACAGGTCTCACGCTCGCCGTCTCGCTCCACAGCGCCGATGGGGCGCACCGCCGCGAGATCATGCCGATCGCCCGCCGCTATCCGCTCGAGGAGCTGATGGAGGCGTGCCGGTATTACTTTTCGCAGACGGGGCGGCGCGTGACCTTCGAGTACGCGGTCATGGAGGGCGAGAACGACAGTCCGGCCGACGCACAGGCGCTCGCGGCGCTCCTGCGGGGCATGGGCTCGCACGTCAACCTGATCCCGGTGAACCGGGTCCGTGAACGCGGCTACCATGCCACACGCCGTGCGGCCGAGCAGTTCCAGAAGCAGCTCGAGCGGCGCGGGGTGAACGCGACCGTGCGCCGTACCCTCGGCGCCGACATCGAGGCAGCCTGCGGCCAGCTCCGCCGTGACGCGGAGGGGGCGGCATCACAAAGCGAGGGCTGACCTCGCAGCGGGAGGTGAGGAGAGTGCAATGCTTCACGGCGACAGACATCGGTCTGCTGCGTGACGAGAACCAGGACCGCGTCCAGGCGGAGCAGTTCGGCGAGCGCTGGCTCGCGGTGGTCTGCGACGGCATGGGCGGTGAGCGCAGCGGCAGCCAGGCGAGCGAGATCGCCATCCGCGAGCTGTTCGACCGGTTCCGTCACGGATGCAAGCCCGAGATGGATGTGGACGACGTGCGTGCCGTGCTGCTCGCTTCGGTCTCCGCAGCCAATTCCGTCATCTACACCACGTCCCGTATGGATTACCGCTGCTACGGCATGGGGACGACGTGCGTGGCCGCATTCGTCGAAAGAGAGTGGATCTCGATCGCGAACGTCGGCGACAGCCGTGCCTATCTCATCGAGAACGGCACCATCCGTCTCCTCACGAAGGACCATACGGTCGTGAACATGCTCCTACAGCAGGGCAAGATCACCCGCGACCAGATCGCCACCCACCCCAAGCGCCACATGCTGACGCGTGCGGTCGGGGTCGAGCGGATCATCCGGCCGGATTTCTATCGGATACCGCGGCGTGACGACTGCATCCTGCTGCTCTGCTCGGACGGACTGTCCGGCGCCTGCACCCCGAACGAGATCCTCGCGGCCGTGCAGGGGAACGAGACACAGGCAATACCGCAGGCGCTGGTGGGGCTCGCCCTCGAAAAGGGCGGCCGGGACAACATCTCGCTTGCGATCATTACACCATAAGCTCCGGGTCGGGATGACCCAACTAACGACCGTCGGCCTTGACAAGCGGCTGCAAAAGCACAGGTACCATCTCACGAGACCCTGTGTTTCTGCGGTCGTGTGTCGGGACGGCACCAAGATCCAACAACATTATGGAGGGTACAATGGAAAAGTACATTGGAAAAAAGCTGGACGGCCGGTATGAGATCACCGAGCTGATCGGCGTCGGCGGCATGGCTGATGTCTACAAGGCGACAGACATCATCGACAACAAGCTCGTCGCCGTCAAGATCCTGAAGAAGGAGTTCGCAGAGAACGAGGAGTTCCTGCGCCGCTTCCGCAACGAATCGAAGGCGATCGCGCTGCTGTCCCACCCGAACATCGTCAAGATCTACGACGTCGGCTTCTCCGACAAGCTGCAGTTCATCGTGATGGAGTATATCGACGGCATCACGCTCAAGGAGTATATCGACAACGAGAAGGTGCTGACGTGGAAGGATTCCGTCCACTTCATCATCCAGATCCTCCGTGCGCTCCAGCATGCCCATGACCGCGGCATCGTCCATCGTGACATCAAGCCGCAGAACATCATGCTCTTCACCGACGGCACCATCAAGGTCATGGACTTCGGCATCGCCAAGTTCGCCCGCGGCGACGGCGGCACCCAGACCGACCAGGCCATCGGCACCGTCCACTATATCAGTCCCGAGGGCGCCCGCGGCGACGAGACCGATGAGAAGAGCGACATCTACTCCGTCGGCGTCATGATGTACGAGATGCTGACCGGCAAGAAGCCCTTCGATACCGATAACCCCATCAGCATCGCCGTGATGCACATGCAGACCACCCCGGAGCGTCCGCGCAGCATCAACCCCGACATCCCCGTCGGCCTCGAGGAGATCATCCTCCACGCCATGGAGAAGAACGCCGAGGACCGCTACCAGACCGCGTCTGACATGATCCGCGACATCGAGGCCTTCAAGGCCAACAACAACATCACCTTCGGCTATGGCAAGGCATCCGACAATGCCGCTGCCGACAAGGCCGAGGAGGATCCGGATGTCGCCAAGACTCAGTATTTCTCGTCTGCGACCGCCCAGCAGGAGGCCGTCCGCCGCCAGCAGGAGGAGTATGACGGCTATGATGACGACGAGTATGACGATGACGACTACGATTACGACGACGATGAGGACGAGGATGAGGAGCCCGAGCGCCGCTCCCTCTTCATCCCGATCATGACCGCTGTGACCATCGCGTTCATCATCGTGGCGATCTTCTTCATCCTCTGGCTCATCAAGGGCGTCATGAACCGCGACATCAGCCGCACCAAGTACGAGATGCCCGACCTCGTCGGCATGGACTACTATGAGGCCAAGGATATGTACACCTACCTCGACCTCCAGATCGGCGACACGGACTACTCCGAGTGGCCGAAGGATGCCATCTTCGCCCAGGATGTCAACGTTGGCGACGCCGTGCCGAACGGCCAGACCGTCACCGTCAGCGTATCCCTCGGCATGAGCATGGCGACCGTGCCGGATGTCGACGGCTTCCATTATGAGTACGCCCGCAAGATCCTCGAGGCAGAGGGCTTCGTCTGCGAGATGAAGTACGAGATGGCCTCCGACGGCACCGAGGCGTCCAACGTCATCCGCACTGAGCCCGCCGCAGGCTCTGAGGCCGAGTCCGGCTCCACCATCATCGTTTACGTCTCCAAGGGCCCGAACGACAACGCCATCGAGATCCAGAACCTCCTCGGCAAGACCATCGAGGACGCCACCAAGATCTGCGAGTATTACGGTCTCCAGGTAGAGGCCGTCGACGAGGCCTCCCTTGAGGACGAGGGCATCGTCATCGCCCAGAGCATCGACCCCGGCGAGATGGTCGAGGTCAACACCAAGATCAAGCTCACCTACTCCAACGGTGAGGACCCGTCCGGCACCATCGCCTACACGCTCTCGCTGCCCAGCGGCGTCGCTGGCCGCTTCGTCCTCGACTTCATCGACGACAAGGGCATGACCCGCACCTCCTCTCCGACCATCAACGCCGGCTACTCCAGCAGCGCGGTCGTTGACGTACCGGGTACCGGCACCGAGCGTCTGGCCGTCGTCCTGACGAACATGAACACCGGCCAGCAGGCCGAGGTCGGCGTCTACAACTTCGACTTCGCGAACGTCACCTACACCACCGTCCGTGAGGACGTGAACGGCGCGTTCGACAGCGTTGGCGCGTTCCCGACCGAGGCGCCCACCGAGCCGCCCACGGAGGCACCCACCGATGCGCCCGCTACCTTCTATATCGAGCCGGTGACGGATCCGCCTGTTTACACGGATGCGCCTGTCACCGATGCGCCCGATCCTGTGACCGACCCTGATCCGGTCGAGGATCTGACGAACCCGCCCGCTCCGGTGATCCCTGAGTGATGCCGGGAGAGCAGGGGACCATCTATACGATCATCCAAGACCTCAGGGGACGCTACACCGTAGTGTCCCCTGACGGTGTATCGCAGGAGCTGCCCGCAAGGGGCGTGCTCCGCAAAAGAGGCCAGCAGCCGTATGTGGGCGACCATGTGCTTGTGGAGAACGGCGCTGTCTCCGAGGTGCTCCCCAGAAAAAACGAGATCATCCGCCCGCCCCTCGCCAACCTCGACCAGCTCTGCTTCGTGGTCTCCATGTGTGAGCCGAAGCCGGATCTGCGTCTTTTGGACAAATTCATCGCCGTGAGCGCCTACAAGGACATCGCGCCGCTGCTTTTGCTGACCAAGATCGACCTCGCGTCGTATGAGACGATCTACCAGCTCTACTGCTCCATCGGCATCCCGATCCTCCCGGTCGACTACGCCGACCCCGCCTCGCTCGAGGCCGTCCGTGCGGCGTTCCGTGGGAAGGTCAGTGCGCTGACGGGGAACTCCGGCGCGGGCAAGTCCACCCTCCTCAACGCCCTCGACGAGACCCTCGCCATCCCCACCGGCGAGATCAGCCAGAAGCTCGGTCGCGGCCGCCACACCACCCGTCATGCGCGGCTCTACCCGCTCGAGGGCGGGGGCTATATCGCCGATACACCGGGCTTTTCCACCTTCGAGACGATGCGCTATGCTGTCATCCGCAAGGAGGAGCTGGCCGACTGCTTCACGGAGTTCGCGCCGTATCAAGGAAAATGCCGCTTCCAGGACTGCGCCCACACCTGCGAGAAGGGCTGCGCCGTCCTCGAGGCCGTGGCCGCCGGGATCATCCCGCGCTCGCGCCACGAGAGCTACTGCGCCATGTACGAGGAGGCGCGGCAGATCAAGGAGTGGGAGCTGTGAGGCCGTGCGTGATCCTCGCGGGCGGGGACATGCCGCCGGCCGCGCTGCCGGAGGGAGCGTTCGTGATCGCGGCGGACAGCGGCTATGCCCACGCGCAGCGCCTGGGCATCGTCCCGGACGTGCTGCTGGGGGACTTCGATTCGTACACGGATCCCCTCCCGGACGGCATCCCGATCGTGCGGCATCCCGTCGAGAAGGACGACACGGACACCGCCCTCGCGGTGCAGTACGGGCGTGCGCTGGGGTATACGGACTTTTGGATCTACGGTGTGTTCGGCGGCGAGCGGGCAGACCATTCGGTCGCGAACCTCTTCCTCCTGCGCTGGATGGCGGAGGAGGGGCTGCACGGCACCCTCGTCCACGGCGGCACGACCATGCAGGTGCTCCGTCCGGGGACGATCGTCCTGCCGCAGTACCGGGGGACGCTGTCGCTGTTCTCCGTCACGGACGTCTGCCGCGGCCTGACGCTGCGCGGGACGAAGTACGAGACGGACGGCATCGTCCTCAAAAGCGGCCTGACCCTCGGCGCGGGCAACGAGATCACCGCCCCGGAGGCCACGATCACCTTCACGGAGGGACTGCTCCTGGTCGTGCAGGTGCGGCTGTGAGTCACCAAACAGGCGCCCGGGAATATACTGTAGTATATCCCGATGGAGGTGCATGAATATGAAGATCGTAGTCATCCAGACGCCCCGGCTGCTGTCCGGCGTGCTCCGCATGGTGTTCGGCATCAAGAAGGAGACCGCCGAGTGAGCGCCGCCCCCTTTCGCAGGAAAGGGGGCATTTTTTTGTCCCGTCCGGCATAGCATCGAAGAGGCGGAGGACGCCGGAAAGGAGCGATGCCGGATGGAAGAGGTCATCGTAGAGATCCCGGAGGAGGACGGCAGCGGATGGCAGCCGCCGACGATCGAGAAGCGCCCCGCGGGGGAAGCGCCGTGCGCGGGGGACGTGTTCTTCATGCAGTACATCGTCTGCATCCTGCTGCTGACGGCGGTGCTGGTGCTGCGGCTCTTCGACCGGGAGGCGTTCGCGGCGGTCGCGGAGACGTTCCGCACGCGCACGGAGGCGCCGGACGCGGCATGGGCGGCGGCATGCGTGCAGACCGTGGCGCAGCTTTGGAGCTGAGGATCGGCGGATGCCGGATCGTGGTGGGGTTCGGATTCCCGGCGGTCGTAGCGGCCGCGTGCTGCCTGGACCGGCGGACGCTCGTCCTGGTGACGCTGGGGGTCTGCCTCCTGCACGAGCTGGGGCACGGCGCCGCGCTCTGGGCGACCCGCGCGGGGCTCCGGGAGGTGCGCCTCTCGGCCGCCGGGATGCGCATGCGCCCGCGCCGCGCCCTCCTCACGCGCGGACAGGCGCTCGCCGTCTGCCTGAGCGGCCCGGCGGTGAACCTGCTCGCCGCGGTCTTGCTCTGGCGCGTCCGGCACGAGACGGCGCTCCTGCATCTGGCCATGGGCACGTTCAACCTGCTCCCGTACCGTCTGCTCGACGGCGGCACGGCGCTGGGGCTTTTTCTCGGAGAGACGGGCGAGCGCGTGCGGCGGATCGTCTGCGTGGGGATGGCGGCGGGCTTTGTCGTGTGGATGATGCGGATGCACGTCACATCGCCGTTCTTGTATGGGATGGCGGTCTACCTTGGGGCGGCGGAGGTCAGCGGTTGACATCCCCCCAAAAGTATGCTACAATAAAAATACCCAAAACGGGCATTGCCCGACCAAAGCAAGGAAGTAACGATATGCTCAAAGACAAGATCGAAGCGCACCTGCTCGAGGTGCAGCGCCCCTCCCGCTACAGCGGCGGCGAGGTCGGCCAGGTGGTGAAGGACAGGGACAAGGTCGACGTCCGCTTCGCCTTCTGCTTCCCGGACATCTACGATGTCGGCATGAGCCACCTTGGCATGAAGATCCTCTATTCCCTCATCAATTCGCGGGAAAATTACTGGTGCGAGCGCGTGTTCGCACCTTGGCCGGACTATGAGGCCGTCATGCGCCGCGAGGGCATCCCGCTCTACGGCCTCGAGAGCCGCGACCCCATCCGTGCGTTCGACTTCATCGGCTTCACGCTGCAATATGAGATGAGCTTCACCGCCATCCTGAACATGCTCGACCTCGCGGGCGTCCCGATCCGGCAGTCCGAGCGCGGCGAGGCCATCGCGCCCATCGTCTGTGCGGGCGGGCCGTGCGCGTGCAATGCCGAGCCGCTCTGCGATTTTTTCGACCTCTTCATTTTGGGAGAGGGCGAGGAGGTCAATTTGGAGCTGATGGACCTCTACCGCACCATGCGCGATGCGGGCGCGACGCGTTCGGCGTTCCTGCGCGAGGCCGCGAAGATCCCCGGCGTCTATGTGCCGTCGCTGTATGATGTGACGTATCATGAGGACGGCACGATCGAGGCCGTCACCCCCCGCGACGGCGCCCCGGCGGTCGTCACCAAGCGCGTCATGACGGACATGGACAAGTCCTTCTACCCGGACAGCGTGGTCGTCCCCTTCATTGAGATCGTCCACGACCGCGTGTCCGTCGAGGTGCTGCGCGGGTGCATCCGCGGGTGCCGGTTCTGTCAGGCAGGGTCGCTGTATCGGCCTTTCCGCGAGAAGTCCCCGGAGACCATCTGCGCCCAGGGCCGCGCCCTCTGCGAGTCCACCGGCTATGACGAGCTGAGCCTGTCCTCGCTGTCCACGTCCGACCATTCCCGCATCCGGGAGGTGCTCGACGATCTGCTCTGCTACACGGCCGAGCGGCACATCAACCTCTCGCTGCCGTCTCTGCGCGTGGATAATTTTTCCAAGGACGTGCTGGAGAAGGTCACGACCATCCGCAAGAGCGGACTGACCTTCGCGCCCGAGGCCGGGACACAGCGCCTGCGCGACGTCATCAACAAGAACGTCACCGAGGAGGAGCTGATGCGTACCTGCACCATCGCCTTCGAGGGCGGCTATACGCAGGTCAAGCTCTATTTCATGATGGGCCTCCCCACCGAGACGGACGAGGACATCGAGGGCATCGCCGACCTCGCCCAGAAGGTCGTGAACCTCTTCTACGACATGCCCGGGCGTGCCAAGGGCAAGCTCCAGGTGAGCATCTCCACGGCGACCTTCGTGCCGAAGCCCTTCACGGCCTTCGAGTTCGAGCCGCAGGTGGAGAAGGACGAGATCATCCGCCGCCAGCAGGTGCTGCGCCGCGCGATCAAGTCCAAGAAGATCAAGGCCAGCATGCACGTCTCCGACATCTCCCAGATGGAGGCCGCCCTCGCACGCGGCGACCGGCGCCTTGGGGCGGTGCTGTATGACGTCTGGGCGGCGGGCGGCAAGCTCGAGAGCTGGGACGAGTTCTTCGATGCCCAGAGATGGTACGCGGCGTTCGAGAAGAACGGCCTGGATCCTGCGTTCTACGCCAATCGGACGCGCCCCTATGACGAGGTCATGCCGTGGGACCATCTGGACTATATGGTCTCCAAGCGATTCCTCATCCGTGAGAACGAGCTGGCGCATCAGGGCGTGACGACGCCGTCCTGCCGCGAGCATTGCGCGGGATGCGGCGCGAACAAGGTCCTCGGCCGCCCGTGCTTCCCGAAGGAGGGCGACGCATGAAGGACTATCGCATCGAATTTGCCAAGACCGGGAGCCTGCGCTACATCTCCCACCTCGACCTGAACCGCTGCATGATCCGCGCGATACGCCGCAGCGGCTTGCCTGCGTGGTATACGGAGGGGTTCCATCCGCATCTGTACCTCATGTTCCCGCTCGCGCTGAGCCTGGGGGCGGAGAGCCTGTGCGAGTGCATGGACGTCCGCCTGACCGAGGAGGTGCCCGAGGACGAGATCCTCACGCGCCTGAACGCCGCCCTTCCGGAGGGGCTGCGTGCCCTGCGGGTGGGGACACCGGGACGCGAGGCCGTCGAGATCGGCAGCGCCGTCTACGAGATCACGCTGACAGGGCAGGACGTCCGCGTGCGCTGGGAGGCCTTCCTCGCGCAGGAGAGCATCCCCATCGAGAAGAAGACGAAAAAGGGGATGAAGACCGTCGACATCCGCCCGCAGATCACGCAGGAGGCCGTCGAGGAGACGCCGGACGGCCTGACCCTGACCCTCCGTCTGCCCGCCGGGAACGAGGGGAATCTGAACGCCTCGGTCGTCACCGACGCGTTCACGGCCTTCACGGAAGGGGCGGTCCAGTGCCGCCGCATCTGCCGGACGAAGATATTTTGCTTGGACGGGAAAGTTTTTTTCTGAAAACACTTGCTTTTTCCGTCAGGATATGGTATAATAACAAATGCATTTGAAGTCCGTCGGGGGAGGCGTGTGTCCACGCGGCCGTCGACGAGGCTAATGCCGTAAGACATTAGATCGTTTCATCCTCTGGCGTGCGCCGGTCCGCAGCAGGCGATGACCTGCACCTGTACAGGAAGGCGGCGGCACGGCAGTCCCCGGTATGATGCTGCATCCGGGCGGCGGGCGGCGCGTATGAAGAAGCGGAAATTATCAGGAGGTAATCACAATGGATGCACTTAAGACGATCAGCGCAGCAAGCATGAAGGAGAACGCCCCGGAGATCCGTATCGGCGATACCGTCAAGGTACACGTTCGTATCCAGGAGGGCGACAAGAGCCGTATCCAGGTATTCGAGGGCACTGTCATCGCCAAGAAGCACGGCGGCATCAGCGAGACCTTCACCGTTAGACGTGTCGCACACGGCACGGGCATCGAGCGCGTGTTCCCGCTGCACAGCCCGGTGGTAGACAAGGTCGAGCTGGTAAGACACGGTAAGGTACGCAGAGCGAAGCTCTACTACCTCCGCGACAGAGTGGGCAAGGCCGCCAAGGTCAAGGAGCTCATCTGACCGAATACATTTGGATGCGCTGCTGTGTACCGGCTTTATGCCGGTATGCGGCCGCCATGCAGGGCAAGGGGGGACGGTACGTCCCTTTTTTGCTATCTTTATCATGAAAATGACGCATCTCCCGGCGTGACGGGAGCCTGACCGGCGCACGAGATACCGCCGGTATCCTACATGAAGTGAGGGATGGATATGCAAGAGAACGAGACGGAGAAGACGCTCCCCGCCGAGGAGACCGCGCCCGCCGAGGAGGCCAAGACTCCCGAGGAGACCGCGCCCGCCGAGGAGACCAAGACCCCCGAGGAGCCCCAGTCTGCGGCCGAGACCGCGGAGGGGGACGCTGAGCCGTCTGAGGATGCCGAAGAGGGCGAAGAGGGGGAAGAGGGTGAAAATACTGAAAAGCCGCCCTTCTCTCCGAAGGCGATGTTCAACGATGTGATGGAGATCCTGGAGACCGTGCTGACCTCGGTGTTCGTGATCCTGTTCATCTTCTCGTATCTGGCAAGGCCTGTGACCGTGGAGGGCAGCTCGATGAACCCGACGCTCACCAACGGTGACCGCCTCGCGATGCTCCGCCTGTGCTATACCCCCAAGAAGGGCGACATCGTGGTCGTCAATGACGACGAGGGCGGCCTGATCTTCGGCGCGGACGGCACGCCGGTGTCGAGCGGCTATTCGCTCAATGAGTGCATCATCAAGCGCGTCATCGCCGTGGCCGGGGAGGAGATCGACATCGACACGGCCGAGGGCCGCGTCTACATCGACGGTCAGCTCCAGGATGAGCCCTATATCAACGAGGCGACGCTCACCAACGACGGCGCCTTCAGCTACCCGATCACGATCCCCGAGGGGTATGTGTTCGTCATGGGCGACAACCGCAACCACTCCACCGACAGCCGCAGCCCCGCTGTGGGCCTCGTGCCGGTCGAGAAGGTGCTGGGGACGACCTATTTCCGCTATTCCCCGGGCTCCCAGCTCGGCTTCGTCAAGTGACGGAGGCGCGCCATGCGGGAGTATATCCGATTTTCTAAGAACAAGCTGGCGCACGAGCTGATCGGCGTCGTGGTCGATATTTTGGATTATGCGCTCGTGACGCTGTTCTGCATCGTGCTCCTGTGCATCTATGTGTTCCGCTTCGCCTCTGTGCAGGGGGACTCCATGCTGCCGACGCTCGAGAACAGCGACCAGCTCCTGGTCAATGCACTTGACCGTGACCCGGAATGCGGCGACATCATCATCATCAATACCGCGAGCGCCGGCCATCTCGACGCCGAGACCGGGGAGACCTACCTCTCCGAGGGCCTGCACAAGGTCATCGTCAAGCGCGTCATCGCGACCGCCGGCCAGAAGCTCGACATGGACTTTAGCCGCGGCATCGTCTACCTGAACGACTCCCCGCTCGACGAGCCCTACATCAACAGCGTCACGACCGCACCTGCGGTCAATGCGGCTTTCGAGTACCCCATCGTGATCCCGGAGGGATTCGTCTTCGTCATGGGCGATAACCGCTCTGTCTCGATGGACAGCCGCTATGGCGACGTCGGCCTCGTGCCGCTCGACGAGATCGAGGGGCATGTGATCTTCCGCATCAAGCCGGATGTCAAGTCGCTGTATTGATATTCTCTATATCGTAAGACCCTTTGATAAGTAAGCTCTTATAAGTAAGATAGGAGGCATCATGTCCGAGATCCAAATGAGCGACATCCAGTGGTTCCCCGGTCACATGACCAAGACCCGCCGCATGATCGCCGCGAACCTGTCCCTTGTGGACGGCGTGGTGGCCGTGCTGGATGCGCGCATCCCCCTGTCGAGCTGCGACCCGGAGCTGACCCAGCTCGTGGCGAGCAAGCCCTACATGGTGCTGCTCAACAAGGCCGACATCGCCGACCCGAACCTCACCGACCAGTGGGTGCAGTGGTATCGCCGGCAGGGCATCACCGCCCTCGCGTGCGACTGCATCAGCGGCAAGGGCACCAAGCGCTTTATCCCGACCGTCCGCGAGCAGATGCTGGCGGAGCTGCTGGAGAAGCGCAGGGCGTCCGGCCAGATCGGGCGCCCCGTGCGCCTGATGATCGTCGGCATCCCGAACGTCGGCAAGTCGAGCTTCATCAATAAGATGGCACGCGCCGACCGCGCCAAGGTCGAGGACCGTCCCGGCGTCACCCGCACGAAGCAGTGGGTCAGGGTCGATGCGCAGACCGAGTTTCTGGACATGCCCGGCGTGCTCCGTCCGAAGCTGGAGGACCAGCTCGCCGCGCGGCGTCTGGCCTTCACCGGCGCCATCCGCGACCAGGTGCTCGACATCGAGGCGCTCGCGATGCTGCTGCTGGAGTATCTCCATGAGGAATACCCCGCCGCCCTCCTCGCGCGCTACAAGCTCGAGACGGACAAGACGCGCGGTGACGAGCTCCTGGAGCTGGTCGGCCGCAAGCGCGGGATGCTGCTGCCCGGTGCCGTGGTGGACACGGAGCGTGCGGCCATCACCGTCCTGGACGACTTCCGCGGCGCGAAGCTCGGCCGCATCACGCTCGAGCGTCCGCCCGTCAAGGAGGCCGCCGATGCGTGAGGACACGCTGCTGCGCCGTCAGCGCATGCTCGACTACGACACCGCCATGCGGACCCAGTTCGGCAGCATCTGCGGTGTGGACGAGGCCGGACGCGGCCCCCTCGCCGGTGACGTGTACGCCGCCGCCGTCATCCTCCCGGAGGCCCACGGCATCGAGGGACTCGACGACAGCAAGAAGCTCTCCGAGAAGCGCCGCGAGGCGCTCTTCGATGAGATACAGGAGAAGGCCGCTGCCTGGTGCATCGCCACCGCGAGCATCGAGGAGATCGAGCGGCTCAACATCCTCCAGGCCGCCATGCTCGCCATGACGCGTGCCGTGGAGGGACTGGGGACGGCGCCCGCCTATGTCCTGGTGGACGGCAACAGGATGCCCCAGCTCACTGTGCCGGGGGAGACGGTCGTCAAGGGGGACGCCACGAGCGCGTCCATCGCGGCGGCGTCCATCCTCGCGAAGGTCGCCCGAGACCGCTACATGCTCGCGCTCGACGCGCAGTATCCGCAGTACGGCTTCGCGGCACACAAGGGCTACGGCACCAAGGCACACACGGACGCGATCCGGCAGTACGGCGCAAGTCCCGTCCACCGGCCGTCCTTCCTCAAAAAGATCCTGCCATGACACCGCATGAGACCGGTGCCCTCGGCGAGGCAGCCGTGGCCTACTATCTGGAGGCGCTCGGCTATGAGATCCTCGCAAGGGGCTACCGCATCCGCGGCGGCGAGATCGACCTTGTCGCGTCGCGCGGCGAGGAGCTCTGCTTCGTGGAGGTCAAGACCCGCCGGCTCGGCGCGTCCGAGAGCGGCATGGAGGCCGTGGACAGGCAGAAGATGGCGCGGCTCATCCGCGCTGCCTATGCGTACTGCGAGAGGGAGGGCATCGACGAGTCGAAGTGGTATCTCCGCTACGACATCGCCGAGGTCACGACCTACCAGGGACGCATCATCGACATCGATCATCTTGAGAGCGCTTTCGATGAGAGCGACTTTCATGATAATATCCAAAAATACTGAGCCAGAGCCAAAGGCTCGCGGCCCGAAAGGATGGTATCCGATCTATGATCTACAAAAGCACACGAGACAGCAGCCTGGCAGTGACCAGCGCACAGGCCATCGCGCAGGGCATCTCTGCGGACGGCGGCCTCTTCATCCCCTCCGAGATCCCGCAGATCTCCATGGACGAGCTCAAGGCGCTCGCCAAGATGAGCTATGCGGAGCGCGCGAACGTCGTGTTCGGCAAGTTCCTGACCGACTTCACCCCCGAGGAGATCGCCTACTGCACCTCGAACGCCTACAACACCAAGGCCTTCGACACCGAGGCGATCGCAGAGCTGACCGAGGCCTTCGGTGACGCCCAGATCCTCGAGCTCTGGCATGGCCCGACCTGCGCCTTCAAGGACATGGCGCTCCAGATCCTGCCCTACCTGCTGACCACCTCCCTCAAGAAGAACGGCGAGGACAAGCAGGTCGTGATCCTCGTGGCCACCTCCGGCGACACCGGCAAGGCCGCGCTCGAGGGCTTCAAGGACGTCCCCGGCACCAGCATCATGGTCTTCTACCCGGAGCAGGGCGTATCGTCCATGCAGAAGCGCCAGATGGCCACCCAGGAGGGCGGCAACGTCACCGTCTGCGCGCTCGAGGGCAACTTCGATGACTGCCAGAACGGCGTCAAGAAGATCTTCACCGATGCGGCCGTCAAGGAGAAGCTCGCC